>JBGAJP010000061.1:0-11548 GCA_044224855.1 Pontiellaceae bacterium
CTATAAAAACTATAAAGCGGTTCTGGCGTGGAGCATCGGAAACGAAATTGATCCGACAACCCACCCCAACCTCGAACCGGTTTATAAAGCGGTGCAGCAGATCGCGCGATATATCCGCGAAACCGACCATTATCATCCCTGCATGACAGTTCACGCAGGCTCAAACACCAACAAGTTCATCGGCGTCCGCCGCTGGGTTCCTGATGTGGATATCATCGGCGTAAACGCCTATGAGCCGGGCATCAGCAATATAACCGCGCGAATGGTCACCGCCGGATGGAACGGTCCCGGCCTTATCACGGAATATTTCCTCCGCCCGCCGCAGTCGCCGGCAGACAAAACCTCCTGGGACGCGCCGATTGAGCCGGTCAGCGCCGACAAATACACCCAGCTCCTCGCGCTTTATACGAACAGTATTCTATCTCAGCAAAACCGGTGCTTCGGCGGTTTTGTATTCAAAGGCGCACAAGGCGGATTCCGTGTCACGCACACCTGGTATCCGATTCTGGATGAAAATCTGAAACCGACGCCTTCCTATGATGCCATGCGCATAAACTGGGGCGGGACGGCGGCTCCGGAACTGATCGCGCCGCAAGTGACTGCCATCAAACTGAATAACAAAACCGCCGCACAGGATGTAATTATCACCACGCCCGGCGGAGTGCTTACCTCTACAGTAACCGTCGACGCACCGACCACAAATCTGGAATACCGGGTGGAAATCCGGACAAACGCCACCACAGACGCGGATTATTCGCCGGCACCGCTGTCAACAAACCTCGTCACCATCACGCAGAACAGCGTCGATCCCGGAATATTTTATGTGAAAAACGCGGATCTGCCGAACGGCGATTACCGTCTTTTCTACTACGTTCGGAGAACAGATGGCGCAGTAACGACAAATGATTATGTCAGCGTCGGCACAGCCAACATTCCATTCCGGAAATTAACAACCAATACATGGCAGCTCACCGTCACGTCCGGCAACCCGGCCTGGGGCTCTGTGAGCTCAACGGGCGGAACTTATCTGGCAAGTTCAACTGTTCAGCTCAGCGCTGCCGCAAATCCGTATTATCACTTTGTGCAGTGGACCGGCGACCTCACAGGAACCGCAACACCCACGAACATACAAATCACCTCCGACATGACCGTTCAGGCTGTTTTTGCAGAAGACCTGGTGACAAACAATGCGCCTGTCTGGTGGCTGGCGCAGCACGGGCTGGGGACAAACGACAGCGCCGCGCTGGCCGATAACGACGGCGACGGCCTGTCCGCCTGGCAGGAATACATCGCCGGAACCGATCCGACTAATCAAAACTCTGCTTTGAAAATCTCTATGCCGCCCGGCCAGCCGTTGCAGTGGCAGGGAATCACCGGCCGCGTTTACACAGTGTACTGGACGAGCAATCTGCTGAGCGGTTTCCAGATCGTGGAAAGCAACGTGCCGTGGACATCAAACCTTTTCACCGGCAGCCTCCAAAACGCCGCCGAACAGGGGTTTTATAAAATAGGTGTTCAGCGAACTCCGTAACGTATCGATTTCACCCGAACTAAGCTTTTTTGTTGCGTTGCCGCGAGCCACAAAGTAACTTCTCCGCTCTCTTTTCAGTGGACGCGTAGCTCAGTTGGTAGAGCAGCTGACTCTTAATCAGCGGGTCCTCGGTTCGAGCCCGAGCGCGTCTACCAGCTCAAACAACCACCTTAATCAATATTATAAGGGGTTTTATCAGATACCCTGCCTCTGCGAGCCCTTTCTTCCCCATCCATAACCACCCGCCTAATTTAGGGACAAATTAGGGACAAAATTTAACCACCAAAAACGTCCCTTTATCTAAGTTCGTTTCTTCTGTTGCTTCACTCCACATAAATCATCTTCTTTGTCATGCCCCCGTCGGCGACGAAGTTCTGGCCGGTGACAAATCCGGCAGAGATCAGGTAGTCCGCCAGTTCGGCAATATCCTGCGGAACGCCCACGCGCCCGGCCGGATGCTGCACCCGGTCGGCATCGCTATGCTGCGCGTTTTTACGCGTTTCAATCCAGCCGGGGCTGATGCAGTTGACGCGAACGTCCGGCCCGAGGCTGACCGCCAGCGCATGAGTCAGCGAGACCACCCCGCCCTTTGATGCGGCATAGGCTTCGGTGTCGCGCTCTGACATCAGCGCGCGGGTCGAAGCGATATTCACGATTGCGCCTTTTGCGTTGCGAATAAACGGCGCGGCGTGTTTAACCATCAGGAAACAGCCGGTCAGATTAATGCCGAGCACACGGTTCCATTCTTCAAGCGGCAGCTCTTCGACGTTGAATTTTCCGAGCATTCCGACACCCGCATTATTAATCAGTGCATCGAGCTGTCCGAACCTCTCAATCGTTTTCGCCACCGCCTGCTTCGCCGTAACTTCAAGCGACGTATCGCCGAGAACAGCTTCCAGCCGGTCGCCGGGCTTCATCGGCTGAAGATCCACTGCCGTCACATTCCAGCCGGATTTCAGAAAATGCTCAACGCATCCGCGACCGATGCCCTGCGCTCCGCCTGTAATCAGAATGGTTTTCATTACAGCTCCTTATTTCCCGATGCAGAAGCGGGAGAAAACATTATTGAGCAGTTCGTTGTGATAAACGCGGCCGGTGACTTGTCCCAGCGCTTCGAGTGCAGTACGCAGATGTTCAGCTGCCGGTGCAGCAGAAAATTCCCCGCCCTCGGCAATCCGTTCGCGTGCCTGAATTAATTCAGCCCGCGCGGTTTCAAGCAGATTGCGGTGGCGTTCGGAAATGACCGCATGCGCCGGAGTGCGGGAAAGCCCGCCGAGTTTTGCGGCAACGGCGGTTTTGACTTCGTCGATCCCGGTACCGGTAGTTAAAGAGGTTTCCACCATTTGGATATTGGCTGTTGGATATTGGTTGTTGGTTATTTTCCTGTCGGCCTTATTGAGAACAACCACGGTTCGTTCGGGATTGAGTTTGGCCAGGTGTTCAGCGTCTTCAAGAGCAACCGGCTGAGAGGAATCAATGAGGTAAACGGCGATGTCGGCAGAGGCTGAGTGAGCGCGGGCGCGACGGATGCCTTCCTGCTCAATCAGACATTCGGTTTCGCGCAGTCCGGCGGTATCAAGTATGCGCAGCGGAACGCCGTCGAGGACGAAGGTTTCTTCGAGAACATCGCGTGTGGTGCCGGGCAAAGCGGTTACGATAGCGCGATCCTGGCCGAGCAGCGCATTAAAGAGCGTGGATTTACCGGCATTCGGACGGCCGAGAATGACAACTCTTGCTCCTTCGCGCAGCAGGCGGCCTTCATCCCAGGTAGCAAGCAGGTTTTCCAGGGTTTGGAAACTTTCATCCAGTTTCCTGCCGAGGTTTTGAAAAACGTCGTCCGGCAGCTCGTCTTCGACGAAGTCGAGCGTGGTTTCAATATTGGCAGCGGTTTCCATGAGTCCGTCGTAAAGCCGGTTGAACCGTTTGCTGAGTCCGCCTTCGAGCTGTTCGAGCGCCGCTTTGGCGGCGCGGTCGCTTTGGGCATGGATGAGGTCGGCAACGGCTTCAGCCTGCACCAAATCCATTTTCCCGTTCAGAAAAGCGCGTTTCGTAAACTCGCCCGGCTCGGCCATGCGCGCACCCGCTTCCAGACTGCGGCGCAGAATCTTTTTCAGGACGACCGGCCCGCCGTGGCCCTGGATTTCGACGGTGTCTTCGCCGGTGTAGCTTTTAGGAGCGCGGAAGATAAGGCAGAGCGTTTCGTCAATTTCCGCGCCGGCAGCATCAGTGACTTTGCCGTGGAGGAAAGTCCCGCCCTTCGCCAGTGAAGGAAGTTCTGCAGATCGAAAAATCCGGTCGGCAATTCCCCAGACACCGGAGCCGCTGATGCGCACGATGCCGACCCCGCCTTGTCCGGGCGGTGTTGCAATCGCGGCGATTGTATCGGTGGTGCTCATGGGCAGACGTTCTAGCAAAAGTTGGCTTTCAAGGCGAAGAAAATGGTAGGGTACTCCCGTTAGAAGGGGGTGTTTGCCATGAAAACTTCTGACGCGGGTCTTAAGAAAATCTATCAGCAGAATCCGGATACAGGAGCGTTTCTGATCGAAACAGCGCTCGACCGCTACGAAGATATTTTCAATGAATGGGATCCCGCGCCCTATAAACGGCGCGACCTGAATCCCGATCTGCGGCGTTATCTGGAGGACAGCTCCAACGATATTCCGCTCCGGAACAGAGTGGAGCTTCTGTTTAAGGCTCCGGTGCAGGTTTATAATGACGCCAAGGAGTGCAGCACGCGCGAAGGGCTTGCGACCTATTTGATCTGCGAGGTGGCTGCCGCCCGGAAAATTCTGCGGCGGCTTCACAGGCTGTCATTAATCAATCTGTGCGTCGCAGCCGTGCTGTTAACGGCGGCGACATGGATCGGCCGGATACAGGACGGATCGCTGCTGGTTGCCGTTCTGCGCGAAGGGCTGACCATCGGGTCGTGGGTTTTCACCTGGGAACTGATTTCGCTCTTTTTCTTCCGCCGGTTCGAATTCCGCCGTGAGCTGAAAAAATGGAAGCGGCTGGCCGGAGCCGATGTCAGCTTCGCTTACCGGGAATAGCGCGCCCGGCGGGCGTCGGGAAAGTCCTTACGCATGAATCGGGGCATGGCCGTCTTTCAGTTCGCGGATTTTCATTTAAACTGCCGGGACACCCGCCGGGGGCTTTAACTCAGGAGCCTTTATGAAGGAGTATAAATGGACAGCTGTCGGGTTGAGTGCGGCGTTTGCCCTTTGGATAGTTACCATCAGTCTGAATCTGGAACTGTTCGAAGGCATTGTATTCTGCCTGCAAAAACACGAATCAACTGGAGCTGATAAGGTCGTTTTTCCTGTTGTGATTTTTTACATTTTTCTAATGCTTGATCTGAACCGTCGGCAGCAGAACAGCCGGGTTGAGACTGAGAGGCTTAAGGTATACAGATCTACGCTGAAGGCCATGAATCACATTCTGAATAATTTCCTCCAGAAAATGCTTCTCTTCAAACTGACCGCAGAGGAAACCAAGGGATTCGATCCCGAAGTGCTGGAACGGTACGACACCATCATTGATGAAGCCACGGCTCAAATCGACGCACTGGAATGTATTACGGAGCCTGACGAAGAAAACATCCTCAAAATAATCGGTCATCCGCTTTGATCAGGACAGCCAGTTTCTAGGCTTGTTTAATAAAAGCAGACGGAACTAGACTGACCGACCTATGAAAAAATTTCTGCCGGTCTGTCTGTTGGCTCTGACGTTCTCTGCCTGCGCCGAAGAACGTGCTCCGAAAAATATCATCCTCTTCATCGGCGACGGCATGGGCCTTGCACAAGTAACTGCCGGGAAAGTTGCCAAAGGGACGCTCGAAATAGAGCGCTGTCCGGTGACCGGATTTGTAACGACCTGGTCAGCCGGCTCGCTGGTGACTGATTCGGCCGCAGCCGCCACAGCACTATCCACCGGCGTAAAAACCCGTAACGGCGCACTGGGCGTCACACCGGACGAAAAGCCGCTTAAAAATGTGATCGAATATGCGGAAGAACAGGGCAAATCCACCGGAGTCGCTGCAACCTGTGCGCTGACACATGCCACACCTGCCGGTTTTATTGTTCATGTAGGTGCCCGCGGCGAATCGGCAGAGATTGCCAGACAGATTGCCGGCAGCGATGTAGATGTACTTTTCGGCGGCGGACTGAACCATTTCAACCCGACCAATAATCCAAGCCTCCCGGATTTGCAGAAAAAAATGCCCGTCGCCCTGACAGCGGCAGAGTTCCGCAGGATCGGCACACCGGAAAAAGCCGCCGCCCTGCTCTATCCGGTTCATCCGCCCTGTGCCGCCGAGCGCACCGTATCCCTGACGGAAATGACACAGAAGGCCCTCGAAATTCTGTCACAGGACAAAGACGGGTTCTTCCTGATGGTGGAAGGGTCGCAGATCGACTGGGCCTGCCACAAAAATGACGGAACAAATGTCGTCAGCGAAGTGGCCGACTTTGATAATGCCGTCGGCGCGGGTCTGGATTTTGCAGAAAAAGACGGGCAGACACTGGTCATCGTTACCGCCGATCACGAAACCGGCGGCTTTGCTGTATTAGGCGGTTCTGTTGAAAATAAAACCGTGGACAAATTCGGGTTTGTCCACGGTGATCATACAGCCTCGATGGTTCCGTTGTTTGCCTGCGGGCCCGGCAGTGCAGCATTCAGAGGCATTCGCGACAACACCGACATTGGAAAAGTGATGATCCGGTACATCAAAGCGAAATAGCGGCGTCTATTTTTTCTTTTTGGGTGCCGCCGCCTTAGCCGGCACAAATGCCGCACACTTTTCCAGCCATTCATCTTTCAGAAACCGGGATGAATTGCTCTGTGTGTCGAGGATTTCATCGCCGGCCTTTATTCGAACAATATATCCGGAATATTCATCTCCACTGCGGGTTCGCCGCGGAATACCGGGCCCGGAGGTTGACTTTTTACTCTCAGTCTCAACATCTTTGGTTGTAAAGATGAACGGCTTAGACACTGCTTTTTTTACGGTACTCGCGTCCGCATCAAGGGTGACCGGAGCTACCCCTGCATCCATAATAACCAGCTCATCCTCTCCCTTAGGCGATGTTTTTTTAGAGATAAAATACCATTCCAACTGGTAGGTGCCGCTTTGCTTCGCTTCGTTTGAAACTTCAATTTCCAGTGTGCAGGTTTCCGTTTCAATATCCGCAACCGTCGTTACCGTGCCAGTCGCCTTTTGATCGACCGTTTTTGTTCTGTCGCGGGTTCGCACTGCGTCAGCCTTTACAGAAAGGGATGCCCGGAAGGGTTGATCATCACCACGGGATTCCGCCGCAACAAAAAGCACGCCGGTGAAAAGCATAGAGATGAATATCCGATTGCCCGTTTTAATTCTGCTCATTACATCCTCCTTGTGCGTCGTGCGCACTCAGTCTATTTGAATACAGGTAAAACTACGCTGAACAGCAGCTGGTTGCAAGCCAGAGCAAAGAGTGCGGCAGCAAAATCATCAATCACGATTCCAGTACCGCCTTTCAGACTTTGCAGCTGCCGGATCGGCGGCGGCTTGGCGATATCAAAGATGCGGTGAAAAACAAAGCCGGATACAAGCACCCACGGCGTGAGCGGCAGGCCGAGATAGACGATCGGCAGCGTGCAATATTCATCCGCGACGATACAGCCGGGGTCTTTACCTTTGCCGAGCTGTTTTTCAGCCGCCGCACAGATTGGCACTGCCAGCAGCGTCAGCGTGATGCATACCGCAATCTGAAGTGACAGCATCGGAAGCTGCATAACCGCCCATGCCAGCGGAATTCCCCAAAGCGTTCCGCATGTGCCGGGCATAACAGGACTTCTCCCAAAACCGAATCCGGTGGCGAGCAGTTTAATCACAGATGTCTCCTTGAAATGCCGCACGATATACAGCCGTGCGAGCGGTTATAAATAAAGTCCTGTTATCCGGTCCGAAACAGCAGTTGGATGCCGGCGACGGGGTGCGAATAATGCCGATTCTTTTCCCATCCGTATTAAAAATTTCAACACCAAGTCCGCTTGTACAGAAAAGTCGCCCGTCGGCAGCAACCCGCATTCCGTCTGCCGCGCCGTCCGCCACTTCGCAGAACCGCACACCCTCTACGGGTATTTTTCCCGCTGTCATCGTATAACGCATGATAAAATTCGGCTTAATCCGCCAATCGCTTTCGGTGACATAGAGAAACTTCCCGTCCGGCGAAAATGCCAGTCCGTTGGGAAAGTTAAGATTGGTGACCACCGGAACCGGCTCCGCCGCGCCGGGATCCAGGCGATACACCGCATTGAACGGTTGTTCTTTTTGCACCGGTTTGATTCCGTATGGCGGATCCGCGAACCAGATCGTTCCATCGGCCTGTACGGCTGCATCGTTCGGACTGTTGAGCTTTTTCCCATCCGCCGTTGAGACGAGTACGGCAAGAGAGCCGTCCGGTCCCATACGAACCACATCGCGCGCGCTATGCCGGCAGGTGACCAGCCGACCCTGCGAATCCAGCGTATTGCCGTTGGCGTTTTCACTCGGGCGGCGGAACACAGCGAGTCCGCCCTTCTCTGACCACCGGTAAAGCGTGTTGCCTTGTACATCGCTGAACACCAGCGTCTGTTTGGACGGCAACCAGACCGGCCCCTCGGTAAAAAGCAGGCCGTCCGCGATTTTTTCAACTTTCCAGCCCTCAGCATACAAAGTGCAGGCCGTCAGAAAAAACAGCAGGAGTTGTTTCATTTCCGCCTCCTTTGGATCTCAGAAATCAGGCTGAATAGCGCAATACAGGCGGTATCGGTACGCAAAATACGCGCCCCGGCCTGGAATATTTCAAAACCGTGCGAGGCGAACAGCTCCAGTTCATAAGGCGTCCAGCCGCCCTCGGGTCCAATCGCCAGACAACTGCATTTCGGCACAGCGCTTCGCGGCGCAAGCGTATTTCCTTTTTCTAAACACTGAAAAATATTCTGCACCCCGGACGGGTCGGCGAGCAGACGGATCTCATCCGCCGGGAATATCTCATCTAATTCGTCCTCAAGAAACGGCTTGAGTTCTTTGACGATCCGGACTTCCGGCACAATCGTGTCACCCGCCTGCTGAAGGCCTTCGACCAGCCGTTCGGTATAGAAGTCCGGCTCAAGAACGTGGCTGTCGAAGTAAAACCGCTCCACCTTTTCCGCGTTGACCAAAATAATGCGTCCGACGCCGAGCGCGGCGAGCTGAGCCCATAGACGCTTCATCACCTTGGGACGCGGCAGCGCAAGAATCAGATCAGCAGCCGGGCGGGAAGGAACATGCGTTTCAAATGCACAGCGTAAAACAACTTCTTTGCCGCAGATTTCCTCAACCGTTCCGCAGCCCAACGGTCCGTTGATCAGGCCGATGCGAAGTGCTTTGCCGGGCCCGGCGCGCAGCACACTGCGGATATGCTCTGCCCGTTCGCCGGAAAGACGTACACGGCCTTCAAGGTTCGTTTCGTGCGGATGGATAAGAATAAGGTTCATGTGCAGGGATTCTTACCACATTGCTCTTGCTAACCGGAACGGCTTTTTCTATGTTCTCAGCCCTTTCTTATTGGCTGGGTAGCTCAGTTGGTCAGAGCAGCGGAATCATAATCCGCGGGTCGGCGGTTCAAGTCCGCCTCCAGCCACCACTTCTAGTATTCACTAAACCATAATATTTAAAGGCTACAAATGAGGTTTCCATAACGTCTTCTTAACCTGACCCCCACTCGTTCCGACAGGCGTTTTACCTTTTAAAAAAGGTACAAATAGGGTACAAATTTCGGCCTTCGAACCCACCATCCAAATATGCGGGCCTTTTTCTATCCACCCCGCCTTGCACCTATTGCTCCGTCTGATTATCCTCGCCCCCATGCGAACTTTATTGGTGATAGGGGGCGAAGGCAATATGACCGGGATGATGGCGGACCGCCACCCCGACGACATGAAGGGGGTGCTCCAAGGCCTGCGCAACTGTGCTCAGTACAAACAGATCATTTTCTTCCCGTCCAAACGCTTCCTGCTCCCACCCGATGACTTGAATGAACTGCTGCCGCTCGCCGAATTCAATGAGGCCCTACTCAACGATGCCCGGAAACACCCGGACGCCCTGCGCTCTAAGATTCTAAAGGAGTCCACAATCCAAGCTCTCTCTTTGTTCTATGAAGCCCTGCTCTCTTTCACTAATGGCCGACAGGTCATACTGATCTGCGGATGCGGAAATGCTTCGAGTCATGGATCGCTACCGTTCTTTACTTCGGCGAAGGAAGAAGAACTGGACTCCCAGCGTGTTGAAGCCGACAAGATTCCGCTGCTCTCTGGCATCAAAGAATGGCCGCTGATGTTCGAGAAGTTTGCTTCTCCGCTTACTCTGGATCGCCTCTTCCCCGGCCCCAAGAGTATCCTGGCATTTCCTTGGGACACCGAAATACCTGCGGATGACCTGTTGAAAAGCAGGCGGCATTTGTTACAGATCCAGTGTCCGGCGAGCTTTCCATCTGAAGACGTGCTGGGACATCCGCGTTCATTACTCGTAGAAGGAAAGCGCGGCGGGTTTCTATTAGCGATACCCAGACCATCGAATATGAAGAACTTCTCAATTACCCTGCAGACAGGCAAAGGCCTTGGAAAAGAAGAAACGCCTGCTGCGGTTCAGAGTGCCGGGAAAACTCCAAAGGTTGAGCGCACCTGGATGACGCGGGACGAGGTTGCAGCGGCCATCAAAAAGTCAAAGGACAGTGTGGACAACTATTGCCGGGCGGGGAGACTCGAAGCGACGAAAGTCGGCAGAGAGATCCGGATCACCAAAGCATCGGTACAGCGCTATCTGGATGCCCGCCGCTAAGACCTCACATCATCTGCCGGTCTCTGCCTTCATTTCTTCCGTCGCGACAAATGAATCCGTAGCTGCCACGTATTCAAACAAGACCCTGCCAGATTCGACACAGTTCCTGACACGACTTGCGAGTGCGGATACAGTCAGCGGCCGGGTATTCCCTTCATAATAGAAACATGCAGACAGCACAGCCTGAGCTATCAACTCAAATGTATTACCCGTGTTGCCGGTAGGGGGGACCGCCGGAAAGGTATGTCGAAAAACGGCTAGCAGATATTCTATCAAGTAATCGTTTTTGGAGGGCGGGCCTCTCCTGACCATGCCGACGAGTTCATCCGCGCTGTCTTTGATTGCGTCGCGAAGTTCTGTTATCAGATTGCACCCGGGCGGCAAAGAAACAGATCCTGCTGGTCCCCGGGCATTCAACCTCTCCCGGTAACGCACCTCCAACAGATTTAATGCGTCGTTCAGCAGCGGGCCTGCGTCACAAAAATGATTGATGCCTTTTTTGATTTGTCCCAACGAGGCTTCTACATCTCTAGTTCTGGCACCGGCATCCTCCCCACCCTCCCTGAAGTAAAACTCACGCCAAATAGAGTCATGTGGCTCAAGGGTGTTAAACCAACAGACCAGCGACCAGAAGCAGCCTTCTTCCGATAACCCGAGAACATAACGAACCAGGCAATCAATAACCTCAGCAGTAAAATCAGGATGATGCACCCGCTGATGGGCCGCCAAATTCTCCCGCAGGACGCGTTGTGCTTCCGGATATGTTCGTATTTTTAAGTCAGATGCCATCGCACTCCTATTACCCTTGTACGCTTCCAAACCCAGTGCCAATCATCAAGGTATTAAAGTGGCAAAATCTGCCAATTTAAACCGGGCGCACCTGCGGCAAAATCTGCCGATTTAAACCGTCCCAGATTCCGTGATCTCGTCCTTGGGCTCAACGATAATCTCCACGATCCAATTACGGATCGCCGGCATGTCAGGCCTATAACTGACTTGGAGAAAATGACCATGAGTGCTACCGAACAGCGCGATGCAACTGTCGCCGAAACCACCACCCCGACCCACACCATTCCGGAACCCGATGTGACGATCGACCTCGACGCCATCCCGGAAATTTTAAAGGCCCACGACCACTGGGCCCTGTTCCGGATTACGTGGGATGGAAAGAAAGGAAAATA
>JBGAJP010000062.1:0-10875 GCA_044224855.1 Pontiellaceae bacterium
CGCGGGTCGCCGCAATCTTTTCCTTCATGCGTTCGATCTCGTGCGAGACATCGATATCCTGCTTCTTGCTGAAGTGTTCCAGCTCGTGAAGTTTCTTCTCGAGCTCAAGCACAGGTTTTTCAAAAGACAGTGTAAAAGGCGGCATAGCACAACTCCCGGGCTGGTTATTCGCTAATGACAACTTCCGTTCCGCGGGGAATCAGAAGGTAGAGTTCTTCGACATCTTCGTTCAGCAGGCGGATACAGCCGTTGCTGGTTTCGGCACCGATGCTGTCGCGCAGCGGCGTTCCATGAATCCCGAACCCTTTGATATCCGGACGGGTGGCGTCCTGAATGGACATCCAGCGGGTTCCCAGAATATTCCGCGGATCGCCGAACGGGATGATTCCCCCGCCCGGCTGGGTCCAGTCCGGATTGGTCTGGTGAACGACAGTATGAAACGTTCCGGCCGGAGTTTTTCCGTTTACGCCGAGTCCGGCGATGTACCGTTTGAACAGCTTGCCGTTCATCATCAAATCAACGGTTTTAACGGATTTATCCACCTGAACAACAAACGGCGCGGCAGGCATGAGCAGGCGTCCGCCGGGATAAATCAGGTTGTTGTCAATTTTGTTAATTTTGCGGATCAGCTCAACCGTGGTCTTGTTCAGACGCGCGATTTTGTCAAGCGAGTCACCGGGCTGGACAATATAGGTCTTTTTTTCAGGCATCGGTGCCGGTGAAAGGAACAGCTGGATATTGATTCGGCCCTGAACGCGTAATGCGTTGTTCTTCACATTTTCCTCGGTGGCGGTCGCAACCACTTCACTGAGCAGATCGCGAGCCTGCACCAGATTGCCGGCGGCGGCCAGACTCTGAGCGCGGGCGAAAAGCTGCTGGGCCTTATAATCGGCTTCCGGAGCCGCCGGAGCAGCAGGCGCGGGTGCCGGCATCGCGGACTGAGCAGCGGGTGCCGGAACCGGAACGTCGGCAGGCCGGGCAACCGGATCTTCCTGCGCGGCAGGTGTTTCAACCAGCGCTTTGGCTGAACGGCTGTCCATCCACAGACACAGTCCAATCACAGCTACGGTTACAGTCAGTACAATCAGTCCGGTCTTAACAAACCGCCCGTTGGGTTTGCGCTGCTCATCAAAAGGTTTTACGAAAATATCTGCCATTTTTTGTCCTGAATCTCTGCAATTGGGGGGAGAAACTAATTCAAACCCCGTGCTTTTGCAAACCATTAAAAATCGGCTATTGTCTCCGCATGCGAACTGCAACCCAGGATATTTCCGGCAATCCGACTGAAATGACTTTCGGCGTCCAGATGCTTCTCATCATCAACATCGCCGCCTACGTCATTGAACACATCTTTCACTTTCCTCTGAGCGCCTTTGGAGCCCTGCGCGCCGGATGGATGGAGCATTTCGCCGTCTGGCAGCTCATCACCTACCTGTTCATCCACCAGGGATTCGGCCATCTGCTTTCCAACATGATGGGGCTTTATTTCCTCGGCCCGGAAACCGAACGGACACTCGGCACAAACCGCTTTTTCGCCCTCTACTTCCTGAGCGGCGTACTCGGCGGACTCGGCTGGTCGCTGCTTTCCCCGCACTACGCCGTCTGCGTCGGAGCCTCCGCAGCCGTCTTCGGCATTCTCGGCGCCTACGCCGCGCTCTACCCGAACCGCGAACTCATCCTCATTTTCCTGCCCTTCGTGCCGATCAAAGCGTGGCTCTTCGTTCTCCTGCTCGGCGCGTATGAATTCATGCACACGCTGGCCGGCCCCGGCGGACACATCGCCAACGCCGCGCACCTTGGCGGAGCCATCGCCGGTTACGTCTACGCAACCGTCGCCGGACGTACCGACCTGCTGTGGAAGGTTAAGGAAAAATTTAAAGCCAAAGTAAAACCGTCCGTCAGCCGCGCCGAGATCGACCGTATTCTCGACAAAGCCGCGCAGCAAGGTATGCACTCGCTGACAAGCCGTGAACGCGACCAACTCAAACGCGCCGGAAAGCAGTAAAGTTCTTTAGGCGGAACGCGAATTTTTCATTCAGCCTATAGTTTCATCATTTCCAGCGCGGTTTCGGTGTCGAGGCCGCGGGTGACGCTGAGCAGCAGCGGATTGGTCAGTTTCACGTCGCCGAGCAGTACGCCGCCGACCACCTTGCCGTCCTTGAAGTAAATCTTGCGATATTTTCCGCTCAGCTCGTTGAACTCCGCAATCTGATCGTATTTCCCGTCACCGGTACCGAGATCGCCGATGGAAAACAGCGAGGTGCCGAAGGCGGCCAGCGTTGCGCCGTACAGTTTGCACGCATAGGTTTTATCGTCGCCCGCCAGGTTGGCTCCGGCGACATTACCCTGCAATGACGCGCTTTCCCAGAGTCCGCCGCAAAGCCCGTTGACGACAGCGCAGTCTCCGACGGCATAGATATCGGAATCGGAAGTCTGCATCCGCCCGTTCACTTCAATGCCGCGATCAACATGCAGTCCGGCGGCTTTAGCCAGATCAACATTCGGACGGATTCCTGCAGAGATGATCACGATATCGGCGGGAATCTCCTGCGGGCAGCGGGTTTTAATACCGGCCACATGCTCGTCGCCCGTGATCTCTTCCGCATAGATGCCGTAATGGATTTCGACGCTCTTCTGGATGATTTTCGTGAAAAGCGGCGAACCGTCCGGATCGAGCTGACGAGGCAGAACATACGGGCTGGCTTCCAGCACCGTCACATTGTGTCCCAGCCGGCTGAGTGCACAGGCGGTTTCCAGACCCAGCAGTCCGCCGCCGATAACGGCGACTTTTTTCACTCCGTCCGCAAGCAGCCCGGTCAGCCGGTCAAAGTCGGTTTTTTCGCGCAGCGCGACGACTTCGGGCAAACTCGAACCCTGAATCGGAGGAATAAAGCAGGACGCGCCGGTCGCCAGCACCAGCTTGTCGTATGTCACCGTTTTGCCGCCCGCCAGCCGGAACAATTTATCGCGCGGCGACAGGCTTTCAACCGTCGCGCCAAGATGCAGGTTAATCCGGTTCTTTTCGTAGAAATTTTCCGGATGAATGAAGTATTCGGTGTCTTCGACTTTATCGGCCAATGCACGCGTCAGCACCGGGCGGTAATACGGCAGAAGTTCTTCGCGGGTGTAGAGGTCAATCTGCGCCTTGTCGTTGCGCTTGCGCAGCGCTTCGGCGGCGGCAAGGCCGCCCGCTCCGGAACCGATAATCGCCACGCGCATTTCGCGGTCATCGCGGAAGGTGACCACTTCGGGCGTGAACTCGATGAAAGCTTCCTGCCCCGCGCCGCAAACCGGGCAGTTCTGCGGAGGCATGGCCCCTTCAAACACTTCGCCGCACACAGTACACTTCCAATACATTTTTCCGGTGGAGGCGTCCGTGCCGAGTTTTTCCCACTCTTCTTTCAGATTTTTACCGAACTTCTGTCCGTACTTACGGGCCTTGGCGAGTTTGTCTTTGTTCTCCGGATTAAAGACCGTCTTGAAAGCGGGCTCGATGGTTCTCATCCTCAAGAGGCTCAGGCGGCTCATCACCATATCCGGCCCTTCGCCGCTCCAGCCGTAGCTGCCGAAAACGCCGGCGACTTTGCCACCTTCGGTAATACCGTTGAGACCCATCGCCAGATTCATGATCGGCGGCAGCGCGTCGCCATTGATGGTGCAGGTGCCAAGCAGAAACCCGTCGGCCTCTTTGATTTCAGCCAGCACCTTGTCGTGATCTTCCGTCACCATGTCGCGCAGGCTGATGTCGGCATCGATCACGTCGCGGACACCGGCGCTGATTTCGCGCGCCAGCCGCTCGCTGTAGCCGTAAGCGGAAACAAAGGCCGTCACCACTTTGGGTTTGCTGCGCTCCGCTTTTTTCTCCGGCCGGCTCCACTGGTCATAAAGATCAATATAATGCTGAACATCCTTGCGCAGCACCGGCCCGTGGCCGCAGCAGACGGTTTCGATCGCCAGCGGTTTAATGCGTTCCAGCGCGTACTGCACATACGGCTTGAACGGCCCCATGATGCAGTTGAAGTAATAGCGGTAGGCCGGTGTGAAATCGCCTGCGATCAGATCGTTGAACACCTTGTCATCGGCGTAGTGGCAGCCGAACGAATCGCAGGTGACCAGCGTCTTCAGTTCCGGAATGTAGGTGTAGATCGAGTCCGGCCAGTGCAGAAAAGGCACGGAGAGGAACTGAAGATGCAGGTGGTCGATTTCAATCACCTCATCGTCGGCGACCGCCTTGCCGGGGATCTCGCGGTTGCAGATATCTTTCAGATAGCTCAGTGCTACGTTCGATCCGAGTACTTTAGCTTTCGGTGCGTAATCGAGCAGTTTTTCGAGCGAACCGGCATGGTCGGGCTCGGTGTGATCGACCACGATGTAATCAATCTCCGCCGGATCACAGACCTCTTTAATGTTCGCCAGAAACCGGTCGAAAAACTTCAGCTTCACCGTTTCAAACAGCACCGTGTGGTTTTCCGTCTTCAGGATGTAGCTGTTGTAGCTGGTGCCGTATTCGGTAAACATCACGATGTCAAAAACCCGGATGTCATGATCCTGAACACCGACCCACCAGAGATTTTCCTTAACTTTTAGCGCGCTCATTTTCAGCTCCTGAAGATCAATCCTTCTGTATCATGCATTTCACCGCTTTCTCAGCGGCCATTTTTTCAGCCTCGCGCCGGCTGGTTCCTTCGCCGCGGAAGGCGTAGGTTGAAACCGTCACCTCAACACAATAACGGCGGGCGTGATCCGGCCCGCTTGCTTCAAGCACATGATAATCGGGGACCGGATAGCCTTTTTTCTGCGCGTACTCCTGAAGCATCCCCTTCGGATTATCAATCACCGGTTCAGAATTTTCCATCGTCTGGAAAATAGTATTTTCAAAAAATTTCCGGGCCGCTTTCAGTCCGCCGTCCAGCCAGACCGCGCCGAGCAGCGCCTCCAGTGCATCCTCCAGATTTGAGCCGCGGTCGGCACCGCCGCTGGCCGCTTCACCTTTGCCAAGCCTCAGGTGTTCACCCAGTCCGATCGAACGGGCCTTGGCTGCCAGCGCTGTCCCTGAAGTAACGGCGCTCTTAAGTTTTGTCAGTTCGCCTTCCGCCGCCTGCGGGTTTCGCGTCATTAATATGTCGGCGGCGAGCAGACCAAGTACCGCATCGCCCAGGAATTCCAATCGCTGATTGTCGGCTGTCGCATCCGGATTTTCATAGCGGAACGACGGATGGGTTAGAGCAGCCTCCAGCAGCGCTGGCTTCTTAAAGCGGTACTTAATGCGCTTCTCCAGAGTTTTAAATGCTCTTTGTTTCATACGCCGTTTATACCCTCTGTTCCGCAACGACCGGAAGATTTTTTCCAAGATTTGAACGCTTATGCGCCGGTTTATGGGATTTACAGTGAAACTGTTTCAGTTTATGAATGGGGTCGTTGCGGACGGAAACGCGTCCCGCGCAAAGAAAAGCGAAAGGAACAGCCCATGAAAAGAGTGAGTTTTGCCCTGAGCCTGCTTGTTTTGGCCGTTGTTATGACCGGATGCACCCATCCGATGGCCGTCACCAACATGGATAACTATCACAATAAAACCATCGTTTCGCTTGATGAGCGCCTGCGCATCGGTATCCGCGCCAACGCCGCCGACCTTAACGGCCACCGCATGATCTACGCCATCGGCCGCGACCTGCTCAAATATAACGCACAAAGCACCACGGCAATCGAAGAGACCAATGAATACGTCGACGTCATCGCCAACATTTCCGTTGTTTCCAAACAGCGCGGTTCCGGCTGGAACTTCTGGGCCGACTTTCCCGGTTTCCTGATCTGGTTCCCGTCGTGGCACGGCTACAACTACAACGTCATGTATGACATTGACGTAACGCTCAATGACGCCAGAACCGGGAAACTCATTAACAGCATGTATATCCCCGTCCGTTTCGACGTGAAACACGCCGACATCAGCCGCACCTGGGTTGACGGTGTGGCATGGCCCACTCTGGGCGTAAGCGCGCTGATCGGCGGACTTCATAACATGACCTACGACGAAACCGTCACCCCGCTCGTCGAACAGGATGCCACGCCGATTCTGGCTGACTACGTCGCCCAGCAGATCGCGCTCACCCTGCACTACTACAAATCCGCTCCGCGCGACCGCTTTGAAAAGCTGAAAATGCTGCTGGATGAAAAACTCATCAGCCAGGAAGAGTACGAACTGAAACGCAAAGCTGTCATCGACGACATCTAAGCCGCTTCATCTGTACGCTGAAAGCGCTCCGGTTTCCGGGGCGCTTTTTTTATGCCCGGGGATGAAACTGACGGTGGACGCCTTTGAGCCGGTCGGGATCGACGTGCGTATAAATCTGCGTCGTGGCAATGTCGGCGTGGCCGAGCATTTCCTGAATAATGCGCAGCGGGGCGCCGTTGGCCAGCAGATGGCTGGCAAATGAATGGCGCAGTGTGTGCGGGTAGATGGTTTTGGTAATCCCCGCAGAGCGGGCGCACTTTTTGATCATATCCCAGATCGTTTTGCGCGACATCGGCTGACGGCGGCTGCTCAGAAAAACCGTCTGCTCCTGCGCGCCGGGCGTAAGCTGCGGGCGGACTTCTTTGATGTACTGCTTCACCTTTTCGATGGCTTCTTTTCCGACCGGCACTACGCGTTCTTTGCGTCCTTTACCGACACAGCGCAAAAAGTGCTCATCAAAATGCAGATCGTGCAGCTGCAGACCGGCCAGCTCGGAAACGCGCAGTCCGGATGCGTAGAAAAGCTCCAGTATAGCGCGATTACGAACACCGAGCGGCGTTTTGAGATCAGGAGCGGCAAACAACCGGTCAATCTCTTTGGGCGTCAGTACGCTCGGAAGCATCTTCCAGACTTTGGGCGACTCCATCGTCTCAGCAACATTTATACTGAGAAGTCCTTCCTGCACGAGGTAGCGGAAGAAAACCTTGAGCGAAACGAGATGACGCGACAGCGAGTTGGCCGCCAGACCGCGCTCTTTTTCCGCCATCAGGTGGTCGAGAATCTGTTTGCGCGTCACCTCGTTGATGGAGCGAACGCCCTTCTGCGACAGCCAGTCGAGGAATCGCCCGATATCGTCGGCATAGGCCGCACGAGTATTCGGGCTGAGCCCCATTTCGAGGGAAATATAATCTAAGAATTGCTCTAAGAGAGCTCTCAGAGTTTCGCTCCCGTCAGTCGTTCGTACGCTTCAAGATATTTGGCCTGCGTCTTGACGATGATTTCTTCGGGCAGCGCGGGCGCGGGCGGCGTCTTATCCCAATCCAGCGTTTCGAGATAGTCGCGGACAAACTGTTTGTCGTACGACATCGGCGACGAGCCGACCTTGTAGGCGTCAGCGGGCCAGAAGCGCGAGCTGTCGGGTGTGAGCGCTTCGTCGATCAGGATGATCTCACCGTCTAGTTCACCGAACTCAAATTTGGTGTCGGCAATGATGATGCCTTTGGTCAGCGCGTACTCTGCTGCCCGTTTGTAGAGAGCAATGCTGATGGCTTTCAGCTTTTCGGCTTTCGCCGCGCCGACAATTTCCTTGGCACGCTCAAACGAAATGTTTTCATCGTGGAGCCCCTGCTCCGCTTTCGTGGACGGAGTGAAAATCGGCTCGTCGAGCTTGTCGGCCATTTTGTAGCCGGCGCGCAGCGGCATGCCGCCGATGGTGCCGCTCTGCTTATATTCTTTCCAGCCGGAACCGATCAGGTAGCCGCGCACAATGCACTCAACCGGAAATACGGTGGTTTTCTTCACCAGCATGGAACGGCCTTCCAGCTGGTCGGCGTGCTGATTGAACGGCGCAGGGAATTTGCTGACATCGGTGGTGATCATGTGATTTTTCACAATGTCTCCGGTGCGCTCGAACCAGAATTTTGAGATCATATTGAGCACACTGCCTTTTTTAGGAATGCCGTTAGGCATCACGCAGTCAAAGGCGGAAATGCGGTCGCTGGCCACAAACAGCAGCTTGTCGCCTGCATCATAAATTTCGCGCACCTTGCCGCTGCGCGGCGCAGGAATTCCGGGAATCTTAATTTTGGTTAAAGCCTGGCTCATCGTCTCTCCTGAGGTTAATTCACAAAGGGTGAAAGTTCACGCAGACGTTTTACAACTTTCGGCAGTTCGGTCAACACCGCGTCTACATCTTCTTCCGTATTATAGGTGCTGAAGCTGAACCGGATGGATCCGTGAACGGAAACGCCCGCAACATTCATGGCGCGCAGAACGTGCGACGGCTCCAGCGAGCCGGAGGCGCAGGCCGAACCGGTCGAGGCGCAGATACCGCGGTCGTCGAGCATCAGCAGGATCGCTTCGCCTTCGATAAAATCAAAACTGATATTGGTCGTGTTCGGCAGACGGCACGCCGGATCGCCGTTGACGCGTGCCCCGGGGCACGTCGCCAGAATGCCCTGCTCCAACCGGTCGCGCATGGCTTTGACGCGCGTATTCTCCTCGTTAAGGTGTTTAGCCGCCAGATTGCAGGCGACGCCGAGGCCGACGATATACGGCACATTTTCGGTGCCGGCGCGCCGTCCGCGCTCCTGATGGCCGCCGAGCACCAGCGGTTTCACCTTGGTGCCGCGCCGGATGTAAATTGCGCCGACGCCTTTGGGCGCGTGTAGCTTATGGCCGGACAGTGAAAGCATATCAACCGGCAGGTCGCTGACTTTCATCGGAATTTTGCCGACGGCCTGCACGGCGTCGGTATGGAAAATGCCGCCCGCCTCGTGCACCATCTCGCCGACCAGTCCGACCGGAAAAATCACGCCGGTTTCATTATTGGCCCACATGATCGAGGTCAGCGTTTTAGAGCTCTTCACTTCGCGCCGCAAGGCGTCAAGGTCGAGACGTCCAAGCTGATCCACGTCGATCTTCGTCAGGCGGAAGCCGCGGTCTTCGAGGTAGTGGCACGGGCCGGAAACCGCGGCGTGCTCCACTTTGGAGGTGATGATGTGCGGCGGTTTATCCATCGCTTCCGCCCCGCCGCGAATGGCGAGGTTATCGCTTTCCGAGCCGCAGCTGGTGAAGGTGATTTCCTGAGGATCGGCCGCGCCGATCAGCGCGGCGACCTGTTCGCGGGCGGTTTCGACATATTTTTTAACCTGTCCGCCGAACGTGTGCATGCTGGACGGATTTCCCCACAAGTCGGTCAGAAAAGGCATCATCGCCTCGCGCACTTCGTCCGCGATTTTCGTAGTGGCATTGTTATCGAGATAGACCGTGCGCATTACTTGACCTCCTCGACGCGAATGTCGTCGGAAACATTGTCTTTCAACCGCGCTTCAACCACGTCTTTGAGAGTAATGGCGGAAACAACGCAACCGGAGCAGGCGCCGCGGAAGCGCACTCTGACGGTATTACCGTCTACATCAATCAGTTCGAGGTCGCCGCCGTCCTGGCGCAACGCCGGGCGGATTTCGCGGTCGATTACATCCTCAATCAAATGGATCTTTTGCAGATTAGTCAGCGGTTTCTTTTCAGGAACTGCAGACGCAGCGGCCATTTCGCCGTGAACGCGGTCGATGATTTTCTGAAGTTCCGGCAGGCAGTTTCCGCAACCGCCGCCCGCTTTGCAGGCGTTGGTCAGCTCTTCCAGCGTCTGAACGTTGTTTTCGCGGGTGACCCGTTCAATCTCTTTATCCGTCACGCCGAAGCAGTGACAGATTACCTCGCCTTCGATATCCTTGTTAAACTTTTTACCGGTACGGTAGTTATAGATTGCCGCTTCGAGCGCTTCGCGCCCCATCACCGAACAGTGTACTTTCTGCTTCGGCAAGCCGCCGAGATATTCCGCGATATCCTTGTTGGTGATCTTTTCCGCTTCGTCGAGTGTTTTGCCGATGATCATTTCGGTCAGCGCCGAGGAAGACGCAATCGCGCTGGCGCAGCCAAAGGTCTGGAACTTGGCTTCTTTGATCCGCCCGTTTTCATCCAGCTTAAACATCAGCTTCAGCGCGTCGCCGCAAGCCAGCGAGCCGACCTCGCCTGTACCGTCGGGCTTTGCAATTTTTCCGACGTTACGCGGATTTTTAAAATGGTCATTAACTTTGTCTGTATAGTCCCACATGGCAATTCTCCTGAAATGTGACCATGATAATCGGGTTTAAAGGTTATGGTCAACCGATTTCGAGCATCCGTTCAATAGAACCGACTGCGCGCCGGGCGATTTCCACCGGCACCGTCACCCGATATTTCATATCCTGAAGAGACCAGAGCACCTTTTCGAGCGTGATCTTCTTCATATTCGGGCAAACGGCACGATCCGGGTTGACCGGATAGAAGGTTTTGCCCGGATTTTCCTTCCGCAACCGGTAATTAATCCCCAGCTCCGTAACGATAATAAATTCCTTATGCGCTGATGCCTGCGCGAAACGGCACATCTGCCCCGTCGAAAGCAACTCGTCAGCCAGATCACGCACCGGCTTACTGCACTCCGGATGCGCCAGCACCAGCGCGCCGGGATGCTTTTCTTTCAATGCCAGCACATCGACATCGCGAATGCGTTCGTGCGTCGGGCAGAAGCCGTTGTAGAGAATAAATTCGCGCCCCAGCTTTTCGGCTACAAACGCGCCGAGGTTACGATCGGGAACAAAAATAATTTCGGAATCGCCAAGTGACTGTGCCACTTTCACCGCGTTCGACGAGGTACAGCAGATGTCACTCTCCGCTTTCACGTCCGCCGAACTGTTCACATAGCAAACCACCTTCGCGCCGGGATGCTCCGCCTTGAGCTTGCGCAGTTTATCCGCCGTCACCATATCCGCCATCGGGCAGCCGGCGTGCGGATCAGGAATCAGGATCGTTTTTTCCGGCGAAAGAATCGCGGCGGTTTCGGCCATAAAATGGACGCCGCAGAAAACCACCACTTCGTTGGGAAG
>JBGAJP010000063.1:0-10793 GCA_044224855.1 Pontiellaceae bacterium
ATCCACCTGGTAGTTATGCGCGATAATCACCGCGCCGCGCTTTTCCTTCAACTCCAGAATCTGCTCTTCAATCGTTTTCATCGCGCGGAATATAACACCGTTTCCCGAAATATTTAAAAAACAGAATGCAAGTTTTCCAGCCGCCGGAAAGATCAGATGGTTTCAGTAGCAACTGGATGCTCGGAAACCGGCGGAGGCGGGCTGTTTCGTTTCGCGTATTGTTTCGGTGCAAGCATCCCTCCGGAGACGATCATTTTGATGCCGTCTTCTACAGAGATGTCAGTAAAGGTTACGTCTTCTTCCGGAAGCAAGATCAGAAAACCCGAGGTCGGATTCGGCGTTGTGGCGACGAAAATCCGGTACAATTTCCGTCCGGCAGGATCAAGAATGGTGCCGGTGACGAAACCAAGAGCCCGCGCTCCGGGATGCGGAAACGAAACCAGTACGGTGGCGGTAAAGGCGGCTTTTGTTGAATTGGAAAAGGTATCCATCACCTGCTTGGAGGCTGAATAGACCGACTTCACAATCGGCAGTTTCATCATCATTTTTTCGCCCACTTGAATCAGCTGGCGGCCCAAAAAGTGGGTGGTGAACATGCCCACCAGATAAATCAAAAGCAGTGCAGCAATGGTTGCGATGGCGACCAGCACAAATTCCGGCAGACCGTCCAGCCACGGGCGCAGAAAAGGCAGAACAAAGGCGGTCAATGCGGCAAAAATGAGTTTGAGAATAAACAGTGTAATAACCAGCGGACCGAGCACCAGCATCCCGGAGATCATCCGGGCTTTCAGGTGTCCGCCGGTTTTGATATCCGGTTTTTTTTCAGCATGTTTCATTATTCAGTCCCCTGAGTAATCCGTAACCGCTAGCCCCACACCCACCAGACAAGAGCACAGGCGGAAAGGACCGCCGCAACGGTGAAGGGAATTCCAATCCGCATAAACTCTTTAAACCCGACCTGATAACCGCGCTTCTTCAAAATTCCAAGGGTGACGACATTGGCGGATGCGCCGATAGGCGTCAGGTTTCCGCCAAGGCAGGCACCGATCAGCAGACCGAACATGAGCAGCGGAACCGGCGCGCCGATCTGGTCAGCCACTTTCTGGGCAACGGGAATCATCACCAGCAGAAACGGAACATTGTCTACAAATCCCGATACGAGGACAGCAAACAACACGATCACCGCAAAAGCGAGCGCCACATTGGAACCCACCCACCCGGACATGCCTGCGGCCAGCTTATCCATCCAGCCGGAATCACTGAGCCCGCCGACCAGCACAAAGATACCGATCAGAAAAAATGTCGTATCCCAGTCGAGGGTTTTGGCCAATTTGCGCAAACTGCCCCAGCGCGCAATAGCACGAAACCAGATCAAAGCAATCACGCCGAGAATCAAGGTGTACGTTCCGGCAAACCACTTAAAGTCCGGATCGAACAGCGTAGCAAAGGAAAGTCCGATAACCAGCAGTCCGAGCAGCGACGCCGGAACCCAGGAACGGGCTGTCTCCTGCGCCAGCAGAACCAATTTGGTGTGATGCTTGCGGAACATCCAGGCCAGTACCAGCAGCGAGGCAATCGCTCCGGTCTGCACAGCGAAAAAAATGCCGGGGCGCCCTTCATACGCAAAGAAATCCCAGAAGCCCATACGCATGTAACCGGCCAGAATCATGCTTGGCGGATCGCCGATCATCGTCGCTGTCCCCTGCAGGTTGCTGCTCACCGCAATACCGATCAGCAACGGTACAGGACTGACCTTAAGTTTATCCGCCAGACTCAACGCGACCGGCGCAAGCAGCAGCACCACGGCAACATTTTCTACGAACATCGAAATGATGCCCGAAAGTGCACACAGGATCAGCATAGCAACGCGTGTACTTTTGGCTTTATCAACCAGCCATTCGGCCATAACCGCCGGAACGCGCGACATCATGAAAATCTCGGCCAGAATCAAGGTGCCGAAGAAGAGGCCCATAACATTCCAGCTGATCTTGGTGAAAAGCGCGTCGTGCCACGTCAGTACACCGGTAGCGATCAGAAGCGCGCCGCCGGCGCATGCGACCCAGGAACGTTTCCCCGGCAGAAATACGAACAGAATATAACACAGGACAAATACGGCTAAACTGATCCATTCTTTCGTCATAAACGGCTTCCGGTTTCAAGTGATTGAACGCGCGGTTATACCGGCAGGCTGAAATATTGTAAACCCTATTCGGACCGCGCCGGTATTGCGCAAAACAGTTTTACAGCATCAGCGACAGAACCGGAATTCAGCAGCGCAGACTGGTATCATCCCAGGAGGCGGGATCTTCCAGCGATTCCAGATGGCTGAATACGGTGACGTGCGACAAAGCAGCACACAGATCTGTCTCAATATGATCAATCAGCTGGTGCCCGCGAGCCACCGTCCAATTTCCCGGAACGAGCATATGGAACGAGATAAACCGCTGCGCTCCGGACTGCCGGGTGCGCAGGGCATGATATTGCGCACCCTCTTCCAAATGGGCTTCGAGAATGCTTCTGATTTTCTGCTGTTCTTCGGCGGAAATCGCGGCATCCATGAGCCCGCCTACCGAATCCCGCATGATGCGAACACCGGTCCAGACAATATTTGCGGCAACGATCAGCGCAATGATCGGATCCAGACGTTGCCACCCGGTTAACGCCACAGCACCGATACCGACAAGCACACCTGCTGAAGTCCACACGTCTGTCAGCAGATGATGAGCATTAGCCTTGAGCGTAATACAATCGTGACGGCGGCTGGCTCTAAGAAGAACAATTGCAACCGCCAGATTCACCAGTGAGGCCGCAACGGAAACACCCAGCCCCAGCCCGATTTGTTCAAGAGGTTTGGGAAAAATAAGCCGGTGGATGGCGGCCACACCAATGCTGGCGGCCGCGACCAGAATCAAGGCTCCTTCAACGACACTTGAAAAATACTCAGCCTTGCTGTGTCCGTACGGATGCTCTTCATCTGCCGGGCGGGCGGCAACCGTCAGCATGGCCACGGCCATCAGTCCCCCGGCCAGATTGACGAGCGATTCAAGAGCGTCGGAAAGCAGCCCGACGGAATCCGTCAGAAAATACGCAGCGGTCTTCAAGCCGATCGTAAGAACGGCCGCAGCCGTAGACAGCCAGGCAAACTGAACAAGACCTTTGCGCGATACTTCCATATAAAATTCTTCCAATACAAAATTTAAGCCGGAACACGTCCGTCTGAATACGATTTGGCCGTCACGATAGCCAGCAAAAACGCCTGTCGGCCGCGGTTTTCGCTGGGAAATTCTCCGGCTTCCGGCTTTCCCTAAAACGGCTTTGATTTGTTATTCGCCGCCTGTCATAGTGCGCGCGTTTTATTTACCAACCCGAAACCTGCATGGAACACCGATGACCGTTCTGCTTTTTTTAAAAACACTTCTGCTGGGACTGATTGAAGGAATCACCGAATTTCTACCGGTCAGCAGTACAGGGCACATGATTCTGGCTGATGAATTTATCCGGCTTTCCGAAAACCAGCAGTTCACGGCCGCCTTTGAAGTCTTCATCCAGTCCGGCGCCATTCTCGCTGTCGTCGTGCTCTTCCGCCGCGAATTGTGGCCTTTTGCAGGAACCAAATCGGAGCGGCGTAACAAATGGCTCCTGTGGGCAAAAACACTCATCGCCTTCATCCCTGCCGCTGTTGCCGGACTGCTCTTCCACGGGTTTATTAAAGAACACCTTTTTAATCCCGTCACCGTCGCAGCAACGCTGATCTTCTACGGCGTCGTTCTCATCTTTTTCGAAAAAAAGCACAGAGTGAAACCCGATGCTCTGCATTGCATCGACGGCTTAACTTTCCGTATTGCCTTTCTGATCGGGATCATACAGTGCCTTGCGCTGATTCCCGGAACCTCGCGATCAACCGCCACCATCCTCGGCGGAATGATTCTTGGATTGGACCGGACGCTGGCCGCTGAATTCTCCTTCTTTCTGGCAATTCCAACCATCGCGGCCGCCAGCCTGTTTCAGCTGCTTGAAAGCGGCGTCGCCTTCTCAATGACTGAATACATTGTACTCGGTATAGGATTCGCCGTCTCGTTTCTCGTAGCGGCCGGCGTCATCGAATGGCTGATGCACTATCTGCGCAAACACAGCTTCATCCCGTTCGGCTGGTACCGGATTATTCTCGGCCTGATCGTTCTCGGCTGGTGGTTTTCAAAATAACCCTGAATACAGGAGCATCCTTTGAACTCAAATTTGATCTGGACAGTTCTTTTTGAAGTACTCGGCGGACTGGGCGTTTTCCTGCTCGGCATGAAATATATGTCGGAAGGGCTTCAGGCCGTCTCCGGCGAACGGTTACGCAAAATCATCAGCGCCGTGACCGACAACCGGCTGACAGCCGTCGTTGTCGGGTTGACCGTAACCTGCATCATCCAATCCAGCTCCATTACAACCGTTATGGTGGTCGGACTGGTCAACAGCGCCATGATGACGCTGACACAGGCAATCGGCGTAATTCTCGGAGCCAACATCGGCACGACAATCACTGGCTGGATACTGACGCTGAATATTGGCAAATACGGGCTGCCCCTGCTGGGCATCTCGGCCTTTCTGTTTCTTTTTTCCCGTAACGAGCGGGTGCGCTACACCGGCATGGCACTGATGGGAATCGGTATGATCTTCTTCGGGCTGGAGCTGATGAGCAACGGCTTCAAACCACTGCGCGAAGTGCCGGAGTTTGTAAAATGGCTGCATTCCTTCGAAGCCGTCTCCTATGCCGGCGTCCTGAAGTGCGTGGCGGTCGGCTGTATTCTCACCATGATTGTCCAATCCTCTTCCGCCATGCTCGGCATCACCATGGGACTGGCAAGCACCGGAATGATCGACTTCCAGACGGCCGGATCGCTGGTTCTTGGCGAAAATATCGGAACCACCATCACCGCTTTTCTGGCATCATTGGGTGCCAACACGAACGCCAAACGTGCGGCTTATGCCCACATCGTTTTCAACGTGCTTGGCGTAATCTGGATCACGGCTATTGCCATTCCGCTTTATTTCCCGTTGATCGCTAAACTTATCGGCAGCGATCCGGATATGATGGTGATGCAGGGAAACGGCGAACCGTCCTATCCCCACATCATGAGTGCCATTGCACTGGTGCATACCGGCTTTAATGTCACGAACACACTGCTCTTTCTGCCGTTCCTGGGTTTGCTGGCGAAACTCGTTACAAAACTGGTTCCGGAAAAAGGCCAGGCAGAAGTTCCGCACCTCACTTTTCTTGATGTCCGCATGCTGGACACCCCTTCACTAAGCGTCGTGCAGTCGAAAAAACAGATTCTGTTCATGGCCGAAAACACAGAATTGATGCTCGAGAAACTGGCTGAAGTACTCAAAGGCGACACAGCCGACGAGGAACTGGAAAAGAAAATTTTCAGCGGCGAACAGCTTCTTGATGACGTACAAAAGGAAGTCATGCTGTTTCTCGGTGAACTCATCAGCGGACAGATTCCGCATGATGTCATGGAGGCGACCCGCGCCCAGATGCGCATGGCGGATGAATATGAATCGATCAGTGACTACGCCGCCAGTGTACTTAAAGGTCTGCGCAGGTTGCGCTCCAACGGCCTGAGGCTCGCTCCTGAGGGTGTCGAAGAATTCAAAAATTTAAACCGTCTCGTGCTCGACTATCTGAAAAAGGTCACCGCTGCTGTACGTGATGAAGATACGAAAGCCGCCATGCAGCTGCTGCCGGTCAGCAGTGACATCGGCCGGATAATGAAAGAATATCGTCAAGCCCACCTCAATCGGGTAACCGGCGGCAAAGTCTCCCCGCTCAGCAGTCTGGTGTACACCGATATGCTCAACTACTACCGGCGCATCAAAGACCACACGCTCAACATCGCCGAAGTCGCCGCCGGAGAAAAATAACGTTTTATATGTTTATCTGGCATCATGCCTTGCTTACGCCTTCATCGCACAAGGCCCCCGTCAATCCGGAAAAACGGCATCATCAGGTCTTCCATGGTGTAAAAGCCCGGCTTTTCATTCAGAAGATGCTCCGCCGCAAACAGCACGCCGTTTCCAAATGCCTCGCGAGAGATCGACTCGTGTTTGAGGCGGACGGTCTGATAGGGAAACCCGAACAGGATTTCGTGTACACCGATAATCCCGCCGGCCCGCACAGTTTTGATCTGCGCACTCGGCAACTCAAGCGCCTCTGCGATTTTTCGGGCGGTTCCTGAAACCTCGGGCTTGCGCTTAAAGTGCTCTTCGATGATTTCGATATCCGTGTACGGCGCGATGTTTTTCAGAATTTTAGCAGCAATAATCAGAAAATTGATTCCGATCGTGATATTCGGAGACCACAGCACCCGCGTTTTTTCCGCCAGTTTTTTGATTTGAGCCACCCGGTCATCCGGATAAGCCGACACGGCGCTGACTATGGCGATGCCCCGCGCCGCCGCTGCTTCTCCGTAATAATCCACGCCGTCCGGCGAGGAAAAATCGATCACCACATCAACCGGCATCCGGTCAAACAGCTCTGCTGCAGAAAACTCATCTTTCGAGTAAATGAGACCAAGCTCATCTGACTCAACTCCAAGAAACTCAGGCACTGACCGGTGTTCCATCGAATGCGTTTTTCGAACCACCCACTGCAAATCTATTTTTTTGCTCTCAAGCAGAACGGAGGCGACTGCTTTCCCTGTTTTTCCGAACCCGATTAATCCTGCTTTCATGTTGATCCTCCTGTTTTTCCCTGCGGTTTATAGCGAATTAAACCCAATGGAGAACGCAGATGAAAAGGTTTTAAGCTCGAAAATACCGATTATATTTCGTCAGGCTGCCCGGCAGCCATTGCGCAGGATTTCAAGTCCGACGGATGCTTCAGGGGAAATCACAGCGGTAATCCGCATGTGCGCCTTCAGCCGGGTCGTTGCTTTAGGAACCCATTCGCGCTTTCCATCCGCGCACCGCACAAGAATACAACCGGAGGGAAGCCCCAATGAGCGGACTTCAAGACCTGCAAACGGAGAGTTTGCTTCGATAACAAACTCCACAACCGCCGGCTCACTGATAAGCACCGAGGTTCCTCTGAGCTCCAGATCACGCTCAAGCAGGGCTTCATAAATCGGAGTGTCTTTCAGTGCTTCGGCGACGGCGTAGGCGCAGAAGCAGCTGATCAGCAGCGGAAGCATTTGTGAATAGTTTCCGGTCATTTCCGTAACAAGCATTACGCCCGTGAGCGGTGCGCGCACGATGGCGGCGAAATAAGCGGCCATTCCGACCCCGGCAAAAACAACCGGAACCGGTACGATGTCCGGAGCAAAGCGGTGAGCCGCCTGTCCGACAGCCAGCCCCAGCAGAGCACCAAGTACCAGCAACGGTGCAAAAATACCGCCGGGAACGCCGGCTCCGTAACTAACAGTGGTCAGTGCAAAACGGGCAATAAATAAAACCGGAATGGCACGAAGCAAAAATTTTCCATTGAGAGCGGCTTCGGCCAATTCGTTTCCGCTGCCGATGAGAGCAGGAAAAAACCATCCTGCCAGTCCGATCACTCCGCCGGTAAGCATAATGACCGGGAGCACAAATCGCGGCGCCAGTTTGTCGTAAAGATTCATGGACAGAAGCAAGCTGCGGTTAAAGAGCACTCCGAGTCCGCCGCATATAACGCCCAGCAGAGCAAACACCGGAAGCGAAATCAGCGGAGGTGAGGCATAGGCCGGTATGGCGAAAACCGGAAACTGACCGGTGCCGATGCGGGCAACAATATCGGCAATCGCTGCCGCCAAAAAAACAGCCCCGAAAACCACAGGCTGAAAATCGCGGCGGATCTCTTCGAGAACAAACACCAGTCCCGACAGCGGCGCGTTAAAAGCAGCAGAGAGCCCGGCTCCGGCTCCGGCAGAAATCAGCACCAGCCTTTCGCGCGGCGACGCCTTGAGTCCGCGCGAAAGCGCATCCCCTACGGCACCACCCATCTGAACCGTCGGCCCTTCGCGTCCCAGCGCCAGTCCGCCGCCGATCGCCAGAAGCCCCCCGAAAAACTTAACCGGCAGAACCCGCTTCCATTCCAGTTTACGGAACCGTTGCAGAACGGCCTCCAGATGCGGTATGCCGCTTCCCCCGGACTCCGGAGAAAAACGGTGCATAAGAACGGCCGCCAGTCCGGCTCCGACCATCGTGAACAACACAGGGAAAATCCATCCCCATACCCGGTAATGATGAGCGCGGGCAATCAGCTCGTTGCGTAAAGCATCCGCAGAGGTCAGAGTCATACGGAAAAGCAGAGCCACAGCACCGGCGCAAACGCCTACCAGCGCAGCACGCGGAAAAATCCAGCGGCGTTGCCTCCGGATATCAAAGTACTGCTGAACCTCAGAGCGTATGGCGTCGTTCTTAAGGCCTGAGAACAGAAACGGACGGTCGCGCTTTTTATTTTTCATTGGTTTGGTTTTTTACACCGATCCGGCTTCCCTGGAAAGTAAATGATTCCGTTCTGCCGGCACGTAACACTTTCCTCTATCGATGTATCGGATCAGGACGATGGACAGCAAACAAGCCGGTATCCAGAAGAGAGGGAATCCCGTTTTTTTGAATCAGGAAAGCAAATACAACAGCCGAAAGTGCATTGTCTGTAAACATCCGGCAGAAGCGGATGAAGCTCCGGCCCGTCACTGTGCTGGACGGATATCGCGGATATTAAGCTGCAGCGTCGTGCGCCCGTTCCAGACATTTTCCTGCAACGTGAAGGCGACATCAATCGGACCGGCAGGCAGCTTTTCGGCCAGATTAAAACCAATGGCTTCGCACTGCGTTTTCCCGTCAGACAGCGTCAGTTTAAGATGCTTTTCTTTAAGAATACGGCTGTCGACCGCCTTCACTCCGCAAACCGCCCAGACCGGCTCCGGATTATCCTGTCCGAACGGACCGGTTCGCTTGAGTCCGTCGACCAGTGATGCGTCCGCTTCACCAAGCGTAACGGCGCGGTCGATTTCCAGTACAGGCCGCAGATCGGCGGACTGAAGCTGTGCAATCGCGGCTTCGTTAAAACGAACTTTAAATGCTTCAAGATTCTGTTCTTCGACTTCAAGTCCGGCCGCCATGGCGTGCCCGCCGAACTGTTTCAGCATGCCGGAGCAGATGTTAAGTCCGTCGAGAATATTGAAGGCATCAATGCTGCGACAGGAACCGCGTCCGCGATTACCGTCCATACCGATCACAGCAACGGGACGGCCGTAGCGCGCCACGAGGCGCGAGGCAACAATCCCGATCACGCCGGTGTGCCACCCTTCGCGGGCGATAACGATGCCGAAGTTTTTGGTTTCGTCGAAATAGGCGTCAATCTCTTCAATCGCCTCGCGGACAATATCTTTTTCAATCGCCTGGCGCTCGCGATTGGCGCTGTCAAGCAGCTGCGCAAGTTCATCGGCACGTGCCGGCAGATCGGTAAGAAGAAGTTCAATCGCTGCGTCGGCGCGCCCTATCCGTCCGGCGGCATTGATGCGCGGGCCAAGAGCAAACCCGGCGTGCCACGTTTCGACCGTACCGGCCATACCGGCCAGCTTCTTCAGCGCATTCCAGCCCGCCCAGCAGGAGCTTTCCAGCGACTGGAAACCGGCTCGCACCAGCACACGGTTTTCGCCGAGCAGCGGAACCATATCAGTGACCGTCGCGACGGCGACAAAGTCGAGATACTTTTTGAGATCAACCAATGCTGAAGCCGTGCACCCGTTGTCCCGACCGTCTTTGATAAGTGCATGGCAGAGTTTAAAGGCAACCCCTGCACCGGCAAGAATGCGTCCTGGGTGATTTGCCACCCGCTTCGGGTTGACGACGGCAACAGCTTGCGCAAGCTGTTCAGAGGGTTCGTGATGATCGGTGATAACCACATCCACGTCGCAGGCGCGGGCTTTATCGACGGCCTCAACGGAGTTTGTACCGCAGTCAACAGTGACAATCAGCGAAGGTTTGTGTTCGGCAATACAGGCGGTCAGCGCGTCGGATGAAAGGCCGTAGCCGTCATCAAACCGGCTGGGAATGAAGGCGGATACATTTCCGCCGAGTTCGCGCAGAACCCGCACAAGCAGCGCGGTGCTGCAAACGCCGTCCACGTCGTAGTCGCCGAAGACAGTGATCTTCTCGCCGGCACAGAGCGCGCGGCGGATACGCGCGGCGGCTTTGTCCATATCGGGCAGTTCAAACGGATCGCACAACGTCGAGAGCGCCGGATTCATAAACAGTTCGGCTTCCGCCGCGGTTTTGCAGCCGCGCTGAACGAGCAGTGCTGTAAGCGGCCTTGGCATATTCCCCAGTTTCTGGAAAACATGCTCAGCCAGCGATTCGTCGCACGGTTTAAATTTCCACTGTTTAGCCATTTTTAAAAAAACAGCGCCCCGAAACTTCGGGGCGCTGTCCCATTATTCCGGAATTTAAGTTTCTCAGGCTTTTTCGGCTTTATGCCAGAGCAGCGCCACCGGTGTCGCGATGTAAACCGAGGAGAACGTTCCAACCACGATCCCGATAAAGAGCATCAGCGCGAAATCGCTGATATCGCCGCCGCCAAAGATCATCAGGGAGACGATAGTCAGCTGAGTTGAAACACCGGTCAGCAACGTGCGGCTCAGCGTCCGGTTGATACTGAGATTGGCCACTTCGACGTAAGGTTTACCATGCGATGTCCGGAGGTCTTCGCGAATACGGTCGAATACCACAATGGTGTCGTTGACTGAATAACCGATAATTGTCAGCAGAGCTGCAACCGTGGTCAGACTGAGCTGACGCCCGAATAGACAGTAGATGCCGAC
>JBGAJP010000064.1:0-10865 GCA_044224855.1 Pontiellaceae bacterium
CCATGGCGTCGATGATCTCCAGCGGCCTTTATCATTGCGTGCTGGGCTCGCGTATTCTCGGCGGCGGCGCGCTGAAAGGCGGTATGCCGGTGTGGAAATATGCCGCCAACCGTTTTCTGACCGCAATAGAGAACATGCTGCTCGGCGCGAAGCTGTCGGAATATCATACCGGCTACCGCGCCTTTTCCCGCGAATTGCTCAAGCAGCTTCCGCTGGAGGAAAATTCCGACGATTTCGTTTTCGACAACCAGATGCTGGCGCAGATTCTCTGGCAGAATCAAACCATCGCTGAAATCAGCTGTCCGACAAAATATTTTCCGGAAGCCTCTTCCATTAACTTCCGCCGCAGCCTGCGCTACGGCTTCGGCTGCTTATGGATCTGCTTTCTGTTCCGCCTCTGCCGGACCGGCCTGGTCCGTTCACGAATGTTCCAGCCCTCAACCGCAGTCTCCGCATGAACCGTTGTCCGTCAAAAAGCGACCGCCGGCTTACTACCGGGATAACCCTCATTCTCGCGCTTATGGTCTGCTTCGTCTTCGGACAGACAATTTCCTTCGGCTTCGTCAATTATGATGACGACCAGTATGTGTATGCCAATAAGTCGATTTCCGACGGCATTACGCTTCAAGGACTGCACCGCATCATCACGCAGCCGCACAGTGCAAATTGGCATCCGTTTACATCAGCTTCTCACATGCTGGACTGCCAACTCTACAGCCTCACCCCGGCCGGACACCATCTGGGCAACGTGATTCTGCATCTGACAACAGTTATACTGCTGTTTCTGGTGATGAGATCAATGACCGGATCGCTCTGGCGAAGCGCTTTTGTCGCCGCGCTGTTTGCCATACATCCGCTGAGAGCGGAATCGGTTGCCTGGATTTCAGAGCGTAAAGATGTTCTCAGCGGGTTTTTCTTTATGCTGACGCTGGGCGCTTATCTCCGCTACACGCGCTCGCCCTTCTCCCTCAAACGCTATGCAGCGGTGCTGCTGCTTTATCTGTTCGGTCTGCTGTCAAAACCCATGCTGGTAACAGTTCCGTTTCTTCTTCTCCTTCTGGACTGGTGGCCGCTGAAACGGTTCCGCACTGCGGAAACCGCCCGGCTGTTTCTCGAAAAAATACCGTTTCTGCTTTTAGCCGTCGGCTCCTGCGCGGTTACGATCTGGGCGCAGCAGCGGGCCGTCGCCGCCGCAGATGCTCTCCCCTTCTCTTGGCGGCAGAGCAATGCAGTTCTTTCCTGCGTCACCTATATCAAACAATCCATTGTTCCAACGGGGCTGGCCGCGCTGTATCCAGCCCCCAGAGAATCAATACCTCTTTGGAAAACCGGAGCCGCGCTGATTGTTCTGGTGACCATCACACTTGCCGTAATACGAAACTGCCGGAAACGTCCGTATCTGCTGACCGGCTGGTTCTGGTATCTGGGCATGCTGGTACCTGTGCTCGGAATATTGCAGGTTGGGAAACAGGCTCATGCAGACCGTTATACTTACCTTCCGCAAATCGGACTAACCATTCTGGCGGCCTGGCTGGCTGGAGAATGGACTGGCACCCGCCGCTGTAAAATCGCGGCGGCTGTCGTCGCTGCGGTTTTACTCGTCTGCCTTACACAAACCGCTCGGATTCAAGTTGGTTGCTGGCGCGACAGCTACTCGCTTTGGACACATACACTGTCTTATACAGAACAAAACTATGTGGCACACAGCAATCTTGGCATCGCACTTTTTGTGGACGGACGAACTGACGAGGCCATAAGTCACTTCGAACAGGCTCTGCGTATCGAGCCTCGACAGGCGGAAATCCATAATAATCTGGCGGCGGCGTATGCGGAAAAGGGCCGCTATATGGAGGCCTCTATGGTAGCATACCGGGCGTTAACACTGGCCGAAAAACAATGTGATTCCGCCACCCGGGAAGCAATCCGCGTCCGGCTTGAAAATTATTTGATGCACGTGCAGCCCCCGCAGACTGGAAATTAACCCGGTAACAAAAACCCTCCGCAAAACGGTTCGCTCTGCGGAGGGCCGATCTTCGGACCGCTTACCAGTTTTCGCCGAGCAGCTCAAAATGCGCCTGGGGATGATCACATGCCGCGCATTTGACAGGAGCTTTGGTTCCGGTGTGCAGATAGCCGCAGTTCCGGCAGCGCCAGACAACTTTCTCTTCGCGCTCAAAAACCTGCCCCGCTTTGATGTTAGCGGCCAGTTCGCGATAGCGTTTGTCGTGCTGTTTCTCCGCCACGGCAATCGCGGCAAAAACCGCCGAGATCAGGACAAAGCCTTCTTCCTTGGCGATTTTGGCGAACGACGGATACATATCGGTCCATTCGTGCTCTTCACCGGCAGCGGCAGCCAGCAGATTGTCGTAGGTGCTTCCGACCGGCCCAGCCGGGAAACAGCTGGCGGGGATTTCAATATCGCCGCCTGCCATCAGATTGAACAAGCGTTTGGCGTGCTCCTTTTCCTGATCAGCGGTTTCAGTGAAAATATCAGCAATCTGCACGAAACCTTCTTTTTTTGCGGCACTGGCGTAGTAAGTATAGCGGTTGCGGGCCTGAGACTCACCGGCAAATGCACACATCAAATTCTTTTCGGTCTGGCTTCCTTTAAGTTCCATATCTCATCCTCCTTTAGGTTTAACGGGGCGCATTATGCGGGTTCCCGCTGATATTTCAAAACAGAATTAAACGGTTTTGGCTTTTCTCGGCGAGCATTAACCGCTAACAGATAGCACTCTTTTTGAACGCACCTGTAGTTCAATGGATAGAACACTGGCCTCCGAAGCCGGTGATCTGGGTTCGACTCCCGGCAGGTGCACCAGCCTTCGCTCCACTATGATCAAGCGTCTGAAGCAGCGTTATACAAATGCCGGCGGTGATGTCCGCCGTTTTCTGACCGCTATTGCCGTCGCCAGCTTCTCCGCAAGTATTGTGGACGCGGTCTTTAATAATTTCCTGAATGAAACCTTCACCATCGGCAGCCTGACCCGGACACTGATTGAAATCCCCCGCGAAATACCCGGACTGCTGGTGATGTTCTTTTCAGCACTGCTCTTTTTTCTGTGCAACCGGCGGCTGGCCGCTTTCGCTCTGGCGCTGTGCTCGGTCGGACTGACACTGATCGCAACCCGTTCTGCTTCGCTGATATTCGCACTGATCTGGCTCTTTGTTTACAGCACCGGCCAGCACCTGATGATTCCTCTTCAGTCCGGCATCGGCATGGAACTGGCCCGCGAAGGTCAGGACGGACGGCGGCTCGGCCAGATCAATGCCATCCGGAATTTATGCGCAATCGGCGGAGCCTTTTTCGTCTTCGTCGGCTTCCGCTGGCTGCACCTGAACTTCTCCGGGGCCTTCCTGACGGCATCGGCCGGATTTCTCTGCGGTTCAATTATGTTCTACAGGATGAAAGCCGGCCGTCCTCATCCGCCGTCCATGCATCTGAAGCTTCATAAGCAGTACCGGCTGTTTTACTGGCTTTCGATTCTTTTCGGCACCCGCAAACAAATTTTCCTCACCTTCGCGCCGTGGGTGCTGGTTAAGGTTTTTGCACAGCCCGTACAGAATATCGCCATCCTGATGGCAGTCGGCGGAATTCTCGGCATTATCCTTCAGCCGCTGCTGGGCCGTCTGATTGACACAAAAGGTGAACGGGTTGTGCTGGCCGGCGAAGCGCTGGCACTGATTTTCATATGCCTGCTCTACGGTTTCGCCGGCAAACTGTTCTCCGCATCCATCGCCCTTGCAATCACCGGCGGATGTTACATCGCCGACCAGCTCCTGATGTCTGTCGGCATGGCGCGCGCCACCTATCTGAAAAAGATCGCGCTGACACCTGAACACATTATGCCCGCGCTAGCCGCTTCAACCAGCATGGATCATGTATTCTCCATTTCGACGGCTGTTTTTTGCGGATGTATCTGGCAAAGCTTCGGCTACCAATACGTGTTCCTGATCGGAGCCCTGGTAGCCTGCATCAATCTGATGTCCGCACTCCGGATACGCATACCGGCCAAACCGGCCAACTAAAAATCCGCAACCACGCGGACGTGATTGCGGATTGACGGGTCGAACCGGAACTTCAACTTAGCTGTTCTTGGCTTCGAAGTCCTTCATGAAGGCAACGAGCGCATCGACACCGGCTTCCGGGAAGGCGTTGTAGATGGAGGCGCGGACGCCGCCGACAGAACGATGGCCTTTCAGGCTGGTCATGCCCAGCTTGGAAGCGGCTTTGATGAACTGCTCTTCCAGCTCTTCGGTCGGCAGGCGGAAGGTGACATTCATCGGCGAACGCCATTTCGGGAGCGCCGTGCCTTTGTAGAAGCCCGATGCATCAATCGCGGCATACAGTTTGGCCGCTTTGGCATCATTGATCTTCTGCATTCCCTCGACGCCGCCCTTGGCCATCATCCAGCGGGTGACCAGCATGAGCATATAAATCGGAAAGGTCGGTGCCGTGTTCTTGAGCGAGTTTTCTTCGATGAAGGCGCGGTACTGGAACAGCTCCGGCAGCGTTTCGGGCGCACGTTCAGCCAGATCGTTGCGGATAATAACCAGCGTTACGCCCGCCGGAGCGAGGTTCTTCTGCGCGCCGGCATAGATGAGACCGAACTGCGAAACGTCAATCGGACGCGAAAGAATGTCGGACGACATATCGGCCATCAGCGGCGCTTTGGTTTTCGGAAATTCCTTAACCTGCGTTCCGGCGATCGTTTCGTTGGAGGTGATGTGCACATAGGCGGCATCGTCGCTGAACTTCAGCTCGCTGTTTTCCGGCATACAGGTCGGAATTGCTTTGGACGTATCGGCAATGACATTGATCTTGCCGAGTTTCTTAGCCGCCTTGACGGCGGCGGTTCCCCACGAACCGGCGTTGATGTAGTCAGCGGTCTGCCCTGCGCCGAGCAGGTTCATCGGAATCAGCGAAAACTGAGTGGTTGCGCCTCCGGTCATAAACAGAACGCTGTAGTTTTCCGGAATCTTCATCAGCGTCTTGAGGTTGGCGATGGCTTCTTCATGCACGGCGGTATATTCCTTGCCGCGGTGACTCATCTCCATGATGGACATGCCGGTGCCTTTATAGTCCAGCAGCTCAGCCTGAGCTTCTTTAAGAACTTCTTCCGGTAAAATCGACGGACCTGCACTGAAATTATACGAACGAGCCATGATGAATCCTTTCCTTAAACAAGTTGAAAACCTGCTTCGGAATCTACCTGTTACTCTCTGTACGGGCAATAAAAGTAATGAGAAATGTATGATCAAAAAAGGCACTTTTGTGACAACAAGCGCCACTGTGCGTCACAAAAAAATTTCTGATATTTTCTGCACCTATACGGTTCAGTATTAAATGCTCATCATTACCGATGCTATAAACCTGTACCGCAAGACAGATTACTGGCGCGTCCGGCAACCGTTTCCCGGATGTAAGGTGAAACGCGCCGCCGTCCCGGTGCGTTTCCTCCTGCGGCGGACAAGCAAGCGTGCGCGAAGCGCCCGCTCCACCTGTCTCTCCACGTTTTAAAGACAAGAATAGAAATACTGTCTAAAGAATTAGAGCTAAACAGTTCCGGATTGTCTCCCCTGAAACGCCACGCTAGATTCACCGTTGTGAACCAACCCGTTAAAAAACTGGAGTAAGGCTAATAACACTGTTCTGCTGAGATAGAAAATGAAAAAAAATATCATAACCATATTGCTGATCTTTGAGTCCGTCCTGCATACCGAAACGTAGCAGCGAGCACACTTTTCCTGATTTGTATGAGCAACTTGTATTCAATGGCAGTGAATACCTCTGCTTGGCATCCGATGCCAAGTATGGGCCTTTCCTTCAACAACGAGATGTTGCCAAAAGTTCTGATCTTATTCAGTGGAACATATACACCAACTCTTCGCTGAATTTGACCGCTCTGGAAGGAGGAGAATACGAATATCTCGCAGTGGATGACAATGACACCACCTTCACAATATCAATGATCTCTACAACAGGAACTGAGCCAAATAAGTATCTCGCCATTGTATATCGATCATGGGTTCCCTCTGGAAATATTTCAGACACGACCCTTCTCTCCGTAATCTCCACGAACGGCATCGACTGGTCGAATGCCTGTTATGTAACTTCTGACGGTCCGGACGAAGATTTTGCATCGCTACAGCTTGAAAATAGATTCCTGCTTGCAGTCCGATCATTGAGGTGGCCTTTTGGAATAGTAAACTGGCGAGCAACGCTTCACGAATACTCCGATGAATTGAACTCCTGGGAAATGAGCCAAGATTTACTAATCAGTCCCTATGAGGGTTCCTGCGATTTGTTTTCTGACGCATCAAACGTCTTTCTTTCCTATAAGGAGAACTACACCGACCCTACTACAAACACAGTCATTTTCTCTTCAGGCGGACTCTCGTGGACTATCTTAAGGCAGTCTGAAAATACATTTGTGTCAGGTGCGGCGACCCATAATGGCCAAATTATCAGCCCATCATATGCTTATTCAACAGGACAGGGATGGATAAATAGAGACCTTGGGAATATTGAAAATCTAATTTTTAACGGGAACCGACTGGCTGGAAACAGTTCGGACAGCCTTCTTTATTCCGATGACTTTGGACAAACTTGGAACGAAACATTTGTAGGAGAAATCAGCTCTGCATCCATTATTGAAGCAGATCAGAAATATATAGCCCTTATCTCCACTTCAACAAACAGCAGTATTTACACTCTGGATGCGTATCCTTCACGTGCAACTGTGACAGAAATTCAGGGATTTAGAACAACACCTGCCGGTCTCAATTTTCAGTCTACATCCAACGGACTGTATCAGTTGGAATGCACCACCAGCCTGATCAATCCAGAGTGGAAAGCATACGGATTGCCGGAAGTTGGTACCGGAGGAAAGATCACTGCTGATCCCTCAGAAAACTTAATCTCAAACATGTTTTTCAGAGTTAGAGCAATTAATAACTAAACCATGCAGAACAAGCGAATTCAGCTTATTAGTCGCTCCGCTCCCAAACGCTGATTCGAGACGTTAACCAATCGCATCGGAGCCGGTCTCGTCGGTGCGGATGCGGATGCACTGCTCCAGCGGCATGACAAAAATTTTGCCGTCGCCGATTTTCCCGCTCTTGGCGGCTTTGATAATCGCTTTGATGGTGATGTCGACAAACTCGTCGTTCACCGCGATTTCCAGCCGGACTTTTTCGATCAGGTTGACGGAACGAACCTGTCCGCGGTAGTGCTCGGTGAAGCCCATCTGCTGGCCGCAGCCGCGCACGCGGCTGACGGTCATTTTATGCACCTCGGCGTTGAACAGCGCCGCTTTAACGTCTTCGAGTTTTTCAGGCTGGATAATGGCAATAATCATTTTCATGGCGAAAGTTCCTTTCAAGGTTTAGAGCGCGTCTTCCGGGTGAGCCTCAATACGGTGAACCGCGAGGTCGGAGCCGATCAGCTCTTCGTGCGGGCTGAGCCGGATGCCGACGGCGAGTTTCATCAGGCCGTACACAACCGTGCTGGCAATCAGACAAAATGTGACCACCGCAACCGTCACGATCAGTTGAGAGAAAAAAGAGACGCCGCCGACGCCGCCCAGCGCCTGCTGGCCGAAAATACCGGCGGCAATTCCGCCCCACGCGCCGCAGGCGCCGTGCAGCGGCCAAACGCCGAGCACATCATCGATCTGCCACTTGACCGTTTCCGTTTCGAACAGGAAAACGAAGATGCCGCCGGCGATCGCCCCGACGACTGCCGCGCTCACCGGATGATAGAGATCGGATCCGGCGCAGACAGCCACCAGTCCGGCCAGCGCGCCGTTATGCACGAAACCGGCGTCGTTCTTCGAAATCAGCATCGCGGCAATCGTGCCGCCAACCATGGCCATCAGCGAGTTGATCGCCACCAGCCCGGAAATAGATTCGATCGCGCCCGCGCTCATCACATTAAAACCGAACCAGCCGACAATCAGAATCCAGCTGCCCAGCGCAAGAAACGGAATACTGCTGACTTTGATGGAATTGGTTTCGTAGCGTTTCAGGCGCGCGCCCAGCAGCATGATAGCCGGCAGCGCCAGCCAGCCGCCGACCGCATGCACCACCACGGAACCGGCAAAATCGTGGAACGGTGCGCCGAACGTTGTCGCCAGCCAGCCGGTTGCGCCCGACAGCGCATTGGAAAAACGGCCCCAGGTCGCGCCTTCAACCAGCGGATAAACCAGTCCGACGAAAATTCCGCCCGCCAGCGAGTTCGTCCAGAACTTTGAGCGTTCCGCCACGCCGCCGGAGATAATCGCCGGAACGCAGGCTGCAAAGCCGAGCAGCAGGAAAAATTTCACATACTCAAATCCGTGGTTCGCTGTCATTTCTGACACCGGCACCAGAAAGGAGATACCTCGCGCGATCGGATAGCCGATCAGAAAGTAAACAATCGTCGAAAAGCCCCATTCGCAGATGATTTTGTTCAGGGCATTCACCTGATTTTTGCGGCGGACTGAACCGACTTCCAGAAAGGCGAACCCGCCGTGCATCGCCAGAATCATCACCGCTCCGAGCAGGATGAACAGTGTATTGGACGACTGAGCCAGCTCATCGGGCGCGGCCTCCGCCGCCTGCGCTGTACCGGTCAGCAGAAGCACTGACAAAACCGTAATGAAGAACAGACCCCACCTTTTTTTAAACCACATAATTGTTTCCCTCCGTTTGTCAGCGTCTTTTTTCCGGCACAAATGTAAAGGCTGGGAAAAAGCACGTTGTGTGCCCAGACTGAAAATGACAGGCTGATACCAATGGCTTAAATATTAGTAATGAATGGATTAGAAAAATTTACCGCCGAAGTCCGGCTGGCCGCCCGAACACCGGCTGATTACATACTTGTATTCTTAAGCTGAAAATTACAACAAAACTGGGGGGAACAAAACCGGTTTTGTAGCTCAGCCGGATTTGTATTTATTAATTCGGACACAACAAAAACCAGAGCTTTACGTTCTCTTTAGGAGAGCCTTTTTATCTAGACCGGCATATACTCGTGGAGTTTTTGCAGGCTGAACTCTTTTACGGGAGACGAAACCAACATGATTAAACGTGGTTTGTTTTTTTTCGCAGCCCTTTGCGCCGTCCTGAGCACCGTTGCAAAAGAGCCGGCAGCAGTACTGGAAAAGTCATCCCCTCCAGAACCCGCCGGCCGGATTGACCAGCTGGTTTTCAGCCGGCTGGAAAAAATGAAAATTCAACCGGTGCTCTGCTCCGACGAGGTCTTTGTCCGCCGCGCTTATCTGGATGTCATAGGTAAACTGCCTTCCGCTAAAGAGGCTGCTGAGTTTCTGGATAAGCCCGATTCTGAAACCAAGCGGAGCGAACTGATTGACGAACTGCTGGCGCGTGATGAGTTTGCCGACTACTGGGCAATGAAGTGGGGCGATGTGCTGCGCATTAAGGCGGAGTTCCCGATCAATCTGTGGCCGAATGCAGCGCAGGCTTACCACCACTGGGTGCGCACATCGATTTCCCAGAATAAGCCGTACGACCGGTTTGTCCGCGAAATGCTCACCGCCAGCGGCAGCAACTTCCGGGTCGGGCCCGTGAATTTTTACCGAGCGATGCAGAACAAAACCCCGAAGGGAATTGCCGCGACGACAGCGCTGACCTTTATGGGGGCCCGCGCCGAGTCGTGGCCGGAAAAACAGCTGGACGACATGACGCTCTTTTTCTCGCAGGTGGGTTATAAACAAACCAGTGAGTGGAAAGAGGAGTCCGTCTTCTGGGATCCGTTCGGCACCGCTGCAGACAAAGCCAACAGTGCGACCGGCAAGGAAATGATCACTACGGCAATCACCGGGGCTGTCGCGCAGGTTTCCGTAACGTCCCGCGGCCCCGTCACGACCGCGTTCCCTGACGGAAAAAAAGTCGTTCTCTCTCCGGACCGCGACCCGCGCCTGGTGTTTACAGACTGGCTGATCACCCCGGAAAACCCCTGGTTCTGCCGCTGCATCGTAAACCGGGTCTGGGCGTGGCTGCTCGGTCGCGGCATCATTCATGAGCCCGACGACATCCGCAAAGATAATCCGCCATCCAACCCCGAGCTGCTGGCCTGGCTGGAAAAGGACTTTGCCGGACATCAGTACGACCTGAAATACCTCTACAGCCTGATCCTGAACTCAAAAACCTACCAGCTCTCCTCGGTCTCCAACAGCGGTGATCCGGCCGCCGCCGCGCAATTCGCCTCCTATCCGCTCCGCCGGCTGGAAGCAGAAGTTCTGATCGACGCAATCAACAGCATCACCGGCAGCTCCGATCTGTACACCAGCGCTATTCCGGAACCCTTCACCTACATTCCGAAGGGTCAATCCGCCGTTTCAATCGCCGACGGCAGCATAACCAGCTCATTCCTCGCGCTTTTCGGCCGCTCTGCACGCGCCACCGGCATGTCGAACGAACGGGACAACGATACCACTCCGTCCCAACGTCTCCATCTGCTGAATTCAGTACAGATTCATGAAAAGCTCGAAAAGGGTCCAAAAATCAAAGAACTGATTTCAGCGAAACACCCCCCGGATCAAATAATTGAAAATCTTTACCTGACCGTTCTGTCGCGCCGTCCGACGGAAGAAGAAAAGCAGGTTGCCCTTGCCTACGGAAACAGCAGCGCCCCGGAAAATCCACTCCCGCCGGTCACGCCCGAGAAGACCGAAAAAGGTAAACAAAAAAAACAGCAGCGTAAAACCGCCGATCCGGGACAGCAGAACAACTGGATCGACATCGCCTGGGCTTTAATCAACAGCCCGGAGTTTTTGTATCGTCACTAGGAGGATCCGCGATGAAGAACATAACCCGCCGCAACGCGTTAAAATACGGACTCTACGGAGCCGGCAGCGCTC
>JBGAJP010000065.1:0-10498 GCA_044224855.1 Pontiellaceae bacterium
GAATTGAGTTTTCCATGCTTTGTGATCGAATCATGAAAACCGCTTCGCTATAAAGGCCGCAAGCATCGCGACGGAGAACAGCAATGGCTGCCAGAAGACGAAAAACACCCAAAATTTACTACGCGAAAACCAAAAACCGGACTTCGAAAAAAATCTTCGTCCGTCGCGGAATGGTGATTCTACTTCTGACGGCGACAGCCGTGGCTCTGCTGGTCGGTATTTTCGCGGGACTCAAATACACCGGCTCGCTCTTTTTTTCCCGCAATCCCAAGTTTGAACTCAAGACCATCAACATCACATCCGACGGACGGCTTCCTCCGGAATTTTTCTGCGAGCGCGCCGGACTGCAGGTCGGAACAAACCTGTTTTCTTTGGATCTGGATAAGCTGCGTCAGAAACTGGAAGAGGTTCCGCTGGTTGAATCCGTCACCATCGACCGGAAACTTCCGGATACGTTGACAATTAATATAACAGAGCGGGTTGCGATGTCGCAGATCCGCTGGAATCCGCGCGCGCTGCCGTTTCTGGTAGACCGCTTTGGCGTTATCCTGCCGATGACGCGCAGCGGACAGTCACTTCCGCTGATCGAAGGACTCAAATTGCAGAATCTGCGCCCCGGCGACCGCGTGGATAATCCCGGTATCCGCCAGTGTCTGGACATTCTCGCCGCCGCCGATCAGCTCGGTCTCGGTTCACAGGTTGCCTTCTCCAGCTTTGATACCCGTTATCCTGATTTTGTAACCGCCAGCGTCAATAACGACACGACGGTTCGTTTTCCGCTCCACTCGGGACGCGAAAAACTGATACGTCTGGTCAGCGTCCTTCAGCTTTCCAACGAACAGGGGCGACACGTCAAAACCATTGATTTGACTCCCGACGGACGCAATGTGCCGGTGACGTTTTATGACCCGGTGAAGACACCGGAAACGAAATCAGAATAAGGAATTTCCATTATGGCGGCACCTTTTATTACTGCGCTTGAAATCGGAACAACGACGATCAAGGTATTAATGGCCGAAGTCCGCGAGGACGGCGGCCTGATGGTAGCCGGACTCGGCGAATGCGAATCGCGCGGTGTACGTAAAGGCGAGATCGTCGACTTCGAGCTGGCTCTTGATACCGTACGCCGCGCCATGGAAACCGCCGAAGCGGTCGCGCATAAATCCATCGGCGAAAGCGTTTATCTGGTCGCCTCCGGCGGACGGGCCGAAAGTCTTCTGCATGTCGGCGGAATTCCGGTACTCAACGAATACGAAGAGCCCGGCGGCGAAATCACGCGCGAAGATATTGATCAGGCACTCGAAGTGGCCCGTAAAATTCCGCTGCCGGACGACCGGATCCGCCTGCACACGCTGCAACAGCACTTTGAAGTGGACGGACGCGGCGGTATCGTTAATCCGGAGCGGATGCTGGCCGAAGAGTTGCGCGTCGGCATGTTGCTCATTCACGGCCAGCGCGCCGTGGTCGAGAACCTTAAAAAGCTGACCGAAAACGTGCCGGTGGTTTGCGCCGACGCCGCTTTCGGCGGATTCTGTTCCGCTCAGGCTGTGCTCGCACCGGAACATAAACGTGCCGGCGTCGTCGTGATCGATCTCGGCGGCGGAACAACCGACTTCATCGTTTATAACGCCGGTCTGGTCAAGCTGGCCGGCTCAATTGCCGTCGGCGGCGATCACGTCACCGCCGATATCTGCAGCGGCCTCAATCTCAACCGGCGTCAGGCCGAAGCGATCAAGAAAGAATCCGGCAGCGCGCTCATCAACCGCATGCAGAACGACCAGAATATTTCCATTCCCGCTGAAGGCGGTTTCAGCGGACGCGTTGTGCGCGCTGCGACGCTGCACACCATCATCAATGCCCGCATGGAAGAGATTTTTAAACTGATTGCCGAAAAGATCGAAGACGACGGACTTTCGGGAATGCTCAGCGCCGGCGTCATTCTGACCGGCGGCGGCTCGGCCATGGAAGGCATTACCGATCTCGCCCAGCAGGTTTTCAACGCGCCCTGTCAGATCGGGCGAATTCACGACTGTGTCGGACTGTCCACCAAGCAGGAAGGTGCGCGCTTCGCCGCCGCCATCGGCTGTGTGCGTTATGCCGCCAGTCAAATCAAGCCGGAGCTGCCGATCCGCGCCGCGTGGCGGACATGGCTTTCAAAACTTTGGGGAGGCGGAAGCCATGAATAAGAAAATTTTAGTTCTCGGTCTCGGCGGAGCCGGGTGCAACACCATTGCGCACATCGCGCCGCGGGCACCTGAAGGGATGGAATTCGCCGTCATGGACTGCGACATCCAGACGCTGGAAACCTGTTCCAATATTGAAAACCGCATTGCCGCCGGCAAAGCGCTTACAGACGGTATGAGTACGGGCGGCGATCTTGAAGTCGGCCGCCGCTGTGCGGAAAACGCCGCCAGCCAGATCGAAACGATGCTGAGCGGCGTCGATCTTCTGATGGTCATCACCGGTCTTGGCGGCGGATTCGGAACCGGTGCCGCGCCGGTTATTGCCCGTATGGCCCGACATCTCGGCACAACAACGCTGTTCTTCACCGTGCTGCCGTTCCCGTTCGAAGGGTTGACGGCGCAGGGCAGAGCGCATAGCGCAATCCGCCGTCTGCGTACCTATGCCGACGCCATCGTGCAGATGCCCAACGCGCTGATTCAGCCGGAAGGGAATGCGATTCTCGGCGACAGCCTGGAGCGCAGCAACCGCACACTGGCGGCGGGTGTTATCGGCATCTGGCGGATGCTGGCGTACACCGGCATCTGCAACCTCGACTTCGCGACGCTTCAAACCATGCTGAGTTACTGCGACGCTTTCTGCCGCTTCTCGTGCGCCACCGCCACCGGCGAAGGACGCACCGACGCACTGATCGATTCACTGCGCACACATCCGCTGGTCAAGGATACTGCTGTATTCGAAAAAGCGCCCGGTATGATTATCGGTATTACCGGCGGCGAAGATATGAAGCTTGCCGAAATTCAGCAGATTGTTGAAACCATTGCGCCGGAGAAAGAGGAATGCTGGATTAAACTGGGCATTGCCATTGATCCCGCGTTCGCAGGCCGGATTTCCGCGATTGTGCTGGCGGCTGAAGCGTGGAAAGAACCGTTAGTGGATGACGGACGCGGCGGGCTAAAACCGGTTTCCGGTGACGGAAAGCAAGGCGAGCTGGCCGGTGTCCTCAAGCCGCGTTCGCGCACCTTTGGCGGCGCGGAACGCACTATCTGGGACGGCGAAGACCTCGACGTACCGACCTACATCCGCCGCAAAATCAAACTGCCTCGGTAAGGCGGTACGTATCGCCTCCGTCCTGACGGCCGGATCAGGTAAAGCCGGAACTTAGGGCGAAGCCCGTAGATCCGGCTTGCGGGCGGGGCGGTCAGCAGAAAGTTGCCGGATCCACGCTGAATACAGCTGAGTTCCGGCAGTACGGATAAATCCTGCAACTTTTGCTCTGTCGTTGATTTCACGCCGTGTAGCCGAGGGCGGTGACCGCGGGTTCTTGGCCGCTCTCATCGCGGGCGGCTACAGGTGGGTAAGTGCAGCCGGAAAGCAGGACAGAAGTCTTGTTAAAGGTATTAAATTTGTTTAGCTTGCTCCGCATCAACCGGAGGCACATGAAACAAAACCTGATCCTGCTGACCGTTCTGCTGACCGCACTTTCCGCTTTCTCCGCCGAATACTTTGTGGACGTTTCGCGCCCCGATGACAGCGGAGCGGCGACGAACTGGGCTACGGCAAAGCAGACGATTCAAGCCGCCGTCAATTTAACCAAGAATAGCGACATCGTTTGGGTTACTAACGGAACCTATAGTTTGTCTGCCGAAATTTCTGTTACCAACGCGATTACCATTTGCAGCGTCAACGGCCTGAATGTGACGACTGTTGACGGAAATAGCAGTACTCGGTGTTTTAATTTGTCAGGGGAATGTTTAGTTAGCGGGTTTACGATTCAGAATGGTAATACCCGTGACATGGTGGCGTATGAAGGGGAAAATGGTGGACCAGACGTATATGGCGGCCCCGGCGGCGGAATATACTGCTCTGATTCTTTAGCGGTCGTTTCTAATTGTGTACTCACCGGGAACTATGCCTCCGGAGATTGGGATGTTCCATCAGGCGGCTGGTACATGGGTTCTAGAGGCGGCGGCATGCATCAGGGAACGGCGCTAAATTGCGTTTTTTCCTCTAACATAGCAACTTGGGGTGCAGGAATGTATAAGGGCGTGGCTCGCCACTGCTCTTTTGTCGGGAACCAAGGAGAAGGTGAGGGATCGTTTGGGTCGTCTGGCGGGGGTGGTCTTAGCGAGGGGGCGGCATATAAATGCTCTTTTATTGGAAATTCTGCATTGTGCGGCGGGGGAATCTCATATGGAGCTGCTTCGGAATGCTTGTTCGTTAGCAACAATGCATACATGGGCGGAGCATCTTGGGACGGGAATCTTATTAATTGTACGCTTGTAGACAATGATCCAGGTGGATGGGGATCAGATACGGCAGGAGGATTGATCTATAACAGCATCATTTACAGTAGTGACCCTTATGTTGATGGCTTGTTTTCGTCAGGGATTTTTAACTCATGTGGGTACGGCTTGATTAACGGCATAAACGGCAATATCACCAACTCGCCGCTATTTGTAGATGTGGCAAATGGCGACTTCCGGCTTCAAACTAACTCACCGTGCATCAACTGGGGGAACAATTCATACGTAACCAACGCAACCGATCTGGCTGGTAATCCGCGAATTATCGAAGGCACGGTTGATATGGGTGCGTATGAGTATCAGGGCACTATTGGCTTGGCCGACAGTGACGCCGACGGGATAGCGGACGATTGGGAACGTCAGCATGGCGGTAATCAAAATCCCGACAGGGTTTGCTCTAACGGCGTGAACACGCTTCTTCAAGCCTATGTTGCCGGGCTCGATCCGAACGATCCGGAAAGCAAATTCACAACAACCGTTTCCGGGCAGACTCTCAGGTGGAACGCGGCCTCCGGACGCGTTTACGCCGTCTATTATTCCACGAACCTGCTGGACGGGTTCCAGCCTTTGGAAACCAATATTCCTTGGACCGCCGGATGTTTTACCGACAGCGTTCACAATGCTCACGGACAGCTGTTCTATAAGATCGACGTGAAGCTTGATGGCGCGGGTGGCGGGAATCCGTTTCTGCCTCCCGGCGGCGGAGACGATGGCGGCGGTCATCCTGCGACCGGGATATAAATTGTTTTAGTTTAGACCTTTTCAACGACAATGCGGCTGCCGTGTGCTTCGATTACGCGGACGGCGGAACCTTTTTCAATGAATTCACCGCGGGCGATAACGTTTACGCGGTCGTTTCCGAAAAGCGCGCGTCCTGCCGGATGCAGATGCATTTCCGCAATACCTTCTTTGCCGAGCAGGTCGCTGCGGTCATGCGCTGATGTAAAGCCGTCGGCGCGATCTGTCTGCTGTTCAAGTACCATCGGGCGGAAGACCCGCGATTTCGGCAGATATTTTCCCGCCAGAAATCCGAGTACAACGGTTCCCGCCATTCCGCCGGCCAGATTCATGAGGGCGCGTTGCAGGGTGGAACTCTTCCCTGAAAACGACGGCAGCAGTTCGCCGGGCACCTGCCAGCTCATGGCGTTGAGCAGCGAAACCAGAATCAGCGCGATGCCGCTGATCCCAAGTACACCGAAGCCCGGTGTGACGAAAACCTCAATGAAGAGCAGGGTGAAGCCGATGATGAAAATGACGACGTCCTCCATACCTGCCAGTCCGGCGATGTGATGTCCGAAAAAGAAAAGCACCAGCGCCGCCGCTCCGGCAATACCCGGTAGTCCGAAGCCCGGCGTTTTGATTTCAATGTAGATGCCACCGAGTCCGATCATCAGCAGAATCGGCGCAAAGGCGGCGATGAAGCGCGCGATTTTTTCAGCCGGCGTGACTTTGAGCGTTTTAATTTCCGCATCCGCCAGTCCGGCGGCTTTCAGCATGGCGGGCACATCGGCGACGGTGCCTTCGGAAAGAATGCCCCGGGCTTCGCTGTCGGTCAGCGTGAGCAGTTCTCCGGCCTTGCTCAGTACATTGGTTCCAGCCGTGTAGCCCAGCTCTCGCCGTACCATGGCCTTGCCGAGTTGAGGATCGTGTCCGCCCTGTTCGGCGGCGGCGCGCACCAGCGCGGCGACGCCGGATTTCATTTTTTCGCCGACGTCTTCATCGAGTTTTTCGACACCGCCGCCGGGACCCATCATGATCGGCGTGGCCGCGCCGATGACGCTGCCGGGTGCCATGTAAATATGCGGCGTTCCCAGCGCGATGATGGCTCCCGCCGAATAGGCGTCGCGTTTGATGAAGGTGTAAACCGGCGTTTTGATTTCGCGGATTATTTCCAGAATGTCGCGGGTGACATCGACGCGGCCGCCGGGCGTATTCATGACAAAGACGATGGCGTCGGCTTTTTCGCGTGCCGCTTCTTTGACGCCGCGGCGGATGACGTAGAGCAGGGCGGGTTCAATCTGGTTTTCGATCGGAATCTGGTAAACCAGCGGCCTTTTGACGGCAGCGGGTACCGGTTCCTGAGAATTCCCAAAAAGCGGAAGCGTTAATAGCAGGCTGACAATGAGCAGTTGTTTTGCTTTCATGGCCTGGATTCTAGGAAGCCTCCGGAGTGAAGGAAAGAAGAAAGCCTTATGTCGCAGACCGATCAGCTCGAAACCGTGGATGTTCCACCGACCGCGCAACCGGATATGGATGCGTTCTGGCGGGCTGCGCTTTGTCGATGTGGCGAAGTTCCGCTGAACGTAAAACTCAGCGCGGACTCTACGCCGGCAATCCGCGATCTGACGTTCGAAGGACTCGACGGAACACCAATTCATGTCTGGCTGCTTCTCCCGCCGGAAGCGAAAGAGAAAAAAGTTCCGGTTGTTATTTGCTGTCACGGCGCAAACCGCAGCCGTGGAAAGCCGGAAGATTTTGCTCATTGGTTGTCGGCGGGCTGCGCGGTGATTTCGCCGGATTTCCGCCTTCAGCGCGGCGCGACCGGTTCGGTCACCGCGTTTGACGGCGACGGCAAGTCCGGCTGGTGGACGCTGAATCTCAACGACCTGACGAACAGCTATCTTTACTGCGTCTGGACGGATTTCCTGCGCGCTGTCCGGCTGGCGCGCGAAACGCCGGAAATCGATCCGGCCCGGATTGCAGTGGAAGGACACAGTCAGGGCGGCGGAATGGCGCTGGGGCTGGCGGCGCTCGACCGTTCCGTGTCGCTGTGCATGGCGGATGTTCCCAGCAGCTGCTGGATGGAACACCGGATTGAAACCCGCAGCGGCGGCGCCGCCGGGATTGCCGATTATCTCGAGAAGTTTCCGGAGCGCGCGGAGACTGTCCGCCGGAACCTGTCGTACTTTGACAACATCAACCTCGCGCCGGAAATCACCTGTCCGGTGCTGGTTTCGTGCGGCTTAAAGGACACAGTTTGTCCTCCGGAATGCACCTATGCGGCCTATACTAAAATCCGGACGGAGAAAGAAATGGCCGTTTATCCATACGCCGGGCACGAGGGCGGAAGACAGGTTCATCGGGAGCGTAAGCTGGAATTTTTGAAGAAGTTTTTTGAAAGGCAGTCCTGAATGGAAAACTGGTATCTGTACATCATCGCCGGGATTGCAACCGGTATCATGAGCGCGCTGTTCGGCGTCGGCGGCGGCATCCTGATGGTGCCGATCCTAACTCTGGCTTTCGGCTTCGGGCAGAAAAGCGCGCAGGGCATCTCGCTGTTCGTTATGCTGCCGACGGCGCTGGCGGGCGCAATCCGGTATAAATTGAATCCTGATGTCCCGGTCAATCTGGCCGTTGCCGGATGGATGGCTGTCGGCGGAATCGCCGGTGCGATACTTGGCAGTAAAATTGTTTTCATGCTGCCGGAAGTCATCCTGAAACGGATGTTCGCCGTGTTTATCATCCTCACCGGTATTCATATCTTCATTAAAACGCTGCCGCCGAAACCGGCGGCCAAGGAACTGCCGTATGTTGAACATAAAACTCAATGAACGCGCGATGCAGGTAGAAGAGGGTGCGACGCTCTTTTCTCTGCGCGACCGCGTTAAGCCGTCAGCCGACGTGCTGATTCTGAACGGCGCGGCGGTGAATACCAATGAGCCGCTGAAAGAGGGCGATGAAGTCAGTTTGATTAAGCGCGGTGAAATACCGCCGGTGGACGAACTGGAGGCTCTGATGGCTTCGCGCCATACGCCGGGCGTTCATGCCAAAGTCAAAGGTGCTACGGTCGGTATCGCCGGACTCGGCGGACTCGGTTCGGCCATCGCCGTTGCGCTGGCGCGCGTCGGCGTCGGTAAACTGATTCTTGCTGACTTTGATGTCGTTGAACCGAGCAACCTCAACCGCCAGCAGTATTTTGTCGATCAGCTTGGCCTGCTGAAAACTGATGCGCTGGTTTCCAATCTCCAGCGGATTAATCCGTATGTCAAAGTCGAGGCGCACGCCATCAGGCTGACGACGGACAACCTACAGTTGTTTCATGACGTCGATGTGATGATTGAAGCCTTTGATCGCGCCGATCAAAAGGCGATGCTCTTGCAGTCGTTTACGGCGCAGAAACCGGGCGTACCATTTATCGGCGCTTCCGGTCTGGCGGGCTTCGGGCCGGCGGAAACCATCGGCGTCAAAAAACTGGGGCGGAACATTTATATCGTCGGCGACCTGGAAACCGGCGCGCGCCCCGGCTGCGGCCTGATGGCTCCGCGCGTCGGTATCGCCGCCCATATGCAGGCGAATTTAGCCTTACAGTTACTCGTTAATGGTTAGAGTTGATTCCTGATTTTTCCGGAATCAAACCTGTTTTCCAGTCCGCATATATATTAGTATATCGAAAAAGTTAACTGATCTTAGGCGAAGGGTCAGTTAGCCTGTGGAAAACCGGTTTTATCAGGATAAAAAATATGCTCTTTCCAATGTTAGGTCTGTTGGTTTGTTTGAACGCTTCCGAAGTGAAGACCTTGACGGTTTTTAATGCCGGTGTGCCCGGGAATAACACGAGCAATGGATTGGCCCGGTTCGACACAGATGTGGCTGCGCTTAATCCGGAGGTGTGTTTTATTGCGTTCGGTATGAATGATTCCGTTAATGACGGAAATCTGGTCGCGCCGGCGCAATACGAACTGAATTTGAAAGAGATGATTGCGCGCTGCCGTTCCAACGGAACGGTTCCGGTTCTGGTCAACATTAATCCGGTTAACGAGGCGATGCTTTATACCCGTCATTCGAACACAAATTACTATCTGGATCAGGGCGGCGCTAACCAAATTATCAGCAATTATAACGCGATCGTAAAATCGGTAGCGCAACAGACCGGAACGGATATGATCGATTGGCATGCACGGGTGATGAGTATTTCCGGGGATTCGATCGCAGACGGCGCCATTCTACGAATAGACGGAGTGCATCTCTCGCCAACGGGGTTGCAGGAGCTGGCCGATATGGCGGCGGATTGGATTGAAAACAGCCGGTTTTCAACGGGCCGCATCGTGGCGTTTGGCGACAGTATTACAAATCAGGGGTGGATTGAACTAGCCGCCGCGACGATTGCCCGCAAATACCAGCCGGTCTATGAATCCTCGATTCCTTCCGATATACGGCATCAGGATACGGAACCTCCGTCAAAACTGCTGGACACGCTGTATCTGTCTTCTTCACAAAGCGTCCAATACAACGGGGATCCGGTGATTACATTTACCTTTTCGAAAGTCCGGACGGTCGGTGTCATTGAAGTCTGCGGCTTCAATTCAAGCAGCTATTCACTGGATCGCGTAGTTCTGGAAGTAAGCACCGACGGTACAACCTGGAAACCGGCGGGAACGGTGTCCGGGAGCGCAATTCCTGTCCCAGCCGCTAGCGAACCAGTTTTCGTGAGGTTTTCTGTCGTACAGAATATTCTGAAGTTCAGAGTGACAGTGGTTCGGAAAACCGGATCGACACGTGTGCTGCTCAGTGAAGTTTTCATCCGGTAACCAAACCGGCGTACGTCCCGACTATCGGTTTTGACCGCTAAGACGCCAAGACGCGAAGGGGAGTTTTTGACTAGCCGTCGCAAGGCTATGGCTCGGCAGGCCGGATGCCAGAATTTTAAGGATGTCAGGACTGTTCCCGACTTTCGACATTCGACCTTTTGACTTGTGACTTCTTCCTGTAAAAGCCACTTGGCTTGAAAGATTTGTCTGATAAGCTCGCGTCTTATTGCAGGGGACTTTTTACGGGGTTGTCTGGCGGATTCTGAAATTCATTGGCTGACCCCCCCTTTTGCGAAATCGAATGGATCCGGGAGAAGGAGAGGATTCTAAAAGCTTCAGGCTGATCTCTTTTCCAGGGAAGTCCTAGAGAGGGTTGACTGAGAATGGAAAATGTTAGCAGCCTAAGTGATCATATCTTTGAGAAAAAAGGTATTGTTGCTACGCCGTTAAATCATGCGTTCAGAAGCACTCTTTGTCTGAACT
>JBGAJP010000005.1:0-76564 GCA_044224855.1 Pontiellaceae bacterium
GGGTGCAAAGACCGACAAGTTCAAAAAGTTCGGACTCTCGCCCCTGCCCGCTTCAAAAGTCGGCGCACCGCTCATCGAAGAGTGCTTCGCCAATCTCGAATGCAAAGTGATCGACACCGGCATGGTGGACAAATACTGCCTGTTCATTCTGGAAGTCGTTAAAGCATGGATCGACCCGGCCGTAAAAAACCCGCGGACGATTCATCATCTGGGCCGCGGCAACTTCACGGTTGACGGTAAAAAGATCAAACTGAAATCGAAGATGAAATAGCGGCGCTTAGTTGACCCGCTCGAAGCGGGCGACGCTTTCAACGTGGTTGGTCTGCGGGAAAAGGTCGACCGGCTGGGCGCTGATGAGTTTATAGCGCCCGCCTTCGCAAAGCATCTGCCCGTCGCGCGCCAGCGAAGCCGGGTTGCAACTGACATAAATCACCACCGGCGGAGCCAGCTCACGCAGCATTTCCACCGCTTTAGGATGCATGCCGGCGCGCGGCGGATCGGTGATGACAACGTCCGGCAGACCGAACGCTTCCAGCTCTGCGCGGATATTTCCGAAGTGCATCAGATCCATCTGCCGGAAGGTGCAGTTTTTCGCGCCGTGCTCTTCCGTGTTTTTCTGCGCGTCGGCCACGGCGGATTCAACCAGTTCGATGCCGAAAACGCGGGCGCAATGCCTGGCGGCGAACAGCGCAATGGAGCCGGTTCCGCAGAAAAGGTCATACACCGTTTCCGAACCCTGAAAGCGCGCGGCGGTCAGGATTTCGTTATAGAGTTTTTCGGCCTGCACCGTATTGGTCTGGAAAAAAGAGTTCGGCGAAATGCGGTAGATGTAGTCGCCGAGCCGGTCGGAAATGCTGCCTTCGCCGCACAGCACAAACTCCTTGTCGCCGAACGCCACCATATTTTTACGGTCGGTCGTCGCGTTAATAAACGTTGTCAGCTTTGCGCCAAGCGCAGCCTGCAGCTCCGTACACAGTTCACGCATCAGCGCCGCATCGTGCGTCAAGGTGATCAGATTCACCATCAGCTCGCCGGTGCGCTGCCCGCGCCGGACCACGAGGTTCCGCAGGAAACCTTCGTGCGTAAACGTGGAATAGACCGGAATCTTCCGGCCGCGGCAGAAGCGGCGGACGGTTTCAACGGCCAGATTCATCTCCTCCGACGCCAGATCGCAGTGATCAATATCAATCGCCTTGGCGAAGCAGCCCGGCGCGTGAAAGCCGAGTGCGAAATCGAGCGGCTTTTTCAGCTCCGCTTCAGGAACGTTCATTTCATCGGCGGTCAGGTAGCGCCGGTCGGTGAAATCCATGTCGATCTTGTTGCGGTAGCCGAAAATTTCTGCCGCCGGAATGCATTCCGCCACGTCCGGATTTTCAAAGCCGCCAAGGTGTTCGAGTGCGTCCACCACCTGTTTGCGCTTAACACGCACCTGCTCGGCATAGTCAAGGTGCTGCCACTTGCATCCGCCGCAGACGCCGAAATATTTACAGCGCGGCTCCGTACGCCGGTCGGAAAACTTCAGAATTTCCTTCAGCTGGGCAACCAGATAGCGCTTTTTGGTTTTATAAATTTCAGCTCGGACAATGTCGCCGACGGCGGCGGTTCCTTCCACGAACACGCGAATACCGTCTTCCAGCTTGCCGACACAGCGGTTTTTGTCCGCCGTATCGAAAAGTTCCGTCTCGATGATCTGTCCTTTTTTATACATGAGCGCGAAGTTAAACCACGGAACACCCCGCCCTGTCGAAGCTTTTTCGGATACCGGAGAAGTTGAATTCCGGCGCGCCCGGCGTAAACTCCCTGCCATGAAGCCCGGCATTCACGTCCATAAAGAAGAAACTGAATTCACCGTTCATAGTAATGCCAACCGCCTCTGGCTGCTTCTCTTTGATTCCGCCGATGCTGAAACGCCTTCCCGCGAAATCGAAATGACCGGCGGACCGCTCTGGCATACCCGGGTTTCCGGTGTTCAGTCAGGCATGTTTTATCTCTACCGCACCGACGCCGTACCTGAACAGTGGTTGCTTGATCCGTATGCCCGCGCTGTCCACTTCCCGCGGGCGTGGGGCGAAACCGCCGGGCTTGAACCGGGACAGCACATCCGCACCGGAAAACATTTTCCGAAAGGCGTCATCACGGGTGACAGCTTTGACTGGCACGGCGAAAAGCGACCGGATATACCGCTCGAAAAAACCGTCATCTACGAAGCGCACCTGCGCAGTTTCACCCGCGGCGAAGCCGGCGGTACCTACCTCGATTTCATCGGAAAGATTCCTTATCTGAAGTCGCTCGGCATCACGACCGTTGAATTCCTGCCGCTCTTTGAATTCAACGAACTGGAATTTTTCATCGAAGGCGCAGCGCGGCGGAATCTGCTCAATCTCTGGGGCTACAGCACGCTCGCCTTTTTCGCGCCGATGAGCCGCTATGCCGCTTCGCGCGAACCCGGCGCGGCGGTCAGCGAATTCAAGACGCTCGTCAAAGCGCTGCATAACGCCGGCATCGAAGTCATTTTCGACGTCGTCTTCAACCACACCGCTGAAGGACCGTTCAACGGCCCGGTGTACAGCTTCCGCGGACTGGACGAACCGGCCTATTACATGATCAAACACGACGGCACCTATCCAAATTGGAGCGGATGCGGCAACACGTTCAACTGCAACCATCCGGTTGCTGTGCAGTTTATCGTGGACTGCCTTAAATACTGGGCGAAGGAGATGCACGTGGACGGATTCCGCTTCGACCTCGCCACGGTGCTGTGCCGGGGAGAAGACGGCAAACTGCTCGAAGATCCGCCGGTTATTCAGGCCATCGAAGCCGAGCCGGCGCTCAAGAAGGTCAAGCTGATCGCCGAAGCGTGGGACGCGCTCGGCGGTTATCAGGTCGGCAGCTTTCCCGGCAAACGCTTTTCCGACTGGAACGGACGCTTCCGCGACGATGTCCGCCGCTTCTGGAACGAAGGCGATGCCGCCGCAGCGCTCGCCACGCGGCTGGCAGGAAGTTCTGATCTCTATCAGCACAACGGCAGCTCGCCGCTCAAGAGCATCAACTTCGTCACGGCGCACGACGGTTTCACGCTGGCCGATCTGGTCACCTACGGACGCAAGCACAACGAAGCCAACGGCGAGCAAAACCGCGACGGCGAAAACCATAACTACAGCATTAACTTCGGGTTTGAAGGCCCGGCTGACGATTCCGCCGTTTGCGGCCGCCGTCTCAAACAGCAGAAAAACCTGCTCGCCACATTATTTCTTTCGCGCGGAGTTCCGATGCTCACCGCCGGCGACGAATTCGGCCGCACCCAGTCCGGCAATAACAACGCCTACTGCCAGGATGATGAAATTTCGTGGATCGACTGGACGTTCCTTGAGAAAAACAAAGAACTGTTCGAGTTCACGCAAAATCTGATCGCCTTGCGCAAAAAACATCCAGCCCTGTGCTCCGGAAAATTCTATACCGGCGACGGAGACGTCGAATGGATCGGGCCGGAAAGCCGCGAGGTTGACTGGCAGCACGACTGCGCACTCGGCATGCACATCAAGGGAAAAGACGCTCTGCTCATCCTCATCAACAACGAAGAGGTCGATCTTTCTTTCGAACTGCCGGGAGGTCGATGGGAACTTATTCTGGCGACTGATCACGCGACCATTGAGCCGATGCGCGGCGACTTTGCGTTCCTTGTGCCGGCGCATTCCGTCTGCGTTCTCAGCGCATAACGGATTATTTTACAACGCGCGTGGTTCCATCAGAACCGGTCAAAACCCGAACCCGCTCACCGATCGAAAATAGGATGTCGGCTTCCTGCACCACCGCGATGGACGAACCGCTGTCCAGTTTGACTGTGATTTCGAGGCCGGCCTTTTTGGTCAGCTTTTCTTCCGCCACGGCACCGCCGACCGCACCAAGCGCCGCGCCGCCGACCGCTGCCAGCACAGAACCTTTGCCTGCACCGACCGTGCTGCCTAATACGCCGCCGGCGACACCGCCGCCGATAGTGCCGACACCGGACTTCGTTCCTTCAATCTGCACGTTTTTGATAAATTGAACGGTGCCAAGTTGGACAGTCTGCGTACGGCGCGCCTGATCGCGGGAATAAACCTCGCCGGAGTTGCTGGATGCGCAACCGGACAGCACGGCAACCATTGATAGAAAAGCAATAATACGAAATGACTTCATAACGCCCTCCTTTTGACGGGCGTCAGTATAGCGCAGTTTTCACCGTTTGGAAACGGCAGCGCCGGCTTTATTTTACAGCCACCGGCGCCTGCTTTTTAATCATCATCTGCGCGATCATGATCACGTTGCTGGTTGTCCAGTAGAGAACAAGACCGGACGGCATGGTGTAGAAGAAAAAGAGCATCATGATCGGCATCATGATCGCCATCATTTTCTGCTGCTGAGGATCCCCCGCACTGGGCGTCATCTTCTGCTGCAGAACCATCGTGGCGGACATCAGGAGCGGCAGAATATTGAGCGAGCCGACAACAGGAATCATGCCTGCGAAAAGATTTTCCGGCTCGGAAAGATCGCGAATCCAAAGGAACTTGGAGAAGCGCAGTTCAACAGCGCTGCGCAGCACGACAAAGAGAGCGATGAAAACCGGAATCTGGATGAGCATCGGCAGACAGCCGCCCATCGGGTTAACCTTGTTTTCCTTATAGAACGCCATGGTTTCCTGCTGCATGCGCTGCGGATTGTCTTTGAATTTTTCGCGGATTTCCTTGAGCTGAGGCTGAAGCGCCTGCATTTTCCGCATGCTTTCAGTGCCTTTATGGGTGATCGGCCAGAAAATGACGCGGACGATGACGGTGAGCAGCATGATGGCGACGCCGTAGTTGCGCACCACTTTTTCGAGCGCTTTCAGACCCCACAACAGGCCGACCTTGATCGGGTACATAACCGGATTCATGAATTTCCAGAAGCCCATGCTTCTAAACTCCATTACTTCGACCTGTTCCATGCCCTGCGTCTTGAGGAAGGAATAGTCTTTCGGGCCGATGTAGACGCCGGTTTTGCGGGTGACGGTTTCGTTTCCGGCGACCAGCTCGGAATTATACTGAAGCGCGGCAGCCACTTCGACCGGTAGATTTTTCTTCCCTTCGCCTGCCCGGCGGACAGAAAGATCAAAAGCATTGGCAGCGGCTTCGGGAGTCAGGATCTGCACGAAAAATTTATTTTTTGCAGCAATCCAGTCCACCGGACGCGGCGCAATCTGCTCCGGCGTGGTGGTCTTCAGTTCATTTCCGGCTGCAGCGCCGAACAGCTTATTCAGTTCCTTACCCCAGTGATGAACGCCTTCGGCAGGCGAAAAGGAATCAACGCCCAGCGTGACAATACCTGCCATTGCAGTCGTTCCTTTGGCTTCCGCCATCGGGCCGGTCGGCAGACGCAGCTGCGGCAGCGCCCACGGCGTACTGCTGCTGTTGACGAAAGAATCTTCGATCTTCAGCAGATATGCGCCTTCAAGCTTGAGGGTACGTTCAAGAAAACGGTTGTCGCCGAACGCCACGGTATAACGCAGTCCGGCGGCGGTTTTTTCAAGAATACCGGCAGGCACCGGCAGGCCGGCGTAACGCAGTGCCGGCGCGGCAGAAAAGTCGAGAACTGCCGGACCGCTGTCCTTGCGGTTGGTTTCAGGATATTTTTTCAGAACAGCGGAAACCACGGCGCCGCCGTAGGAGGAAACAGTCAGCTCGACATCATCATTGGAAAGCGTCAGCCGCTGTTCGGGAACGGAAGGAAGAACCGGTTCCGGCGCTTTGACGGCGGCGGCTTCGGCGATCACAGCCGCTTTTTCAACCGGAGCTGCAACGACCGGCTTATCTGCCGCTGAGACGGCCTGTGCGGCAGGCTGTTCCGGACGGGGGAAGAATTTCTTTTCGATCGCGGGGTAAAAGTTCATCCAGGCGAACATCAGCGCCACCAGAATACCGACAATAATGAAATCGTTTTTCTTCATAGTCTCACTTCTCTTGTTTGCGGTCCGGTACAGGGTCGTAACCGCCGGGGTTCCACGGATGGCACCGGCAGATGCGCCGGAAACTCAGCCAAAGGCCGTAAACTATGCCATGCTTCTGAATCGCTTCAATCGTATAATCCGAGCAACTGGGGTAAAAGCGGCAGCAGGCCGGTTTCATCCTCGACAGGGTTTTCTGGTAAATCCGGACCAGACCTATCAGCAGGCGTTTCATCTCTTCAGCAGTCCCGCTTTTTCGGCCAGCCGGAGAAATTCCTGCTCTACATCGGCATAGGAGGCAGCGAGCAGATTGTGGCGGGCGATAATGACGAGATCGACCCGGCCGGAAAGCTCTTCGCGGTGCTGGCGGAAAATTTCGCGCAGATAACGGCGGGCCAGATTGCGGTCGACCGCGCGGTTGCTGACTTTTTTACTGGTAACCACGCCGAGCCGCAACGCGGCGTCTGCACCTTCGCGGAGCCAGAATACCATATAGCGTCCGACGAAGTTCCTTTTCTGCGCAAAAGCCTCCCCGAAGAGGGAGGCTTGGATCAGACGCTGTTTTTTAGAAAGCGTTTTCGGTTCCACCGGTAAGTCCTCCGGTGATAGCGCTTTATGCATCACAAACGGTCAGACGTTTGCGGCCTTTACGGCGGCGGCGGGCAAGAATTTTGCGGCCGTCTGCTGTTTCCATACGGGCACGGAAACCGTGTTTGCGCGCGCGTTTAATTTTCGAAGGATGCCATGTACGTTTCATTGTTCAATCTCCGCTGAAATTCAAAAAGAGCGCAAACCCTGCCAAGTTCGTCCGCCGCTGTCAACCCCTTTACCGGCTAAAATGGTGCGGCCGTGCCGATTTTGGTGTTAATGGCGGCTTCGGCGATCGACCGGCCGTCAATCAGCACCGGCTGTTTGCGGGCGCGCCAGACGCGGCGCTTGGTTTTTGCGACCATGTTATGCCCCGGCGCGAAGAAAAACAGTTTTTCCTCAAGCTTGGCCAGCACCCACATCAGCGGATAAACCAGCGTGGCGAAAATATTCAGCTTGGTGTAGTGGTAGAACTCTTCGGTACCGGTGTTTTCGCCGGGCATATTATAGAGTCCGCTGAGCAGCTTATTGGCCGCCGCCTCGCAAAGCAGGCCGGGGAGTTCAACACAGCAAGTGGAATAGGAATCCGTTTCCGGCACATCAAAGCCGTCCTTGAGTACTTCAAAAAACTCGCCGCTGGTGTAGCCGGGGCGTTCGAGCCCTTTGGCGCGCCAGGAAAGCCCCAGCATGGAGCGGAGCGGGCAGGTTCCGAGGCAAAGCAGTTTGCGTGCAGCGGTTATCACCAGCCGGCCGTCGGACTTCAGCACACGATGACATTCCTTGATGAAGGCGTAATCATCGCGAACGCGCTCCAGCGCATCCACAATCACCACCAGATCAAAGGTTCCGTCGGCTTCCTTGATGCCCGCATTCTGCAGAACTTCCACCTGATCCGGTATGAACCAGTCCAGCGCGGTTTTTACATTATTTGAAAGCACCAGAGTTTTCCAGCGTCCACCGCTGTCGCGCAACCGGGCGCTGATCACGCCGTCGCCGGCCGTGATTTCCAGACAGTTCTGGTTCGTCGTAATTCCGATCAGCTCTCTCAATTCACGTAACCGCATCTGCCGCCGGATCGACCGTTTAAACAGTTTTTCCTGCCAGCGGACCACTTCATTACGCAGATTGACATCCATTGCTTTCATGGCGGCGGAGTATAGGCATAACCTCAACGGGCGCAAAGAGAAAAAAGATTCCCTCCGGGAGACGCAGTGCGAGGCCGCTTTCAAATTGACAGAACCGGGCCGGGTTTCCACACTCTGCCGCGAAAAAAAGGAACTGCACCGTATGGATATTTTCTCCCTCATTTTTATCGTCGTCGGACTCTGCCTGTTCGAAACCATCACCAGCATCGACAACGCCATCATTAACGCCGAAGTACTCTCCACCATGCAGGCCAAAGCGCGGCGCTGGTTCCTCGTCTGGGGACTTCTGATCGCTGTATTTCTCGTCCGCGGACTGCTTCCCTGGGTCATCATCTGGGCCGCCATGCCCTCCCTCGGACCGATCGGCGCGCTGACCGCAACATTCAGCGGCGACGCATCCGTTATTGAATCCATTGAAAAAGCGGCACCGACGCTCCTGATCGGCGGCGGCACCTTCCTGCTGTTCCTGTTTTTCCACTGGCTCTTTGTCGAACCGAAAAACTACGGGCTCCCCGGCGAAGCTTTCTTCCATAAACAAGGGGTCTGGTTCTTCGCCGTTGTCGCCATTCTGCTCGCCATCCTCGTCTGGTGCGCGCTGAAAACCGATGCCATGATGGCCTTCGGTGCAGTGGTCGGCTCAACCGCCTTCTTCATCACCCACGGCTTCCGCGAACAGGCCGAACACGCTGAAAAGAACCTGATGCAGAACGGACTCTCAGACTGGAGCAAAATCCTCTACCTCGAAGTCATCGACGCCACCTTTTCCATCGACGGCGTACTCGGCGCGTTCGCCTTCACGCTCTCCGTTCCACTGATCCTGCTGGGCAACGGACTCGGCGCGCTGGTCGTCCGCCAGCTCACCATCAGCAACGTCGACCGGATCAAAAAATACCTTTATCTCAAAAACGGCGCGATGTACTCCGTGCTCTTCCTTGGCACCTTTATGGTCATGGAAAGCTTCGGCTTTCACCTGCCCGTCTGGCTCTCGCCGCTCATGACCTGCGGCGTTGTCGGCTTCTTCTTCATCAAATCCAAAGCGGCACTCCGCTGATTATGCCGAACTATGAACTTTAAACTCCAGCGGTTGATTTTTCTGCTGCTCTGCACTTCCGGCGCAGGATTTTCGCAGGCCGTGCATTACGACATCGGCGTCACCGATATGTACTGCCCTTACTGCCGGTACGATCACTATGGATATCCCTGCGAACACCGCTACACCGTGAGCGTGATGGATTATCCGACGGTCGAAAAACCCAAAGAACTCGAACCGGTCAAAACGCATCCCGTCGTCGACCCGATTCAGGCCCGGCTTGAAAAACGCATGGCCGAGATCGACTCCGCCGGTTTCGCGAACACCAACAAGACCAGGATTGAAATTGTTCCCGGCCTCACGCCGAAAAACTAAAAAAGGAGTCCACCATGAAAGTCGTCGCATTCAACGGCAGTCCGCGTAAAGGCGGCAACACGGAATTCCTGCTGAAAACCGCGCTCAAGGAACTGGAAGCGGAAGGAATCGAAACCGAGCTGATTCAGGTCGGCGGACAGGTTCTGCGCGGCTGTACCGCCTGCTGCTGGTGCCGCGACTCCGGTGAAAAACGCTGTGTCATCGATAACGACCAGCTTAACGGATATATTCAGAAGATGCGCGAAGCCGACGGCATCCTGCTCGGCTCACCGACCTACTTCGCCGATCTGACTTCGGAAATGAAAGCGCTGATCGACCGGGCCGGTTACGTCCTGCGCCCCGGCATGGAGCTGCGGCGCAAAGTCGGTGCCGGACTCGTCACCGCCCGGCGCGGCGGCTCCATCCACACCTTCGACTCGCTCAACCACTTCTTCCTTATCAACGAAATGCTCGTCGTCGGCTCCTGCTACTGGAACGACGGCTACGGCGGCCCCGTCGGTGCCGTGGAAGCCAACGATGAGGAAGGAACTAAAACCGCCCAGACCCTCAGCCGGAACATGGTTTGGACGCTTAAAAAACTTCACGCCTGAGTTTTTTCCAAGGTTCAGAACGAATCGGGCGGCTTTTCCCAAAGCTTGGAACCTGCGCCGCCAACGTTGCACGTCACTCTGAGGGGGCGGTGTCCGAGATAGAGTGAGTGCGGTGATCCTGTATTTTCCCTATTTCATTCTCTTGTAGTACAATATACCAAGGCCAAGCATGATGACATTCATCGTAATGTCAAACGGTGTAATCGTCGTTTGGCTCAGTAACGTCTCGGCAACACCAGCAACAATCAGGATCGCTTGAAGATAGACCGACCATTTACGCATGGTCCAGTAGCCGTAGAATTGGAGTACATCTAGCGCGTTGCTAAAGAATAAATACGGGAGGTAGTATGCCCCAACTCGTGCAGCATGAGCTACGTATGCATCGCTTTGAAACACCAAGAAACCGATGAGGCAGAAATAGCCGAGGACGTCAAAAACGCAACATAGGGTAATAAGTATAGGTCGACCTGATTTGGATGAGTCATCGTATCTTTTATGATTCTGATATTCATCTATCAATCTGCCTGCGACCTCTTGATCTGCATTATTTACCCACACTTCCGGCCAAACTTCTTCTGGAGAATCTTCGGCTAACACGACGGATCCCAGTCCCGCAATATAGGTGGCACCTTTGTTTTTGACGTCAGCTGTAATTCCATTCTTTGCGAGAATGGATCTAACAAATTCACAAATTGTGATATTGGGCGCTGAGAATACTTTTTTCATTTTTTAGTACAGAACGTTGTTTGGGCATCACAACGGAATTTCTGACGCCGAATTGCTGAAAGCGTAGTCTGTCGTGGCGGCTTCGTCAAATTTGGAGGAAAAGTTTCCAAACATTGGAACCCAATAATCCATCGATCCGATATTCCATCATTCCGCTTTGCAAAACAAAGCAACGTACGCGCCGTCGGTGCCGGATTTCGGTGGGAAGAATCCACTATGGAGTGCGGCAGCTTGCTGCCGCTTTAGCTGGCCGAAGCTTGTTTTGGCAAACAAAGCGCAGGCGAGCCGGCGCACTCCAAACGGGTTACTCCGCTCGGACGAGCAAAGCGGCATACGCGCCGTCGGTGCCGGATTTCGGCGGGAAAAGGCGCTTGGCTTTAACGAGACGGAACTCGGCATGTTCGCGCACCCAGCGGCTGACCATTTCTTCGTTCTCTTCGACTTCGAGACTGCAGGTGCTGTAAACAAGGCGTCCGCCGGGTTTCACGTGCTTCGACATGGCGTTCAAAATCTGGCGCTGGGTCTTTTTGATCATTTCAATGCGGTCGCGGGTGAAACGCCAGCGGGCGTCGACGCGGCGGCGCAGTACGCCGGTATTCAAGCACGGCACGTCGAGCAGAATGGCGTCGAACTGTTTTCCGGACACCGGGAATCCTTTGGCTGCGTCGCCTTTTAGAATCTGCACAAAATTCCAGCCGGTGCGCTTAATGGTATCGGCGAGCGTATCGAGCCGGTCGTCGTGAACATCCATCGCGGTCAGTTCGCCCTTTCCTTCAATCATTCCGGCCATCATCGCCGTCTTGCCGCCGGGCGCGGCGCAGGCATCCAGCACACACTCACCGGGACGCGGATCGAGCAGTTCGACGGAAACGGAAGTCGCCGGATCCTGCACCGTGAACCAGCCTTCGGCATAACCGGGAACATTCGGAACGGCGACACCGCGCGGCAGCACCATAAAGGTTTCCGCGCTCGGAAACGGATGCAGCACAGCGTCGATTCCGGCTTCTTTCAGCTTTTTCTGAAACTCGGCCGGCGCAATGCGGGCCGGCTCAACACGCAGGATGGTTTCGGCGGGCTGATTGTTCCAGTCGAGGAGCTGGCGGGTATCGCGTTCACCGTACTGTTTGCACCAGCGGTTAATCAGCGACTCCGGGTGCGAAAAACGGATCTCGTCGGACTGCTTCTCCAGATTCTTTACCAATGCTTCGCGCTCCTCCTGCACGTTGCGCAGAACGGCGTTAACCATGCCCGCCGCGCGAACGGCGTCTTTGTGGCGGCGGCTCTTGATCGCCTCAACGGTTTCGTGAACGGCGGCAAATTCTTCGACGTTATCCATGAAGCAGAGCTGGTAAATGCCGACGTGCAGCGCGGCAAGGATGAAGTCTTCCGGACGGCGCGGAATGAACTTCTGCTCGATGTATTCCAGCGCCAGTTTGCGGCGGACAATGCCGTAAACCAGTTCGGTGATAAAGGCGCGGTCATCCGTCACCTCGGCAAGCTGGCGGTCGGGAAAGCTTTCGCTTTCGATCCAGCGGGTGATGATTTCGGCGGCGACAGAACGGCTGTTTTTCTTCATAGGGGCTGAGAGTGAACCGGAAACTCCCGCGGATTGGAAGTCTATTTCTACCCTCCCCTCGATTGTTTCCGGTCCAGCAGCCCGGCCGGCCGTGTTTATTTAATCTGCACCTGCTTCGGCGCCTGATCGGCCTGAATCTTCGGCAGCGTGATCTTCAGTACGCCGTCTTTGTATTCAGCGGCGACTTTTTCCGCATTCACCGGCTTCGAGAGCATCACGGCACGGCTCATAAATCCGGCACTGCGCTCCTGCATCAGCACGCGGTCGCCGTCCTTCTTGACGGTTTCCTGCTTCCGTTCCGCCTTCACCGTCAGGATGTTGTCCTTCACTTCGACGGAAATGGCGGATTTATCCATACCGGGCAGATCCATCTGCACATGATAGACATCCGGCTGTTCGCGCAGATCCATATCGGGTTTGGCGAACTGCCCGTCCAGCTCTTCAGCCAGCTGCGGCATGACACTGAACGCCGCAAACGGACGGCCAAAGAAACGGTTCATGTCGCGGTGCATCTGAATCATTTCGCGCACCGGATCCAGATAGTCCGGAGCGCACGGTTCGCAGGCGGTTTTCTGTTCCGCCGTCTCCGTTTTTACATCCACTTTTCCGTCGTTATTTCCGGCGCAGGCTGTACTCGCCGCCAGCAGCAGCGCCAGCGCCGCACCGGTTGAATAAGGTTTAAAATTAAGGGTTTTCATCTTCCATACCTCCATTGCTTCTCTGATCTCCATACTTCCGTCCTCCAAAGGGTCATCATGCCATTCGCATCACCTCCCCCATTTTTCTGCGGCCAGTGAACAGAAAAAACCTTTCGGTATTCTTTCCGGCGCATTACAAAGCAGTAATGATTCCGGACGTTGACAAAACCGGCTTCCGGCATTAGTTCTGAGGCGTTTTCAACAGGAGAATGCCGTGCGGATTTTAATCATTGAAGACGACCGGAAAATTTCATCGTTCCTGGAAAAAGGATTCCGGGAAGCGGGCTATGCTGTCGATACCGCCGCCGACGGCGAGGAAGGCCTGATGCTGGCGCGGCAGGAAATCTACGACGCCGTCGTCGCCGACCTGATGCTGCCGAAACTCGACGGCCTGACCATGATCAGCCGCCTGCGCGCCGAAAAGGTCAATACGCCGGTACTGATCCTGAGCGCCAAACGTTCCGTCGACGACCGCATCCGCGGACTTCAGGCGGGCGGCGACGATTACATGGTCAAACCCTTCTCCTTTTCCGAACTGCTGGTCCGCGTCCAGACGCTGCTTCGCCGCTCCAGCCGCACTCCGGAACCGATGATCCTGCGGGTCGAAGGCATCAGTCTCGACATTGCCCGCCGCACCGTTGAGCGCGAAGGGCAGATCATCGAACTCCAGCCGCGCGAATTCGCCCTGCTGGAATTCATGATGCGCAATGCCGGACGGATCGTCACAAAAACCTCCATTCTGGAAAATGTGTATGACTACAGTTTTGATCCGCAGACCAACGTCATCGATGTGCTTGTCTGCCGCCTGCGCAACAGCATCGACCGCGACTTCGAAGAAAAACTGATCCACACCGTCCGCGGAGCCGGATATGTCCTCAAGAGAAAATAAACCGTTCCGGATGGCCTTCAGCCTGCGGCTGGCGCTGATCTACACGATTGCGCTCTGCGTCTCGCTTGCCGCGCTCTTCGCCGTCACCTACCAGCTTGTCCGACGCGTTGTCGAAAACCGCGACCACGCCGTCATTGAAGCGCAGACCGCGCAGTTCAAATCGCTCTTCCAGCGCGGCGGCGTTCAGGCCGTCTCTTCCTACTTCAGCCAGCAGATCAGCTCTTCGCCGGAACAGTCCTTCGTCCGTATCGTCGACGACTACAATCAGGTGCGCTTCATCACCGTATCGCATCAGCTGTGGACCCTGCTCGACAAAAAAACCGGCGGACGTCCGCCGGCAGATCAGTCACGATGGGACGAGCTGATTCGCGAAGAAGCGGGCGGCAGCTGGATCGTCGGCACTACGCCGCTCGCTCCCGGACTCTATTTACAGGTCGGCCGCAGCAACACGGAAACCCGGCTGGTGCTCAGCCATTTCCGCAAAACCGCGCTGAATATTTTTCTGCCCGCCATTGTTTCCAGTCTGCTCATCGGCTGGCTGATGACCCGCAGCGCACTCGCGCCGCTGCGCGCGCTGATCGATACCGTCCGCCATATTCTGACCACCGGCGACCTGCAGCGTCGCGTTCCCGCCGGTGCCCGGCGCGGCGAACTTAACGAACTCACCGGTATGTTCAACCGTATGCTTGATCAGAACGAAAAGCTGATTCAAGGCTCGCGCGAAACGCTCGACAACGTCGCGCACGATCTGCGCACGCCGATGACCCATCTGCGCAACTCCGCCGAACGCGCGCTCCAGCTTCCGGAAACCGATCCCGCCGCCCTGCAAAACGCGCTCGCCGACTGCGTGGAGGAATCCGAGCAGATTCTGCGCATGCTGAATGTGCTGATGGACCTGGCCGAAGCCAATACCGGCAGCATGCGTCTCGACCGCGAAGAGATTTCCCTGCGCGAACTAATCGATGAAGTGATTGAACTCTATGCACTGGTCGCCGAAGAACGCCGCATTCAGATTCAGAATGAAGTTCCGGCCTGGTGCACCGTCACCGCCGACCGCCTGAAACTGCGCCAGTGTATCGCCAACCTCGTCGACAACGCGCTCAAATACAGTCCCGACGGAAGCACGGTCACCCTTTCCGGCACATCCGCGGACGGAACGGTTTCCATCTCCGTCCAGGATCAAGGACAAGGAATCGCCAAAGAAGATCAGCCCCGCATCTGGGAACGGCTCTACCGTGCTGAACAAAGCCGCACCACGCCCGGCCTCGGACTAGGACTCAGCCTCGTCCGCGCCATCATCGAAGCGCACGGCGGCTCCGTCGGCATCGAAAGCGAACCCGGTTGCGGATCCACCTTCACCCTCCGCCTGCCGAAAAATTAAAACGTACCGCAGGCTTCCAGTCTGCCGAAGAAATCAAGACAAGGCAGGCTGGAAGCCTGCGATACAAATACTCCGCGGGTCGAATACCGGATCAGTTACTGTTCAGACGCAGGCGGTAAAAACCGTTCGATGAACTGCCGGTATCAAACTGAAAGGTCTTCTGCTTTCCTTCGCCGGTGATGCTGTAAAACAGCGGAATCCAGTCCGCCGGAAGCAGTTTATCCGTTTTCTCCAGCCGGTAGCGCTGACCGGATGAGCCCAGAAACTGCAAAGTCGCCCCGCTGCCGGAAAACTTTCCGCCGAGCTCAAAAACCGACTGCGCATCGACCGGCGAAGTTCCGGACAGGAATTCCTGCAGGTTGGTCCGGCCGTCGCCGTCCGGGTCGGCGCCGGCGGCGGACTGACTGTTGGTGGTTGAACCGTTTCCGCCGAAGTAGGTCGCGCGCCAATCATCAGTAATTCCGTCACCGGCACTGTCGACTGCGCGGTAAACCGCGGTAACCGTCACATTGTTAGTCGGCATCCTCAAAGTGGTGGACGATGCCCGGACATTCACAACGGTCTGCGTATCGCCCGACCAGTGATCAAACCGCTGTCCGCTCATCGAAGCTGCTTCGATGTTCAGGACGGATCCGGCCTGCGAAGCGCCGTCGCCGGAACCGTTATTTACAGTGAGCGTATAAACCGGCGCGGCGGAATCCCGGTACGCCGCCAGCAGATAGAGCGAATGTGCGGGCATGGTGACGGTTGCGGACGAGGCGTTGGGATTGCTGATTTCCGAGGCCGCGCCGATCCAGCGGTCAAACACTTTGCCGGAAGCCGGAGTATTCGCGGCGATACTGATAACGGTTCCGGCCGGGATTCCGACGGCGGTTCCGCTGCCGGAAATAACTTCCAGATTATAGGTCTCCGCTGTGTTGAACGGCGAAGCCGGAAGTGCGGTGGCATTGTACAGCTTGTTGGTTCCGGACGGAGCATTGGCCCAGCAGTAACGCACATAAACCGGATTGCTGACCGATGGGCTCGATACCACCACGGTATCTTTATCAATCACCGCGTTCGCGCTCACGAACACTTTGTCGGCTCCGGCAACTTCAAAGTTCTGCAGCGGACCTTCCGTCTGTACGACCGGATTTGTACTGGTTTTCCAGCCGGTCACCAGTCCGTTATCGGCATAATCAAAGAGAACCCGTATCTGCGATTCTTCATGGATCGCACCGCGGTACAGCGGACCGCTGTAAACGATGTCGTGCTGATACTGTTTCGCCAGCGCCCACTGCGCCAGACGGCGGCCGATATCGAATTTATTGGTCGGATGCAAATTAAGATCTTCGCCGACGTCGATGGTGACCGCCATGCCGGTATTGGTTTCCGACAGCGCTTTAAACTGTGCATTGCGGATGCCCGGCCATTCCCAGCCGGAGCTGTCATAGTTCGGCAGCTGGACATAGTAGAACGGGAAATCGCCCTGAGCCCACTCCTGCCGCCAGCCGCGCATCAGCGCCTGCATTTTGCAGCGGTAGATATCGCCTTCGCCCGAATTATATTCACCCTGATACCAGATCGCGCCGTGAACTCCGTAGGGAACCAGCGGAGCAATCATGGCGTTATAAATGTCATAGAGATAGGTGATCCCGCCCTGCTCCTGATTCTGCTTCAGTCCGGCAAGCTCCGGAACAGCGTCCGCGCCGGAAGGCGACAGGAAACGTTCGATACGCTGTCCGCCCCACGCGCAGGAAAGCAGTCCAACCGGCACACCGGTTCCGAGATGAACATATTTGGCAAAGAAATAAGCGGTTGCGCTGAACCGGCGCACAGCCGCAGTACTGCATTTAGTCCAGGGCAGCGTGTACAGCGGATCATCCCATTGCGTAACGGAATTGGTCGTGTTGATGACCACATGCCGGATCAGCGGATACGAAGCGGCAGCCGTCAGCTCGTCCGGAAACCTTCCGCTCATCAAATATTCCATGTTCGACTGTCCGGAGGCGATGTACACATCCCCGAAGACCACTTCGCCTAGCTGAATATCCGTCTCGCCGGGCGATGAAATGGTCAGGATGTGCGCCGTACCGCCGTCGTTGGCGTGCGGCTCAAGCTTCGCCAGCCACCGGCCGTTCAAATCCGCAACAGCAGTTCCAACCGTTGCACCGTCCAGCTTAACCGTTACCACCGAGCCGGGCGTGGCGCGGCCCCAGACGGGAACATTCATATCCCGCTGCAGAACCATATTGTCCTGAAAAAGCGAATGTACAAAGAACGGAATTTCATACGAAGCCGCGATTTCATCCCATGTGGATGCCGTGCGGATATTTTGAACAGCGGCGTAATCGGTCGAGCCGGCCGGACGAAAGTCCCCGGTCGCCTGGAACCGCAGCTTGTCAATCGAGGCCAGACTTACCGGAGAGTTGGAAACCGCCGGACTGTTCTGATCGAACTGGTTCGAACCGGTCAGGTCGTACCAGACCGACATCGTCTGAGCTCCGATATCCACTCCGACGATTACCGATAGAGCCGCTTTACCCATCATATTCGTACAAAGCGGCGTCAGGCTTCCGCCGTTAAAAACGCCGCTGTTATCCCAGTCGCCGGTGAGACATACGCCGGCGACATTCGTTCCTGAACTGTCCGCAAACGTCAGCCCCAGCACCATCGGCCCGGAATGGTTCAGACTCCGCAGATCGTAATTGAAATCAAACCGCAGGTATTGAACGCCGGAAGAAAGATCGGTCACTTCAGCATCCAGAACAGCGCCGCCGTTTGTACCAGCGTGCGTGCTGAGCAGCGCGCCAAGGCCGTCCGTTTGCAGAAACCCGGAACCGCCGCCGGAGAAAACGGCACCTTCTGTTCCAAGGTTCACCGCCTGCGACAGTGTCGTTCCCGCCGGGTCCTGTTCAAAGGTCCATTCGTTTAAGGCCGCCCGCGCTGTTGGCGAAACGACAGACAAACCAAGTGACAGCCCGATTACAGCAGCTAACTTCTTCATATCCATGAACCCCGCTGTGAATTAACGATCGAAAATCGTTTATATATATCACAATGTATTGCGCTTCATCCAACCCTAACTCAGCTTGGAACGACTTGAGTCTCGAAGGCCAAGTCGCAATCCGGCATAGTCGCCCGAATAAAAATGAATCCCAAGACCCTGCCAATTTATGAACTTCGCGATGAACTGATCGCGGCGCTGAAGACCGACAGCCGCCTGATCATCGAAGCACCGACCGGCTCCGGCAAGTCCACGCAGGTGCCGCAGATGCTTTTGGATTCCGGATTATGCAGCGGCGACATCGTCGTCCTCCAGCCGCGCCGGATCGCGGCGCGTATGCTGGCGCGCCGCGTCGCGCATGAGCGCGGCGGCGAAACCGGCGGCGAGGTCGGCTATCAGGTGCGCTTCGAAAGCATCGTCTCGAACAAAACCCGCATCCGCTACGTCACCGAAGGAATTCTCCTGCGCCAGATTCTCGGCGACCCGGAACTGCGCGGCGTTTCCGCCGTTATCTTCGACGAATTCCACGAACGCCATCTTTACGGCGACATCACCCTCGCCCGCTGTCTGCACCTGCAAAAGACGCGCCCCGATCTGAAAATCATCGTCATGTCCGCCACGCTCGACGCCGCGCCGCTGCGCGACTATCTCGCGCCGTGTTGCGAGCTGAAATCTGAAGGCCGGATGTTTCCGGTCGAAATTTCCTATGCCGCCAAGCGGATCGACTTCGACCACCATCCGGTCTGGGAAGCCGCCGCCGATGCGTTTGAAAGCGCGATCCGTTCCGGCGCGGAAGGCGACGTGCTGATCTTCATGCCCGGCGCGTACGAAATTTCGCGCACCGTCGAAGCCGTCCGCTCCAAATCCTGCGCCAAGGATTTTGCCGTCCTGCCGCTGCACGGCGAACTGCCGCCGCGCGATCAGGACGCCGCCGTCGAACCGGGCAGCGGACGCAAAGTCGTCGTCGCCACCAACGTCGCTGAAACCTCGATCACCATCGACGGCATCCGCGTCGTCATCGACAGCGGACTTGCGCGCATCGCGCGCTACGACCCGGCACGCGGCATTGATACTCTGTTCGTCGAACGCATCAGCCGCGCCTCGGCTGATCAGCGCACCGGCCGCGCCGGACGAACCGCACCGGGCGTCTGCCACCGGCTCTGGACACTTCAGGAACAGTCCACCCGCCGCGCGCAGGAACTGCCCGAAATTCTGCGGCACGATCTGGCCGAAGTGGTTCTTACGCTGAAGGCTGGCGGCATTGACGACGTTGAAAATTTCCACTGGCTGGAAAAACCCGACCCGGTTTCGCTGGCGCGCACGCTGACGCTGCTGACCGATCTCGGTGCACTCGACCATCACGGCAGGCTGACGAAAACCGGCGAACGGATGGTGCAGTTCCCGATGCATCCGCGCTACGCCCGTATGCTGCTGGCGGCCGATGAATATCACTGTGTTCGGCAGGCCTGCCTGATCGCCGCGCTGACGCAGGGCAAAGGAATTCTTGAACGCAACAAAGGCAAGGAAGTGCGCGGACAGCGCGACGATCTGCTCGGCGACGACGACTGTTCCGACTTTAAACGGCTGATGCGCGCTTGGAGTTTTGCCGACAAGAATAATTACAACACCGGCGCCTGCCGTGAACTCGGCATCCACGCTGCTGCCGCCCGGCAGGTCAAGCCGCTCTACGAACGCTTCCTGCAAATCGCCGAGCAGCAGGGACTGAAAATCAACCGCGCCGCGCCCGAAGATGAATTTCTGCAAAAGTGCATCCTGACCGCCTTCTCCGATCAGCTGGCCAGACGCTGTGACAAAGGTACGCTGCGCTGCGAACTGGTACATGGACGCACCGCCGAGCTGGCGCGCGAAAGCGTGATCCGCGACGCGGAACTGCTGGTCGCCGCCGAAATCACCGAAATCGGCCAGACGCGCGGACAAACCGGCGTATTGCTCAACCTCGCCACTGCTGTCGAAGAAGAATGGCTCGAAGAATTGTTCCCCGAAGATTTCAGCGAAGTCCGCGTGCCGCTGTACGACACCTCAATCAAACGCGTCGTCGTCGAGCGGCGCAGACTATTTCGTGACCTTGCGCTCGATGCTTCCATTACGCACGATCCGAAGCCGGACGAAGCCGCCGCAGTCCTTGCGACCGAAGTGCTTAAAGGCAATCTCGATATTCCCGGCTGGGACGAAGAAATCGAAAACTGGATTCTGCGCGTCAACCTGCTGGCGGAATGGTGTCCCGACAAAAAAATTCCGGTAATCGACGAAGCTGCGCGCCGCACGATGCTGGAAGAACTCTGCCTCGGCGCGGCCTGCCGTAAAGACCTGCGCGAAGCGAATGTCAAAGCCGTCGTGCGCGACTGGCTGACCTATGAGCAGCAGCAGTGGGTTGAAAAACAGATGCCCGAACGGTTTGCCATGCCGGGAGGACACCGCGCCCGCATCCGTTACGAAGCCGGACATAAGCCGGTTCTCTCCGCCATGATTCAGGACTTCTTCGGCATGACCCAGACGCCGCGCATCGCCTTCGGGCGGATTCCGCTCGTCGTTGAACTGCTTGCTCCGAACCGCCGGCCGGTGCAGATCTCCGAAGACCTCGAATCGTTCTGGCGCACCGCCTATCCCGAACTCCGGCCCGCGCTGTCCCGGAAATATCCCCGTCACAAGTGGGAATAACGCCTGCAAAAAAGTTATGGATATTCTGTTTTGATGGTTAACACCCTCCTTAAGTCTGTCGAAACTTGCCTCGTCAGCAAGAGGCATCGTCCTCTGTGGAACTGGACGATGCGTGTTCGAAATCAGGTCTAGACACAGGAGGGAAAGATGAAAGCAAGGTCTCTGGCGAAGGGTATCGTATATCTGTTTTCCGTAGTAGCGATTGCAGGCTGTTCAACAACTCAAAAACCGCCGCCAGCGACAGCAGTAAGCGAAAGCATCATGTATTACCCGAACAATGACGCCTCGTCTGCACAGCTATCCATTGAAAAAATCGCTCAAAACGATGTCCTTGCGGACAAGGAGTTTGATTACACCATTAAAGTCAAAAACCTTACTGATTGCCCTCTGGCAAATATAATGCTGAAAGAACATCTGTCCGAAAACTTCCAGATGACCGGATCTTCACCAAAAGGCACCTTATCAGCAGACGGACGGTTCGCGGAATGGAACATAAGCAAGCTGGATGGAAATGCCGTTCAGGAAATCCTTGTGCGCGGGAAGGCTCTTCAGGCTCAGGAATTTAAAAACTGCGCTACCGTAACTTATGAAGCTTATCTCTGCCAGAAATTCAATGTGTATGCGCCTGCGCTCGTATTGACAAAAACCGCACAAAGCGAAGCCTTTGTTGATGAGGCTTTCCCTGTTCGTCTGGTTGTTAAAAACTCAGGAACCGGCGTCGCGAAAAATATCGTTATAACGGATCCTCTTCCGGACGGTCTGGTCACAAGCGACGGCCAAAAGGTTCTTAAATTCAATGTGGGCGATCTGGGCCGCAACGAATCAAAAGAGTCCGCCTTTACAGTACTCGCTAAACGAAGCGGCATTTTTACCAACGTTGCAACTGCGACAGCAGAAGGTCTGACGGCCAAGGCAAATGCTATTACGCGAGTCATCCAGCCGCAATTGCAGATTGTTAAAACCGCAACGGAAAGTCAGTACAGCGGGCGGAATATCGAATACACAATCAAAGTAACCAATGTCGGCAGCGGCAACGCAGTGAAGACCCTTGTGAGCGACCCGATTCCGCAAGGCGCTTCTTTTGTACAAGCCAGTGACGGGGGCGCGCTTTCCGGCAGCCAGATTGTTTGGAATCTGGGAACACTCGCTCCGAACGCGAGCAAAACAGTTAAGGCCACGGTCAAGGCCGTCAGTGCAGGCACGATCCTTAATACAGCCTATGCTCAGGCTGAGCGGACGGCTGCAGTCAAGAGCTCTGCAGAAACCAAAGTCTCCGGTGTCTCTGCCCTTCTGCTGGAAGTTCAGGATACGGTCGACCCGCTGGAAGTCGGCGCGACAGGAAAATATGTGATTACGGTAAGTAACCAGGGAACCGCAAAGGACAGTAATATTCAGATCGAAATCGAACTGGAAAGCAACATGTCCTATGTGACGTCCTCCGGCCCGACACAAGCTACGGTAAGCGGAAACAAAGTTGTTTTTGCTCCGCTCGCTACGCTGGATGCAAAAGCAAAAGCAAGCTGGACGGTTAACGTACGCGCCGAAAAAGCCGGTGATGTTCGCGGTACAGTGCGCCTGAACAGCAGTCAGCTCTCCAGACCGGTCATGGAAACAGAAGCCACCACGATCTATTAATCGTGCACTTCCGATCCTCAGGTCGACAACAACCCCGTCAAACGGCGGGGTTGTTTTATTTTCAGAACACCCGATTACTTTCAGAGATTCCACACATTTTGCATGATAACCCGCCTTCCAAGCCCAGATCACCGAAGATTTAAAATCTTTCCGGCGCACCGCCTTCCCCGGACTTCGACCTGCACGCTCCCGCCATTCGAAGCAGGAAAGTCTGCTCGAAGCCGCGCGAGGCTGTCGGGACAAACCAAACTATAATGTAATGTAAACCATTACGGCGTAATAGTTTCTTAATTTTCAAATGGATATATCAACGGCTCCGGTTATAACTATGCCCCTTTATCAGGGGAAATGTGATGCTCATCCGAAAACGTATCTTGATGCTGCTGATGATGGTGTACGTCATCCTCGGCGGACTTCTTTTGATCGAGAATCTGGCCCGCCTGAATGCCGTGCGCAAAATCGTTGCGGAGTATCAAGTCGAGGATCAGAAGCAATTTGAACAGGCGGTTGACTTTACGACAGAATCGCTTGCCAGCATGGTTCGGGATTACACAGCCTGGGATGAGCTGGTAAAATTCATCCAGACGCCCGATCCGGCTTTCGCCAAAGACAATCTGGATCCGGGGCTGAAAACTTTTGATGTGGATGCGATCTGGATTCTGAACCGGCAGTTTGAGCCGGTTTACCAAACCGGCGGAGATAAAGCGCAGAATGATCTCAGCCTTCCGATCCAGCAGACCGGGCTCAAAGATATATTCGCCACGAACGCTTTTCTGCACACCTATGTTTTCAGCCCTCAGGGTCTGATGGAAATTCAAGGCGCATCCGTTCACCCGTCTTCCGACCAGGATCATATCACGCCGCGGCAGGGCTATCTTCTGGCGGCGCGTCTGCTGGATAATCCGGCTCTGGCGAAGATCGGCCGGCTCTGCAATAAGACAATCCATCTGCATATCACGAACGATCCGGCCCCGCTGGAACGCTCCGCTGCAACTCCGACTGAAAAAATATCGGCTTTACGGACATTGCGCGATGCGCAGGGAAATCCGGTCGCCGTGCTGACCGGAGAATGCCGGAAAGCACAGATCTATCAGCAATTTGCTCAGAGCGCCCGGCGGATTTTCCTGTTCTATGTAATCAGCATGACCCTGGTCGTCACCGGACTGTTGTGGGGACTTCATCGCTGGATTGTCCGACCGCTCGGGCAGCTGTCCGGGGCGCTTCAAGACGACAATCCGGAACTTGCGAAACCGTTGTGCGCGGATACATCGGAGCTCGGGCAGATCGCCCGGCTGGTTGAGCAATCTCTGCACGATAAAGAAATGCTTCGTACCGCTAACGCCCACGCCGACGCCTGCAACCGCATCCGCGCCTCTATTCTGAATAATCTCGGCCATGAGCTGCGCACACCGATGCACGGAATTCTGGGCGTCGCCCAGCTGATGGAGCACCCCGGAATCAGTGATGAGCAGAAAGAATACATCGCGATGATCCGGGAAAGCAGCGAGTCGCTGCTTAACTATGTGGAGAAACTGCTGCTGCTCGCGCAGGCGGAAAACGCTACGCTCACCCTGTCACGGGACACCATTCTTCTGCGGGAATTTTTCCGGCAGCTGAGCGCACACTGGCAGCCGAAAGCCGAAGCCAAAGGTCTGGCGTGGGAAATTGTCTGTAAGAGTACTGTTCCGGAAACCGTGTACGGGTCAAAAACACATCTTCTCTCTATACTCGATAACCTTTGCGAAAACGCTGTTAAATTCACTTCTGCCGGAAAAATCCAAATCAAAGTCGACGGACATCGGTCGCAAAACAACCGGTTTATCATGGTGTGGACTATCGAGGATACCGGCACCGGATTCCCAGCCGAAGAGATGCCCCATCTTTGCGAAGGTTTTTATCAGGCCGACATGGGATTGAGCCGCCATCACGGAGGTCTTGGCCTCGGCCTTGCCATTGTCTCCCGGCTGGTTGAAATGATGAACGGGCAAATGCATATCGAAAACGCCGCCGGCCAAGGAACCGCCGTCACTGTCACTCTCACAATGGACTGCTAGCCTCCGGTGCCGCCGCCGATGGATTTTAAGTTGATTTATGCACCGAATGGATTTATCAGCTCCTGCTCACCTATGGAGAACGTACAATGAACTCTTCCCGCTTATCGGCCGCACTGTCTTGTGTTATCGCCGGATCTGCGCTGTTTAACGCGCAGGCTGAATTTGTTCCGCAGGTTTATCAGGGGACAAACGGCGAAAGCCTGAACTACAGAATCCACCTGCCGGAAAAAATAGAAACAGGACGGAAGTATCCCCTGATTCTCCTGCTTCATGGCGCAGGAGAACGCGGAGACGACAATCAAAAGCAGCTGAAGTACGGAACTGCAAATCTTCTCGATTACTCTCTGAAGAACAACCAGCCGGCCATTATCATCGCACCGCAGTGTCCCGCCGGCCGGCAGTGGGTCAATGTTCCATGGGCCGGAGATTCACACACAATGCCGGAAAATCCGTCCGCCGCCATGCAACTGGCGACGGAACTTCTGCAAACGATCATCAGGGAGCAGCCGGTTGATCCCGACCGGATTTATGTAACCGGCATGTCCATGGGCGGCTTCGGAACGTGGGATATTCTTCAGCGCAACCCGGGATTGTTTGCCGCGGCGATTCCGATTTGCGGCGGCGGTGATCCCGCTTATGCAAAAGCCATCAAAGACATTCCGGTCTGGGTTTTCCACGGCGATACCGACCCCGCGGTACAAACCAGGCGTTCGCGAGAAATGGTTCACGCGCTGGAACAGGCCGGTGGCCATCCGCGCTACACGGAATACCCGAACACCAAACACAATGCATGGACGCCCACCTACGCAAACGCCGATGTGTTGAAATGGCTCTTCGAGCAGAAAAAAGCCCGGCCGTGACCGACCGGGCAAACTGCGGGTCCGGAAAAGGATGGGCTATTTTGAACCGGTAATTGCGGCGCAAACTGTTTCCGCCAGCACCTTGGCCCCATCCGCGTTCGGGTGAATCCCGTCAGGAAACAATCCCCGCTTATCCAGACACGGCGTATACAGATCGATGATTTTAACGCCCGTCTGCTTGGCAATCTCATCAATCATCGGCCGGATTTCATCTTTAATAATCGCACCGGAGATTTTAAAAGCGCCGGAAAACGCCGGTGCCGGATAACAGATGCGGATATCAACCTTATCGTTCAGAGCGCGGAAGCTCTTGATGAAGTCAACGTAGTCCGCCACAAAGTCAGCCTTGTACTGCCAGTTCTGCGGCTTGGAATCGTTCGTTCCCAGCTTAATGATCACGATGTCCGGCTTGAAAGCATGGGCCGGACCGAACAGGCGTCCCGTCCAATACGAGCGGTCGCCTTTTTTCAGCAGCGTGTGACCGGACAGTCCGAAATTTTCGACTTTGTATTTTTCGCCCAGCAGGCGACCCAGCTGTACGGGATAACTGTTCTGCTCGCGCTTTTCGATGCCGGCACCGAACGTGATGCTGTCGCCGACACACGCCACTCGCACCGGTTCAGCAGCAAATACTGCAACAGAACACAGGAACAGAAAACAAACCGCCGCTGAAATGAATTTCCGTCTGATCATGATCTCTCCTTATATTTCCAATTACCGGGTTCCGGCTGAAACTGATTCTGCGAAGCGCGGATAATACGAAGTGTGCCGGAACAATCCAGATTTCTTTCTCTGAGCTTCCTGCTACTCTGCCTGCACTATGTTTTTCGAGAAAAGTCATACTCTGTTCCGTCCGCCTGCCGAGGCGGACAGCCTGATCCTCCGCGTGGCGGACAGCTGCCCGTGGAACGGCTGTACATTCTGCGGAATGTACAAAGGTGTGTCCTACAAATTTCACGGAACGGAACAGGCTGACCGGGAATTTGCAAAAGCCGCTAAACGCCGGCCGGAAACGCAGCGGATTTTTCTGGCGGACGGCGACGTGATGAACCTCGACTTCGAAACGCTGGAGACAATGCTGCTTTCGCTGAACGAAAAATTTCCGGCGCTGGCGCGCGTCAGCCTTTACGCCAACGGCGCTTCGATTCTCGCCAAGACCGGCGATGAACTGCGCCGCCTGAAAGAGCTGAAACTGCACACGCTCTACATGGGGCTGGAGAGCGGCGATAACGAAACGCTGCGTGCCGTCAACAAACGCGAAACCGCCGAAGAAATGATTGAAGCCGGACGGCGCGCGCAGGCGGCGGGCTTGCGGATGTCGGTAATGGTTTTGATCGGCCTCGCCGGGGAACTGCGTTCCGCCCGGCACGCTCAGACAACGGCTGCCGCGCTGAACAAAATGCAGCCGCGCCTGCTTTCCGCACTGCGGCTGGTGACAACACCGAATACGCCGCTTTACAAAAACGGTTTTCAGATGATCTCCGAATACGCAGCCGTCGATGAACTGCGCGAACTGATTTCTGGACTGGAACTGGAGCAGACGGTTTTCCGCGCCGACCACTCGTCGAATATTATTCCGCTGGAAGGCCGCTTCCCGAAAGATAAGGAACGACTGCTTGCCCAACTCGATGCCCTGCTCTCTTCGGGGCATCTCGATAGAAATTCCCCCGGCGCTCTGCCTTGGAGTTTGTAACTGCAAAACGCCGAGGATTACAACGTAGGGCTTACCGTCCGATATTTCTTCGCGACCTGTTAATACACTTATAATTATTAATTATTTGACGGTTTGTTTGGCGCCAACTAGTTTCCCGCCAAGTTGTGTAAGTTTTTCACAACTTGGCGAATACTCCTTACTTATGAAAGCGAGACTTATGAAAAACCTTTTCGTAACACTTTCCTGTCTGTTGCTGTCACTATCTGTTCACGCACAGAGTTTTCTCCTGAGTACTTCTCAACTGGATATTTCCACGGTACCTGCCTACAGCCATGCACCCCTGCAGGTCGATATTGTGACAAATCAGCCCGGTTTTAATTTTTCTGCCCTGCGAGTTTCTTCTGATTCGTCCTGGGTAGCACCTGCCGTTGATTCCACGAACAGCCGTATTTCACTTTCTTTCGCCACGTCAAACCTGATTGCTCAAACTCAAACCGCGACGATTACTGTTGCCAATAATACAATGACCAACACGTTTTTCGTAAAGACGCATAATGTGTCTCAAAATATCACACGCTTAGTTGACGACCCGACCCGATCCAGAATTTACGGAATTCACCAGAACGGAACAGCATTGGGATCAGTTGTTGTGTATGACCCTCAAACTGGCTCTCCTTTGGCCAATATCACGACCGGTAATAAACCGACGGATCTCGCCGTTTCAGCGAACGGCCAGGAACTTCTGGTCATCAACAGCGCAGACAAAACAATTTCTGCTATTAATCTTGCGACTCTGCAAGTCACAGAAACTATATCACTTCCCGTTTTCAGCAATTGGGGCGTGGATTCAACCACTGCAGATATCGGCATCGGGCCAGGATCTGTTATTTATTATTCAGATGGCGCCTGGGCTCCGGTTCTGCATGTATTCAACCGGAACACTAAAACGGTTCTTCAATCGGTTACCATTGATGGTTACGGGTTCGGGGATTTTGCTATAAGCAGCAACTTTTCATCGTTATTCGGCTGGGTTCAGTACGGATGGAGTGCTGGATGGGCAGGTTCTTATCTCGCTCAATATTCCATCAACACAAATGGAACTCTCAATTTTCAGAAAAAAACCAGCTCAACATATCCAACTGTTTTAGGCCGGGATCCTTTAAATACACCCGTACTGATCGACAACCGTAACAATTCCATCTTCGTCAAGAATCTCCAGTGCAACGCATCCTCCGTTAACAGCACCATGCAAGCCTTCCCGACAGATATATATTCGATTTCACCCGGCGGTGAGATCGCTGCAACGAAATCATCCGTTTACGAAACAAAAACCGGCATCAAACTGCTGGACATGCCCCGCGCCGCAGAAGTTCAAACAGTAACTTCAGATTACGGCTGGCTGGTCTATTTCGATACGTCCGCGAAAGAACTCAAAACGATCAATCTGCTTTCTGCTATCAGCGCGGATATTCTGAATCGCAACCTTTCCCCTGCCGATGGATCAATTACTCTCGCTCCTGACACCTTCCAATGGTCTCCAGTTCCCGGCGTCGACTGCTATCATGTATATCTCGGTACAAACGAGAGCGCCGTGATAAGCGCAAACACAAACTCAGCCTCCTTTCTGGGGGAAGTCAATACTCCGGATATCGCTGTCAACGGCGGTTTTTCGGCCGGAATCACATATTTTTGGCGAGTGGATCCCATCGCCCAGACCGGAATTGAGACAGGTGCCGTACACCGGTTTACGGTTGCAACCGTTTCCACAGATACGCCGGAAGTGCAAGCCGTCACAGTCCAGGGCCATGCAAACTGTCTGGCATCAATCAACCTTATCTCCGCCGTGGCAACCGGCTGGCAGGCGACGTCTGATTCCTCATGGGTCTCTTTTGTTACAAACAGCGGAACAACTCCGGCAAAACTGGATCTAGTTCTGAATGCCGCCAGCCTGCCGGTCGGTGTGCATTCCGCCACAGTCACTCTTTCAGGAACCAACGGTACGTTTTTCACACTACCCGTAAGCTTCAGGGTTGAACCTCTTAAACTCACTATCATCAAATCGGATCCTTCTTCTGTTTTTGCCTATGCCGTCAGTGAGGATATATCCAGCGCCGCACCTCGCGCTTATCTTCTAGAAATTAACACCCTGACAGAAAAGATAAGTCGCGCTGTCTATGTCGGACAGTCCGTCACCGACCTGGCCATACACCATGGAGACAATCGAATCTATGTGCCGAACTGGCAACCCGGCTCGCTGGTCGTCGTCGACCTGACAACCTTTAAACAGGTGCGCTCCTATGGTTTTTCTCCAGGGGCCTGCTACCGCGTCTCCGCAGGCATTGCAGGGCGAGTTGTTATCGAAGCGGAAGACCAGTGGATTAATGTTTCAATTTTTGATACCTTTACAGGAACTATCCTCAGCAATACATTTGAACGGGAAGGTGGAGGACAGTGCGATCCGACCGGCCGGTATTATTATCACGGTGACAACAACATCTCTGATGCATCAATCCATAAATTCGACCTGACCGGCGATAGCTTTGCCGAGCTGGCGGGCATACGCGTAACCAGCGGCGGTTACTACGGCTCCCGTACTGTGGTGGTTTCTGACGACGGAAACCGCGTCTTCTGGAACGGATCCGTTTTCGATAAAAATCTGGTCGAAGAGTGGCAGATCGGCGAAATTATTTATTCCTGTTCACCCGACGGGCGCTATGCCGTTGCGGCCGACAACATTTATGACATCGTGCAGAAAAAAATCGCGCTTCGCATGCCGGTCAGCACAACCGTCAGCACCATTAACTCCAGCAGTAAAAAATTAGCTGCTCAGATGAACGATAAAATCTGTTTCTTTGATGTGTCCAATCCGGGCGTTCTTCCGACTCCTGTTTTATCGGCCAGCAACATCACCTACCATTCTGCCGCACTGATCTGGACCGATGCATCCCTCGAAACCGGATTTACTCTGCAACAAAAGACAGCCGGCACATCCGAATGGGTAACAGTTGGCGCTGGCATTACCCCGAATACCACCCGGTACATGCTGGACGGCCTGACCCCGCTGACAGCGTATGAATTCCGGATCAAAGCGGACAGCTCTGTCGGCAGCTCTCTGTGGAGTCAGCCGGTCACGATTATAACTCCGGCAGCGCCGCCCACCACGCCAGTCTTGAATATTCCCTCAACCGACTTCACATCGATTAACCTGAGCTGGTCGAATTCCAGTTATGAGGATAGCTACATCCTCGAGCGCTCCGATTCTGTTGTCATCAATTGGAGCATCCTTGCAACTATTCCGGCGGATACCCTCACCTATACTGATACAGCGGTCACGCAAGGAGCTTCGTACACCTACCGGGTTAAGGCTGTTAACAGCGCACAGGAATCTTCCTATTCCAATATTCGCACGGCTACCGTTCCTGTACCACCGCCGCCAGAGACGCCGTCCGGACTAATCGCTAAACCAGTTTCAATGACAGAAATTTCCGTAACATGGGAGAATGTTGCAAATGAAACCGGTTATCGTCTGGAGCGCCGTACTGAAGATCCGGACTCATGGGTGACAATAGCAAATCTCTCCGCAGACATCTCCTGCTACAGCGACACCCATGTAATCCAGAAAACAGAATATTGGTACCGGGTTATCGCCTTTAACTCAATCGGCGACTCTGGATATTCCAACGAAGACCGGGCTATTGCTAATAATATTATTCATGTCATGGACGACGATTTTGACCCCGATCTAAATCCGGCGATGTGGACCGCCATATCGGGAGGCGTTGCGACCAATATAGGTACCGGGTTCCTTTCAAACAATGCGCTCTGGTTTACTCAGTCCGGCACACGTTCCGCCACAACCATTCCAATGGATTTAACATTAGGAGGAACTCTTGAATTCAAGATGCGGGCAGGAAATGAGCCTGCGGACGGATGGAATAATTCAGAATCAGGCGAAACTGTTGCGCTTGAATACTCAACAGACGGAACGACCTGGAATGAATTGCAGTCCATCAACACGGTATATCCCGAGTTATCAGCATGGACGAGTTTCTCCATAGATCTTCCAGATACAGCACAAGGCTCACAAGTCCGAATACGCTGGAGACAGTTGCGACACAGCGGCGCCACATTTGATGTCTGGGCAATCGAAGATGTGTCTGTTCTAGCCGCCGCACCGGAACCCCCAGGAGCTGTACCGTTTATCATAGGTGCCGCAAATTCGGATCGTGCGGTTTCCATTTTATGGATTGGCGCACCTCGAGCCTCGTCTTATTTTGTTGAGCGCTCTGTGCTAAACGGCACATGGCAGACCATCGCGCAGCTTCCAGAGTCTGAAACCTACTTTATTGACAACAATCTAACCCCCGAAACACTTTATAGATACAGAGTGAAAGCCGCCAATGCGGGAGGAGAATCTCCTTATTCTGCGGTATCAGGCGTCGCCACGCTGTCACAAATCGAGGGGTGGTTGAGAAATAACTTTGACACCAGCGAGCCCCGGGAAAACGGCGCCCCTCTGGCCAAAGACACAGATGGTCTCGACATGCTTCAAAAATACGCATTCAACCTCCAAGCCGGTCACCCGGCAGAGCGGCATATAATTAGCACCGGAAATAGCGGCCTGCCCGCAATATGGGTTGATCCTTCAACAAAACGGATGTGTGCTGAATTTGTCCGGCGCAAAGCAAATTCAAACCCGGGAATTACCTATCTCGTCGAATACTGCGAAACCCTTGGCGGAACATGGCGATCCATAACCGACACGGCAACCGCCACCGACATCGACATAGTCTGGGAGCGGGTGCGTTTTGAAGCCTGCCCGTCAACGGAGCCCTGCGCAAACGGTTTTATGCGCATCCGCGTCCGACTCGACTCAAATCAATGGATGCCATAACAACCAATCCTCTTCGATAAATTAAGGAAGCTTCCTGAGATTGGAAAATCGGAAAAGTTGGTTATAGTGCCGCGCATGAACATCAGCGAAGCGACTAAGAAACAGTTTCTTGTATTTCAGCGTAACGAGATCACGGAGTATCACATCTACCGCGAGCTCGCCAAGGTGACCAAGGATGCCGCCAACCGCAACGTGCTCAGCCGGATTGCCGCCGATGAGCTGCGCCACTATGAACAGTTAAAAGTGGAGACGGGGCGGGATGTCGTGCCGAACCGCTTCAAAGTCTGGAAGTATGTTCTCATTGCGCGGGTTTTCGGCCTGACGTTCGGCATTAAGCTGATGGAGGCCGGCGAAGTCGGCGCGCAGAAAAGTTACGGCGAATATAAAACAGAATTTGAGCCGGCCGGCCTGATCGCCGCCGATGAGAATGATCACGAGCAGGAGCTGATCGGCCTGATCGACGAAGAGCGGTTGCGCTACACCGGCTCGGTAGTACTGGGGCTGAACGATGCGCTGGTGGAGCTGACCGGCGCACTGGCCGGTTTTACGCTGGCATTGCAGAATACGAAGCTGATTGCAATGACCGGCGCCATCACCGGCATCGCGGCGGCGCTTTCAATGGCGACGTCGGAATATCTTTCAACCAAGGCGGAAGAGACAGAGAAGCATCCGCTGAAAGCATCGGTTTACACCGGCATTGCTTACATTTTCACCGTGCTGGTTCTGATTTCGCCTTATCTGATTTTCCAGAACTACTATGTCTGTCTGGGTATCACATTGATCCTCGGCATCGGGATTATCGCTTCGTTCAACTATTACATCGCCGTCGCCAAGAGCCTCGATTTCCGCAAGCGGTTTCTTGAAATGACCTGCCTGAGCCTCGGCGTGGCGGCGGTCAGTTTCCTTGTCGGCTTCCTGCTGCGCAAATTCACCGGCATTGAGATCTGACGAGCCGCTACCGGGCCTGCTTCAAGGCTTCGCGTACAGCAACCATGATTCCGCGGGAGGTATAAGTGGCTCCGCTGATTGCGTCCACGGCCGGGTTCTGCTGACTGATAATCTGTGCAGGAATCGCCTCAAAGGCATCCTGCGGCTGGCTTTCGTTTTCGCTCGTAACTTTAACGCTGCTGATCCGGCCTTTCTCGACCGTTACCTCCACCTGAATGGTGTCTTCGTATCCGTCTGCTTTCCCGGAATAGGTTCCATCGCGCAGCGAACCGCCGGAAGAGACGGCTGCTTCAGGCGGAAATCCGACCGGCTGAGTCAGCACGACATGCTGGGAGGGTTTGAGCTGCATGGCTTTTTGCAAAGCTTCTTTGTCAACCATGCCGAGCACAACGGTGTGCAGATTTTCGGACGCACAGAAGAGATAGACATTCTGGCTGATGTACCCGGTATCGACTCCCGCATAAAACTCTGAAGGCTCGCTCATACGGTCATAGTCAGCGACATAAATTAAACCGACCGGAGCCTCCTTCACAAAAGGCTGCGTACCAACCAGACTCCGCAGGTCTTGAGTGAGAGTCTGCTTCAACACATTTTCTTTTGCATCGTACCGATAAAGACCGGATGGAAGCGCCGCATAGATATCAATCTCCTGCATATTACGCGCGCTGGGTGCCGTGCGCCGGCCGTCCGGACGGGTGACCCCAAACGCAGCCCAGAGCAGATCGGCAAGCTGCTGTTCGCTAAGGGGTTTCGTTGAAAACGTGCGATGAGTCTGTCTGGCATTGAGCGCCTCCATCAGCGGCCTGCCACCGGTTTTCTGCGGGGCCGGAAGTTGAATATCCGCGGCAAAGGCGGGGGAAATTAGTAAGGACAGAGTGAGCATTCTGCAAACAACTGATTTCATAACGCCTCCTGGGTTGACGGGTCATTCTTAGTACACTGGACGTAAAAGTTAAATCCCAAAATCCCGGCTGTGTACATATGTGTACACATATTTTGACAAACCAGACCGCTGACCAGTACGATCTCCGGCATATTTTTACGGAGGTTTTTATGCATAAAAGTCTGCGTTGGGTTTCGTTGGCGGCGGTGTTTTCGGTCCGGTGCTTTGCGGGAGAACTCACTCTTCCGACTGTTTTCTCAGATCACATGGTGCTTCAGCGCGAACAACCTGTACCGGTCTGGGGCAAAGCTGATCCGGGCGCAGCCATCACCGTAGAGTTCGCCGGACAGATCAAACCCGCAACCGCCGGAGCCGACGGCAAATGGAGAGTCGATCTGGACCCGCTGACCGCGTCGGCTGAACCCCGCGTTCTGAAAGTTTCTTCCAATCTGAAATCGGAAATCATCAATCTTCAATTCTCCGACGTACTCGTCGGCGAAGTCTGGCTCTGCGCCGGCCAGTCCAATATGGAATGGCCGATGGAAAAAACAGAAAACGCGGATGCCGCCGTAGCGGCGGCAGACCAGCCGCAAATCCGTCTGCTGCTCACGCCGTGGCGCTTTGCCACCGAACCCAGAGATTCGGTCGATGCAAAATGGGCCGTTTGCACACCGGAAACGGTTAAACGGTTTTCGGCTGTCGCTTATTTCTTCGGACGCAAACTGAATCAGGATTTGAATGTTCCCGTTGGACTGATCCAGGCCGCCTGGGGCGGAACCCGGATTGAGCCGTGGACGCCGCCGTGCGGGTTCGAAGGTATTGATAAATTGAAAAGCATTCACCAGCAGACCCTGAACCTGTCAGCGCTTCCTAAGATTGATCACCAGACTCCGAGTGCACTTTATAACGGAATGCTCTACGCCCACATCCCTTACGCTATCCGCGGAGCTATCTGGTATCAGGGAGAATCCAACCATACCGAAGGGATGCTTTATCTCGACAAAACCAGAGCCATGCTGAACGGCTGGCATAAACTGTGGGGGTATGAATTTCCGTTCTACTTTGTCCAGATCACCCCGTTTGAGTACGGTGTCGAGGATCCTTCGGTTCTGCCCGTTTTCTGGGAAACCCAGGCTGAAATTGTAAAAGTCATTCCGAAAACCGGCATGGCGGTCGCCAGTGATTATACTGCATTAAAAGATATTCATCCCCGCAACAAGGAAGTTCCCGGAATACGGCTGGCGCTACTCGCGGAAGCCAACACCTATGGCATAAAGGTAATCAGTACCGGCCCGGTTTTTCAGGCGCTGGACAAACAGAACGGCGCTCTGAAAATTACGTTTGACTCGGCAGAAGGCCTCACTACCCGCGACGGCAAAGCGCCGGACTGGTTTGAGGTCGCCGGAAAAAACGGCGTTTTTAAAAATGCCGACGCAGAAATTAAAGGCAGCGCGGTGACCGTTAAATCCGGCGAAGTCGCCAATCCCGTTTCCGTCCGCTTCGCCTGGCACAAACTGGCGACACCTAATCTTATAAACAGAGCCGGGCTGCCCGCCGCCGCCTTCCGTGCCGGCGAAAAATTCTGACCATCCGGATATCTGTGATTTTCAATAACCTGGAGGAATTATGTTTAAACGTTTGTGCTTTTTGCTGTCTGTGGCGTTTTTTTCTACCCCATGCCTCTCAGCAGAACTGTTCGTGCCATCCGTCTTTTCCGACCACATGGTGCTGCAGCGCGAACAGCCTGTACCGGTCTGGGGTAAGGCTGATCCGGGGGCCGTCATCACTGTAGAATTCGCCGGACAAACCAAAACCGCAACCGCCGGCGCCGACGGCAAATGGCGGGTCGATCTGGAACCGCTGACCGCTTCAGCAGAATCCCGCGTCCTGAAAGTTTCTGCCAATCTGAAATCGGAAATCATCAATCTTCAATTCTCCGACGTGCTTGTCGGCGAAGTCTGGCTCTGCTCCGGCCAGTCCAACATGGAAATGGCGATGACGAGCACGGAAAACGCGGCGGCCGTGATTGCCGCTGCGAATCATCCGCTGCTCCGGTTGTATAAAACGCCCCGGTGGACAGCCAATAAGCCGCAGGAACTCATCAAGTCCCAATGGAGCACCTGTACTCCGGCAACGATCAAAGCTTTTTCCGGCACAGCTTATTACTTCGGCCGCAAGCTTCAGCAGGATCTGAATATTCCGGTCGGACTGCTGCTCAGCTCGTGGGGCGGAACCCATATCGAACCGTGGACCCCGCCCTGCGGTTTTGAAAGCGTTGATAAATTCGCTTCCATCCTCAGCCGGATACCGAATCTTCCGGAAACAGCTCCGGAAGAACCCCGCGCGAAACAGACGCCGACAGCGCTTTATAACGGTATGATCCACGCGCACATTCCCTTCGCCATCCGCGGAGCCATCTGGTATCAGGGCGAATCCAACCACACCGACGGAATGCTTTATGTCGATAAAACCAGGGCCCTGCTGAACGGCTGGCGTAAACTCTGGGGATACGATTTCCCGTTCTACTTTGTTCAGATCGCTCCGTATCATTATCACAATGAAGACCCCTCGATACTTCCTGTTTTCTGGGAAGCGCAGACCGAAATCGCCAAAACCATCCCGAAAACCGCTATGGCCGTTATCACTGATTACGCCACCACAAATAACATCCATCCCAGGAACAAAGAAATCCCGGGATCCCGGCTGGCGCTGATCGCCGAGAAAAACACCTACGGCATGAACGTTGTCTGCTCCGGACCGGTTTTCAAAACGATGGAAAAACAAAACGGCGCGCTGAAAATCACTTTTGACTCGGCGGAAGGATTAACCACCCGCGACGGCAAAGACCCCGACTGGTTTGAAATCGCCGGAAAAGACGGTGGCTTCAAACCGGCAGCAGCAAAGATCGACGGCGTCAGCATTATCCTCAGCTCGCCGGAAGTTTCAGAACCGGTGGCTATGCGTTTTGCCTGGCACAAACTGGCTATGCCGAATCTGGTGAACAGCGCCGGAATCCCGGCCTCCTCTTTCAGAGCCGGAGAAATGCCGAAACCGGCCGCGACCGGCGATGTTGCGCCTGCGGCCGTCGCTGCCGCCCCCGCGGAAACCGCCCTGCAAATCCCGGAAATGAAAAATTACCGGATCGTTTACCGGCTGGATATTGACGCCAACGCCAACTATGCCGAAGGCATCCCGCCGTACAATATCGATAACAGCGCCGACACCGCTCCGTTCAGCAAAATCGCCTACTGCCTTGAACTGCAGAAAGCCGGCGAAGCCGTGCAGTATGTTTTCGCATCCATGGATGCCTTTACCGATGACCTTAAAAACGCCGGCGTTCCGGTGGCTTCCTGCGGAGCCCGTTTCATGCAGAAAGTCAGCAATCTGACCGTCCGGAGTAACGTAAAAGGAGTCATTGCCTGCACGGATTCAGACGGCGGAAATATCGAGTTCTGGCCGGGGAATTATGTTTTTGCCAACAAGCAGAACCTGCCGGAGGCCTCGCCGACCCAGTTTGATTTCGGCGACGCCGCATCCGACAAAATCCCCGGATACGGCTGCATGCAGGTTCACAACTGGAAAGAAAAGCAAACCGTCTTCGCCATCAACCACTGGGGCACCAAAAGTATCGTCGAGCTCGGCATCGGCAACGCACCCGCCGGACATCCGGACTGGACCTTCAGCAAAAACGGACCTCAATACACTCTGCGCCGCCTGACCGTGCTGGTTAAGTAATCCGGGCCGCCTCTGAAAAATTCCTAATTTAAATTCTGATCGGTAAAGGTTCCTTCGCCGATGTAATGCCAGCTACCATCGTAGAGCTGGCCGCAAATATAATTGCCGTTCGTCGGCGTGGTGTAATGCATCTCAAAAAAGAAGGGTGCATAGTCATCGGATTCCAACCATAGACGAACCCGGTAAGGTTTCGCGTCCCACTGCCAATATGTTATGTTGCAAACGGGACTTGTGCTGACCGCCAGAACACCGCTATTGGTCTCCCCCGGCGTGATCGACAAAGTATCACCATCAATTGTCATAATGAGTTGATGACCGACTGGATTCGCGGTTCTATTTTTATCAGTCGGGTAAACAACGCGCGCAGCATGAAAAAATGCCCGGGGTTCACCCGATGCCGTGAGAACCCAGCTCCCGGCCGGTTCCGGCCAATATTGAGAAGCGACTTCCTCCCAACCGGTCAGATTAGTTGACGCGTAAACGTACTGATAGATCGAGGTCGCAGTCCCCGTTGAAAGTTTTATCCCGTTACCTGAAGAGATCGAAATCGGCAACGGCATCACCTCCGGCAACGACTGATTGGTGACCGCAAAATACTGCGCATTCGTACCGTTGCGGGTTATGAAGACATTGGTGATCGTGATATCCACCCGCGGGTGATCATTCGTGTCCGTTGCCACGGCGGCGATATTGGAAACAATACTCATTCCCTCCACAACGCGACCGAATACCGAATAATTATCGTTCCAGTTTGTATTGGCAGCCACAGTGATAAAAAACTGTCCACCGTTACTATCGGGGCCGGAGTTGGCCATGGAAACAACGCCTGGACGATCATGCCGCAGCGCCGGAATAAATTCATCCTCGAACGTATAGCCGGGGCCGTCCGTGCCATCGCCTTTCGGCGAACCGCCCTGAATCATGAAGCCGGAAATGACACGGTGAAAAATAATGCCGTTGTAGTACGGCTTGTTCGAAATAAATCCGGTACGAGGATCAAGCCACGGGCGGGAGCCTTCGGCCAGACTCACGAAATTAGCGACGGTGCGCGGAACGTTGGTGTAGTACATTTCAAAGCAGACATTCCCCATCGTCGTCTGAAGCGTCGCGTACAGCCCGTCAGACGACGGTGCCGCAACTGCAGTACCTGTCAGGAATACAGACAACATCAGCAGTTTCGGCACATTCATTTTCCAACTCCGGTCATACGTCGCAGACGTCGCACTGGGTTTTCAGTACGGCGCCGTTGCTGGCGTTGGTAGCGAGCGAAGCGTAGCGCGCCAGCCAGCCGGTGGTGTAGCGCGGCGCAGGCTTCTTCCACGTTTTGCGGCGTTTGGCGAATTCCTTGTCGGAAACATCCGCGCTCAGCGTGCGGTTCGGGATATCGATTTCAATGATGTCACCGGTTTTGAGTAAACCGATCGGTCCGCCTTCCGCCGCTTCCGGCGAAATGTGACCGATGCAGGCGCCGCGCGTTCCGCCGCTGAACCGGCCGTCGGTAATCAGCGCAACCTTGTCGCCGAGTCCCTGCCCCATGATGTAGCTGGTCGGCGCAAGCATTTCCTGCATACCGGGTCCGCCTTTCGGCCCTTCGTAGCGAATGACAACCACATCGCCTGCTTTGACTTTCCCGCCGAGAATTCCTTCGCACGCTTCTTCCTGCGATTCAAAGATGACCGCCGGGCCTTTGTGAACCAGCATCTTCGGATCGACACCGGCGCTCTTCACTACCGCGCCTTCTGCGGCGATGTTGCCGCGCAGAATCGCCAGTCCGCCTTCTTTGCTGTAGGCGTTTTCGACTTTGTGAATACACTTTTCGTTTTTGCTGACCGCTCCGGCGATGTTCTGGCCGAGTGTTTTACCGGTGACCGTCGGACAGTCAAGTTTGAGCAGTCCCTTGATTTTACTGATCTCGCCGAGAATGGCGCTGATACCGCCGGCGTCGCGTACGTCTTCAATATGGAAGCTCGACGACGGCGAAACTTTACAGATATTCGGCGTGGTTTTGGAAAGGCGGTTGATCTGGTCGAGGTCGTAGTCGACACCGGCTTCATTGGCGACCGCAAGCGTATGCAGAACCGTATTGGTTGATCCGCCCATCGCCATATCGAGTACGAAAGCGTTGTCGATGGAGTCGTGCGTGATGATATCGCGCGGCTTCGGGCCGTTGGCCTTCGCCATCGCAACGGCGCGGCGCGCGGCTTCTTTCCAAAGTTCGCGGCGGGCCGGTTCAATCGCCAGCAGCGTGCCGTTGCCGGGCAGCGCCATACCAATGGCTTCGCAGAGGCAGTTCATGGAGTTGGCGGTAAACATACCGGAGCAGGAACCGGCGGACGGACAGGCTTTGCATTCCAGTTCGTTGAGTTCCGCTTCGCTCATCTTGCCGGCTTTGCACTGCGCAACGCCTTCGAAAACGCTGATGAGGTCAACAACGCGGCCGTCGGCCAGCCGGCCGGCCGCCATCGGGCCGCCGCTGGCGAAAACGGTGGGAATATTACAGCGAACTGCACCCATCAGCATACCGGGAACGATTTTGTCGCAGTTCGGAATGCAGATCATCGCATCGAAAGCGTGAGCCTGAATCATTGTCTCAACGCTGTCGGCGATGAGTTCGCGGCTCGGCAGAGAAAACTTCATACCTTCATGCCCCATCGCGATACCGTCGCAGACGCCGATGACGTTGAATTCGCGCGGCGTTCCGCCCGCTTCGCGGACGGCTTCGCAAATGAGGCGTCCGACCTGATTGAGATGGACGTGACCGGGAATCACTTCGTTGAAGGAATTGCAGACGGCAATGAAAGGCTTTTTAATATCCTCGTCTGTCAGCCCGGTGGCATGCATCAGACTGCGGTGAGGTGCTCGTTCCATTCCTTTTTTGACTCTATCGCTGTTCATAACGAATTCCTTTCCTTAAAAAATGATCGACTCTATCGGCTATTAAGGTAGCTTGTCCGGCTCTAAACCTGAAACATTGAAAGCATACGTTCCGGGGAAATATTATGAAGACAATTTTTAGCGCAACTGCAGCTCTGCTGACCGCCGGAATCCTCTTCGCCGACGAGCTGGCCACCAATATTCCGCCGGTTGTCGTGACAGCCGCGGCACAGACAGCCCAAAACGCTGCGATTTACGAAGTTCTCCGCGCCGAGCCGGGCGTGGTGCTGAATTCGCAGGGCGGCTCACAAAACGACCTTTCCGTCCGCGGAAGCTCGTTCAGCGGTGCAGGTCTTGCGCTGGGCGGAATGACGCTGCGCAATCCGCAGACCGAGCATTTTAACGCCGAACTGCCGGTGCCGGCCGCCATGCTTTCCCGGCCTAAAGTGCTGACCGGATTGGATAATCAGGGCGGCCACCTGACCGGAACAGTCGGGTTTGATCTTCTTCCCATCATAGGGAAAAAGCAGGTTGAGGCCGGATTCGGTTCGGATCACCGCGGCTGGCAAAGCCTGCTGGTGCAGCAGATGCTTACCGACAATCTCGGTATCGGCGTGTTCGGCGGACGTGAGTCGGCTGAAGGCGTAGATTATAAAGATAACGACTACGACCGCGACTATGCCGGCGGCCATATGCAGTACCGCAAAGACGATACGCAGGTGGACACCCTGGTTGCCCATCAGGAAAAAGAATTCGGCGCGCGCGGCTATTACGGCGTCACCGATACGGTTCCGGCCAACGAAAAAACTGAAGACACGCTGGTTTACCTTGCCGCCCGCAAAGGCAACTTGAATGCCGACTACCTGCGCGGCGGTGTTTCGTGGCACGAGTTCCATGACGACTACGAACTGCCGACTTATCTTTATCGCAACCAGCACCGCTCTCAGGTCAGCTCGGCCTTTTTCGACGGCCGCACGCTGGAAGTAAACGGCTGGGCGCTTGGCTGGCGCGCCGACGCCGATCAAGAACGCATTGACAGCGACGGATCCGGCGGCCTCGGCCATCACAGCCGCTCGCACGGCGGCGTGTCACTGCTGCCGCAATGGCAGGGCGATCAGTTGAAAGTCACCGCCGGAGCGCGCAGCGAGTTTTTCACCGGCGAGCAGCCTTATTATCTGCCGCAGGCCGGCGCGGAATATCTGCTCTCCGACACGCTGACCACCTTTGCGTCCTACACTGAAACGGTTCGTCAGCCTTCTTATACTGAACTGAATTACAATTCCCCTTTCAGCCTCGGTAATACCGGCCTCCAGCCGCAGACCGAAAAGCAGACCGAGGTTGGATTTAAGGGCGTTCCGTCGGAATATACCGACTGGAAGATCGCGACGTTCTATCGCCACTCTGAAAACACCGTGGACTGGATGAAAACCACTTCCGGTTCTCGCTGGAACGCTGTGGATATTGGAGATCTGGACGTTTACGGCACTGAAGCCCGGCTCGGCTGGTATCCGGCGCAAACGGTCGAAATGCAGTTTGCTTATACCTGGATTTATAAAAACAAGACCGCCGGGGACTTTGACGCCTATGCCTCGCGCTACGCGCTCGACTATCCCGAACACCTCGCACAGGCCTCCCTGCTCTGGCGTCCGGTTAAGCCGGTTGAAATCGGCACGGTGCAGTCGCTCCGCTGGCAGACCGATAACGAGGTGCGCCGGAACGGCGACTTCGGAGCCGACAGTTCGTTCGTCGTGCGCTTCACGCCGCCGAAGGCGGAGTACGCCACGCTTTCCTTCCTCCTGAACAATGCCTGGAATGATGACTTCCAAACTTTTCCCGGACAGCGCCCTCCGGAACGGTTTGCGGGCGTGTCACTTACGCTGACCTGGTAAAGCCTTATAGAGGCCGACCTTAGCCATAATTAATGACTCAACCTATTATACCGATAAACATGATTGTTTTAATTACTGTTAATGCGAAATATGTCAATGGATGGCGATGGACGCTCAAAATAGACAACTTGTTCTAACAAAAAACTAACATTCACCCTATTGACATCCTGACGAATAAGAGTAAAAAGGCGGCACAGATTAACTTTCCAACTGGTTAGGAAAGGATTCTACGGCGGCGACCAAAAGGTCGCAGCCAAACGAGAAAGAGAGGAGAGACAAGATGATTCCATATGGATTCGGATTTGAGCCGAACAACTATGTGATGCTTGATCTTCAGATCGACTTCAAGAAGCTGGGTCGCAATTGCAAAGCGATCATCAAGAAGGTCGGCCGCAAAGTTCATCACAAAGTGAAATAACCCCCGCCATCGCGGGAGGCCCTCCAGCAGGGCAATAAGTAATGAAAATACGCAAAATCGTATTTTCCCGTTTTAACAGGCACCCCGCTTCGGCGGGGTGCCTTTTTGCTAATTTCCGTCACACCGCGACACAACTGACTGTGAAATCCTGACTCTCCGGCAGACATCGTAATTTATGTAAATATTTGCTATTAATAGATTAAGTCGAAAATACTCCCATGGCACATACGATGCTTTTTCATCCGGCGGATCTGGAACACGGGGTTCCAGAGATAAAAAAGGAGGTGCGCCATGTTATGGCCAACCACAAGGAATAATGGATATCCGGCGGCATGGAACGCCGGTGTGTTGCATCGCTCCCTTGACGATCTCCTTGAAGATTTCTTCGGGGGATCCGGAATACAGAGGGAGGCGGGCTTGATCGCTCCGCGGTTTGAAGTTTCAGAAACCGATAATGCGATCATCGTAGATGCTGAACTGCCGGGCATGGATGAAAAAAATATCGAACTGACCCTGCAGGACAACATTCTCACCATCAAAGGTGAAAAGAAAAAAGAGGAAGAAACCAAAAAGAAAAACTGCTACATCTCTGAACGCAGTTACGGCCGCTTCCAGCGTTCGCTCCAGCTCGGATCAGGAATTGATGCCGGCAAAGTCGGCGCATCCTTTAAAAAAGGCGTGCTGACTGTCACTATTCCGAAAACCGAGCCCGAAAAGAGCAAAACGCGCACCATTGAAATCAAAGCGGAATAGCCCTGTAAAAGCACAAAACCGCTCTTCGTAAAACGAAGAGCGGTTTTGAAATCTGGTGGCGGGACCCGGAATCGAACCGGGGACACGGGGATTTTCAGTCCCCTGCTCTACCAACTGAGCTATCCCGCCTCAAAAAAGAAGCGCGCATTCTACGTAAAAGACGAATGATGTCAAACTGAACTGTTCACAGCCTTTACACTTGTTTCATCTACTACCCCTCTTTACCCTGCTGTCCCGATGCACGTGCTCAACAGTCTAATGCCTGTTTTCCTGATTATTGCGCTCGGAGCCCTGCTCCGCCGTACCGGCTTCTTTTCGGACATCCTCGCCAAAGGTCTTAACCGGCTGACCTACTGGATCGCACTGCCCGCCCTGCTGCTCGATAAAGTAACTAACGCCACCTTTGATTCAGGTAATGTCGCCCGGATGTCACTGATATTGATTCTGGCGACCATCGGCTCCGTGCTGGCCGCCTACGTCACCGCCTTTATTCTGCGGCTGGACCGCCAGACAACCGGCGCGTTTGTCCAGGGCGCGGCACGATCCAATAATGCGTTTATCGGCCTGCCGATCATTCTTTACTCCATGTCCAATCTATCGCCCGGTATCGAAGCCTTGGCAACTGTCGCTCTGGCCCCCGCCATTGTTTTCTACAATATCCTGTCGATTTCAGTATTGCTCGCGCATCGCGGACGGAAAGAACAGAGCATCCGGCACGCCGTCTGGCTGTTCGCCAGACAGCTCCTGTGCAATCCGCTGGTACTTTCCTGTGCAGCCGGACTTCTGTTAAACTTCTTCGGAGTCAGCTTCCCGAAAGCCATCGGACATTCGTTGACTGCACTGAGTGATTCCGCCTTGGCGCTGGCGCTGCTCAGCATCGGCTCCGCGCTTACTTTCAAGGGCGCAGCCAAAGGTTTGCTTCATTCGACAGCCGCATCCGTCATCAAGGTTTTCATTCAGCCGCTGATCGGACTCGGTCTGGCCCTGCTCTGGAACCTGCCGCCGATTGAGCGGCAGATACTTCTCATCTATCTGGCCTGTCCAACCGCCGTCGTCAGTTATGTGCTGGCAGATATTTTTGACAGTGACCGCGAGCTGGCAGCGCATATTATCGTCATCAGCACTGTGCTTTCGGCCGTTTCATTAAGCATCATCGTCGCCTTCGGAGGATAGAAAATGACCGTACCCAAAAGACGTTTCGGAAAAACAGAACTGCAAGTGCCGGTCATTACCTGCGGCGGAATGCGCTACCAGCAAAGCTGGCAGGATGACGGCGCGGCCCGCCAATCCGTCACAGAGGAAAACCAGAAAAATGCCGAAGCCACGGTCCGTTACGCGCTCGACCTCGGTATCAACCACATCGAAACCGCCCGCGCCTACGGTACTTCCGAATATCAGCTGGGAAAGATTCTGCCGTTACTCCCCCGTGACCGCATAATCGTGCAGACCAAGATCACCCCGAAAGATACGCCCGCCGAATTTCTGGAAACTTTCGAAACCTCGATGACCGCACTGAAGCTCGACTACGTTGACCTGCTTTCCATTCACGGCATCAACAACGAAGAAACTTTTCAGCAGGCGCTCAAAAGCATGCCGGCGCTCGAACAGATCAAAAAAGAAGGCCGCTGCCGCCACATCGGTTTTTCGACCCACGGCACACCGGACATCGTCGTCAAAGCCATCGAAACCGGCCTCTTCGAATACGTCAACCTGCACTGGTACTTTGTTTATCATCCGGTCACCTGGGCTTCGGTCGAAGCCGCAACCAAACTTGATATGGGCGTTTTTGTCATCAGTCCGGTTGATAAAGGCGGCAAGCTTTACGAACCGCCGGCAAAACTGATCGACCTTTGCCAGCCGATCACCCCGATGGCCTTTAACGACCTCTACTGCCTGCGCCGTCCGGAAATCCACACACTTTCCATCGGCGCTTCCCGCCCGTCCGACTTCGTTGAACATGTCACCGCCGTCGGAAATATGGACAAAAAATTCCCGATTGTTGAAAAAATCGAAGCGCGGATTTTCAAAGCTATGGAAAAAGAACTCGGCGTCGACTGGGTTCATCACTGGCATGAAGGGCTGCCGCGCTGGCAGGACACGCCCGGCGAAATCAACATTCCGGAAATCCTGCGCCTCTGGACCTACGCCAAAGGGCTCGACATGATTGAGTTCGGTAAAATGCGTTACAACCTGATGGGTAATGCCGGACACTGGTTCGGCGGAATGCAGGCCGCAGAATTCAACGATGAGGACCTGAAACCGCTGCTGGAGAAAAGCCGCTTCGCCGACCGCATTCCCGAAATTCTGCGCGAAGCCCACGCACTGCTTCACGACGAACCGAAAAAGCGCCTCAGCGAATCTTAAAACTCGTACGCCACGAACAGGCGGGCGTCCGTAGCGGCGGTGTCTTCCCGGCTTTCTTTCCCGTCGCGATATCCAACACCGTATTTGAAGGCGACCGACAGATGGTCTCCGAGCGGCTGCTTGACAACAAAGTTGATTTCCTGCCCGTCAAACGCGTACCGGCTGTGATCCTGCCAGGTATAGCTGTAGAGCATATAGAGGAAGGTTTTACCGATTTTCGTGGTGGCTCTCAAATAGGCGCTGTCTGATCCGCCGTTAAAAGGTCCGGAATAGATCAGCAGCGGAGCCCCGATCGGATGGTTCAGTCCGGTAGTTGTCTCATGGAAAACCATATCGTCGCCGTGAACACTGAACCAGCCCGGCTCAAATGTAATTCCGCATACTTTCTGCTCAACAGCTAAACTGAACATATCGGAATTGAAAGGCGCGATTTTATCAGCCGTCTGCACCGAGTCCGCGTGCTGGAAATAGCCCAGCAGCGCGGTTGAATCCGTCAGCGCGTAGCGCGTGCGTCCGCCGGTGACATTGGCGATGTCGTGCACATAAGCATCGTACAAGGCCACTTCCAGATTGGTGACACCGGTGAATACCGCTTCGCTCCAGGAAATACCGTGGCTGTCGCAACCGCGGCCTTGCGCCAACACCTCGTCAAAGTCGTTGAAATTCCAGCCGTCTTCATTATCCAGCACATTGCTGAGACGGAAGGCGTGTCCGGCCGTCAGCGAAAGGTTCGGAATATCTTTGGTCGTTAACTGGACCGCTTCAATCGAACGCGGTTTCTGGCGGATCTCATCGGAGCGGAACAGCTCGCCGTTCATGACCTGCCGCCCGGCTTTAATATACGTATTCGTCAGGCCGAGGCTTTCAAAACGGTATTTAACCCATGCTTCGTTCAGGATATCCACCCGTCCGTTGCTCAGCTGCGCTTTGCCGTTATTGCTGTCCTGCGTGGCATCCACCGGTTCGACATAAATACCGGTCGCCCCGAAACTGAATCCGGCCATCTCCGGCGACGCATACCCGATCAGCAGTCCCGCCGTTGTAGAATAAGCATTGCCGGGAGTTCCATTCTCAACATCGCGGTACATGCTCAGCGTTTGTAGTCGCGCATTCCAGATTCCATAGCCAAGGTCATTTACCGGTTTCAGCAAACTTTCGGCGGACACACCGGCGCACAAAGCCGCAAGTGATACAGACAACAGCGTTTTCTTCATCATGATAAAATTTCCCTGCGCCGGACCCGTAAAAGCGCGCATTTTTATCTTTTGCGCCACCCGCCTGCAAACCCTAATCCGGCGGAGCAGGAATCATTTTGACAACGCCACTGGGAAAGTGGATTTTCGGCCGCTTAAATTTAAAGGAGATTCCCATGACCGAATTCAAAAACGTAACCGTAGTGAAAAAAGCGAATGTCTATTTCGACGGCAAAGTCACCAGCCGCACCGTGCTGTTTGCCGACGGCACCAAAAAGACGCTCGGCATCATGATGCCCGGCGATTACGAATTCGGCACCGAAGCTGCGGAAATCATGGAAATGCTTGGCGGCCAGATGGACGTCCTGCTGCCCGGCGAAACCCAATGGAAAACCTTCAAAGCGGGCGAATCCTATCAGGTTCCGGCCAACAGCAAGTTTAAGCTCAAAGTCCCGGTCGTCGCCGATTACTGCTGTTCTTATTTGAAGTAACGCCCGGTCAGGGGACCGGGCCTACAGTTTTTTGTAGGCCGGGTGCCCTCACCCGGCGGGTTATTGCGCCGGAACAAACTCAAAACCGGAAATCATCAGATCAACCGGCGCGGCAGTGCCGTCGCCGAATGTCAGAACGACTTCCCGGACACCTTCCAGTCCCGGCGTTGCGGGCATCGGGATCCGGATTTCCTTTTCGCTTTCGGTCTGATCGAACCGGGCGTGAATCTCGTTCTCAAAGGCAATCGGCGCGCCTTTGAGCGTAATGATCACATTCTTCATCGGAGTCGCCGCGCGGTAACGGATCAGTAATGCGCCGTTTGAAAACCTCGTCTCTTCCGGAAGCTTCATTGTAATCGCTCCGCGCTGCACCGCATCGCCACGCACACGAAACCCGCCCGGCCAGCGCAATCCTTCCAACCCGTCACCGGTCGGGCTCCATGTAATCCATTCTGCTCCGCTGAGCATATCAGCCGCAACCGGTTCACCGCCCTGCACTTTGGAAAGCGATGTCACGCCCTGCCATGTCAGATAGCGCTGCATATTCTCTCCGGCAGAGCCGATCCCGCCCAGAATCAGCGCCAGCGTGTGCGCGGTTGTCTGGAAACGGATTACCTCTTTGTTCGCCGCATTAAATCCCTCCCACGGTCCGTGACCGGTGAGCAAGCGGAGGATCGTTTTCCAATTATCAGCAAGAAACGCTTCGATTTTTTCCGGTGCAATTTCATAAGCAACACCCAGTGTATAAAGCGACGGTGAATTGGTCAGGCGCGAATGATCGGTTACCGCGACATCCGGAATGCCGATGTCGCCGGTGTATTCTGTGCCATTGCCGCTGTACGCTTCGCTCAGAAAGCCGGGCAGTTTATTCTGCGTTGAAAAATCGAGATTGATGGCCACCGAGTTTTCCAGATTTTCGCGCCAGCCCGGCGCATCCAGCTCCTGCATAAACAGTGAAAGCCCCAGCGACTGGAACGACGAGCCGTGCCAGGTCGCCAGCGTGTAAAGATCGTGTCCGTCCGCCGTCCGGTACGGCTTGATCTTCATTCCGGAATTTTTCACCGCATCTGCCGGCAGATCAAAACGCTGTACGACAAAGCAGAGCGGACCGCGGAATTCGTTCACAAAATAATTCATGCGTCCGGTGATCCATTTACCGTTGCCGTCCTCCCATCCGGTAAAGCGATCCATCACCGCATTCCAGCCGAACGCAAACGTTCCGGATTCTTCGCCGTAAAGATAGCGGTATCCTTCCGCCTGCCGGTCGATGAACTGCTCCAGCTTTCCGCGGAGTTGAACTGCTTCCGGAAAATCCCTGATCTCTGAATGCATCAGCGCGCCGAATGCCTTGGCCGCCGACGCGGTCAGATTGGCATTGTCGCCGAAAATAATCTGCACCGTCCGCCGGTCAAGCAGCGCCATAATCCGCGGGCGCAGTTCATCGGCGGCAAACGGTTCCAGCCCGCCGGTGAAAAACTTTTCGCCGTATTCCCCTTTGCGCGGAATCTTCGCGAACGAACCGTCCTGCTGGGGAAGAATCCATTTCCGTGCCGCCAGCGCCTGCCAGATCAACTCTGCCTGCTCCGCGCCGAACTCATCAACAAACGCCTGCCTGTTGACTTCTTCTGCCAACGGGCCGGTCCGCTTCCCATTTTCAAAACCCAGAAAATTCGACAACAGACCTTTCGAGCTGAGCGCCGGATCGGCCTGATCGGCCAGCAGGCTCGACACAGTCAATGAAAGATTGCTGAACGCCTCTTCGCGCGAGATATACGGATTGTCCGCATAACCGGCGGCAATGTTCGCCAGCAGTTCGATCCATTCGCCGATCGCCGTCAGCTGGGTAAACGAACGTAGATAAAGCCCGTTCTCCGGTTCGTGGTTCCATCCTTCCACCGGATATCCGGACGCGCCATCAATCACGCCGTTGGACGGATTCACATAACCCATCGCATTCGCCAGCAGCATCTGCATATGCACGTGCTCCGGGTTGACCAGCGGAAAATGAAACGTTTCAGGAACTTCCGGCGGCACACGGTGGGAACATCCTGCACCCAGCAAAATGCTGAAACCAACAGCTAAAATTGTTTTCTTCATTGTGCGGCACTCTACACGCGTCTCTTGCCGGTTTCAGCTCAAAACAGACGTTTGACCGGATTGCGGCGGATGCCCTTTATCATCAGGTCGCCGCGCGGCTTGTCGAGATCGGCAGGCAGAATCACTTTATTGTCGACCAGCGTTGCACCGATAACGCTTTCGCAGGCCTGCCGGAGCATCCAGCCCGCCGCGCCGGTATAGCCGCTCCAGATCATGCGACCCGGATCGTGGACGGTGAGATAGTCGGCGCACTGCTGGTTCGGCTGTCCGCCGTAGTTTTCAATCTCCGTGCCGTGCGTATGCGGAATCGCTGAAATTTTGTACCACAGCCGGACGGCGGCATCGCGGTAATACTGCGAGGCCGCCGGGTCGCCCTGCGCGGCGAAGCGCTCGGAGAGCAGGCGGCAGGCACGCGTCAGCCACTGAACGCCGTGTGAATACATTCCGTTTTCGCGCACCCCTTCGGGATAGGTGCTGCTGCGTCCAAGATACGGCTTGGTGTTCTCACGCAACGCAGGCCAACCGAGGCTGACTACTTTTTCGTGCTCCAAAAGTCTAAGCGCGGTATCGAGCGCAATGCGGCTGCGCTGCGGATTGACGCCCGCAAAAACCGCCCACGCCGCGCCGAGCGCGTCGGTTTCCCAGTAGCCCGCGCCCGCAATGCCGATTTCGGTTCCGTCGTCGTGAATGGCGCGCAGGTAGCGGTCGCTGCGCCAGACCTTTTCAATATTCCGGCCCAGTATTCGCAGCTGCTGCTCATAATAATGCCGGCGTTTCTTCCCGCAACGCTCTCCGATCACCGGAAGCAGATTTTTCAAAACGCAGGTCAGGAAGAACGCCATCCAGACCGATTCGCCACGGCCTTTGCTGCCGATTTCATCCAGACCGTCGTTCCAGTCGCCGGTTCCCATCAATGGAAGTCCATGGCTCCCCATCCGTTTATTCAGCACCAGATCAATTGCGCGCATCACATGCTTGTAAACGGAATCACTGCGCGGCGAGCGCAGCGGGAAAAAGCCCATGCCGTGCTTACCGGCCGGAAGCGGTGCCAGCGGCGTTTCGGCTTTCAGGTAGCTGACCTTTTCATCCAGAAGCGTTTTGTCGCCGGTCATGCGGACATATTCGCCGACACCCCAGCCGAGCCAGAGCAGGTTATCGCTGGCGTACGAACGGCTCAGGAATCCGGTGCGCCCGTCCTGCTGGAGGAAAAACCAGTGGGCGGTGTCGCCTTCCGGAAACTGCTGCGCCGCATGCAGAATCAGCTGGGCGCGCGCCAGCGACGGATCGACCCAGATCATATTCACCGTATCCTGCAACTGATCGCGGAATCCGAATGCGCCGGAGGCCTGATAAAATCCTTTGCGCGCCCAGATGCGCTCGGTCAGCGTCTGGTACTTCATCCATTTCACATACGCATCAAATTCCGGATCGCTGGTTTCGACCTTAAGCGTAGATTGCAGAGCCATCCACCACTCGCGCGTGGATTGCAGACTTTGTTCGGCAGTTTCCACAGACTGAAATTTTTTCACGCAGGCTTCGGCCTGTTTACGGGTATCGGCTTCGCCCAGCACAATGGAAATCGCCTGCCCGCCACCGGAAATTCGTCGCCTGCAGCCGGAGCCGGCGCGCCGGTCTCGACCATGGCCGGACGACAGAAAGCGCGGCCATCGCCGAAGAAGCGGTCGCGGCGCGTGACAAACTGTTCCGCCGGCGCGCTCATGGCGGCGAAGCAGGAACCGGAACGGAAATGATTGCGCGGATTTGCAAAATAGAGCGCGCCGCTGACAGCATCGCGCGAAATAAGCAGTGCGCCGGCCTGTTCCGGACTGTGCGCCAGCGCGATCTGGAAATACGGCGCAACGCGCAGACGGCGCGTCGCGATACCGGCGTTGCGGATTTTCAGGATATAAACACCGGCGGGCTCATCGAGCGGCACATGAACCGAAAGCTCGGTTTCGACGTCACCCTTCTTCATTTTAAAAACCGCGCTGCCGTCGAGACTGAAGAATACATCGTGTTCGGCGGTTTTATCTTTGATCGGATCGTAGCAGGGCGAAAACCAGTCGCCGGTTTTTTCGTCGTAGAGATAAATCGCTTCGGAAGGAATTTGATTACCGGTCAGATCAGCCCGATCGGGCGTCAGCCGGTTCTGCTGTGCATTTCCGCTGGCTGATGAGTGCAGCCCGTGGTTGGTGACGGCGACAACATGGCCGAGCGCGTTGGCCATTTCATGGTCGAACGGACGCGGCGTGAACGGCGTCAGCACGCGCAGCGTATTGCCGCTGTCGAGGTATTCGGTGTAGCGCTCCGGCGTGCCGGGCGGAATTTCACCGTGCCCGATTTTCGGCGTGCGCTCCGGCTGCTTGACCCCATGCAGTGAACTGTCAGCTTCCAGATTCAAATGCTTATAGATCATTTGCGCAATGCGCGCTTTGTATTCACAGCAGCCGATCAGAATTCTGTGCGAGGCCTTTCCATTCGCCGTGACCGGCGCATCGAGCAGCAGTGCACCGATCGGGTCAAACGCCGGACAGGCGTCCATGTTGAGCGCTTCGCGGAAGGCCAGCGTTTCCAGCGCGCGCGGGGCCCAGATGTTTCCGGCGCGGCCGATGAAATCAACGCGTCCGCTCAGAATGCCGGCCGGCTTTTTCGCCGAAGCCAGTACGCCGTAATGCTTGGTACTGCGATGGAACGCTTTCAGCGCATTAAGCTCGGTGTTGTACGATATTTCCGGATAGAGCCGGTTGTACTGCGTGTGATTGCGGTCGGCGTCCGGACGGTTCAGCATCCATTCGAGATACGGAACCGCTTTCAGGTTGCGCGCTTTCCCGCTCAGATCTTCGAGTTCAATATTCCACAGCTCAACCGCGGCGTTGCGTCCCGGCAGCCGGACGGTGACGGTCACTCTGACCCCGTTGGAAATGTTAACGATTTTCAGCCGGTCGCTGTCGCATTCATAAACGGACGGCGTGAAAAGCGCCTTCGGAAAATTTCCGAGAACCGGCCATGCTTTGTTCGCCGCACCGTCTGCACCAACTTCCACGACAAAAAGGATACGACCGGCCGGATCGGTTTTTTCAAACGCGCAGCGGCTGATGCCGAATCCGTTGGATGTCATGAAGGAATTGATCTCGCCGCTCTTCTTGAGCTCCACTTCATACTTGTTATTGACCAGACCGAACGACTGCTCAATCCGCGCCGCAAACCTCTCCCGGGTTTTGCGCCGCAGGGTAAACAGCAGCGTCACGGCCGCCGCGACCGCAACAGCGGTGACCAGAAGCGAAACCGGCCCCGGAGCATATCCGGCCTGCCGCGCCTGTATGGCGGTTCCCAGGCTGAATACCTGTGCCCACTGTTCGCCCTTCGGCAGATAGAACGGTATCAGCAACGGTGCCCAGGTGGTGAAGCGCTTCACGCCTTCCGGAATAAACCGCGCTGTCGCTTCCGGGCCGACAAATTTCGCGCAGCGTTCGTCGAGCCGGTCGACGCCGAGAAAAGAGAGATTCACCAGCGTCGCAACGCGCAGTCCCATGTGGTCGATCCAGATCAGAATCTGGAACCAGGCATAACCGATTACCCAGCTGAAGACCGTCAGACTCCACGCCGTAAAGCCGCTGGCGTCACGGGTCAGGCTGTTAAAGATCGCAAAGAAGGTACGGATCAATCCGTCCTGATTGTACCAAGCCGCTTCCGCCATCGGGCGCAGGAAGGTGAAAATCAGCGGTGCCATCCAAAGACCCCAGCGCAGAACGTAAACCGTACCGTCGGCCAGCTCCGTCACGCCGCCGCGCGTCGCGATGCGCCGGATGGACGAGACATCGCGGTTGAGCAGCGCGGAGAGAAACGCCTTGTTGATCGCGAACAGCGGCGCCGCGATTCCCCAGCCGATCACACCCATCAGCGCTTCGTTGAAAAGAATTTTTGCGCCGCCTTCCGCCGGAAGCAGTTTGATATGGCCCCAGCGGCTGATCAGCGCGGTGAACTCGTTCGGCGCGGTGGTGCGCAGATTCTGACAGCGCGCAACGATATCCGCCGGATTCAGGCCGAAACTGTTGTAGAGCTCGAACTTGGTTCCGATGATCGGAAGCTGCGCCGCATCCAGATAAAAGCCGATACCCGCACCGATGAAGGCGCCCAGTCCGCTTTCGACCAGATAGTAGCGCCAGGATTTAACGCCGCCGATGCCGTTCAGACCGAACAGCAGGTCGCGGATAACGCTCACGCCGCCGAACGTCGCCGCGCCCGCCGCGAAGCCGAATCCAATCCGCTGTGCGGTCGGCAGCCCGGCAAAATTCATGCCGGTACCGATGGCGAATACAAGACCGAGAACCAGACCGCGCAGGTACAGTACCGGGTCTTTATAGGCACAGGCCGCGCGTCCGAAAAACGACTGGCTGCCGTCAAACGTTTCGATGACGGTTTTAAACAGCGGGAAAACGGCAACGCCCGCCACGGTCAGAAGCAGCGTCGGAGCGGCGGCATAAAAATTCTGTATCCACGCCGCATGGACCAGTGCGTGAAACAGCTGAAGCAGTCCCATCAGTACGCCGCTGAAGACCATTCCTTTTTTCAGTCCGCGGACGGCATCGTCCTGCGCCACCGTGCCGGACGGGGCACTGCCATGCATCGCGCCGAGCACCATGCCGGTAAACAGATAGACAATCGCCCAAAGCGGTCCCTGCGAAAGCATCACGGCAATTACGGCGGCCAAAGGCCGGAATAGAGCCGGAAGCCCGGTGGCAAAAACCCCCGATCCGAGATCGGCGATATACGGCGCGGCGGTCACCAGTATGGAAAGTACAAACAGAGCGCGGTGGACTTTAAGGGAGAAGAGAGGCCTCTCGCGGTTGATCATTGAAGAAGCCTGGGCGATAAACTCGCCGACGCAGAAAATCAGCAGGGCCTGAACCGCGAAATGCCGGAACGATTGCAGAGCCAGCAGCAGCCCGAAGACGAATGGCGTGGCGGTAATCACTGCACCGCTGATCAGACCGAGATGTTTCCGGCGCATATTCAGGCGGCAGACATTGGCGATATGATAGATCAGAACAAACAGCGCCGCGCCGAAACCGCTGAGCTGAAAAAATCCGGCCGGAGAATCGGGTGCCTGCCAGAGAACTTCTTTGCCGGCGGCGGCGGCCAGCAGTCCGGGAAACAGCGCGCTCCGCAATGTTTCGCCCGCAAAAACCGGACGCCCGGCCAGTGCGATTTTCAGCAGCAGACTGATCAAAACCCCGGCTCCGGCGATATAGAAACAGAACCAGCCGGAATCGAGCGGGTTCATTTTCCCGAGCGCATACACACCCAGCACAGAAGAAATAATCAGCACGGTCGCAAAGCCGAAAACCAGATCGCGGGCAACGCCTTCAACCGTGACTTTCATTTTCCGCCGGATCACGGCCACCAGCAGACTCAGCAGTACGCTGAAAACCGCCACGCCGCCCAGCCGGCCCCAAAGTGTACTGCGTAATTGCTGCCACAACGGCAGTTTACTGAACGTCATATCCAGCCGGATTCTTCCGGTTGCGGGGTCGTCTCCGCCGGTACGCTGAATCAGCAGAACCGTTTCGCTCAGCTGACCGATCTTGTTCCAGTCGATCAGCTCGCGCGTTGTGTTCCAGCCCGGACCGGGCCGAACCGGAAACCGCTGCGTTCCGGCTGAGCCTTTGATTTCAACCGCCAGCGCCACGTCGGAAAGCTGTCCTTCGGGAATGTAGATACCGAGTTCGACCACATCAATGGACCCGGCGGCCAGCGATGCGGGATATTCCTTGGCCCAGACTCCGGCCGCCGTCTGCGCCGGAATGGAATAATTGATAATCAGCAGGTCGCGGTTGATCGGCGCCTCCTCATATTCGCGGGAGATCGCGGACTGCGCCGCGCCGATATTGAAGCTGCCCTGCTGTTTCGCGTCGATAAAACAAAGCGGTGCCGCCTGTACAAAAGCGGTCTGCATCAACACCGCCAAAAGAATTCCGCACCGCCCGAAACTTTTTACCATGCGCAAACCCTGCCCGCTCAGGCCGTTTTATGCAATCTCTTCCTTATCGGGCTGCCGAAATTCGGCTAAGCGCCCCGTCAGGATGAAATCGTTGAAAATCTGGATGAGTCCCTGGCGGGCGAGCGCGGTGCGGTAGAGCTTCGGTGAATGGTCGGGACCGAAAAGCGTGTAGGCCGTTTCGCGGATGATGCTGTTCAGCGGTTCAACCGGAAGATTATCCATTGCCGAAGCATCGCCTTTCGCCAGCCGGAACGGAATCAGGACGTTCAGTTCAATCGCGTGCAGACGGTCTTCGCCGACCAGCCCAGCTTTTTTCTTTTTACCGGTCCACCCGGCGTGCTCTGTCCAGAAACACTCTTCGGCATCAAAAGATCCGAGCGCTGCAAATTGCGCCAGAGCGCAGAGCCGCCGGACAGGATGGTTGAGCGGACGCACTCCGGCGAGCCGCCAGTCGCTTTTAGCCAGAGGAAGAACCTCTTCCCACTTATGCTGTTCGCGCCACCAGCAGTCCCAAAGCGAACGCAGTTCCGTTTTGGATGCTTGTGGCCAGCCGGAACCGGGCTGTTTCGGGAGCAGACCGGAAATGCCGAGCAGAACGGCATAAATGATCTTCCAGTCCGTGCCGTACTGGGCGAGCGCTTCGAGCGGCAGACTTTGCGCCAGTTTACGGAACGGCGCTTTATTGTGTTTATAGCCGAGCGCGGCGGCGGTTTCCTCGTAAAGCGCCTGCGTTTCGCCGCGCTGCTGAATCAGCCATGCCATGCGCAGCGTTTTCTGCCGGAGACGTTCTTCGCCCGCGCTTTCCAGGCAGGCTGAGCCTGCACCCATATATTTTCCAAACATCGGAAAACGCCCGGATGCTCGCGGCTCGTGATACGGATAGGCGGAAAGATCAATACTGTCGAAATCGGCGGAACAGTTTTCTGAGAGCGCGATGTGAACTGTGCCGGGCGGAAAGAGCGATTCGTCGATTTTTCCGGAAAACCAGGTGATATGGAAACGAACATTTGAATAGCGCGGATCGTTTGCATGTCCGTGGTTTTTCCAGCCGGCCGGAAAAATATGAATCTCGGCATCGCCGGCAGCGCGACGCTTTTCGCGGCCGATCAGCAGCACCGCTCCGGAAAAGTCCGGCCCCGCTTCGAGATTCCAGCGTCCGGGGTTTTCAACGGTCACTGGCTCGCCACGCGAGGTTTTCAGATTCCGCGGGCGGATGCGGTCATCAAACCAGAGCGCATGCAGATGGCGTTCCGTATAAGGAAAATAACGCGCGACAGTTTCGCAGACTTCGCCGGGGAAAAGGAGTTTACGGTAGACGGCCGCCTTCGGGAAAAACGCTTCCTGAATGGGCGGCGGTGCATACATGATCAGCCGCCCTGTCCCGCGTTCGGAAAATCGAACTCGGTCTCGAAGAGTTCTTTAAATTTTGCAGCGGCGGCGGCTTCGTCCGGACCTTCCGCCTGAATGGTGATTTGTGTCCCCTGCTCGAGTCCAAGAATCATCAGTTCCAGCGCAGAACCGAGCTGGCAGATACCGGACGGCGCACTGACCGTAACCGTGCTTTTTACACCGGCGGCGGCCTGCGTAATAACAGCAGTCGGCCGGCAGTGAATGCCGGCATGATTTTTAATAACTGCTTTTACCTCGACCATAGGCGCCAGATCATGCGCACGGCGGCGGCTTTTTCAATCTTTATCTCAGAAACACTTGCCGGTTTGCTTTTTGAGACAGGAATCTTTGTTGCACCGGTAGCAGATTTCGTTGGCCATCGTTTCGCCGCGGAAAAAAGCGTCGAGATTGGAAAGCGTGGTTTCGGCAATATTGCTGAGCGCCTCTTTGGTGAAAAAGGCCTGATGCGCGGTAACCAGCACGTTCGGAAAGGTGAACAGCCGCGCCAGCACATCGTCGGTCAGCACTTCACCGGAACGGTCCTCGAAAAAGTATCCGTCTTCTTCCTCGTACACATCGAGACCGGCGGAACCGATCTTTCCGGTTTTGAGTGTATCAATCAGATCCTTCGTCTGGATAAGGCCGCCGCGGCTGGTATTGATCAGCATCACGCCGTCCTTCATCTGCGCAAGGCTGGCGGAATTAATCATATATTTCGTTTCCGGCGTCAGCGGACAGTGCAGGCTGATGATATCCGACTGGCGGTACAGTTCTTCAAGCGAAACATATTCAACGCCCGCTCCGGCCGCCCAGTCCGCTTTTGGGAAAAGGTCGAACACCAGTACGCGCATTCCGAATCCTTTGAGGATCCCGGCCAGAATCTGGCCGATACGGCCGGTGCCGATAATGCCGGCGGTCTTGCCGTGCAGATCAAAGCCGAGCAGTCCGCCGAGAGCAAAGTTGCTGTCGCGGGTGCGGTTGTAGGCTTTGTGCGTTTTGCGGTTGAGCGTTAAAATCAGCGCGACGGCGTGTTCGGCGACGGCATACGGCGAATAGGCCGGCACGCGGGCGACATGAATCCGGTCATAAATCGCTTTCAGATCGACATTGTTGTATCCGGCGCAGCGCATCGCGATCATGCGGATGCCGTTTTTATTCAGAATATCTGCTACCGGCGCGGACAGATCATCGTTTACAAATGCACAGACGGCGTCATAACCCGCCGCCAGCGGCGCGGTATCCGCCGACAGCCGGTTGCCGATGTACTTAATCTCATAACCATGCTTTGTATTGGCCGCGTCAAAAAACTCCCGGTCGTAGGGTTTGGCATCAAAGAAGATCACTTTTTTCATAATGGCGGTTCCTGTTGTTCGCTTCCACAAATACCATTTCTCCGGCGAACTGAAAAATCCTTTCCCGTCTAATTAAGCCCCGCCTGAGCGCTTGCCCGCCAAAGCGGTTCATGCTTAACTGGCCGCCCTGTTTTTAAGGAAGTGAACTATGAAATTTGCGCTGAGCTGGCTGAAGGAATATGTGGATTTTGACGATACGGTCGCGGGTCTTTCCGACAAACTGACGTTTGCCGGTCTGGAGGTCGAACATATCGAAACGCTCGGCGGAACGTTTGAGGGCGTAGTCGTCGGAGAAGTGCTTGCCATTGAACCGCACCCGAACGCCGATAAACTGCGTCTCTGCACCGTCGAATACGGCGCGGCCGAAGCGCTCAAGGTCGTCTGCGGCGCGCCGAACGTTGCGGTCGGCGGCAAATATCCTTTCGCTACGGTCGGCACAACCCTGCCCTGCGGCATCACGCTCAAGAAAGCCAAAATCCGCGGCGTCGAATCGCTCGGTATGCTTTGCGCCAAGGACGAACTCGGTCTCGGCGAAGACCATTCCGGTCTGCTGGTTCTCGATGCTTCGCTCAAACCCGGTACGCCGCTCGCCGCCGTCATGGGCCCGGCCGAAACGGTTTTCGAGCTGGAAATCACGCCGAACCGTCCCGACTGCCTGAGCATCATCGGCATCGCCCGCGAAGTCGCCGCTATCTACGGCAAGCCGCTTAAAATGCCCGCCATCGAATTGAAAGAAAGCGCCGATCCGGTCGAAAAAGAGATCAGCGTGGAAGTAAAAGATTCCGTAAAATGCCCGCGCTACAAACGCCGCCTAGAAGCCTGCGGCATCCGTTCGATCAATAATGTCGTGGACATCACCAACTACGTTCTGCTGGAAACCGGCCATCCGCTGCACGCTTTTGACTATACTTTGCTCAAGGACGGAAAAATCATCGTCCGCCACGCCGCCAAAGGTGAAAAGTTCACCACGCTCGACGGCGTTGAACGCCAGCTGACGGAAGATATGCTCGTGATCGCCGACGCCGGTAAGGCCGTCGCTCTCGCCGGAGTCATGGGCGGCGCAAATACCGAAATTAAAGACGACACTTCCACCGTTCTGATTGAAGCCGCGACGTTTGAGCAGTCCGGCATCCGCGCCACCGCCAAAGCGCTCAGCCTTTACACCGACAGTTCCTACCGTTTCCAGCGCGGCGTCAGCGCCGCTTCCGTTGAATGGGCAGGCCGTCGCGCCGCCGCGCTGATGCACGAGCTGGCCGGTGCCAAAGTCTGCAAAGGCGTCGTCGATGTGTATCCCGCGCCGAAAGCCAAGCGGCAGATCACTTTCCGCTGGCAGGCCGCCTGCGAACTGATCGGAATGAATGTTCCGGTCGAAACGATGAAGAAAATTTTCCGGTCGCTGGAAATTTCCATTCTCTCCAGCGACGCCGAAAAAGCGGTTCTTGAAATTCCGGCCTTCCGCGACGACCTGGAACGCGAAGTGGATATCATCGAAGAAGTCGCCCGCATGAACGGCGTCGATAAGATTCCGGAAAAGCTGCCGGTCGCCGAAACCGTTGCCGGTGTAAACGACAGCCGCATCCGCGCGATTACCGCCTGCCGCAAAAATCTGGTTGGCCTCGGTGCGCGCGAAATCATGAACTACACGCTGGTCAGCCATCCGCTGCTCGATCTCTTCGGCAAAAACGACCTCGCCGTCCGCGAAGAACTGCCGCATCCGATCAGCGCCGAGCAGTCCGTTCTGCGCACCTCCCTGATTCCGCAGATGATCGAAAGCCTCGGCCGCAATAAATCGCGCCAGATTGATGAAGCCGTCTTTTTTGAAATCGGCCGTACGTTCGCCAAAACCGTCCAGACGGAAAAGGTCTGCCTCGGACTGATGGGCGCCGCCGGACGCGGCGCGCTCGACAAGCAGCGCGCCATCGGCGAAGAAGAAGTATTTCTCTGGCTGAAAGGCTTGATCGAAAAACTGCTCGCCGCTCAGAAAATCACCGGTGCGACTTTCCAGACCGCTGAAAATCCGGCTTTCGAAGCCGGGCGCGCTGTAAAAATTCTTTCCGGCAAAACCGAAATCGGCGTGCTGGGTCTGATCAATTCCGCCGCACGCAAAGAATGGCGCCTGAATGATCCAGTCGCCGCCGCCGAGCTGAATCTGGAACCGCTGATCGCCAACGTCTGGAAACGCAGCGAAGTAAAAGATATTCCGCTCTACCCCGCGATCGCGCGCGACTTCGCATTTATCGTCGATGAATCCGTCCGGCACGAAGAGATCCTGAAAGCTGTGAAGGACTCGGCGCCCGCCGAACTGGAAAGCATCAAACTCTTCGATGTCTTCCGCGGCAAAGCGCTGGAGAAAGGTAAAAAGAGCGTCGCGTACAGCTTCATTTACCGGTCGCCGGTCGGCACGCTGACCGATGAAAAGGTGAATGCGTTCCACGAAGCCGTCGGTAAAAAAGTCTGCGCCGCTGTCTCCGCCGTCATCCGCGAAAGCTGAGCTTGACGGTATAGCGGGCCAGCAGTAGCATTTAGACGTGAGGAGGAGATAAAGCCGAAAGCCTCACAGTGTTCTTTACCAATTTAAGCCCGCCCGGCGAGGCAATAAGTTTCCGATCCGTTAACAATAAAAATTAGGGCGCTCAGGACAGTGCTGATGTATTCCATCTTCACTTTAGGGTGCCCACCTTGTAAATCAGGGTTCGGAAATGAGCCTCACCGGCACGGGCTCTTTTAAACCGTTCTGGTACCAAACCGGAGCGGTTTTTTTTGTGTCCGGACGCTGGTTTCATGCTTAGACTCCCCGCCATGGAACTTTTTGAGGAAAAACCGTCCGGCAGTCCAAAGCCCGGCGCAGGAACCGCCCCGCTGGCGGCGCGGATGCGTCCGCGCACGCTGGACGAAATCGCCGGGCAGGATCATATCCTCGGCACAGGAAAGCTGCTTCGCCGCGCAATTGAGGCCGACCGCATTTCCAGCGTCATTCTTTACGGCCCGCCCGGTTGCGGAAAAACTTCGCTTGCCGAGGTAATCGCGCTGGTGACTGACCGCCGGTTCGAACGCACCAGCGGTGTGCTGGCAAATGTCGCTATTCTGCGCAAACTGCTGGATCAGGCCGCCGGCTGGAAAAAAATCCACAAACAGGACACGATTCTTTTCATCGACGAAATCCACCGCTTCAACAAATCGCAACAGGATGTCCTCCTGCCGTATGTCGAAAGCGGCGACATTATTCTGATCGGCGCGACGACGCATAATCCGTTCTTTTTCATCAACACGCCGCTCAACTCCCGCTCGCAGATTTTTCAGCTGAATCCGCTCAGCGAAGAAGCAATCCAGACCGTACTGAAGCGGGCGCTGGAGCATCCGGCCGGGCTGAACGGCCTGGTCACCGCCGATAACGACGCGCTGGCGCATCTGGCGACCGTTTGCGAAGGCGACGCGCGGCGCGCGCTGAATGCACTGGAAATCGCGGCGCTCACCACACCGCCCGGCGGGAACGGCATCGTTCATTTAACCCGCCACGAAACGGAAGAGTCGGTTCAGAAGAAAGCGGTCTCCTACGATCACGATGAAGACGAACATTACGACACGATTTCTGCCTTTATCAAAAGCGTGCGCGGTTCCGATCCAAACGCGGCAATCTACTGGCTGGCGAAGATGATTTATGCGGGTGAAGACCCGCGCTTTATCGCGCGGCGGCTGGTGATTCTCGCTTCCGAAGATATCGGCAACGCCGATCCGCGCGGGCTGACCATAGCAACCGCAGCGATTCAGGCAGTCGACTTTGTGGGCATGCCGGAAGCGCGCATTATTCTGGCGCAGACAACAACCTATCTGGCCTGCGCGCCGAAGAGTAACGCAAGTTATCTGGCAATCGACTCCGCGCTGGCCGATGTGGAAAACGGCCGGACGCTGCCGGTTCCGGCTCATCTCAAGAATGCGCCGCATCCCGGCAAGGGCAATGTGAAATACCAGTACGCTCACGACGGCAAGGATCATTTCGTCGATCAGGAATATGTGCCGACCGACCGGATTTACTATTCGCCGACTGATCAGGGCTACGAAGAGACTCTCAAAAAACGGCTGGAGCACTGGGCGTCCATACGGAAAAAGAAAAAATGACGAAGGCTGAACTACGCGCGCAGATTGCGGAGCAAAAGAAAACGCTCTCCTCCCAATATCTGGAAGCTTTGAGCGCCAAAGCCGCCGAGAATTTCCAGACCTTGGCATCTTTCCGCGCGGCGAGATCCATCGGCGCCTACATGCCGCTGCCGGGCGAAGTGGACATCACCCCTCTTTTTGAACATCTGAAAAAACCATTTTATATTCCGGCGTTCGATGAAGCCTCCGGCAGTTACCGGATGGCGCGGCTGACTGCGGAACTGAGAAAAGGGCGTTTCGGTATTCTGGAACCGGCGGTTCCGGTATTCGCGACAGAGGATGAACTCGACCTGATTATTGTGCCGGGCGTTGCATTTGACATCGCCGGCCACCGGATCGGCCGCGGCGGCGGATTTTATGACCGGTTACTGCCGCAGTACCGTGCGATACGCGCCGGAATCTGCTTCAATTTCCAGCTTCTGGAAGCCATTCCGACGGAAGAACATGACATCCGGATGGATTTTACGGTAACTGAATCGAAAATTCTTAAATTTGCGATGAACAGTTAGACAAGCCCTGCGGTCAGAGCTATTCTGAACCGAGAAAAATAAATTCTGAAACAAAAGGTGATTTTATGGATAGCATAGGGATTTGGTGGGGCGACATGCAGAACTTTGTGCTCAGCATCGGGTTCGTCATTCTCGGCTTCTTTTTCCACGCTTACCTGACCCGCACCAATGCGGTCGCTGCCAGCCATCGCGGATCCGCGATCATGGACGATGCCCGCAAACAGGCGGAAGCGATCAAACATGAAGCCGATGTAAGCGCTCGCGAAGAGATTCTCAAAGCACGTGAACGGGCCGAAAAAGAACAGGAAACCAAACGCCAGAGCATTATCGCTCTCGAAGACCGCGTGGTCGCCCGCGAAAAAGACATTTCACGCAAACTCGAACTGCTCGAAGCAAAAGACCGCACACTGACCGAAAAACTGGATAAAGCAGAGCAGCAGAACGAAGAACTCAAAACTCAGCAAAAGACGCTTAAGGACCTCATTGAAGCGGAAAATCGCAAGGTTCAGGAAGTTGCCAGTCTATCCAAAGAAGATGCGCGCAAGCTGATTATGGATCAGATGGAAAAAGAACTGGAAGGCGAAATCAGCGGACTGATCCGCCACCAGCAAAAAGAAATTTATGAAAAGGCTCGGGCGGAAGCCCGCGATATTGTCTGCACAGCCATAGAGCGCTATGCCGGCGAACACGTCAGCAACATCACCGTAACACAGGTCGCCCTGCCCTCCGAAGATATGAAGGGCCGACTGATCGGCAAGGAAGGCCGCAATTTCAAATCATTCGAAACGGAATCCGGCGTTAATCTGATCATCGATGAAACCCCCGGCATTGTGCAGCTTTCCAGCTTTGATCCCGTGCGCCGCGAAGTCGCCCGCGTGGCGCTCGAAAAACTGATGCTCGACGGACGGATTCATCCGGCCAGCATCGAAGAGACCGTCAAAAAGACCCGCACCGAAGTAGATGAGATTATCCGGCAGGCCGGCGAAGACGCCCTTTACAAGCTCGGCATCTCCGGCGTTGCACCTGAACTGGTCAAAATTCTCGGACGCCTCAAATACCGCACCAGTTACAAACAGAACGTGCTCGACCACTCCATGGAAATGGCCGCTTTGATGGGCATGATGGCCGCTGATCTTGGCCTGGACGTTGCGCTGGCTAAACGCGTCGGAATATTCCACGATCTGGGCAAAGCCGTTGACCATGAGGTCGAAGGTTCCCACGCCGTCATCGGCGCAAACCTGTTGCGCAAATACGGCGAAGTACCGCTGGTTTATAACGCTGTCGCCGCTCACCACGAAGATGTCGAAAAGAGCAGCGTCTACGCCGTGCTGGCCGCCGCCGCCGACGCGATGACCGCCGCCCGTCCCGGTGCGCGTATGGACACCACCGACCTTTATTTCCAGCGCCTCGACAAGCTGGAAAAAATCGCCATGTCGTTCAAAGGCGTCGATAAATGCTACGCCATTCAGGCAGGCCGCGAACTGCGCGTAATGGTGGAAGGTGCTAAAGTTGACGATGCCCGCGCGCTGATCCTTGCCCGCGAAATCGCCAACCGCATCCAGGATGAAGTCAAATATCCCGGACAGGTCAAGGTGACGGTGATCCGCGAAACACGCGCTATCGAATACGCCAAATAAGCGGTCGCCTCACCACCAGATGCGATAGCCGCCTTCAAGCGTGAAGGCGTTTTGAATATGCCGGATTTCCGGCTTTTCGCCGACCACTTCGATTACATCGAAACGGATATACGGCGGGCGCAGTTTGCGCTTCTTCAGAAAGTGTATCGCGGCGCGCGACAGCTTGCGGCGTTTGGCGCGATTAACCGCCGCAAACGGCCGTCCAAAATCTTCGTTTGCGCGGGTTTTGACTTCGACAAAAACCAGTGTGTCGCCCTGCTGTGCAATCAGGTCGAGCTCGTCCGCTCCGACTCTCACATTGCGGGCGATGATTTTCAGTCCGGCTTTCCGGAGAAATTTTTCCGCCTGATCTTCACCGCGCCGCCCGGTGCGCAGATGCGGAGCTTCTTTTTTAAACCACTGAAGCAGCCGTTTCACAGATTCAGCTCTCCCTGATTCAATTCAGAAACAGGTCGAAAGGTTTTACGATGATGGGGCGAAGGGCCGTGGCGGCGAATGGCGGCAAGGTGAGCGGCGGTTCCGTAACCCTTATGCTGTGCAAAGCCGTACTGCGGAAACTGCGCGTCGAGTTCAACCATCAGCCGGTCGCGGGTGACTTTGGCGATGATACTGGCGGCGGCAATGGAAAGGCTCTGCGCGTCGCCTTTAATGATATTCTGTGATTTACAGGAAAGGCCGCGCACCGGATTGCCATCAACCAGCGCCAGATCGGGCGAAGGACTGATCTGTGCAACGGCTTCAGCCATCGCCTTCCAGGTAGCCTGAAGGATATTGATTTCGTCTATAATTTCCGGTCCGATGACCGCACATCCGATCCGGGCAAAGCTGCAGTTTTGCAATTGCCCAAAGAAAACATCACGTTGTTTCTCCGGGAGCGCTTTCGAGTCGGTGAGACCGTCAAAGGTTGCTACACCGCCGTTCTGAAGCGGCTCGCGAACGAAGGCAACGGCGGCGGCCACGACCGGGCCGGCCAGCGGACCGCGTCCGGCCTCATCCACACCGGCAATAAAAAAGAGGCCTGATTGCCAGGCCTCTTTCTCATAACGGAGCATGTCCATTGCAGTTTACACGCGGCGTTCTTTAATACGCGCTTTCTTGCCGGAGATGTCGCGCAGATAGAAGAGTTTCGCACGACGGGTCTGACCGCTGCGCACAACTTCGATCTTCGCTACGTTCGGGCTCTGCATCGGAAATACGCGTTCGATACCTTCGCCGAAAGCTACACGGCGAACGGTGAAGGTTTCCGCCACACCAGCGCCTTCACGACCGATCACCGTTCCGGTGTACAGCTGGATGCGCTCTTTTGCACCTTCTTTGATTTTCACATGCACGTTGACGGTATCACCGACACTGAATGCGGGGATTTCTTTTGTGCACTGTTCTTTGCCAATTTTTAAGACTACCGGATTCATAATTGTTCTCTTTCTTCCAATTCCAAAAGCGAGCGTCGAATAATACCCAACTGCGTCTTTCGGTCAAGCGCCATCTCCATTTTCTACCCCGCAGCCTGAAAGCAGATCCGGACGGCGTTCCGCGGTCCGCTTTTCAGCCTGCCGGCGGCGCCATTCGGCAATGGCCGCGTGATCGCCGGAAACCAGCTCGTCCGGCACTTTCATACCGCGGAATTCGGGCGGGCGGGTGTACTGTGGATATTCCAGCAGCGGTTCGCTGAATGACTCCTGTTCAGCGGCGCCCTCCCCGCCCAGCACACCGGGAATCAGGCGGACGACCGCATCGATCACCACAGCCGCCGGCAGCACCCCGTTGGTCAGGACATAGTCACCGATGGATATTTCTTCATCAATCAGCGCTTCGCGAACGCGTTCGTCCACCCCTTCGTAATGGCCGCAGACGAAAATCAGGTGTTCTTCGCTCGAAAGCACCTGCGCGCGTTTCTGCGTGAAAGGCTGCCCCTGCGGACACATCAGAATGACGCGGGACTTTTCTGTACGGATCGATTCCACCGCGCGAAAAATCGGTTCCGGCTTCATGACCATGCCGGGGCCGCCGCCGAACGGGCGGTCATCGGTGGTACGATGCTTATCTTCGGTAAAATCGCGCAGGTTGATGCAGTTGAAGGTGACGTGACCCGCTTTGGCGGCACGCCGCATCATGCTCCGGCCGAGAAAACCGTCGAGCATTTCGGGAAAGATGCTTATTACGTCAATCTGCATAACAAAAAAAGCGGCCTTTCGGCCGCTTTTGTATCACGGAGTGATTTTTTATTCCACAACTTCGAGCATTGCACGGCGGCCGTCGCGGGCAGCGATCGCTCCAAGGAGCGTGCGCATGGCACCAACGGTTTTTCCGCTGCGTCCGATTACTTTGCCGACATCTTTTTCATGGCAGCGCAGTTCGTAAACAATGCTTTTATCACCTTTGACCTCGGTGATCTTGACGTCGCGGGGATGGTCAACCAGAGCGGCGACCATCTGCTTCACAAGCTTTTTCATGCTTAGGCCCCCTGCGATTCGGAAGCTTTTAGATCCAAAGCTGCGCCGACCGGGACGCCTTGACCGGCTTCAGCCTTTTTGAGAAGGCTGGCGGCGGTGCTGGAAATCTGCGCGCCGGTGCCCATCCAGTGTTTGACCCGTTCAACATTGACGCTGAAATTGTCACCTTTCTGCTTGGGATCATACCAGCCAAGAGCTTCGAGGAAGCGGCCGGTGGTCGCGAAGCGGGAATCGGCTACCACGATGCGGTAAAACGGCTTATTGATGGTGCCCATTCGACGTAAACGTATTTTTGTTGCCATATTTCTGTAATCTCCAGTCCAGGTTGCAGACTTCCGTCTGCGGAAAAAGAGGCTACTGTCTATATCATTTGCCCCCCCTCATCAACCTTTTTTCCGACTTTTTCACCCCGCGGTCCGGTTCTGCAGTTTTTGCACCACCTGCAGGTCGGCTTTCGACCAGGCGTATTTGCCGAGATTTTCGACTTTTACCCATGCGTAATCGGCACAATGAATCGGGCGGGGACGACCCGAAATGATGGTTGTGCGATAGACATGCATGGTCATGGTGAAATGGCTATAAGTGTGCTTCACCGTCAAAAAGAACTCTCCGACCGCTGTGTTAATGCCCAGCTCTTCTTTTAATTCACGGGCAATGCACTCCTGAATTATCTCCCCAGACTCCTGCTTGCCTCCGGGAAATTCCCACAGCCCGCCGAGCATATCGTCCTGTTTGCGCTGGGCAATCAGCACTTCGCCCTTCCGGTTCACCGTTACCGCCGCGCCGACAACGATGTGAGGCACTTTTTTCTTTTTCTTCATTACAGGGAACTTTTCCGGTGCCCCGGCGGCGAAAGCGGCGCAAACGCTCTGTATCGGGCATTCCTGACATTTCGGGTTCTTCGGCAGACAAACCAGCGCGCCCAGCTCCATCATCGACTCATTAAATTCGCCGGCACGGCCTTTCACCAGCAGCTCATCCGCCCATTCCTGCATCTGTTTCTTACCTTTGGCGTCACGGGTATCGCCGCCGAAGGCGAAAAGACGGCTCAGAACGCGGATGACGTTACCGTCCACCACCGCTGCGTCTTCATTAAAAGCCAGACTGGCGATCGCCGCCGCCGTGTAAGGCCCGATTCCCGGCATCTTTGCCAATTCCGCGGCTGCAACCGGCGGCTTCCCGGCGTATTCACCGGTAATGATTTTTGCCGCAGCGTGAAGGTTGCGGGCGCGGCTGTAGTAGCCGAGCCCTTCCCAGCATTTCAGCACGTCGCTTTGCGGCGCATCGGCGAGCGCTTTCCACGACGGAAACGTTTTCATCCAGCGGCGGTAGTAGTCGATCACCGTATCCACGCGCGTCTGCTGAAGCATAATCTCTGAAACCCATACTCGGTACACCGTACGGTTCCGGCGCCACGGCAGATCGCGCGCATTTTCCGCAAACCACGGCAGAAGGCTGTTGCGAACGGCCTTCCGGACTTCGGAACGCCGGCCTGTTTTCATGGGTTGTGATTTGACTGCCTGCATGGTTGGGCTAGAATCCCTGCAAATAAAAGGAGTTGCAACCATGATTACCAAGAGAATGGAAAAAGCGATCAACTCTCAGATCAATAAAGAATTCTATTCCGCCTATCTTTACCTTTCGATGTCGGCCTACTGCAACAAAGTCAATATGCCGGGCAGTGAGCACTGGTTCCGCATCCAGTACGACGAAGAAATCATCCACATGACCATGATGTTCGACTATATCATGCAGCACGGCGGCGAAGCCCGCCTGCTGAAAATTGATGAGCCGCCGGCAGATTTCGGATCGGTACTCGGCGCGTTCGAGGCCAGCCGGAAGCACGAACGGTTTGTAACAGAGTCTATCAACGAACTGCTGAATGTCGCCGTGGAGGAAAAAGACCACGCAACCCAGGTTTTCCTGCAGTGGTTCATCACGGAACAGGTTGAAGAAGAAGCCAACGTCAAAGAAATCGTTGAGCGCCTGAAAATGGCCGGAGATAACGGTGCGGCCTTAATGATGCTTGACGACAAACTCAGCCTGAGGCTGCCTCCCGCGCCTGCCGCTGCAAAGGCTTAAATACAGAAAAGAGGTCTGATTATGAAAAAACTGGCTCTGCTGGCCATCGTACTACTGTCTGCTTTTTCACTGCCTGCCCGGGCTTCCCGGCAGGATGAAATTACTATGCTGGTGATGCCTGAAGACAGGATTCCTCTTCAGGTTGCACAGGATATTTCCAGGCGTTACCCCGTTCTGCTTGTGAGCTACCGGCTGGTGTACGGCGAGCTGAAACTTTACGCATGGAACGATGAAACATGGGTTTCCGTACCGGTAGAAGATTACGCAAACGGTACATTTTTCGCCAACCGGCCCGGCTATGCCATCGTCGTTGAGCATGAACGGTTTCACGCTCCTGCCATTCTGACACCCAACAGCATCTGGTGCGAAAGCGCCAGCCGCCTTTCTTCCACCGATCCGCGCGTCTTACTTCACCTGCTCGGTCTTCACTTCGATTTCCCGTTCCGCTACTGGAATCAGCTGGCAAAACGATACGGCTACGCGCTTGAAGAAATCAACCCGACGCTGGAAAACGTACACTGGTGGAACATCCGCGGCGACGAGCTGGTCGAAAAACGCGCAAAACGCGATTTCGCGCTGGATATGGATAAATGGCATTACCTCGAACCGCTCCCGCCCCCGCCCATTGAACCGGTGAGAATTGAAAAAGAACCGGTCATCACTGAAGTCGAAAAACCCGCCACTGAACCGGCCGCCGGAGCTGTTAATATCACGGTCAAAGCACCGGAACCCAAGGTTGAAAAAACGCCGGTTGCGAAACCGGTAGTAAAACCGGGCATCAAAACGGAAACTCCGGCCTCTAAACCGTTTCCCTCACTCAAACCGGAACCGGTAATTAAACCCGCTGCGGCAGTTCCGGCGCCGGCAGTCGAGAAAGCCCCGGCGCTTGAACCAGCGCCTGCTCCGGCTGCCACGACACCAATCATCAAACCCGAACCGGTTATTGAATCTATCCCCACGATCGAACCGGTGCCGGCACCTTTAATTGAAGCCCCTTCAATCGCTCCGACGGTCGAAATTGAAAAGGCAGTCCAGGCAGAAGTCCCCGCACCGGCGCCGCTCGTAACTGAAGTCGACCCGTTTGCCACCGGCGAAGTCCCTGCGGCCGAAATCGTTGTCCCGCAGCCTCCGAAAAAACCCTGGTGGAAATTCTAATGAATAAATTATTAATTCTGCTGACTGCTCTCGTACTGGCCGGATGCGCCAGCAAGCCCGCTCCGGTTGAATTCCCCGTCTCGCCGCGCATGGCGACTTCTTATGCAAACGGTGAAACCATTATGACCTGGAATGCGATCCGCGACCAGACCTACACCGTCTATTACACAGACGCCCCGCGCGGCAAACTGGCGGACTGGAAACCTCTGCCGCAGGCAACCAACCTGCGCGGCAGCGGAAAACAGATTTCCATTACAGACAAAACCGCCGCCGATGTGCCGCGGCGTTATCTGCTGCTGACCGGAGACCAGAAGCCGTATTGATAACTACGCGGGCGATACTTCCGCCCGGTCCGCTTCGGCGTTGATCAGCAAAAATTCCATCTGCCGGATTTCTTCCACTGTACCGAGTACCAGCAGCTCGTCGCCGGTATGCAGACGTTCGGCCGGACCCGGCGTTACAATCCGCTTTCCGGCCCGGCGAATAGCTGCAATCTGAACTCCTGTTTGATGCGCAATATTCCACTCGGCCAATGTGCGGTCCGCAAAGCTGATCGACTCCGGAATGATTAGTGTGTCCAGCCGGATTTCATCCAGCCGTTCAGACTCCGTCATACAGGTGTTGCTGAGAAATGCGCGAGCCGCCGGAATCTGCGCGGGCTCACCGAGAAGAAGAAGCACATCCTGAGGAAAAACAGTAAACGCCGACCCAGGTGCATCGATAACCATTCCCTGCCGTTCAACCCCCAGAACCGAACATCCAAACCGGTTCCGCAAATCCAGCTGCGCAAGAGAAAGCCCCCGGCAAAGAGACGACTGCGGAATCTGAACCTCTTCGATATTTAAATCCCAGTCGCTGTCGTGACTGAAAATTAAAGCCGGTGCGTCGCCCATCCCGGATGCGACACTGTGCTGCAGCCGGTTTTCCGCCACACTGTGCAAAAGAGCCATAGGCTTCCAAAGTAACGCTGCGCTGACGGCGACCGCCGCCGCCAGCCCTATAAAAGTCCAGAATCCGCTGAGCGCAAACGGCAGCAGCATCCACAGCCAGGCAGAAAGCAGAATCAGCGAAATAATCCGCAACGCCTGTTCAATCATATGGGCCGCTGCGCGGGTTTCCCGACGGGTGTACCGCCGGGCCGCCACCTCCGAATGAAGCATCGTCAGCACCTCGATATTGCGCCAGACAGCAACCAGAACAACCAGAACAATCAGCCCGAACGGCACCCAGAAGATCAGGTTAAACATCCATAGCATCCAGTTCTGTCCGGCTGTAATCCCGGCGAACATCGCATGCAATTTCGGTGAAAAAACCATCAGGCCTGTGACAAACAGCATTTCAATTGTAATCCGCAACAGGCATTTGCGGGAGATTTTCCAGACCATATTCGACGAACGCCGGGCTGCCAGCCGGTTGAGCCCGTTGTGATAAGCCTCCAATGCCTGGGCAAACCAGTGCGGTTGGTACGCGACCAGATAGTCTGCCAGCCGACCGCTCACCGGCAGTAGTGCCGATGCAGCCACCGTGGAAAGAATCGATACGCCGACAATTACTGCGCCGAAGGATTCCGGCAACCGTCCTGCATCAACGCCGATCTGGGTCACTAGAAACGAAAGTTCTCCGATCGGAATCAGCAGAAGCCCCGTCATCACCGCATCACGCAGATTGCGCCCGACAGCCAACTGCCCGATGGTGCAAATTGTCGAACGGCCGAACACCGCCAGCGCGGTAAAGAGCAGCACCAGCGGCCAGGCCGAAAAAATATGCCGGATATCAATCAACATTCCGATGGACACGAAAAATACGGCACCGAACAGATCGCTCAATCCGGAGAAGCTTTTTTCAATCTGCGGCCGGTCCGGCGTTCCGGCCACCGCCATTCCCAGAACAAACGCCCCGAGAGCAAACGAATATCCGGCGCTCCGGGCAATCACTGCGGTTCCGACCAGAATCGCAGCCAGAATCACGTTGCGAAGTTCGGGGCTGACCTTCTGCTGAAGCAGATGCAGCATGCGCGGAATAAACAGCAAAGCAAGAATCGCCGTCAGCACAACAAATGAGGCGAATGCACCAAGCTCCTGCAGCACCGGTACAGGGGCGCCTTGCGCGGTCTGTAACTGTGTACTCAGCAGACTGAGCAGGATTATGACATTAAAATCTTCCAGCAGGGTCTGAAACATCGCTGACTGTCCATCGGTCCGGTGGAACCTCCCCGACTCATGCAGCAGCCGTCCGATAATGACAGAACTCGATGTGATAAACAGTCCGGCAAGCAGCAGACCGCCGGTTTCATCCAGTCCAATCAGACGCCCAAGTAACCGGCAAAGCGTAAAGATCAATGCCGTACTGATCGCTGTAGCGGCCAGCGACACAACTCCGCTGCGCCGGATCTGTTTAATTCCAAGATGCTGGCCGATCGAAAACATCAGAAAAACCAGCCCGACCTGTGAAAGCAGCCGAAGAATTTCTGAATCGGAAACCAGTGTAACAATCCCGGCGGGACCGAACAGCACGCCGGCAAGCAGATAACCGGAAGTAACCGACAGGCGGATGCGCTGGCACAGCCAGCCCGCAATACCGGCGACAGCGAGAACAACGGCTAAATCCTGAAGAAATTTTAACTCATTCATAATTGAATTCCTGATATATCTGGCACCGTCGGCACCGCGTGTGATAAACAGCTTCGCAAAATATACAAACGGACATCCCTCCTTTAAAGGTTATTTCATGCGCTTGAACAAAAACGCTCTGCTGTTCGTCATCGGCTTACTCGCTGTTTGTACTGCCGCACCTGCCTTTGCCGGCGTTCGCACCGTCACCTCGCGCGGCAAAAGCTACGTCACCCTGCCGAATATGGCCGCCTACTATGGCATGACTCTCACCCAGCCGACCAAAAGCCGGATCCGGCTACAGAACAAATATAATAAAATCGAATTTGCAACCGACGAACGCAGCATCTGGGTCAATGGAACCCTCGTCGCGCTTTGCGAACCGGTTCGAAAAATCGGCTGGTCGTGGGCCATTGATACAGTCGACTTCAACAAAACCATTGAACCGACGGTGCGCCCCGCAGAATTTCTCAGAAGCGCCGGAACCCGCACCGTCGTTCTCGACCCCGGACACGGCGGCGACGACAAAGGCGCCAGCAGTCCGCGTAACATCCATGAAAAATTGGTTGTGCTCGATGTGGCCAACCGTGTACGCAACCGGTTGGAAGCCCGCGGAATTAACGTTGAGCTCACCCGGGAAAGCGACCGGAATCTGGATCTCTCCGCCCGCTGCCGGAAAGCCGCCGCGCTGAAAGCTGATCTGCTTGTCAGCATACATGCCAACTCTGCCGGGAAAAACCGGAGCATCCGCGGAGCCGAAACCTTCGTCCTCGCCCTGCCCGGCCGCTACAGCAGCAACTCCTACGGCGGCGGAACGCTTCCCTCTTCAGTCAATACCGGGAACCGCTACGACCTCGCCAACATGGCACTCGGCTATCGCATTCAGCAAAACCTCATCCGGGCGACCGGACAGGAAGACCGCGGCGTAAAACGCGCCCGCTTCGAAGTTCTGCGGGATGCACCCTGTCCCGCGACGCTTGTTGAAATGGCCTTCTTGAGCAATCCAAAGGATGAGGCGATTGTCATTGATCCTGCCGGACGTGACCGGATCGCCCGCGGCATCGCCGACGGCATCGTCGCCTACCTCACCGACGTCAAACGCGCCAAGTCAAAATAATCGGCTCAGGTAACTGAAACAAGCCGCACCGACTCGCCGATCAACACGAGCGTCGCCGAAACTCCGGAGCCGGGATAAAGCTTCTGAACCGCTTCGCAGTACACCGTCAACTGCGGCGCATAAACTTCCAGCGCCTTCTCCGGCGATTCGCCTGTAAACTTGTAGTCAAAGATTTTAAGCCGTTCCGGCAACTGCGCGAGCAGATCAATGGTTCCGTCCAGCAGCATAGTACCGCGCTTCAGCACAAACGGATGCTCTGCAAAAAGCGCCGACGCACCGGCCGTCTCCTTGCGTAAAAGTTCGCGCGCCGCTTCGAGCTGCCGGACAAGCAGACCGGAGTCCACCGTGCCGAACTCCCGGCTGAAAAGATTAACCAGCATAGGAATATCGCCGCGCCATCCGTTCTTCGCCAGCTCTTCCAGCACCGCGTGACCGACCGTACCGAACACTCGGCGGTCGTTCGGAAAAGGATTGAGACTTGCGGCTTGCGGCTTAAGGTTTTCAACCAGACTCGTCACGGTTCTGCGTTCAAATCCTTTTGGAACCAGCAGAGATTTATATACGATTTCTTCCCTCAAGCCTGCAGCCTCAGGCCTAAAGCTTTCACTTTCAGGTATCTCATCAAACTTCAACTCCCGCAAAATCTCAGGACTGGCGCTATGCAAAAACGCTTCGCTTAACTCCAGCCAGCCTTTCGGATCTTTCGTCCCGGCACCGGAGAGAACCACCAGATCGCGGGCGCGGGTCATCGCCACATAAAAAACATTCGTCAGCTCAAGTTCGCGGACCGCCTTATCGGCGTCGCGCGCCGCATCCCAGCCGGGAGACTTCACCTCTTCACCCGCGAGGCCGGACAGTTTCATCTCCAGCCGGCCTTCCGGCGAAAACATCGCGAACCCCGGCTCGCTGTTTTCGCCAAAGCTGATATCCGGCACAAAGCAGACGCGCTTCGTCAGCCCTTTCGCGCCGTGTACCGTCATCAGCGTCACGGCATTCTGCTCCGGATCGGGCAGCAGCGCTTCGGCGGCTCCGCTGCGCGGCGGCGTCTTGATGTACTTCTCAAACAGCCGCACCACATCCGGCAGAAGAACCTGCCCGCCGCGCTCGGCGGCGCGAATCCAGTCGAGCGCTTTTTTAAAATTCGCCAGCCGCTGTTCGCCGCCCGGCAGTCCGGCCAACTGTGCATCGAACGCTGTTTCGCGGACTATTTCACGCACCAGCGCGGACGCTGTTTTTTTACCAGTCAGCGCACAACCGAGATTCACGATTTCATCATCCGGTACGCTGGCAAACGGCGAGCGCAGGAATCCGACCAGCGCCAGATCGTTCACCGGCTCGCAGAGCACCTGCAGGAACAGAAGCAGATCGCGCACCTCCTGCTGTTCAAACAGCTCGCGGCCTTTGCCGCCGCTGGTGTACGGAATACCCGCCGCGCGCAATGCTTCTTCCAATACCGCCTGATGCGTCGAACGTTTCAGCAGAATCAGGATGTCGCCGTAGCTGAACGACTCGTCAGCGGCGAACCGTTTCGCTTTCTCATTATATCCAAACTTTGGACGCCATTCCGCGCAGCCATCCACCAGCAGGCGGATGCGCCGGGCAACCGCCGACATTTCATCCTCGGTTGTACTCTCTTCGCCGTCCTGCACCAGAAACTCGACGCACGGTTTTTCGCCGACGGTGACCGCACCGATTTCAGCGACGGGCTCAAGAGCGGCTTGTTGATAGTCATTATAGATTACGGCAAACAGCCCGTTCACCGCTTCAATCACGCGGTCTTTGCTTCGACGGCTCTGCTTCAGCGGAATCCGTTTGATTCCGCCGCGCTGTTCCATCGCCGACTCAAGATCAGGCATAACCTGCGGATCGGCACTGCGCCACGCATAGATCGACTGCTTCTTGTCGCCGCAAATCACCAGGTGCGTTTCTTTACCCCAGAGCGCTTCAATCACGTCACACTGTACCCGCGACGTGTCCTGCACTTCGTCCACAATGATCCAGTCGAACAGTCCGGTAAATTTTCCGTTCCGGAGCAAATCGCGCGCCAGCAGAAGCTGGTCGCCGAAATCCACCGCATCGCGCGACCGCTTGGTTTCGGTAAAGCCGCGCGCACAAGCCGACAGGCACCGCGCAAAGGCGCAGAACTTCCCGGCGTTCTGTTCGTAGAAATACTCGGTTAGAAAGCGTTCTTTGATTTTCGCCAGCTCATCAGAAAGATGTTTCACCTTTTTCGCCTGACCGAATTTCGGAATCGCCGCAATCAGCGCAGGATTCGGAAAGTCAGCGAGAGCTTCTTTAAGCGCCTCCAGCGCATCAGCGGCGGTTTTCGGCAGATCAAAGGTTTCAAGTTCGGCACAAATGCGCTCAAAGCTCTGCTTACGAACCGTACGTTCCGGCGGCGGAAGCATTGCCTCGGCGTTACTCAGGTCGAGTCCGCGGCTGGACGCTTTTTCGAGCAGTGCGCGGACGGTATTGATCAGGCTGTACGAATTATCCGGTGAACCGAGAATCGCAACACCGGAGCAGAATTCGCGGAAATCGGCATCCGCTTCCAGAGATTTGAAAATTTCGGCTTTCAGCACCTCGTCGAGCAGTGCGTCGCGGTCTTCATCTTCCAGCGTTTTGAAAGCCGGAGAGAGACCAAGTTCCAGCGCGTGCTCACGAAGCAGTCCGGCACAAAACGCGTGGATCGTCGAAATGTTCGCGGCAGGCAGCGAGCGTAGAACCCGGCGCGCACGGTCAGC
>JBGAJP010000066.1:0-9805 GCA_044224855.1 Pontiellaceae bacterium
CCCGCCGCCGCCGATACAGCCGCCGGGACAGGTCATGACTTCGATGAAGTGATAGCTCTTTGCACCGCGTTTGATGCTTTCAAGCAGCCGGCGGACATTCGCCAGTCCATGCACCACCGCCAGCTTCACTTCAATACCTTCGAGGAAAGACCAGGCCGGAACAGTGCCGGTAATAACAACGGAGGCTTCTTTGATGCCTTCGAGTCCTTCAATCGGCTTGACGTGCAGGTTTTCCATCGGCAGACCGCGACCGGTAACAATTTCATATGCCGTGCGTAGCGCTGCTTCCATGACGCCGCCGGTATTGGCGAAAATATCCGCCGCGCCGGAGCTTAGCCCCATCGGCGCATCCATCTTGCCGTCCGGAAGCGCGAGGAAGTCAATCCCTGCTTCTTTGATCATCCGGCCCAGTTCGCGCGTGGTGAGAACATAGTCCACATCGCGAACACCGCTTCCGTCCATTTCAACCCGCTGACACTCGAACTTTTTCGCCGTGCAGGGCATAACGGAAACCACAATCATGTCCTTCGGTTTAACGCCGATCTTCTGTGCATAGTAGGTCTTAGCTACCGCACCGAACATCTGCTGCGGTGATTTACAGGTGGAGATGTTAGGCAGAAATTCCGGATAATAATACTCCGCGAAATTAATCCAGCCGGGTGAGCAGCTGGTGAACATTGGTAGCGGAACTTTCTCGCCGTCCACCAGTGCTTTCTTCAGACGCGTCAGAAGTTCGGTACCCTCCTCCATGATCGTAAGGTCCGCCGTAAAATTGGTGTCAAATACACCGTCAAAGCCGAGTTCGCGTAGCGCGCTGACCATCTTACCGGTGACCAGCGTACCCGGCGCGCATCCGAAACATTCGCCAAGCGCGGCACGGATGGCGGGTGCAGTCTGCACCACGACAGTTTTCGCCGGGTCTTCGAGCGCTTTCCAGACATCTTTAACATGGCTCTTTTCAGAAATAGCCCCGACCGGACAAACGGCGGCGCACTGTCCGCATTGCACACAGGCGACGCCGTCGAGATTCAGCGTAAAGGCCGGGCCGATGACCGTATCAAAACCGCGACCCTGCGGATAAAGCGCGCCGATACCCTGAACCTGCGAGCAGACGGTGACACAGCGGCGGCACTTGATGCACTTGGAATTGTCGCGCACCAGCGCAGGGGTGCTGTCATCCATCAGCGCTTTGGCCTTTTCGCCTTCATATTCAATTTCACGGATACCCAGCTCCGAAGCCAGCGCCTGCAGTTCGCAGTCCTGATTCCGGTCGCAGATCTGACAGTTGCCGTTGTGCTCGGAAAGAAGCAGCTCGACCACCTGACGGCGTGCAGCGCGCACACGGGGGCTGTTGGTTTTAACGTCCATACCGTTCGCCACCGGCGTCGAACAGGCGGCCATCAGCGTACGCGCACCGGCCACTTCGACGAGGCAGACACGGCAGGCGCCGATTGGCTCGCGTTTTTCGAGGAAGCAAAGTGTCGGTATGCGGATTCCGGCGCGGCGGGCCGTTTCCAGAATCGTTGCACCGTCAGGAGCCTCAATGGATTTTCCGTTGATGGTCAGTTTATGCATTGGAGTCCTCCTCGTCACATGCCGTGCATTTTCCGTAATCACAGCGCAGACAGCGGCGGGCCTGGCGAACCGCTTCGGCCTCGTTCCACGACAGCTCCACTTCGTCAAAGTTGCTGCGTCGTTTGTCGACCGGCATCATCCGCAGCTTTTCGCGCGGATACGGCACCGGATCGGCATCCGGATCATAATTGGTAGAGTTCGGCTGTTCAGCACGCCAAAAGGCGTGCCTTGCGCCGCTCAGCAGTTGATCAATACCAACTGCCGCACGCTCTCCGTCGCCAATAGCGTGAACCACCGACATCGGGCCGGTGACGGCATCGCCGCCGGCAAAAACGCCTTCCAGTGAAGTCTGTCCGGTAACCGGATCAGCTTTGATCCAGCCCCGGTCATCGAGCGCCAGCACGCCGTCGAAAACGGAGCTGTCGAGCGTCTGGCCGACCGCCATAATGACCTGATCCGCCGCGACGATGAAACTCTCGTCCTGATCGGCTTCGGGACACCTGCGGCCGGAACGGTCGAATTCGCCCAGATGCATATGGAGACACTTCACGCCGGTCACCTTGCCTTTGGCAGCGACGATTTCTTCGGGAGCTGTCAGCGCTTCAATTTTAACGCCTTCCTGCAGCGCCTCTTCAATCTCTTCGGCATAAGCGGGCATTTCTTCCCGCGTGCGGCGGTAAAGTACCGTCACCGAACCCGCGCCAAGCCGGATCGCGGTGCGCGCGGCGTCAATCGCCGCGTTGCCGCCGCCGATAACAACCACCTTTTTGCCGACCGGCACCGAGCCGCGAATATTGTATTCGCGCAGGAAGGCCATCGCGTCGGCCACACCTTTCGCATCGCAACCGGGCAGTTCAACGCGGATTCCTTCCGGCGCGCCGATGCCGACAAAGACGGCTTCGTATCCTTCGTCGCGCAGACTTTGGATAGTGAAATCTTTGCCGAGCGCTTTTCCGGTTTTAATTTTAACGCCCATGTTTTCTATCATGCGGATTTCGCGCGCGAGCGTTTCGCGCGGCAGACGATAGGCCGGAATCGCCTGCACCAGCATACCGCCGGGGCGCGGTTCTTTTTCAAAGACAACCGGCTTGTAACCGAGACGCGCGAGGAAAAAGGCGCACGAAATACCGGCCGGGCCTCCGCCGATGATGGCGATTTTTCTTTTCGCATTCTCCGCGTTTTCATGGATTTCCGGCAGCTGCATTTCGGTTTCCTGATCCACCATGAAGCGCTTGATGCCGCGGATGGAAACGGAGTTATCGAGTGTGGCGCGGCGGCATTTGTCCTCGCAGGTATGGAAGCAGACGCGCGCGCAGACGCTGGCAAACGGATTGCGGTTGCGGTGCAGTCTGAGCGCTTCGTCGTAGCGTTTTTCGCCGACCAGCGAAACGAATCCGGGAATGTCCACGCCCGCCGGACAGGCGGTCTGGCACGGCGCGCGCACCAGCGACGGACAGACTCCCGCGCGGCAGTGGCGGTCGCGAATGTGTTCCACATACTCGTCGCGGAAATAGCGGATGGTTGAAAGCACCGGATTGGGTGCCGTCTGCCCCAGCCCGCAGAGTGAGCCCTGCTTAATGAATTCGCCGAGTTCGATCAGCCGGTCGATATCCTCCATGCGCCCCTGCCCGTCACAAATGCGGGTGAGAATTTCGAGCATGCGCTTCGTGCCGACGCGGCACGGCACACATTTGCCGCAGGATTCTTCCTGCACAAATTCGATGAAAAAGCGGGCGACATCCACCATACAGGCATCGTCGTCCATAACGATCAGTCCGCCCGACCCCATGATGGCGCCGAGTTCGCTGAGCGATTCGTAGTCGAGCGGAACGTTCAGGTGCTGGCGCGGAATGCAGCCGCCGGATGGGCCGCCGAGCTGCGCGGCTTTGAACGGCTTATTGTTCACAATGCCGCCGCCGATGTCATAGATCAGTTCGCCGAGCGGCGTTCCGACCGGTACTTCGACGAGGCCGGTATTGCGCACCGCACCGGCCAGCGCGAACACTTTGGTACCCTTACTCTTTTCGGTGCCGAACGAGGCATACCACTTCGCTCCATTGGAAATAATGGCGGGCACGTTGGCGAAGGTTTCGACATTGTTGAGTACTGTCGGTTTACCCCACAGTCCCTTCTGCGCCGGAAACGGCGGACGCGGACGTGGTTCGCCGCGTTTGCCTTCAATGGATGCCATCAGCGCGGTTTCTTCGCCGCAGACAAACGCGCCGGAGCCCATGCGGATTTCAAGGTCGAATGAAAAGCCGCTGCCGAGAATATTGTCTCCAAGCAGTCCGTACGCATTGGCATCATCAATCGCCTTTTGCAGTCTGGAAACCGCCAACGGATACTCAGCACGTACATAAACATAACCCTGCGAAGCGCCGATGGCGTAAGCCCCGATAATCATGCCTTCAATCAGACTGTGCGGGTCGCCTTCCAGTACGCTGCGATCCATGTAGGCACCGGGATCGCCTTCATCGGCGTTGCACAGCATGTAACGCTGATCCGCCGGTGTCTGGCGGGTGAAGTTCCATTTCATCCAGGTCGGGAAACCTGCGCCGCCGCGGCCGCGCAGCCCGGAACCTTTCATTTCGTTAATCACATCGTCAGGCTTCATACCGCCGAGGACTTTTCCAAGCGCCTGATAGACTCCGGCACCAAGCGCTTCATCGATACTTTCCGGATCAATCCGTCCGCAGTTGCGCAGAACGATTTTGGTCTGTTTCCTGAAGAAGTCGATGTCGCCGATGCAGGCGACCGCCTGTCCGCCTTTGGCATCGCGGGCGACTAGCCGCTCAATCACTTTGCCGCCGACGGCGTGCGTTTTGATGATTTCTGCGGCATCTTCGGGTTTAACGCGCTGATAGAAGGTCATGTCGTCAACCATCAGCATGACCGGGCCCTCGGCGCAAAGCCCCATACAGCCGACAGCTGTCACGCTGACTTTGCCGGTCAGTTTCTGACGGACGATTTCGTCGCGAAACGCGGTGATGACTTTGTCGGAGCCGGAGGCGAGACAGCCGCCGCCGGCGCAGACAAGAATCTGCTTTACGCCTTTTGGTGCGGTGTGTTTCTGCAGGATTTTCCGCAGCGCTTCAACGGACGGAATGATATGTGAAACAGGCGCAATCATTGGCTGCCTCCTTTCTCACCGGCAGCGTAGGCTTTGAGCAGTTCGCCGACTTTGGAGGGTTTCACGCGCTGATGAACTTCATCGTTTACCATAATGACGGGGGCGAGGCCGCAGGCGCCGAAGCAGTGGCCTACATCCAGAGAGAAGAGCCGGTCTTCAGTCGTTTGGCCGACATCAATGCCGAGTGCTTTTTTGAGCGCCGACAGCACCTCTTTGCCGCCGCGCACATAGCAGGCGGTTCCTAGGCAGGCGCGGACCAGATATTTCCCGCGCGGCACGGTGGAAAAGAAGGAATAGAAACTGACTACGCCCGCCACCTCACTGTAGGGCTTGTTGAAGGCAGCGCTTATCTTTTTCAGCACACTTTCCGGAAGGTATCCGAAAGAGCTTTGCGCGATCTGCAAGGCAGGAATCAAGCCGCCTGGCTTGTCGCGGTATTCCCCGATAATCTCATCAAGCCGCAGGGACATTTCCTCTTCGGACAGGGGATCCGAACATGCACAACCGGTCGCGTTTTCCGCCATGGGATACCTCCGTGTTTTGCAAATGGATGCTGAAAGCCTTCGCAGGGTACACGGAAAGTTCTTACGAATAAAGCCGGATTCCGTCTAATGGTACAGATTTTGTGTGCGGAGAGTTGGAGCTGCTCGATTTTTATATAAAATGCCGATATGAAAACTATCGGAGCCCATGTCAGCGCAAGCGGCGGAGTAGAAAAGGCGCCGCTCAATGCCAAAGCAATCGGCGCAGACGCTTTTGCGCTGTTTACCAAAAATCAGCGGCAGTGGACTTCCGCCCCGCTTTCCGGTGAAAGTATTCAGGCGTTCGAGCAGAACTGCGCCGGGACATTCTCCGCCACACAGATTCTTCCTCACGACAGTTACCTGATTAACCTCGGAAGCCCGGAAACCGAAGCACTCGAAAAATCGCGCGCCGCGTTTCTGGATGAGATGCAGCGCTGCGAACAGCTTGGTCTCGACCGACTGAATTTCCATCCGGGAAGTCATTTGGGGAAATGTACGGAAAACGAATGCATTGCGCTGATTGCGGAGTCGATCAATATCGCCCTGTCAAAAACCAAAGGTGTTATCGCGGTGATTGAAAACACGGCGGGCCAAGGTTCAAACATGGGCCACCGTTTTGAGCAGCTTGCGGAAATGATTGAACGGATCAAAGATAAAACACGCGTCGGTGTCTGCATTGATACCTGTCACGCGTTTACCGCTGGCTACGATCTGCGCACCGAAAAAGCGTTTTCATCAGCGTTTGAAGATTTCGGGAAAATAGTCGGCTTCAAGTATCTCAAGGGGATGCACCTGAACGATTCAAAAAAAGAACTCGGCTCGCGGGTGGACCGGCACGAATGTCTCGGTAAAGGATTTATCGGAATCGACTGCTTCCGTTTTCTGATGGCCGATAAGCGGTTCGACGGCATTCCGCTGATTCTGGAAACGCCCGATCCGGCGATCTGGGCGGATGAAATCAAACTGCTCCGCAGTTTTGAAAAATAGCAGTTATTTCAAAAGCAGGCGCTGAAAGGCTTCGCGAAGCGCCGGTACGGTGAAAGAATCCGTTTCCACTTCGGTAAAACGGCGCGCAATCTGGTCGGGATGATGTGCATCCGAAAACCGGACGACCGGCCACTTCCGCGCAATTTCAGAGTCAACCTGCCCGACCGCTTCGACAGCGTCGTACGGCAGATCGGGCAGAAATCCGAGATGCGAAATGGCACCGCACATTTCGCGGTCAATATGCGACGGAATGCAAAGCGCCCCGGCGTTCAGCGCCATCGGAATCAGATCGAAAAAGAAATATCCGTACCGACTCAAAAGCTTTTTCGCAAAATAGAGCACCTCTTCATTTTCATTAATGACGGGCTGAACACCAAAGAGTTTTGGTTTATTGAGCCGATCAGGCAGATGGCTGTAGATCATGTTGCCGAAATCCATTGCGCGGCTCAAGTCGTCGAAGATGCAGAGCATATGAACTTCTTCGGCAGTGGAGGCTTCCAAGCCGTAGAGACAGGCCATACCGGCTTCAGCGCAGGCGGTATGAAACGCCGGCAGGTTTTCGGTACAGCTGTGGTCCGTGAGCGCAATACAGTCGATCCCGGCAGCCTTGGAGCGCGCAACGATCATACGCGGCGACATTTCAAGCGAGGCGCATGGCGAAAGGCAGGAGTGAATATGAAAATCAATCCGGGATTTCATGCCGGTTATCTGCCAAGCGCTTTTGCAAGGGCAACGGTATTTTCAAACTGGCTGCCGGAGGAAACAAAAATCGCAATATTTTCTTTGGCTGCTGCTTGCAGCATGTCGGGCGAGGCGGTGCGTCCGTGACAGAGAATGACAGCGGAAGCGCCGGTGAGTGAAGCTACGGCGACAGTGTTTTTGTGCGCCTGAATCGTGATGAGCGCATCGCCTTCTTTGAGGTGCGCCATGACATCGCTGAGCAGATCGGACGTGTAGCCGCCGGTGATTTCAACATCGCCGGAAGCAGGCTGGACACATTGAAGGCCGGGAAATGTCAGTTCATTTGTTTTCATATTGTATCTCTTTCGTCGCTACAGGTGGCAAATGGCAAGTGTGAGTAGCAAGTGAAATTTTCATTTGTCACGTTTCCCTAGACTTATGATCGTTGCACTGAGGATGCGGGATATCTCATCTGCCAACGCCATTCGCTCTTTTACGAGATCCACCGGAATCCAGTGACGTAAACGCCAATACCGCCCGCGGGTTTCGCGCAACGAACCGCGGGCAATGATCAGAAATCGGCGATATTCAACTGAACTTTGTCGGCCATACCCTTCCTCGATATTGGATGCCACAGAGTCGGAGCTGGCCAGCTGCTGACTAACAAGACGCTCAACACGATGCGACCTCATATACTTATCCATATCGTCAACAACACGATCAAATAATTCGAGAGACTTCGTGTATGCGGAAAAATTTTCGAGATTTCCACTGCTCATGTTCTCCCCCTGCCCCTTGTCACCATCACTCGCCACTTCCTAAATAAACAACAGCTTTAACCATGGTCCCCATATCCACGCCGGACTGGATAACGAATTCATCGGAGAGCCGCTTGGTATTGGGAAGTCCCATGCCGGCTCCGAAGCCCTGCGAGCGGATCCAGTCGCTGGCCGTGGAGTATCCTTCGGTCATGGCCTGTTCAACGTCGGGAATACCGGGACCGAAGTCATTGGCGGTAATACGTACCCGGTCGCGGTCGATGTAGAGCGTGAGTGTTCCGCCATACGAGTGCGCAATGATATTTATTTCGAGTTCGTAGCAGGCAACCGCCGCGCGCCGTATGATTTTCGGAGCAACACCGCGGGCCTGAAGCTGTTCACGAAGTTCGCCGGAAGCCTTGCCTCCGGCTTCAAAGTCGTAACGGGCGATCCGGTAAATACGGCAAAACACAAAAGTTTCGGACGAAGCTGCCGGCGTAATGCGGCCGCTTTCCGTCTCGATGGCATCCAGCTGGCGGGACAGCTCCTGAATCAGCGCCATGTTAATGTTACGCAGCGTGAGCATACCGGTCAGATCGTTGTTGAGATTAACGACAGGAAACCGCCGGTAGGGAAATTTACTGAAGGCCGACATAGCGATCGACAGCGGCTGATCCTCGCTGAGCGTACGCACACCGGTGACCATGTGTTTAGCCACCGAATCCTGCATCCAGCCCTGTTCAAAGGCGTTCATGATGTCATGCACACTGACAAGACCGATCACATGCTTATCGTCCACAACCGGAACGCCGCTGATCGCATTATTTTTCATAATGGTCTGCACGTCACGCATCGTGCAGGTTCGCGTAACGGCAAATACTTTACGGGTCATGACATCCCGGATTTTCAGATTGCCTGCCAGCTCCTGAATGCGCAGAGACATATCTTCCGCAGGCTGAGGCGCGAAATTCATATGGACTCCATCAGATGTCCGAGGCGGACACAGGATTCGAACTTGGGAAGCGGCGTGTGGAAAAGCGCAATGCCCTGTTTTGCTGCGGCCTTGCCCAGCATCGCAGGAACCTGCCGGCGATTGACGAGTATAACCGCAGAGGCCCCGATTACATTGGCGGTACGCAATACCTGATCGGACAGCAGAGAGGTGATCAGAAGAATATTTTCTCCGTCGGCCACCAGAATGTCACTGATGAGATCAGAAACAAATATTCTGTTTATATCACAGTCTTCCCACCCCGGCGGTGCATTCAGTGTTTTGGCATTCAGTGCTTCGACAAGCACCTTAAGTTTTTTCATTTGGATTCCTCAGCAGCCGCAGCCGCACTCTCTGTAAAATGGATCTGGTAAAAAATGTTTTCAATTTCCTGCTCCACATTGATGTTCTGTATCAAAAAGTTTTCCGAACTGCGCAGTGAAACCGGTGCAAAGTTGATGACACCTTTGATACAGGTTTTTTTCAGGGAATCAATAATGGACTGAGCCGAGGATTCAGGCACCGTCAGAGCCGCAACCTGAATCCCTTTTTCCGCGATAAAATCTTTAATCTTGCTGATGTGAAGAATCGGTATGGGCGCCGTTTCATCAAGAACCGCCGGATCGCTGTCAAACCCGGCCGCCACGCGAATCCCGACTCTCGGGAACCCGTTATAATTCATCAACGCCCGGCCCATTTTGCCGCAGCCGATAATAATAATTTTCTGCTTACGGTCTTTCCCGAGAATGACATTCAGCCGTCCGATAATATCTTCGATGTGATAGCCGCCGCGTTTATTTCCGCTCAGCCCGAATATGGAGAAATCCTTTCTCACGAGCGAAGGTGAAACCCCGACTGCATCCGCAAGATTGTCAGAAAAGACCCGGACAAAGCCGAGGCCCTTCATTTTTTGCATAACATCACGGTATTTTAGAATACGCTCTATGACTGCCGATTGGGTTTTCATTAACAAACTGCTCCATTTTTGTTATTTAATTCACATATTTTTATTAAAAACCCATTTTTAATGTCAATATTATTATCAGCAGGCAGTTTAAAATAACTATTTAATCACAAATTTAGTTGAACCGTTTTTACAAGGGAGTACGCTTCTCAACTCAATTTTGGAGGATACTGATGTCTAATAACAAACTGACCG
>JBGAJP010000067.1:0-9740 GCA_044224855.1 Pontiellaceae bacterium
CCAGCCAGACTCTATAATCTGCGTTCCTTTCACCTGGAACGGAACCTCGTTGCTGACACCGTCCACAGTGGTGAGCTTCTTCAGGCAGACCGGATAGAATGCGGCAATAAACTGCGTGGTAATCGCGTCGTAGACCAGCTGTTCGTTCGCGCCGAGACTGCGAGGCTCAACGCCGGTGGGAATAATGGCATGATGGTCAGTCACCTTCTTATCGTCGATAATCCGGCTGGTGAACGGCAGCTTCGTCAAATTGAGCGGCGCGATCTGTTCGGCACGAACTGCTTTGAGCTGCTCCAGAATCTGCGGAATGCGCGGCTTCATGTCTTTGCTGAGATAGCGCGAGTCGGTTCGCGGATAGGTAACCAGCTTGGACTCGTAGAGATTCTGCGTAGCCGCCAGCGTGTCGGCGGCGGAAAGCCCGTGCGCCTTGTTTACATCGCGCTGGAGCGTGGTGAGGTCGAACAGCTGCGGCGGCGGTTCTTTTTTCTCCTTACCGTCGATGCCGGTCACTTCAAACGGCTGGCCGGTGATTTTTTTGAGCAGAACCTGCGCAAGTTCCGGTTTTTCAAAACGCTTACCGGTGTACTTGAATAGTACCTCGCGATACTTCGTTGTCAGCTCCCAGAACGGTTGCGAGCGGAACTGATCAATTTCATCATCGCGTTTCACAATCATCGCCAGCACCGGCGTCTGCACGCGGCCGATACTCCAGAGTACACGGTCGGTTCCGCCGCCGAACCGGCCGTGCCGGACCGTGTAATAGCGCGTGGCGTTGAGTCCGACAATCCAGTCCGATTCGCTGCGGCAGCGTGCCGCGGCATAAAGCGGATCATAGTCGTGTCCGTCCTTTAAATTTTTAAAGGCTTCTTTGATCGCGTCGGGCGTAAGCGAGTTGAGCCAGAGTCGGCGGATCGGTTTTTCTTCACAGCCGCACAGCGCGAGAATATAGCGGAAAATCAACTCCCCTTCCCGCCCGGCATCGGTTGCGCAGACGATTTCTTCGGCTTGTTCGCACAGCGTTTTAATCACCTGAAACTGTTCGTCCACACCGCGGTTGCCGATCAGTTTGAGCTTAAATTCGTCCGGAATAAACGGCAGCGACTCCAGCGACCAGCGTTTCAGCGCCGGATCGTATTCACCCGGCTCCTGCAAGGTCACCAGATGTCCGAACGCCCAGGTAACCGCACAGCCGCGGCCTTCAATATAGCCGTTCTTTTTGGCGGTGATATTCAGCACCGCCGCGAGTTCGCGGGCGACCGACGGTTTTTCTGCAATGACCACTTTCATAGGCGGTTGCGCAGGTTTTCAAGTGCAGAGGCCGGGATGTCAAGATCACCGAAACCGCGGCCGAGTGTGAGGTCCGGCGTAAGGCTGCCGTGGAAATCGCTGCCGCCGGTGGCAACGAGATCAAAATCCTCACAGATGCTCAGATAGGACGCCGCCTGATGCGGATGGTGAACCGGATGCCAGACTTCAAGCCCGCCAAGTCCGTGCTCCTTAAGTTTCTTGACGAGCCGGCGCAGATTGCGTGAGGTGAGCTTCATCTGTCCTGGATGCGCAATAACCGGTACGCCGCCCGCTTTACAGATAATCTCGACGCAGGCTTCCGGCGTGAGCCTCCGCCGTTCTGCATAGGCGGCTTTCCCTTTGCCGAGCAGCTGCTGGAAGATTTTATCTTTGTATTTGAAGTGTCCTTTTTCGATCAGCGCGGCGGCAAAATGCGGCCGGCCGACCAGTTCGTCACCGGCATGTTTACGGACGTCGTCGTGCGTAAGATCGTAGCCGAGGCGGTTTAGTTTTTCCAATATCTGGACATTCCGCTCCGTGCGCCCTTCCCGCACCCATTTAAGCGCAGTCTGCAGTTCTTCATGGGCAGGATCGAAAAGATAGCCGAGGATGTGGAAAGTGACTTCGCCGAATTCCGCGCTGAGTTCGATACCGGCAACCGTCTGAACAGGAGTGTTCCGGCCTGCGGCCATGAAACGCGCCAGTCCGTCGGTTGTGTCGTGATCGGTCAGCGCCAGCGCGGTCAGTCCGCCCTGTTCCGCCAGCGCAACCAGTTCTTCCGGAGTGCTGGAACCGTCGGAAAAAATCGAGTGTGAATGCAGATCAATCATGCGTCCGGCTTTCGGTTCTCTTTCGTTTCAAAATTCATTCAATTCCTATTAGTCATTGGACATGGTTTTCGCTAAGTTCGCGAGGATTTTAGAGAAATATCGACGGATTAAACGACCAAAAGGAGCAAAAATGGATCTCAAGCTGATTGCCAATACGATTCGCGGACTTTCAATGGACGGTGTGCAGGCCGCCAACTCAGGCCACCCCGGCCTTCCGCTGGGTATGGCAGATGTCGCCACGGTTCTCTGGACCCAGTTTCTGAAACACAACCCGCAGAACCCGCAGTGGGCTGACCGCGACCGTTTCGTTCTTTCCGCCGGTCACGGCTCCATGCTGATTTACAGCCTGCTTCACCTCGCCGGTTACAATCTGCCTATCGACGAACTGAAGCGCTTCCGTCAGTGGGGCAGCAAAACTCCCGGCCATCCGGAATACGGCCACACCGTCGGCGTCGAAACCACCACCGGCCCGCTCGGCCAGGGCTGCGGCAACGCGGTCGGTATGGCGATTGCCGAAAAAATGCTGGCTTCCCGTTTTAACTCCAAAGACCACAAACTGGTCGATCACTTCACCTATGTGTTCGCCAGCGAAGGCGAATTCATGGAAGGCATCTCGCACGAAGTATTTTCGATGGCCGGTAATCTTGGACTCGGCAAACTGATTGTTTTCTACGATCAGAACTTCATCAGCATCGAAGGCGACACGCATATCACCTACACCGACGATGTGAAAAAACGCATGACATCCTACGGCTGGCACGTTCAGGAAATCGACGGACACAACACCGACGAAATCGCCGCCGCCACCAAAGCTGCACAGGCGCAGACTCGCAAACCGTCGGTTATCATCTGCAACACCACGATCGGTTTCGGTTCACCGAATAAAGCTGGTTCGCACGACTGCCACGGCGCACCGCTCGGTGAAGAGGAAGTGAAACTCACCAAAGCCGCACTCGGCATCTCACCCGAAAAGTTTTTTGTTCCTGCTGAAGTACGCGCCGCCTTTGCCGAAGTCGCAAAGAAGAATGCCGCCATTGAAGCGGAATGGAACGCGGCCTTCACCGCCTTCGAACAGGCTAAACCGAAAAAAGCCAAGGAATGGACCGTCTGCCAGAGCGGCGAACTGCCGGCCAACCTGGCGAAAAAGATCGCTGACTTCGAACCGGGAACGTCGATCGCCACGCGCGCCGCTTCCGGCAAGGTGCTGCAGGATCTGGCCAAGGCCGTACCGTATCTCGTCGGCGGGTCGGCCGACCTCGCGCCGAGCAACAACACTTACTTGAAGGATCTCGGCGACATCAGCAGGAAATCCTTTAAAGGCCGTAACTTCCACTTCGGCGTACGTGAAACCGGTATGGGCGCTGTCATGAACGGCGTGCAGGTGCACGGCGGTTTCCGTATTTATGGCGGAACGTTCCTGGTCTTCGCCGACTACGTCCGTCCGACGACCCGCGTCGCCGCGCTGATGAATCTGCCGGTCATTTATGTGTACACGCACGACAGCTTCTATGTCGGCGAAGACGGCCCGACCCACCAGCCGATTGAAACGCTGATGAGCCTGCGCATTACGCCGAACGTCACTGTCATCCGTCCGTCCGACGCCACCGAAACCAAGTGTGCATGGATCGCGGCGCTCGAAAACAAAAAAGGGCCGACCGCCCTGCTGCTGACCCGACAGAACCTGCCGATCCTCGACCGCAAGGAGCTGGCTCCGGCCTGCGGCCTTAAGAAAGGCGCCTATACCATCTGGGAAAGCGCAAAGAGCGGCCACGATATCATCCTTATCGCCGGCGGTTCCGAAGTTTCGATCGCGCTCGAAGCCGGCAAGAAACTGGCAGCCGAAGGCAAAGCTGTCCGCGTTGTCAGCTTCCCGAGCTGGGAGCTGTTCGAGGCTCAGGACGCCGAATATAAAGCGTCTGTCTTCCCGGCTTCCTGCACCCGCCGTCTGGCCGTTGAAACCGGCGCGACACAAGGTTGGGAAAGATACATCGGCGCACAAGGCCGCGTGATCGGCATCAATCATTTCGGAGCCTCCGCTCCGGCCGGTACGCTGGCCAAAGAGTTCGGTTTCACGGCGGAAAATATCTATAAAACCGCCACGGAAATGCTGGGTTAATTCCGGCTTCCAGCGATCCGCAAAGCTCACCTTCACCGGTGAGCTTTTTATTTTTTACACTGGGAAGAAGTCCTCGTTGGCATTAGAGTTCCTCGATAAGGAGAGTGAATTATGGAGCAGACAGTTGCAGGGTCCTCATCGCACGGTAAAGAAATTCCTGATGAGCTCCGCTCGGTTTTCATTTCATTGGGAAAAGGGTTAGGTACCGTCTCGGTTTACGGCATCAACCATCCTTCTGTTGAATTAATCGTCGACAAAGCCTTTGAGGAACTGCAGGCGGCGCTGAAAACCAGAAAATCCATTTCAGTCGGCACATTCAACGGCACGCTGACAGTTAACGAAGAACCGGCTGTCGCACGTGATGTACCGATCCGCACTCTCGAAAAGCGGCTGGTTGCCATGAAGGTCTCCCATCTTGCGCTCAACCGGGGACTTACCCGGGCCGAGCTGAAAAAACTGCTCACTGCACTCTGCACGCCCAGTGATGTGCAAATGAAAGAAACACTTGCCGGCGCAGGACTGGATCATATTGAAATGACGGACGTCAAATACGTCGCATTGCGCGGCGGCGAACAAAAGACCGGCAAAGGCGGGCGGGAGAAAAGCGACAGCTCAGGTTCGAGTATAGATAATATCTCTCCAGCTAAAGTCAGCCAGATCCTTGCCTTCCTAAAAGGTGAATCTGCCAATCCCGATGCCTCTACCGAAATCAAGAAGATGCTCTCCGACCCCGAACGGCTCGGACAGATGATTCTGGATGCCGCCGCCATCCGGCAGTCGACGGGTGTCACCCAGGATGGCGAATCGCTCGCGGATATTATGGTCGGCTGTTTGCGTCGGACCTTTGAGGGATTGAGGAACGCGGCTGAATTTCAGACCACTCAGGGAAAAGTTAATCTGACCAAAACGATGATGCTGCTCGAAAAAACGGTGCTGGATAAAATCCACGCCGCGATCGGAGCGGGCCATCCGGAAATCGACCGCCGCATTTTTGATGCGATACGCGAAATGGAAGAAGAACAGCAATTTGAAGTGCTTACCGCCCACTATTTTGACCAGCGGCGCAAACTGGATAAAGTGGAAGAAAAACTGATTGAAAACATCCAGAAACACGGCATAGAAAAAGCCCGCGAATTCCCAGGGGCTTCGGATATTCCGATCAAAGACTGGCAGAGGTTGACGGTTAAGGCCGGTGTTGAATCGGAAAATACAGATGCTGGCTTGGCGGGCGTTAAAGGACTGGACATGAGTGCCTTGGCCGTTGTTCTTGAAAAGATGGAAGGATTGATGCAGCTCGAAAACAGCAGTCCGGCTCAGGTTCAGGCTGCTGTCAATGTTACGCGCGATGGATTCACCTCCTATACCGACCGTATTGAATCCCGCATTCAGGAACTTGAAGGACAGATTGAAGTACGCAAGCGCAACCCGGTCACCGTTGAAGATCACGCCGATTATTTAAACCGTGAAGAATTGATGATGGAAGTTTCCAAGCTGACTCTGGCAATGCTCCAGCCGCTTACCGTCGTCAACGCCGCAGTCGAAGCTTCGCGTCGTCACGCCGAAAAGGAAATCCAGATCGATCTCCTCGACCTGGCTTGCGACAGCGGTAAACGCATACAATCGCTCACGAAGCGCCTGATGACACTTGTTGGCTACCCGGTGCTCGGAAAACAGTAACGTTTACCCTTTTTTCCGGCGGCGGAGAAACAGTACCAGTCCGCCAACCAGTACAGCCGCGCCCAGCACCGGCAGCAGAATGTTGTGTTTTTCCTCCACCACGGGCGCAACAGGAACCGGTTCCGGCACCGGCTCAACAACAGGCGGCGGAAGCGGCGGCAGTTTAATAAATCCGCTTTCAATCAACTCCGCGGCTTTGGCATCGCGTACGTTTTTGTCCTTGGATCCCAATACAACAGCAATCACGCGACGTCCCTCACGTTCTGCTGTGGCGGTAATGGAAAAACCGCCTGCATAGAAATAGCCCGTTTTCAGGCCGTCGCATCCCGGCACCTTACCCAGCAGCTTATTCGAGCTGGTCAGCTGCACCGGATTGCCATCGCGGAACGGGCGGGTGGAGATCGAAGTATACTTAAGTGTTTCAGGATGCACTTCCAGCAAAGTTTTGGACAGCAACGCCATATCCAGCGCAGAGCTTACATCAACTTCCTGTCCCGGCCCCGGAGGGAGTCCGTGTACGCTGTGAAAAACCGTGTTGCGCAAGCCAAGTTCGCGGGCCTTGGCGGTCATTCGCGCCGCATGAGCTTCGCGACTTCCTGAAGCGCGAATCGCCAATGCCGCCGCCGCATCATTTGCGGAGTGAATCATCATCGCATAAACCAGTTCTTCGAGAGGAAATACTTCGCCTTCCTTCAGCCAAACCTGCCGGCCGCCAACCTGCGATACTTCGCGCGCAACCGTCACGGGTTCATCCAGTCTCAGCTTGCCGGCTTTTACGTCGTCAAGAATCAGAAAAAGATTCATCAGCTTTACCATGCTGGCCGGATAAGCCGCTGCGGATGCGTGGTCTTCCTGAAGAATCGTACCGGTATCTGCATCAATCACTACAGCACCGTAGTAAGGATCGCGCGAAATGACATTTGACGCTTTCTTCGCTGATTCCGCAGTCGCCGGCGCGACAGACTGTTTCTTTGCCGGGCTCGCTTTCGCGGGAGTAACGGCCTGCGTACAAAAAATGTTTCCAAGTATTGCAAAAACGGCAAGTGAAAGTTTCCATGATTTGGAAGTAAACATAAGACTCCTTCAAGTTGATGGCGGGGGAATCTAGCAAAAGTCCGGCACAGTGCGAAGGCATTTCGTTCTATAAGCTTATCGGACTCCGAAATGTGATGGGCGCGTTTAAAATAAGTTTTCAATGGATGCTATATATATTACTATATAACTACTGGATGATACACACTACTTGAAGCCGGAGGGGATAATAGTGAAAAAAACGGGGTTAAGTGCTTTTTCGGTTATTGCAGTATGTTTGATAGCTGCAAATGCGGAAGCTGGCAGCGCAATTCTATTGAGCAATGGAAATTGGTCAGATGCTACTGTCTGGACTGCATCAATTGGCGTTCCGGATGCAGGAGACAGTGCATATGTTCGAGGAAACCGTAACGTGACGATCGATTCGTCAGTCCCGACCGTTGATAATGTTTATCTGGGGGAAGCTGCTAAAGGCGGAACGATTAATATTCTAACTGGAGGTTCGCTGAATGTATCAGGCATAACGGATGTCGCACGATCCGGATATGCAGGAAGCGGTGGCAATCTGAACGTCCTTGGCGGATCTTTTTCTGCGGCCAGCGTACGTATTGGTTCAAATACAGCGACAACCGTATCGACCGGCAATGTAGTAGTCAGTAACGCCATATTTCATGCCGGTACTTTAACGATTGGCTCACCCATAACCGGCGATTCCGGGGACAAGGTAAGTATTATCGGCAGCGAATCGACAATCACTGGAACTTCGATAACCGAACATACCGGAAGTACATTGGAGTTTATTTTTAGTCCTGTCGGCATTTCGACCATGGACTACGGTGCTTCCGGCGGCAGCGGCACAGCAACCTTCTCTTCCGGCAGTTCGATTCTCGTCGACGGTTCAGCTTATGCCGGCAGCTCAAATACGTTTACTTTAATCAGAGCGGGAACACTTGGCGCTCAAAACTGCGCGGTGACGCTGACCAACTTTGCCGCCGGAACGACCTACAATTGGGATAATACCGGTAGTAATACTTTAACTGTTTCTGTAACCGGCCCGAGCGGTCCTGTAGAACCCGAACGAACGGCCCGGAGCTTCATCCTGAATATGAATTACTCGAACTGGACGAATCCTGCCGCATGGCAATTCGATGACGGTACAATTCCGGCATCCATGGATTCTGTGTATGTTCGCGGCGGGCGAAGCGCAACGATTGACTCTGACGTTGGGGCGATCGACAATTTTCTGATTGCCGACAACATCGAGTCCGGCACCATTAATATAATGCCCGGCGGGAAACTGGTTACATTGTATACCGGCACAACTTCCCGCCCCTGCGTCGGACGTCCATATGCCGGCAGCACTGCCACGGGATACCTGAATCTCAGCGGCGGAACCTTGCAGATCGGATCTGCCGGCGGTGAAGTTATGAATATCGGTCTAAATGACGCTTCAAAACAAGCCACCGGAATATTTACGATCAGCGGCGGAACTTTTAACGGACGTCTGCTGGTTGGTTCAGATATCCCCGGTGATTCCGGCGACAAGGTCCGCATCGACGGAAACGGCGCTACGATCGGAACCGCATCGTTGACTGGAAACGCACTGGAAGTCCGCGCATCCGGTGTGCTGGAATTCATCTTCGGCACCAACGGCATTTCTTCAATGAACTACGGCACGTCAGGCAATGGAGGCAAAGCTGATTTCGCATCCGGCAGTAGAATTATTGTCAACGGCGTAAACTATACAGGCGGCGAACAGACCTTCACGCTGCTTACCGCCGGTGCATTCATGAATGCTACACCGTTCATTACACTGACTAATTTCGCTGAAGGTACAACCTGCGACTGGAATACGGCCGGTGATATTTTCACAATCACTGTCAGCGGCCCCAGTCCGGTGCGTCCGCCGTCCGACCTGCCTTATACGGTTTACGTTTACAGCACCGTCAATAATACCAACAACACATCCATTGATGAAATGATGGCTAGTGTTGCCGGACTTGCCAACCGTTATTTCCCGGGCGAAATGATTCCGAACAGAGACGACTGGCTTGACCGGCTCTGCGCTGAACATCCTGAAGTGGAAAAAGACGTTTTCCACTCCAGCGACTGGGCGTGGTTTATCAATCGCTACAGAAGTATCTTCAAAGGATATATTTTGTACGATAAAGTCGCGAATGAAGAATCACTCGATGTAGCATCCAGTGTAGCGGGAATAGAAGATGCATTAATTGTCGATCCATCCACCGAATCCTACGCCCTGAATGCGGGTCTGACGATGATTCTGGATGCCCGCACGAAAACACAGGACTGGGCCTGGACCACCTACTCCGCTTCGTTTAATAAAAAGAAAATGTTTCACGAAAGCAACAGCCAGAACGTAAGGCTTACAGGATTCTGGCTGCGCGATTATGCCATCATGTGCAAAGGGTTTTCATTCTTCCTGCCGGGCGATACGGGTCATTATCTCGGAGCACAGGATAAAGGCGGTTTACTGTTCGGTTTCGGCTCTGAACATGACTTCTTCAGATCGGTCAGTCAACAGAGTCAGCAGAGCGCCGTAGCAGACGGACTTTGCGGTGCACCTGCGACATCAGGATGGGAAATGCCGGTCAAACCGCAGCCGGTGCATGCGCCTTTGGATGCCCTTCCAGCCGCCAATAAGCATTACGTGGCCTTTGTGGTCAGCGACGGAGATAATGTGGCCTATCTGCATAAAACCTTTCTCACTGTCGGTAGACTTTATGCTTCGCCGTACCGGAACAACTTCAAGGTCACCTGGGATCTTACCCCGGCCT
>JBGAJP010000068.1:0-9651 GCA_044224855.1 Pontiellaceae bacterium
CTTGGAAATCCCGGGCGGGAATATGAAATGACCCGCCACAACATCGGGTTTCTAGTATTGAACGAACTTGCCCGTCGCTCGAATGTTTCTTTTCGCAAGAGCTGGTGGTCTCCGGTAGAGGCGGCTAAAGGCCGAATCGGGGACAAAACGGTGCGGCTGATAAAACCGCAGACGTTTATGAACCGCAGCGGACAGGTTGTCGGGCCGGCTCTCCATAAGGCGGGCGGTCAGCCGGAAGATATGCTGATTATTTTTGATGATGTGGCGCTTGGTTGGGGTCAGTTGCGCGTTCGGGCTCAAGGTTCGGCGGGCGGACACAACGGAGTGCAGTCGGTGATGGATGTATTAGGAGGCGGCGCTTTCGGCAGAATTCGGGTTGGCATCGGCCCGAAACCTGATAGTCTGTCGCTCGCAGATTATGTCCTCGGTCCGTTTTCGGACGCTGAGCGGCGGAGTCTGGATGATGTGGTTCACCGTGCCGCGGATGCGGTGGAGATGGTCTGTACCGCAGGGATTGAGCAGACCATGAACTGCTTTAATAGAGGATAAGAGCAAGGAGAGAGAAATTGAAGACATTGTATGAAGGGCTTTTTATTTTCCCGGAAACGCTGGAAGAAGCGCAGCTTGACCTGTCGATTGAAGCCGTAAAAGCCGAGCTGGAAAAGCTGGGGGGCACACTCGAAAGTTCGACACGGCTTGGGAAACGGTCGTTTTCACGTCCGCTCAGAAAGAAAAAAGCCGGTTTTTACGTGGTGATTATGTTCCGTCTCGAAGGCGGCCAGATCAGCGCGTTCAAGAGCCGCCTGAAACTTGCCACCGATGTGTTCCGCGCACAGTTTATGCAGAAAGACGGAGCGGTCGAAGCGCAGGAGGCATAAAATATGTCGACCTTGAATCGAGTGTTCCTGATGGGCAATCTGACCCGCGATCCCGAAGTGCGTTATACGCCGGCGGGAACAGCGGTTGGGGACCTCGGACTGGCAATCAATGAAAACTTCAAAAACAAAGCCGGCGAAACAGTTGAAAGCACGGTGTTTGTAGATGTTGAAGTATGGGCCCGTCAGGCTGAAACCTGCGCGGAGTACCTCTATAAGGGGTCGCCTGTTTTTGTTGAAGGCCGCTTGAAACTCGACCAATGGACGAATCAGCAGGGGGAAAAGCGCAGTAAACTGCGGGTTCGTGCGGACCGGGTGCAGTTTCTCGGAGCGCCCAAGCGCGGAGCCGATACTGCCGATGCGCCCCAGAACAGCATGCCGCCGCCGGCAGATTTTGAAGCGCCGGCAGCGGATGAAGACGATATTCCGTTTTGATAAGGAAAGGGTATAGATCATGGCATATGTGGCGAATAAAGAGGAAAAAGGCGGCCGGCTTTTGGAAGGCGTGACCGAAATTGATTACAAGGACGCGGAACTGCTCCGTAAATTTATGACCGAACGCGGCAAAATTCTTTCGCGCCGTTACACCGGTGTAACATCCAAGCAGCAGCGTCAGGTTAAGCGGGCGGTCCGCCAGGCGCGTGTAATGGGACTTTTGCGCTAACGCGCAAGCAGAGGAGAATCAGAAATGGCTGTAGAAGTTTTATTGATGGATGCGGTGCCGGGACTCGGAATCGAAGGTGATGTGGTGCGTGTGGCTGACGGCTATGCCCGGAACTACCTTTTCCCCAACGGACTGGCTTCGGTAGTGACCGACGGCAAAAAACGGCAGATCGAAAAGAAGCGCATTGAGCGCCTTGAACTGATGCGGAAAGAAAAAACGGCGGCTGAAGAGCTGGCGAAAAAATTCGAAAGCATCTCCTGCACGATCGCTGTCAAAACGTCTGAAGGCGGAAAAATGTTCGGCTCAGTCGGCGTGGCTCAGGTTCTTGAGAAGCTTGCCGAACAGGGTCTTACTCTTGAACGTGAGCAGCTCAAACTCGACGCTCCGTTGCATGAGCTCGGCGTATTCGACATTACCGTTACTCTCCACCCTGAAGTAAAAACTGTGCTGAAGGTATGGATCGTTGAAGAATGAGTTCTATCGATCAGAGCGGGCGTCGTCTTCCGCCCTACAGTGAGGAAGCCGAACGCGGCGTTCTTGGCTCTGCTCTGATCGAATCCAACCGGGTTATAGAACTCTGTTCAATCAAATCTCTTTCGGTCGATTCTTTTTATGTTCCCGCCCACCGGCTGCTCTTTGAGCAGCTTATGGGGATGTATCAGAGCGCGCGGGCCATCGACCTGCTGACCGTCGGAGAAGATCTCAAAAAAAGCGGCCGGCTGGAGCAGGCCGGCGGCTATGCTTTCCTTGAAAGCCTGATCGACAGCACGCCGACTTCAGCGCACGCCGAATTCTACATTGATATTGTTCAGCAGAAGCACCTGCTTCGGCGTATTATCAGTCAGGCTGCCGAAGCGATCGATCATTGCTACACGGACGAAGATGCGGAAGAACTGCTGAGCCGAACCGAAGAGGCTTTTTTTGAATTAAGCGACAAGAAGACATCCTCCGCCGAAGGCTGGAAAGATGTTGTTTATAAAACCGCCGGACAAATCATTGAAGGCAACACTCTCTCTAACGGTGTGCCGACCGGCTTTGCCGATCTGGATAAAGAACTGCGCGGACTCCACAACACCGATATGATCGTACTGGCGGCGCGCCCATCGATGGGGAAAACCTCGCTGGCCATGAATATCGTGGAGCATGCTGCGCTTGGCCGCGGCGGCGGGAAGAAACATGCGGTAGGCGTGTTCAGTCTTGAAATGTCACAGGAGCAGCTGGTTCGCCGTATGCTTTACAGCCGGGCCGGCGTACCGGCCTGGAAAGATTTCTTTTCCGAGTCGGACCGCACCAAGCTTTCGTCAGCTGCCGACCAGCTGGGAAAAGCTTCAATTATCGTCGACGACTCCGCCGGTCTGGATGTGATGGATTTGCGCGCCCGCGCCCGCCGGATGAAGCGGATTTATAATATCGATCTGATCGTGATCGACTATTTGCAGCTGCTGGCCGATAAACGCCGTTCGCGCGAAGGCCGTCAGCAGGAAACCGCCTCGATTTCCAACAGCATCAAAGCAATGGCTAAGGAGCTGAAAGTTCCTGTGCTTATTCTGAGTCAGCTCAGCCGTGCGCCGGAACAGGGCACTCGCGACGGCAAGCCTCGGCTTTCCGACCTGCGCGATTCCGGCGCGATTGAGCAGGATGCGGACGTCGTACTGTTGCTCCAGCGCCCGTCTTATTATAATAAAGAGCTGGAGGCCGGTTCCGGCGAGGATACGCTTGCGATCGTGGATATTGCCAAGCACCGTAACGGCCCAACCGGCGAAGTGAAGATGAACTTTTTCAACGATATTACGCGGTTTGAGGATCGCGACACGCGGCACGGGGTTGACGGCGCTTTTCCGGCGGAGTGAAAAATATGAAAAACAAAAAACTTTTGGGTGTTCTGATGCTGACTGCCGGGCTGGCATCATCCGGTTTTTCCGCACTGGTACTCAGCGAAATCCGTATCGAAAACGTTGAAAAAGCCCAGCTGGACGAGTCTTTTGTGAAGGCTTATACCTCCCTGCGTGCGGGACAGGAGATTGCCAGCGAAGCCGAGCTGAATGCCGCAGTTGCTCATGATGTGGATAATCTGCGCCGCTCTGAACGGTTTTCTTATGTACGTGCCGTGGTTGAGCAGGATAACGGCAAGTTCACGCTGGTCTACAAAGTAGCCAGCCGGCTGCGCCTGCGCCAGCTTGATATTACCGGCGCGGACAGCATCGGTAACCGCAAGATCAAAAAAGAGCTCGGATTGGATCTGGGAAGTTATGTAGACCAGGCTCTGGTGGGTGAAAAGGTACGCAAAGTTGAAGAGTACTGCCGCAAACATAAATATCCCGACGCAGCTATCACTTTTGACCTTAAAGCTGATGAGAAAAACAGCACAGCCGATCTTCTGTTGAAAGTGAGTGAAGGCGAAAAACTGAGAGTGAAGAAGATCAGTTTTGATGGAGGCCTTGTTGCAAATGACAGCTTCTGCAAACGGATAACACCGAATATTTTCCCATCCCGGAAAAACGCCGACCATTATAATACATGGGAACTGACCAAGGTAATGCAGCAGAAAAAAACCTGGTGGATCACCCCGTGGTTCGGTGCGTATAAACCGGAAATGAAAGAGGCCGACTTGGCGGCTCTGCGCAAATTTTATCAGGATCGCGGTTTTCTGGATGTGAAAATTGACGGCCCGGAACTCAAGCATCTTGGCGATGGGAAACTGGAGCTGGTCTATCACGTACAGGAAAGCGTCAAGTATCAGATCGGCTCGATCGGATTTGACGGAAACACTCTGTTTGACACAGCTGAACTTGAAAAACAGTTAAAAATACAACCCGGTGCGCTGGCCTCCCGTGCGTCTATCGATGACACGGCTTCCGCCGTGAACCGTTACTACGGCAACCGTGGATATATCCGTAATGACGTACAGCCGATCATCAGCACCGATCCTATAACAAAAACAGCCAGCATCCGCTTCAATGTCCATGAGGGCTCACTGGCAAATATCAATGAAATTGATATCCGTGGAAATGAAAAGACCCGCGATGAAGTGATGCGGCGTGAGCTGGCCGTTTATCCCGGAGAGCTTTTCCATCAGGGAAAAGTCGAGACCAGTGAAAGTCGTCTCAAAAATCTCGGTTATTTCGAAACAGTCAGCAGTTCATACACGCCGGCGGAGACAGGGACCAATAGCTATGACCTCGCCTTCAAAGTGAAAGAAAAAGCAATGGGCAGCTTCCTGATTGGCGCGGGTTTTTCCAGCGTGGACGATCTGGTCGGCTTTGCGGAACTTTCGCACGGCAACTTTGATATTCAGCGCTGGCCGCCGGTCGGCGACGGACAGAAGGTTAAAGTACGTGTGCAGGCGGGTACCAAGCGCAACGACCTGGAAGTTTCTTTCATTGAGCCGTGGTTTATGGATCGTAAGCTGGCGCTGGGGCAGGACTTTTACTATCGCGATGCCAGTTATTACAGCGACCAGTTTGATTTGCAGACGCTGGGCAGCAAAACATCACTTACCAAGCCGGTTTTCAATCCGTTCACGCGCGCTACGGTGAGCTATTCGCTGGAGCGGTTCAATGTTGATAATATCGATGCCCCGACTAACGCTTTTGTCCGGGGCGATGAAGGGGCCACGGTTAAATCGACCGTTGGAACCAGTATTTCCCGCGATACGCGCGACCAGTTCTTTATTCCGACCAAAGGGAATTTCAGTTCGGCCGGTGCGGAAGTTTCCGGCGGACCGCTTGCCGGTGATGAGAGCATCTACATGCTGGAGGCAAAATCATCCCAGTTCTGGCCGGTGCTGGATGACCATGTATTCAATCTTAAAGGCGAAGTGCGCACGGTCGACAGCTATGGCAGCTCGGACCATGTTCCGATTTTCGACCGTCTGTTTCTCGGCGGTCCGCGAACCATTCGCGGTTTTAAATATCGCGATGTCAGCCCTCGTGATCCGGCTGATAATGACGAACCGATCGGCGGTCTAAGCAGCTGGTACGCTACCGCTGAATACACTGTGCCGCTTTGGACTAAAATCCGTGCGGCAGTTTTTTATGATATCGGTGCCGTCTCGGAAAACTCCTTTGACATTTTCGGGGCCGATATAAATTCAAGTTATGGTATTGGCGCCCGTATTGATTTGCCAATGTTTCCGTTGCGTCTGGATTATGCAATTCCGCATATTGCCGATGAGAACAACAGCGGTTCCGGCGGACGGTTCAGCTTTCTGCTGGGGTATTCATTCTGACCGGAGGGTATTGATATGAAAAAATTCGTACTGTTAGGCCTTTCCATCTTTCTGCTGGCCGGTGCGGCCGGTGCTGCAGAAAAAATTGTCTTTCTCGATCTCGAACGGGTTTTTGACCAGTTCTATAAAACGCAGCTGGCTAAGTCAAAAGTCGAGGTGCAGCAGCAGGATATCGAAAAAGAGAAACAAGTTATGGTTGATGAGTTGAACGCCATCAGCAGTACAGTCGATTCTCTTAAAAAAGAAGCCCGGGACACCACGCTGACTGAAGAAATCCGTGACAGCAAACGGCTGCAATATGAAGAGCGTCTGCTCTCACTCCGCGCCAAGCAGAAAGAGATCGAAGATTTTACCGCGCGCCGGCAGCAGCAGCTTCAGATTCAGGTTACCCGTATGAGCCAGACCATTATGGACGAGATACGGCAGACCGTTGTGGAATACGCCAAAAAGGAAGGCCTTCAGGCGGTCATTGATAATTCCGCGCGCAAGGCGGCAATTGGAGTTTTTGTTTATACTCATCCCGACTTGGAAATTACGGACGCCATCCTTACGGTTCTCAACACGAAGCGTCCTGATATTCTGGATGAAGGGAATCTTCTTAATGACGGAACCAGTTCCACAAATCAACCTGCGAAAGATGGTAGCGGATCATGAAACTCTCAGAAGTTGCTGAAAAAACCGGCGGCACGGTCGAAGGCGACGGTAATATCGATATTCGCGGTGTAGCCGGTATTGGCGAAGCCGGCGAAGGTGAAATCAGTTTTATCGCAAATCCGCGGTATGCGGCCGAGGCCGCTGTTACAAAAGCTTCTGCTGTTATTGTGTCCGAAGACTGGGACAGTGCCTGTTCCTCTGCTCTGATTCGCGCAAAAAATCCTGACGAGGCTTTTGCAAAAGCCGCCATGCTTTTCTATGCACCGCCTCCGCGTCCAGCACCTGGAATTCATCCTTCGGCTGTGGTGTCCGCTGGTGCGGAGGTCGGTAAAGACGTTTCCATTGGTGCTTTTTGCATAATTGAATCCGGAGCTAAAATCGGCGACAGAACAGTTATTCTGCCGCAATGCTATATAGGCCGTAACGCGATTCTTGGTGAAGACTGCTGGCTTTACCCCCAGGTGTCGTTGCGCGAAGACGTTAGGATCGGTCGGCGGACTATCGTGCACAACGGAACGGTCATCGGCAGTGACGGATTCGGCTACTCGGTTGACGGGCAGGGTGTTCGTACCAAAATTCCGCAGATCGGAATTGTTGAAATCGGCGACGATGTTGAAATTGGTGCCAACGTAACGATAGACCGTGCCCGGTTCGGCAAGACCCGTATCGGCTGCGGCGTCAAAATCGATAATCTGGTGCAGATTGCTCACAATGTGGTTATCGGCGATCATGCCGTTATTATTGCCCAGGTTGCCATTGCGGGAAGTTCGCATATTGGTGACAAGGTCATCATTGCGGGGCAGGCCGGGATCGCCGGGCATCTCCACGTCGGGAGCGGGGCTGTTATCGGGGCTAAAGCCGCTGTAACCAAAGATGTTGAATCCGGCGCGTACATGATTGGTGTCCCTGCCATGCCGGCGGCAAAATTTAAAAGAACTCAGGCAGGGATGATGTTGCTTCCGAAATTGAAAGAACGCGTTGCCGCACTCGAAGCTAGAATACGTACGCTCGAACAAAGCGAGTAAACGACATATTTGTGTTTTTGAAATTAAAATAGTTACAAATATGTTTTTATCAGAATGAGTCGCAATTTTTTAGTCCGGGCAGCTTTATCCGCAACTATATTATAATAAGTACCTTGCGCTTATTTTTGTTGGGCGGTTTCTTTGGGAATAGTTTTTGCTCATAAACTAAAAAAGTTTTCGCTGGTTAAGCGGGAATCAATATTTATTCAACAGTATAAAGGAGAACGAAATGGCTAATCCGACCGATCTGTTTGGTGAAAATGTATTCAGCATGAAAGTCATGCGTGAACACCTGTCTGAAGCGACCGTTAAGTCGCTCGTAGCGACTATCAAAACCGGCAAGAGCCTCGATGCGGGTATCGCAGATGAAGTTGCCGAGGCCATGAAAGAATGGGCCGTTTCAAAAGGTGCAACGCACTATACGCACTGGTTTCAGCCTCTGACCGGCTCTACTGCTGAAAAGCACGACTCCTTTATTGTTCCGGACGGCGAAGGTTCCGTTGTATGCAAATTCTCCGGCGCTGAACTGATTCAGGGTGAACCCGATGCTTCCAGCTTCCCGTCCGGCGGTCTGCGCGCGACTTTTGAAGCCCGCGGTTATACCGGCTGGGATCCGAGCAGCCCGGCCTTCATCAAAGACAATACCCTTTGTATTCCGACCGTCTTCTGCGGTTATCATGGCGAAGCGCTCGACAAAAAAACTCCGCTGTTGCGTTCCATGAAAGCACTCAGCACACAGGCGGAACGTCTGGCTAAGCTCTTTGGTATCCAGATCAAGCAGAAAGCCTACGCGACGCTGGGCGCCGAGCAGGAATATTTCCTGATCGACGAAGAGCTCTACAATGCCCGTCTCGACCTGCGTCAGACCGGCCGTACACTTTTCGGCAGCAAGCCTGCCAAGCACCAGCAGATGGAAGATCATTACTTTGGTGCAATCAAAACCCGCGTACTGGCATTCATGGAAGATCTGGATGCTGAACTGTGGAGAATGGGCGTTCCGTCTAAAACCCGTCACAACGAAGTGGCTCCGGCTCAGTTCGAAATGGCGCCGGTATTTGAAGAGCTCAACCTCGCTGTTGACCACAACATGATTGCCATGGAAGTGATGCGCAAGACGGCTGAGAAACACGGTTTTGTCTGTTTGCTGCACGAAAAGCCGTTTGCCGGCGTCAATGGTTCGGGCAAGCATAACAACTGGTCGCTCTGCGGTCCGGATGGCAAAAACTGGCTTTCTCCCGGCGATAACCCGCATGAAAACGCTAAGTTCATGACGATGATCTGTGCGCTGATGAAAGCGGTTGATACCCATGCCGACCTTCTGCGCGCTACGGTTGCCACGGCGGGTAACGATCACCGCCTGGGTGCCAACGAAGCTCCTCCGGCAATCATCTCCGTCTTCCTTGGCGATCAGCTCACGGACATTATTGAGCAGATTGAAAAAGGCGGAGCGAAGAGTTCCAAGACCGGCGGACACATTAACCTCGGCGTTGACACACTGCCGGCTCTGCCGCGCGGTAACACCGACCGTAACCGTACGTCACCATTCGCTTTCACCGGTAACAAGTTTGAATTCCGCGCCGTCGGTTCCAACCAGAGCTGCGCCGGTTCCAATGTTGCGCTGAACACGATCGTGGCGGAAGCGCTCGACGAAATCTGCACAAAACTGGAAGCTGACGTGAAAGCGGGTAAGGACTTCAATGAATCCCTGCAGAAGCTTCTTGCCGGGCTCATCAAGAAACACAAACGCATTCTGTTTAACGGCGACAACTACACCGACGCGTGGGCGAAGGAAGCTGCCAAACGCGGTCTGCCGAACGTTAAGAAAACGCCGGACTCCCTCAAGGCCTTCAATACAGAAAAAGCGAAGAAGCTGTTCAGCAAATACGGCGTGCTCTCCGAAAAAGAACTGCACTCCCGTTTCGATATCTACAACGAAACATACGAAAAGACCATTGAGATTGAAGCCGGTGTAGCGCTGACCATGGCGAAAACCATGATTATTCCGGCTGCTGTAACCGCGCAGGCTGAACTGGCTGCATCGATCAAAGCAGTAACAGGCTGTGCTGTGACCGGCGCTAAGGCCGAGCTCAAAGCGATGTGCTCAGAAACCGATAAGCTGTACAAAGCCGTTGCAGCGCTCGAAAAAGCGCATGGTGCTGAGAAGCTGATTGCGGCGATGGGTAAAGTCCGTGCTTCGGTCGATGC
>JBGAJP010000069.1:0-9358 GCA_044224855.1 Pontiellaceae bacterium
GGAGAGACCCGGCCTCATCATGGTTCACTCCGTAATCATCTCTCGACAGATTGCTGTACGAATACCCGTTCTCCGGATGACCCAGCCCCAGACAGATCCAGCCGGTACTGGCTGAATAAAGATAACCCCAGCAGAAATAACGGCCGATGACCGCCCCATAGGAGCCGTCCGCCGCCGCATTGATCCAGCCGGTATTCGCCCCGTAGGCATACGGATGCGATGGATCAACGGTTGTCTGAGCCCGCAAGCCGGCCGCCGCAAAAAACAGAGCCGTAAAAAGAGAAAAGCCCGCTTTCATTAACAGCCGCCTTAATAAGTGAAGTTGGCATTCGGATCTGTCGCCCCGGGAGCGGTTCCGCCGGAGTCGCCAGAAATTGCGCCTGCCGCTGTCGTCTTGACCACCAGACAAACATTCGAGGCTGCAATATTCCAGTTTGTTGCATTTCCCATCGCGGCATTGCGCACAATCATATTTCCGGATTGAACAACAACAACCCCCTGACCATTAGCCTGAACGCAATTATCCTCGATCCGGATGCCCCAGCCATCGGCCATAATCCCCGCACCGCCTGTGGTCACACCGTTATAGAAGCAACTGTTTCCGGACACAGTACTTCTCGATCCAACCGCTATCCCGGCGCCCCGGTTGGCATACGCAGTACAGCCTTCGATCCGGCAAAACCCTGACGCATGAATACCCTGAGCACTCGAACTGTAAGCGGGAAAATTTGTATTCGAATTACGTATCGCACTGCAATGAATCAGTGTACTGCCGTTTCCGACAGCAATTCCGTAACTGAAAAGCATCGTTCCGACATTTTCGATAGCGACGCATCCATCCAGAAAAGACTCGGCTTCCGCAAAAATTCCATAAGCCTTGCCGCTTTGCCTTGCGATGCAGTTTTTTAAAACAGACTGGTATCCAACATAAATACCGTCCCCTGCATTCTGCAAGGCAGTCACATTGATTAGTACAGCCCGATCCTGCGCAGACACCCCGCAATTCTGATTCGAGACCGCAAGGCAATTTACAATACAGCTGTCATAGCCCAGCTGTATCCCAGCTCCCTGAGATCCGGATCCGTTCGCAGAAGCTCCCGCAACAACCATATTCTCCACCCGGACACCGTGTGAGTGATATGACGAGTCGTTATCTCCGTCCACATAGAGCCCGTTCACTCCCACCCAAAATCCGGAAACTGATCCGTTACGAATGACCGCCCCCAGCGCCAACGGCCCGACAGCAATCCCAGCCCCGGAATTCCCCGAGATGCAGAAACCGTTCAAATCCAGCGTCACACCGGGAGAACGGATCACAATTCCAGACATATTCGTCACGGTCAGATTGGAACTCAGGTAGTACGATCCGGGCTGCGCGATCACATGCCGGTACGTTGCATCCCCCGGGAGAGTCAAAACATCGGTTCTCGATTCCACGTGAGATACGGCATTACTCACCTGAAATACAGCACTGCTTACCGCAACAACCGACTGATACAGCTGATCCAGCGTCTTCATCGTCGCTGCCGGTGCCCCCGGAGGAATCAGACTGCCCTGACCAAAGACCGTTCCCGCAGAAACCGCAACTGCACATACCAACGCGCTCTTTAACCCCATAAGCCCTCCCGTTCATCAAAATTTATTAGTGTCTATATCTAAACCGGCTAAACCCGTCGAGCCCGCTGTCATACCAATTCGGCAAAGACCGCATCGCTCACAAACAGAGCCTCTTCGGAAAGCCGGACGCGCCGCCCGTCGATCACCAGCAGACCTTCTTTTTCCAATGCCAGAAAGTTTTCTTTCGCACTTCCCCACAGGCTGTCAGACACCTCGACGCCTTCCAAACGTCGAAGCCCCATCACCAGCGTCTCGCGTTCTTTAGCCTCCGAATCGAGTGTCTCCTCGAATTCCCGCCGCGAACCGTTTACGCAGTAATTCTCTAAATCCGAAACATTTGCCCAGCGCGTTCCCCTCCAGTGAGAATGCGCGGCCGGACCTAAACCGATATACTCTCCTCCGCTCCAATAGAGCAGATTATGCCGGCACTCAAATCCAGGCTTCGCGAAGTTTGAAATCTCGTAATGAATAAAGCCCGCAGCGACCAGCGTCCGTCGAATCAGATCATACATCTCCCGCTCCAGACCCTCATCAAGCTTTTCCAGATTGCGGGCGATGAGCGGTGTGCCCTCCTCATACATCAGGTTATAAATTGAAATATGCTCAGGAATAAGCGCCAGCGCGCGATCAAGATCAGACTCCAGCATCTGGATTGTTTGACCTGGAACTCCAAACATCAGATCCAGTCCGATATTTTTAAAACCGGTTTCGCGCGCCATCAGGAATGCAGCTTCGGCTTCCTCTGCCGCATGAATCCGCCCTAACGTTTCCAAACATTTGGAATCGAACGACTGCACGCCGATAGAAAGCCGGTTCACGCCGCTTTTCATAAGCAGCTCCAGTTTGCGCCGGTCAACTGTTCCCGGATTGGCCTCGCATGAAAATTCCAGCGGAGTGAACTTCTCAAGCATAGAAAGGAGCGCTTCCATTGCTGTTAAATCCAGCGCCGTTGGCGTTCCGCCGCCGATAAAAACAGTCTCCGGAAAAAAGTCCGGCGGCAGACAGGCCAGTTCTTTTCCCAGCGACCGGAAAAACCCATCCACATTTTTCCATGGCTTGGGAAAAGAGTAGAACGCGCAGTAAGAACACTTGCGCTCACAGAACGGGATATGAATATACAGACCTGCCATGATTGCCGATTGTAGATTGCCGGTTTACGATTTACACTCCCGCGCGTGAAAAAAATCAGACTCGATCAACTGCTGGTGGAAAAAGGACTTGCCGAAAGCCGCGAAAAAGCCCGGCGGCTGGTTGTAGCCGGGCAGGTTCTGGTTGACGGACAGCCCTCCCCGAAACCAGGCCAGACGTTGTCGCCGGATCGTGAAATCGTTCTGAAAGAAGTCGAACGGTTTGTCAGCCGCGGCGGCGAAAAGCTCGAAGGCGCAATGGAAGCCTTCAAACTCAATCTGACCGGCAAAGTCTGCATTGATATCGGTTCCTCTACCGGCGGCTTCACCGACTGCATGCTTCAGCACGGCGCGACTAAGGTTTACGCCGTGGATGTCGGCAAAGGACAGCTTCACTGGAAACTGCGCGAGAACCCTCGTGTTACCGTCATGGAGAGCGTAAACGCCCGCTATTTAACCCCTGCCGACCTGCCCGAAGCAGCAGACTTTGCCTCCATCGACACCTCATTTATCTCGCTCACCAACATCCTGCCCGCCGTCAAAGGACTGCTGAACCCCGGCGGAGAAATTGTTTCGCTCATTAAACCGCAGTTTGAGGCGGGCAAAGAAGAAGTGGACAAAGGCCGCGGAGTTATAACCGATCCGGCAATCCACGAAGCAGTGATTGCCAAAATCCGTTCATTTGGGACGGAAGAACTCGGCCTTAAATGGCTTGGACTGGCGACATCGCCGCTGAAAGGCCCAAAAGGAAATATTGAGTTTCTCGCCTACTGGAGAAAGTGAAAGTGGTCGGGGTGACAAGATTCGAACTTGCGACTTCTACGTCCCGAACGTAGCGCTCTACCAGGCTGAGCCACACCCCGCTGAAATATTCCGGTCGAAAAACGAGTGGACATCGTACTCGGCCCGTCCGGTTTGACAAGTCCAAGCTTTGAAAATGTTACACTACAACTGCTTTTCCGCCGCCACCCATTCCATCGACTCAAGATTTCCATTCAGCTTTTGCATCTCATCAATGCTTGCAGCGCCGCGAAACAGGACAAAATTCCACCCGTAATCACCTGTCAATTTACGCAGATTCTTGGCGGCCTCTCCTCCGCCGGGTCCACTGGCGGAAGGAACAAGGCAGATAAAGTTAATCGCCGGTTTTGTCTGGTCGCCGGACGCAGCTCTGGCCTGCAGCACGGCACCGAGGTGTTCGCCGACTTGCGGCACGGTGTAATACAGATGGGCAAGCACATCCCGCACAAAGGGCTGAGGAAGTCCTTTGGTTTTGCGCAGTTTATCTTCCTTTTCAATCGCTTTGAGAGCCTCTTTCAGCATGGCGTCCCGCTGCCGTTTATCCTGCTGCATCCCGCTCGCCGTTCCGAGAGCGGCTCCAGCCGGTGAGCGCCCCGCAGAAGTGATTTTAGCCGCAGCGCTCGGCTCCTCTTCTGACACCTCTTCCGTTCCGCTGCTGCTCCAGGAATCCCACACTGAAAAATCGAGCAATTTACGTCCTTTTTCACGCATAACCGGATGATCACCCCAACCGGATCCTGCGACAAATACAGTATCGGCCTGCTGTTCGATGGCTGCCTGAGCAGCAAGAAGCCATCCGGAAGCATCCGATCCGATCGCGGTTTTATACTCCCGCGCAAGGGTTCCGGTCACCATTGCGGCCGGAATTCCCGGATGCGCAGGATCGCTGTTCACCGGCCGCAGCCAGTCCTGAAGAGCCGTAATGTTTTCCGGAACAACCGGAACCATTTCGGGCCGGAACAGTGCAAGCTGCCGGCCGTTGTATAGAATGACATTGAACTGCATGCCCGTCTGAATACCGGAGACTCCTTTCTGCATCTGCTCTTTAATGAAATTATAGCAGGCGGTTCCGCCGGTTTCTTCCGATAGCATACCCGGCGAAGCATCCAGAATGAAAGCGATGCGGGAACCGCTTCCCTGCACACCGAAAAAGGACACCGGAGAAACCGCAGGTTCAGAGGAAACAGAGCTTTCCGCTATCTGCACAGAGTCGCCGCCGGCAGCGCCGGGTTCACGCCGGAAAAAGTCGAGCTTACCATTGTAGTTAGCCGTCAACGCCCGCAAATTCTGAAGGGTTCCGCCGGCCACGACTTGATTGGCGGCTTCGGTCAGACATACACAGTGGACATCCGGCCTAGACAGTCCGGCCGCACTATAGCCGGTTTTACAAACTGCATCCAAATGCCCCAGTACCTGATCGCGTGAATATTCCATGTATTGTGCAATGTCCCGTACAAAGCCCGCCGGAACTTTCTTTGAAGCACGTGTCTTGTCCTCCTGCTGGATGGTCGTAAGCGCCTCTTTGAGCAGGTCGTCCCTGATCTTACGGTCCGATGCCAGCGCCGGAGCGTCGCTGATAACACTCCCGGTAACCAGTTCCCACATCGCGAAATCAAGCAGGAGTGAAGCCTTTTCGGGACTGATATAATGATGTCCCCAGCCGGAACCCAGCATCATGACAGTGTCGGGCTGCTGTTCCATCGCGGCCTGAAGAGCCAGCAGCCAGTTCCGGGCGTCAGTACCGACGGCTGTTTCATAGGGTGCCGGAGCCTTGTAATTGTTCTGCTCCGGCAGGAGCCCGGCCTGCGCCGGAGCGCGATTCACCGCCTGCACCCATTCAGTCAGTGCACCAACGTTTTCGCGGGTGGCCGGAACAAGATTCGGCCGGAACATAAAGATGCGCTGCTGATCATAAAAAACGAGATTGAAGAGCATCGCCGGGTTCATCTCTGAGACGATCTTCGACAGCTCGCTCTTAATGTAATCATAGGTAGCCGGACCGCCGGTTTTGGCATCCAGCATGGCCGGAGAAGCCTCGATAACCAAAACAACCTTTTCGCTTTCCGTCCGGATTCCGAAAAAATTAATCCGCGCCGGGCCGATTCCGCGAAGCCGGGAAAGATTCTTCAGAGCACGTCCGGCATCGGCACCCGGCAGACTGAGTTTCTGTGTTTTCAGCGAAGTGATCCGGCCCGTATCCGGCAGGACAAACTCCGGACTGGCCATTGAAACTTTCTTGCTGATCAGCTTGGAAGTGAGGGCTTTTTTCTGCAACTGCTCAACCCGCTCGACTGCCTGTATTTTTTTACGTTCAAGCTTCGGACGGCTTTCCGTGCGGGCAATCAGTTCAGCGTTCTGCTTCTGCACATAACGCACCGCAACAATCGAGCCCGCAAAAACAACCAGCAGCAGATGGATGAAGAAAGTGGTAATGGCGGCCTGTGCGGAATAGGACCGGGTTCTTTTTTTCAAGAGGCTGCTGAGGTTCCGCTTTTTCATGAGATATACATCCGGACTATTCAACATTCGCAAAAGTTACATTTTTTATACCGGCACTGGCACAGGCATTCAGAACATCCGTCACCCGGCCATGCAGAGACTCTTTATCCGCAACAATCGTAATCATGGGCAAAGCATCCACAAGCAGGGAGGCCTCACGGTAACGCAGCAGAGTCTGCTCGAGATCCTCCAGATCGGCTTTCGCAGCATCGGTATACTGCTGATCATTAAATACGATCGCTCCGTCGGCCCGGACTTCAATAATCTGCTCATCCGGCATGGAGATCGCCTCCGCCTGTTTAACCTGCCCCGGAAGGCTCAGACCAAGGTCCGCTTCGGAGCGTTTCAGTGACGAGCTCACCATGAAATAGATCAGCAAAAGAAATACGCAGTCGATCAGCGGCGCAATCTGCAGCCCCACCTTCTCGTTTATCAGTTCGTCCAGCCAGGCTTTCATACCTCAGTCCCCGGATTCAAATACCCCGAATATAATGTCGGCAATCCCCGCTTCCGCGCACGCCTCCATCACCGCTTTGATGTGTTTATGTCTCACTCCGCGGTCCGCACGCAGGTAGATCCTCAGGTTCTCATCCGCTTCATGCTGCCGTACAATCGCCGCTGTCAGCTCTTTGAGATCCACTTCCTGCAGGTTCATGTAATAGGCAGCCCCGCCGTCCTTGCCCGCCGTCACGGTGATGATCTGCCGGTCGCGCGCCTCTTCCGGCACTTTCGCCTTATCCGCCACCGGCAGCGTGACCGGCACCCGCTCCATCGCCGTCAGGTGTGATGCCACCATGAAGAAGATCAGCAGCAGGAACACCATGTCGATCATGGGCGCCATGTTGATCTCGTCGTCGCCGCCTTCGGTTGGAATTTTGAATTTCATGTCCGTTCCCGGCTTTTTACCGGCCCGCTGAGTTCCGGTAGACATTCATGAAGTGACCGACCATCCGCCCCATCGTGGACATGTCTTTGATGAAGTTGTTTTTGAACACGAAATAGGCCGTCATCGCCGGAATCGCGATAATCAGTCCGGCCGCGGTAGTGATCAGCGCTTCGCCGATATTACCCGCCAGCAGTTCCGGCTTGCCCATCCCGCCGGCGGAAATCGTCTGAAAGGCCTTAATCATCCCGGAAACCGTTCCCAGCAGACCGAGCATCGGCGAAACACTGCCGATCATCGAGAGGTAGTTGATCGGTTTCATGAACGTCACCATCTGCTCGTTGCCGGCCTCTTCGATCGCTTCCATCACATGGGCCGGATCAAAGTCCTTTTCCGAAACGCGTTCCAGTCCCGCATCCAGCACCGACGTCATCAGACTCGGATTGTTCTGGCAGACTTCACGCACCCCTTTGAGGTCGCGGCGGGCCAGCAGCTCTTCAATCTGCGGCTTCAGGTCGGCCCGCAGCAGATTCTTCCGGCGCAGCAGCAGAATGTTGCGGATCACAAAAAACACCGCCGCCACCGAACAGGCTCCCAGCGGCCACATGCACCAGCCGCCCACCCGCCACATCTCAGCAAAAGTCACCTCTTTGCCCGCAGCAGCCCCGTCCTGCGCCCAGACCGCTCCCGCCGACAGTACCGCCAGCGCAAACACCACCGCTCCGATCCTCTGTGTTCTCTTTTTCATCGTTCCTCTCCTGCTGCTTTCCCGATTAGTTCAGCTCCGCCCGGCGGCGGGCCCAGTATCCGTCCGGATAGTTTTCAATGAGTTCTTTCGAGACATTGCCGGCGGCATCCAGATAGCCGGTTCGTTTATAAACCAAACCTTCATAAAGTGTCGCCGCCGGCATCCATTCCGGATCGCGGCTGTACTGAACAACAATACCGGCCAGCGATTGCAGAGCCGTCCGGTATTCCCGCTTCGCGATGGCCAGCCGGGCGCGTATAAACAAAGCCATCGGCACGGAAACCGTTTCAGGACTGTTTATGGCGGCAAACATCTTTTCGGCTTCATCGGACTGCTTCTGCTCAACTGCCGACAGCACGGCGTACAGTCCGGCAATACCGGAGGACGGCGCGTTGCGCTGCCGCAGCAGCTCAACGGTTTTATTCATTTCGGCATAGTGCCCGTTCCAGTACTGCACTTTCATCAGCCAGGTCAGGTACACATCCAGATTCCCCGGCAGACCGGAAAAAGGAACAATTTGTTTAAGTCCGGCCGTCAGCGTCTGCTCCAGCTGATCAAATGCTCCTTTGCTGAAAAGAGTCTCGCACTGCTGCGCGGTTAATCCGCCATCAAATTCAAAATCCATCCGGCTGATCCGCGAAAACGGCAGCGTGCCCTGAGGCAGAATCACCGCATTATCCTGCGCAGAAGGGTTGACCACTTCGTCAGTTGCAGCTCCGTCGTACGTAATACGCGCTTTAACATCAGCCAGAACCGCCGAAGCTGCGGCAAGTATTAAACAAATAAATGCTGAGGCTGATTTGATTTTCATTTTCCGCCTCCGGCCGAAGTCATTCTGTTCAGAGTTTCCTTTGCCCGCTTACCTTCGGGCGTCGCCGCAATATCGGGTTTCGCCAGCATTTCCTGAACTGTTTTCAGCACATCTTCCCGGCGGCCCAGTTTTTCGAGACAGCGTGCGCTTCCTTCGTACGCTTTGGCAGACCAGTCGGTGTAACTCTCATACAGCACGTAAACCCGCTGGAAAAAGGCGAAGGCTTCATCGGTTTTACCTTGGGCTTCCAGACAGTATCCGATCCAGTAAAGCGCTTCCGGAGTCAGCGGGCCGCGCCATTCGCGGACGGAAAACAGCTCGTTGTAGGTTTTTATCGCATCATCATACTGTTTCAGGAACCGCAGTGAATCCGCCTTCAGCTTGCGGGTCAGTCCGATCTGTGCCTGATAGCCGAAACGAACGGTGATTTCTTCCGCCAGTGTAACGGCCTGAGGATACTTCGACTCCTGAACCAGCGCACTGAGCTTGATATTCATCACATCCGGCAGAAATTCAGACGCTTCAAATTTTCCGGCAAAGTGGTCGCACACCTTGTACACGAGCGCATAGTTCCGGCGGCTGAGCGCCTCTTCGGAAAACAGCATCAGCGTGAAGGCTCCGGACTTTTCGATATTGCTCTCCTTGAGCACAGCGTTGACGTATTTGTCCCGATCCGATCCCTCTGCAATACGGGCGAGCAACGTCTGAAGACGAAGCGTCAGCGTTTCCTGCTTCCGGGCTTCAGCCTGCCGCAAAGCACCGGTCAGTGTATTCATAAAGCCGGGCTTGTCGGCCTGTCCCTGCTCGCTTTTATATTCTTTTTCGAGCTCACGGAGGACAAGATCCACATTATCACTTTCCGGAATGTTGCC
>JBGAJP010000070.1:0-9291 GCA_044224855.1 Pontiellaceae bacterium
CCGAGGGCGAGTCCAAGGGTCGCGAGATGGAACGTCTGCGAGCGCCGCACCGTCCGCCACGACACGGCCGACAGGACCAACGCTCCGGGGAGCGCGACCTGAGCCGAGAAGTCCGCCATGTCGTCGAGTCCGCGCAACGGCCAGAGCCAGCCGGGCACCCTGTCGCTCGTCAGCCAGGGAGCCTTGGCGAAGAACGTGTTGGGTAACCAAGCACCGAAATAGGCATGGCGCAGCGCCAGTCCGGTCCCGAGCAGCACGACCACCGGCGCCAGATACCGCGCCTGGATCCGCCACCAGCCGCGGACGCTCCGGGATTCGGCGGCGCCCGCGAGGATCGGCGCCGCCGCCGGGATGGCGAGATAGAGCACGCCTTCCGGGCGGCTGAGCGCGGCGATCGTCGCGAAGCCCCACGCAGTGCCGTGGCGCCCGGCGCTCGCCGTCATGACCGTGCCCAGGACGAAGAAGGCAAACGAAACGGTCTCGAGGCCGGAGCGGGCGTAGAACGTCATTGCGAAGCTCGCCGGGGCGACGGAGAGCCCGAGCCCCGCGAGCACGAGCAGACCTGCGGTCGAGCGGGACCGGCGTCTCGCGTGCACCAGGAGCAGCGAGACGATCCCGGCGAACCCGGCAAGCCCGAAGGTACGCGCCGCGACCATGCCATCGAGTCCGCAACGAAACGCCGCGGCCTCGAGAAAGACGAGCAGCGGATTCGAGAAACCCTCGACGCGTTCCCCCGGGTTGTACGTGAGCCCGGCGCCGTTCGCGAGGTTCTGAGCGTAGCGGAGCGAGATGTAGGCGTCGTCGGGGGTGAAGGACCGAAACAGCCAGACCTGACCTCCCGCGCACACGAGCGCCGCGACAGCGACGACCAGCCAGGCGGCGCGAACCCCCGCGCTCACGCCTGCATGGGAACGGACCTCTCCCTTCGCCGCCGCAGAAACAACGACCGACGTCGACATTTTGCACCCCCCGGTGACGGCCCGAGTGTACGCCGCCCATTGCCCGAATCAAGGGGCACACGCCAAATTCCGCGCGCACGGCAGCAGTCGACGACGCGTGTGACTTTACGAAAAAGGGAGGGTTCGACGGGCGTCTCGACTCGGGGCACGGAAGCGGCCGCTAAGATAGGTTCATGCCCGATGCCCGCAGCGCCGTGATCCTCCTCTCCGGCGGACTCGACTCCGCCACCACGCTCGCCATCGCGCGCGCCGACGGCTTCGTCTGCCACGCGTTGTCGTTCCGCTACGGGCAGCGCCACGCGATCGAGCTCGACGCGGCCGCGAAGGTCGCGGCGGCGCTCGGCGCGGCAAGCCACACCGTGTGCGACATCGACCTGCGCACCTTCGGCGGCTCGGCGCTCACGGCGGACATCGACGTGCCGAAGGGCCGCTCCGCCGACGAGATGGGTCACGGGATCCCGGTCACGTACGTGCCGGCGCGGAACACGATCTTCCTCTCGTTCGCGCTCGCGCTCGCCGAGGTGCGCGGCGCGACGGACATCTTCCTCGGCGTGAACGCGCTCGACTACAGCGGCTATCCCGACTGCCGGCCGGAGTTTATCGCCGCCTACGAAAAAATGGCCAACCTCGCCACGAAGGCGGGCGTGACCGGTTCGGATGTACTCACGATTCACACGCCGCTGATTTATCTGACCAAAGCGCAGATCATTCAAAAGGGCCTGGAGCTGGGCGTGGACTACGGCGTAACGTCCAGCTGTTACGACCCGGCGACGGACGGCGCAGCCTGCGGAACCTGCGATTCCTGCCGCCTGAGGCTTAAAGGATTTAAAGAAGCCGATGCTACTGATCCGAGGACGTATCAGTAGAAATTCGAAATGCGAATATCGAAGCACAAAACAATTGGAAAAACATAATGTTAGAAACTGGGAACGAAACCATTTGGATTTTTGTTTTTGAATTTGTTTCGGATTTAGAGTTTCGTGCTTCGGATTTAAAAGGAACCCGTTATGTCTGAAATGGAAATTTATAAAACTCTGCGTTTTGATGCCGCCCATCGCCTGACCGGCGTTCCGCCGACTCACAAATGTTCATCGATGCACGGCCACGGCTTTGAGATTGAAGTGCATCTGCGCGGCCCGGTTGACCCGAAAACCGGCTTTGTGATGGATTTCGGCGACCTGTCCAAAGTCTGCGAACCCGTCCTTAAACAGCTCGACCACGCCATCCTGAATGAGATTGAAGGACTTGAAAATCCGACCAGCGAGAATATGAGCGTCTGGATATGGAAAAAACTGAAACCGCAGCTTCCCCTCCTCTCCAGGATCGTGATCAAAGAGACTGAAACCTCCGGTTGCATCTATCGCGGAGAAAAATAAAACCGGGGACTGATTAATCAGACCCCGGTTTGTCATCAGCGTGAATCAGCCCGCTTTTATCTGCGCATCCGGCGACGGTTTACCACCAGCATGGCAAAGCGTCTTTACGATTAACCAATAAAAAAGCCGGAACCCTTTTCAGGATTCCGGCTTTGAGGTCAACTTAACCGCGTTTTATTTACGTGTATAGCGGCGGATGGCCAGCATCGCAAGAGCACCGAGCCCAACCATACCGATCGTGGCAGGTTCAGGAACAACAGTTACACTGAGAATATCGGTTCCAGCGTTATAATCGTACGTTGTTCCCTCAGCAAAGTTAATCAGACTGATCGTAGGCATCGTAGTAGTAGCCAGCGTTCCCCCGGAGATCAGATTGAACGTCTGCGCCCCGCCGGCGTAAGCGGCGCCATCGATGACGATTTGGGCTCCATCGAAAAATCTGGTGGTACCAGAGATAATCATTGACGATATACCGGCTGCATCGAAAATAAACTCCGTGATACTTCCATTACCAGCCGTGTAAGCGGCACCGGATATATTCGCTGTAGAACCTACGATACGGAATTTATCATTCGCATCGAAAGTAGCACTTGCAGAACCCAGCTTGAGGCTTCCAGACAACGTTCCGCTGGAGATGGACACCAAGCCGGTTGCGCCGCCGCTACCTACAACAATATCTCCGTTCTTAACAAATGTTCCGCCATTAATTTCCAGAATACCGATACCGTTAACTTGCGATGATTTCGCAACAGCTACTGAGCCTGTAAGTTGCAAGTATCCGCCAGTAACAATCTTAAGCGTACCGCTGGAGGCATTGGCTTCACCGATTGTAATATTACCGATATTTGTAGCGGCGATTGAATTAAGAGTTACGATACCACCGTTACGGATAAAAACGTTATCCCCGGTTTTCGGCACCACAGCGGCGCTCCATATATTCGTTTCTGACCAGATACCTTCACCGCCAATAGCTCTAACAACAATGCTGGCTGCGTTTGCATTGGTTGCAGAGATTACAGCTGCCAGCAACGCTACCATTCCCCATTTCATTATTTTCTTACTCATTTCTTCTCCTTGTTTTACTTCTCGCACTTTTACACAGGCCTTTCTATAAGCCAGCGTTCAAATGCCCACTTGTATATAGAATATATAAGACGATATTTGATTCTACAAACAAAAAATTTGCTTTTCAGGTATTCATCCCTGCTGAATTTACCGTTCCTGCCGGAACTTCGACCTACCGCCCCGTCAGGCTGAAGAAAAACCCGTGGTTTTTGATTAAAACCTGCGACACAAACCTTCCGTAAGTTCCGCGCAGATCCTGCGAATAATTCTCCAGAATCTGACGTCCGAGACCGTTCTTATCACCATTCCGGTAGAGCGCTGAAGCCAGCATGACTTCACGCGGCGACGCCTCGCGAAGCACCACCGTCGCAGGCAGAGTTCCAGGGCTCTTCATGCGCGCAAAGGTTGGCAGATTCCAGCCGGTCATTTTCGGCATCGTGAGCAGACTGTACAGGGTATCCGCACCCTCAGCCGACGGCATGAGCGACAAAGCGTACGCCACGCTGTGGTAATGGGAATACTCGCCGCTGGGATCCAGCATAAGCGCAAGCCGGGAAATCGCTGGAACAGCCTTGCGGTCGCCAGCAACCCCCAGAGCTCGAACGATTCCATCAATCTCGCTGACAAACGAACCTGTTCTTTCAACTTCATTATTCTCATCTTTTACTGACTGGTAACTCCAGCCAAGATCCCAATTGGTCGCCGAGTTCAGGCGGGCAATCAATGTATCAACGCCGGATGTATCGCCAAGCAAGGCCAGTGCAACCGCACAACGCTCCTTCTTCCTTCCGGAAGATTGGTTGAAGGCCGCTTTTAAAGGAGCAACGGCCCGGCTCCCGGCACTTAAAACAATGGCGCAGGATGTCAGATCGTTCGTAAAGCTGCCGATTGCGGCGTTCAGTGCCGCATCAGAGAACGGAAAGCTGTTTCCGTCCGTTAAGACTTCCGGAGTGAGGTTTCCGATATTGACCAGATGCTGCTGCAACTGACGGATGTCAATATCCCGAAGCCCGACCTGTCCGTTTACAGCCATCGCAGCCGCCACGCCGGCCGCATAACCGACATTAATAAGACTGGGCTGCATGCGGACAAACGGCATTGCATCGCGATGGGCGCTGACCCCCAGTCCGACGGTGAGGATTCCTTCCAGCCCTTGCGGCAGAAGACAGCGGTACGGAACATTCCCGTCGAAGCCGCTGCCGGAAGGCGGCATTTCCGCCAGATTGAAAAACGGGTGAATCAAATAACCGTGTGTATCCAGATTGGCCCGATATTGACTGACCGTGTCCGGGAACGTCTGCCCGGCCATCACATCGGTGACATCGAGCGTGTAATCCCCGACAATCCGCTGCCGTTCACGGGTGTTTATGAACGTGCCCAGATCAAAGACATTATTTATCACAGACGGCAGTCTTGAATACATATACATATGACTGACATCGATGACATCCGCCTCGTCCGTAATCGTATAACCGCTGTTGATGTGTCTCCACGGCATTTCACGGAAAGAAATCCCCGCGTCCTGCATCGCAAACTGCCGGCTGTCGATATACTGATAAGCAGCTCCGGCGGCCACGGCGATATCGCTGTTGCCGGTGGCATCAATCACTGCATCCGCCAGTATCACTCCGCGCCCTTCAGGCGTAACAACCACCACACCGGTGACACGTCCGTTCTGAACCACCGCGCCGCAACCGATTGTGCTGAACCATACATCGCCGCCCGCAACACGGATCTGCCTGCGCAGCCATTCCGTACGGGCATTCCCCTTCCAGGTGGCCACCGGCGTGCCCGGCGGTTCATCGGGCAGTTTCGCGGATGCCGCCGAAATTTCCACAGCAAATCCGGTTCCGGAACTGCCGTGGTAGCCGAAGATCATCCCCATGGTGCCAACCCCGCCGAGTGCATTCTGATATTCCAGAACCAGCGTGCGTTTCCCCTGCCGGGCCGCCGCAATTCCTGCCGGAGCGCCGGAGGTTCCGCCGCCGACCACAACTACATCGTATTTTCCAAGCACCGGCAGTCCTCGCTGCGACTGGCGAACCACCGGCAGACCGGACGACGTACTGCGCAAGCCTTTAAGCGTTTCACGAATGTCGCCAAGTTCTGATCCGTCGGAAGAAGCAACAGCAGAGTCCACCTCGATTGTTTTTCCGGAATCAACCGAACCCGCCGCCGCAGCAGCCGATCCGATACGTGCACCGACATCCATCAGATTCAACGGCCGCAACAGTGCCGCAGCCTGCGGCCGGGAAAGATCGGCGCATCCGCCCAGCACATAAAGCCCGTCCTGACCCGCCGGACGGAATGCATCCAGAGAAATCTGGGCGGCCCCGGGCCAGCTGCCGGTTTCGCTTGCCGCCCCGGTCATCTGATCCGGAGGAACCTGGAACAGATAATCCGCTTCGTTTTCATCGCTGTAGGCGCAGGTGAAATCCCGTGCAATCTGCTCGGCCTGACTGAACGACCTGAAACTTCCGTCCGACATGGGAAGATTCAAGGTGTATTCAATCATCGGATACTTCGTTCCCAGCTCATTAAGCTCTGCACTGGCCTTTGCATGACGGAATGTCGGATCGTAAGGGGGCAGAATCGCCCGGGAACCAGCAATGACGCCTCCGGCAGCTTTGGCGTCCGACCCGATTACAATACGCGTAAAGGTCTGCGTGCCGGACGGATAGTCCGAGAACGCCGCACCGGCCAGACGGGCGACAACGGCGTGCGGCGTGGCATCAATCACAGTATGCGCACGGATTGCCTGCCGTCCGGAACGGTTCGCAATCACCACGCCCGCGATGCGCCCGCCGGAATCACGCAGGACATCCGACGGGTATACACCGTAAATAAATTGAACATTATTGCTCAGCAATGCGCTGTCCATCGCCACTTTGGCGTAATGAGGAACCACCCGTGTAAAACCGCCGGCGGATTCAACCGGCGTAACAGTCAGCGGACTGGAGTCAGCCGCCGGCCCGGTGAAAATTTTCTTCGCCAGCGCGGACTGAGGAACCTCGCCGTTTTCCAGATACAGCCGGAATGTGCCGCAAAGGTCTTCCCCCAGATAGGTGCGGGGTGCCAGCAAATAGACACTTGCTCCGCCTTGAGCCGCGGCAACTGCGGCCGCAACCGCGCCACTGCTTCCGCCGACCACCACAACATCCACCGATGCTGCGACCGGTACACTTCGCGCAGATTCCCGAATAAATTCAGGAAAGGCCGGCGCGGGCCCAGCCACCGTCAAACGCAGAACGCCGTTTGTCCATTTGCAGGATGTGCCTGCCGCAAAGTTGATCAGACTGATGGCAACATTCTTCGCATCCAGAAGAGTTCCTGCTGAAATCAGATTAAATGTGCCTGCTCCGCCGGTATATGCGGCACCATCTACAACAATCGAACTGCCGCGGGAAAAGGCCACCGTTCCGGCGTAGGTCATTGTCGAAATTCCGGAGGCATCGAAAACAAACTCCAAGGTGCCTGAGCCGCGAACTTCCAGAGCATTCCCGGCAGATGACGCACTCCCGACAGTCGCTTTTGAACCGTTAATGCGTGCGATGTCCCCAGAATTACCGACGACATCGGAGCCGACAAGCAAGCGCCCGTCAAATGTTCCGCTGCTGAGATTCAAGAGTCCTGTCGCATGAGTGCCGGTTCCATCGAGACCGATAATCAATCTGCCGGTATCAGCGATCTGCAAAGTTCCGCCGCTCAGGTTGAGAATTCCTTTAGCTCCGTTATTCGAACTGCGCCCGAGCTGTATATTGCCTGTCGCAGTCAACGTGCCTCCCGTTACGACATTGACGGTTCCTGTATCCGCAACGTTTCCGATAATAACGCCGGTCACGGCCGGAACTGCCGAGTTTACTGTCACAGTAAAATTACTGCGAATGTACGCGGTATTGGCAGCCCCCGGCAGAACATTGCCGTTCCACGCAGCCGGATTCGACCAGAGCGAATTATTTTCATCCAGAATAACGCTGTTGGCAGGTTCGGCAACCGCGCCCGTTGTTACACGGAAAACGCCGTCCAGCGAATCCCAGACGGCACTCGCTTCGCCGGCAAAGTTAGTCAAAACGACCGTGCAGTTCTTTTCGCCCAACGTTCCGGCGGTGATCAGATTAAATGTCCTCGCTCCGCCGGTATACGCCGCGCCGTTAACAATAATCGAACTTCCAGGAGCAAAAGTTACCGTTCCTTCGTAAGTCATCGGCGAAATTCCGGTAGCATCAAAAATAAATTCCAAGGTGCCGGAGGCACGGACTTCCAAAGCATTTCCTGTCGTCGATGCCGTTCCAATCGTAGCCGATGAACCTTCAATACGCACGATATCGCCCGTATCACCGGCGATGGCAGAGCCGACAAGCAGACGCCCGTTGAATGTTCCGCCATTGATCGTAAAACGCCCGGTACCGCGCGCTGTTGTGGACACATCGACGCCGATCTGCAGAAGAGCTTCTGAGTTGGTACCGACTTGCAGCGTGCCGCTGGTCAGAAGCAGAGAACAGACATAAATACCGTTATCCGCAACTTGAGGACGTCCGACATAACTGGAAGTCGTCGTAACCAGCTTCCCGCCGGCTGTGATATTAATCGTTCCCCCGGCCGTGGCTTCTCCGATAAAAAAGTTAGAGACCACGCCCACATCCGAATTAATCGTTGCAATACGGTTTCCCCGGATAAATGCTCCATCATCAATTCCGGGGTACAAACCGTTATTAACAGTCCAAGCCGTAGTATCTGTCCAGTTCGCCGGAGTCTTGCTGAGGATATAAGAAATTGCGAAACCATCATTCGCCATGAGCAGGCAGATCACGGCGGCCAGAAAAATTGAGAGATATCTTCTCATTGGCTTCCCATTGCTACACGTTTTGTTTTGCCGATCCGGCCATCCGGACAACTCGGCTTGAAGTACCCATATTAACCGCTTTAATATATATCAATATATCGTCATTGGCGAATAAAAACTCCCCGGCGAAAATCTTATATTGACCGGCTACGACAAATGCAGATTGGCTCCGGTACAACCGTTTGCTCGTCAAACGGCACCGCGTTCCAAGTCTTTATCCGGTTGCGAGAAACCGGATTTACTGCTCAGCTGAATCCACCCGGACGCTGGAGCGGATGCCGCCGCGGGCGGTGAAGTCGCCGGTAACGATCAGGCGGCGCGGCTTGCAGACTTTCGTCAGGTCGGTGAAAATGCGGTTGGTGACATCTTCGTAGAATGAGCCTTCGTTGCGGAACGAAAAGAGGAACAGCTTGAGCGATTTACTCTCCACGCAGAGCTTGTTGGGAATGTACTCGATTTTGATCGTCGCAAAGTCGGGCTGGCCGGTGATCGGACAGAGCGAGGTGAATTCGGACGTTTCAAAGGTGATCCAGTAGTCGCGTTGCGGATTGGAGTTTTTGAAGGTTTCCAGAATCGAAGCGTCCGGTTTTTTCGGATAGTTCTTTTCGCCCTTCTTCAGCAGTTTCAAACCTTCGGTATTACTCATGATTCACCTCGTTATTTCGCAAAGAACTCTACCAGTTCCGTAAAACCGTGCCACACCTGATCGGCGGTAAATTCGCCGGGATTGCCGATGCCGTAGGTCACAAAGCCGCTTTTAACGCCCGCATTATGCGCCACTTCCAGATCCGTATGGTGGTCGCCAAGCATCCAGGTATTTTCCGGCAGCGCGCCGGACTCCTCCATCAGCGCGACAATACCGTCGGGCGCAGGCTTCAGATTCGGCAGGTCGCCACCGCCCAAAATCCGGAAAAACAGATGATCGACGCCAAGATGTTTCAAAATCACGCGCGACGGGTCGCCCGGTTTGTTGCTGAGCACGGCCATCGTGTGGCCGGTCTCCGCCAGCTTTTTCAGCCCTGCGGCAACACCCGGATAAAGCACGGTT
>JBGAJP010000071.1:0-9215 GCA_044224855.1 Pontiellaceae bacterium
GCGACCGTCCTGGCCCCAGGCTTCGACGATCCCTCGCACGAGGCCCAACGGGTCTTTCGCAGCGTGCTCGACGCCTTCGCCCACCCCGGACGAATCGTGGCTAGCCCAGACATCGGTTACTGTATAATATCCAGGTGCATCAATTGATTCGAGAGCAGCTCCCTGAAGGGGAACCATATAGGCGTTGTCAGGAGTGACCTTATAGGTGTCATAGCCAACCAAATCAATGACTTTGGGTTTCAGTTCCAGATCAATCAGTCCGCCTTTACGCAGTTCCGGGGTTACTTCGAGCTGAACGCCCATGAGTTCCGAACCCCAGTCGCTGTTTTCCACGAAAATGCTGGTATTCTGCGATTTAGCTGCGAAAGATTTCGGCACCGCACGCTGTTCTCCAACCCAGATGTTGGCCGTTTTGCCGTCGCGGGTTGTGATGCTCGGTGCGGAGAGTACATCGGCATCATCCGACTGTTCGAGCGCATTGATCACCATCGTCCAGCGGAGTGACCCGGCCGATTTTGTAATTCCTAAGGTACCAGAGTCGTTTACAGCAGTACCAAATGCTGCAGTTTTTGCGCCGTCCAGGCCGGGAATAAAAGGCTGAACTGGCAAAATGCTGCCAGCCGTGCGCAAACCATCAGACATCAATGACTGACCGGCCGGCAGAGTGAGATTTTCAAAGAGGTTGGCCGCGCCGCCGTTTTTACTGTCAAAATTCCAGTTAAAGCCAAGTTCATTCAGAGTGCTCTGATTGACTTCTACAAATTTGGTCTGAATTTCAACCTGCTTGCCCATCAGTTCGCGTTTAGCGTTGTGCTGTTCGGCGAGCACGTCTTCAATGGAAAGAACGTTTTCGAGCGTTTGACGGACAAAGAGCCGTTTGAATTCGGGGCGGTACATGGCCGACGTACCTTTCGGGAATTCGATACCGGCGAAATATCCGGATACATCTACGGTCGTTCCCGGTACAATATCTTTTCCTGTAGTCAGCTCACTGCCGACGGATTCAGATACCTTATATGAGCGAAAGATCACATCATTGGCGGTATTCCATGCATTAGCCGTTTCAAGTGCGGCTGCTTTTTCTGTTTTTTCAACCGGGTCGGCTTTGAAAACAGCTTTAACACCGTTGACAGCAGTAACGGTTTCATCGCTGACCATCTTAACAGCGTCTCCGACTATATTAACCGTATCCTGCGGAATGGACTTAACCTCTTTTACGGCACTTTCCAGTACCACGTCGCTATCCACCGCATAGTCCTGAGCGGTCGTCAATGTCTCAGCGTTCCCGCTCTGCAGGGAAGCCAAGAGCAGAGCCGTTATCCCCATCACTGCCTTTCGCATGCTTTCTTCTCCTTATTTCCGTGTCTGATTGCCTTTGCCGGAGGTTTCGTAAAACTGTATTCAGAAACTTTTGCACTCAATTTTTATCAGTAAAAAGTACTCTAAACCGCATCCTAAACCTCGCTACGCCCCATCCTAAAAACCTATTCAGTATCTGTAAATTTTCAAACCTTGTCAAAAATAAACCGGCACCTATTTACGTTCCTGCGTTATCGGTGCCTTTTCTGTTTTTAAAACAAAAAAAGAGTGCCGTTTCCGGCACTCTTTTACTCTTTCATAGTTACTGCCACGAGCAGCGATCTTGTGCTTCAAATTTTTCTACATTAAAAACCACAAATGGAGTCATGCTTCGATCCAGCAGGCCGCAGGGATGGACAGGTATATCCTTCCACCAGTTCTCAGGAGTGCGTTTATTTGTGTTAACAGACACCTGTTTGCCGTTTATCAAAGCGATTACAGCATAATTAATGGTGCCTCGTGTGTAATAGCGCGCGTAGCTGTTGAAATGCATATACATTTCGCTGAAGTGTTCGCGGCCTTTGGCGATGTCCACGTAGTTAATTACACCTTTGAAAATATTGGTCGCACCGGGGAAGAGAACATAATACTCGAGTGTGATCCGGTCGGTCCATTCTTCACCGGTCGAGTATGTCGCGGCAATCCGGAACCATTTTTTAGTGCTGGTGGATTCCTGCTGGAGTCCTTTGATCTGGATGGTATCCGTGCCGTCTTCGCTTTGGTAAAGAGGGGTGTTTGGTTCTGTGGTTTCAACGTTTTCGATTTTGACGTCCTGCGCTACTGCTGCGGTGCAGCAGAGAAGGGTGCCTGACATTATAATCCGGATATATTTCTTCATGGTGTCTCCTTCACTTAAGTCGTAGAACACAATTCGCTGAAAAACCGCTCGAACGTCATCAATATAGCGGCTGATATACGTATCGTCAACTATACCGCTGTGTTTATTTGTGAAATCAAACCGACTCTGTTTATTCTGAGTATCAATCGCAAATATCCACTGCAGTTTTTAACAGTTTTTCTTTCCGTATTTTGTGTTTTGAAACCATTATTCGTAAATGATTGACCTTCTTTATCCTCGAAACTGTGTTCACTGCGGAGTGCCCGATCCTGATCCGATGAAATATCTTTGCTGGGATTGCCTTTCCGATACACCTAAGGTCGCTCCTCCTTTCTGTACCGTTTGCGGCGATCCGGTTGCGGGCGATATCCAGCATGACTATACCTGCTTTGCCTGTACCCGTGAAATGCCGGCTTTCGATCGCGCCCGTTCTGCAGTCCGTTACGAAGGTGCTGTCGGTGAGCTCCTGCGTACTTTTAAGTATGAAAACGCCCTATGGGTTGTGCAGGATCTTGCTGAACTGCTTTCTGCCTGTGTCCGGGCTGAATATCCTGACCAGCCGTTTGATGCGGTGACGGCTGTGCCGCTTCATCCTCCGCGCCTTCGCGAACGGGGCTTTAACCAATCAGCTTTGCTAGGCGCGGCGCTGGCCCGGCGGCTGGGGCTTCCGTTCCGGGGCGGGCTTGTCCGGCGCGTTCGCCCGACAGTGACCCAAACAGGTTTGACAGCCCCCCAGCGGACAGCTAACGTGTGCGGCGCTTTTCGGGTCGGGCTTTTTGCCCGTCCGGCGGGCCGGAGAATTTTACTGGTTGATGATGTAATGACCACCGGTGCCACGGTCAATGCTTGCGCCAAAGCGCTTAAAAAGGGCGGGGCCGTGTCGGTGCATGTGGTAACCGTCGCGAGAGGATGAAGTATAACCGTGGAGTAAATGGAAAGTTTGGATGACCGGAAGATTTGTTTTTTAATCCTCCATCAATCCTCAATCCATTATTCCACTCTCCCCAAGGATGTTTATGGCTTTACGATTCGGTAAGAAAAAATATTCGACAGTTCAGGTCCGCAAACGGGACGTGCCGGACGGTCTCTGGGAAAAATGTCCTGGTTGCGGCGAAATCCTTTATGCCAAGCAGCTCGAAGAAAGCCTTCAGGTCTGTTCCAAGTGCAGTCACCACTTCACCCTCGGACGGCAGAAACGCATCGAAATGTTTGCCGATGAAGGCACATTCGTTGAGTGGGACGCCGATATGATTTCCGCCGACCCGCTCGGCTTCACCGGAAAAGATTCCTACATCGCCAAGCTGGAATCCAATAAGAAGAAAACCGGATTCAAAGACGCCGTCACCTGCGGGGCCGCTAAGCTCAACGGTCGCGACATCGGTCTCGGCGTGATGGACTTCTCCTTCCTCGGTGCCAGCATGGGTAGCGTCGTCGGCGAAAAAATAACCCGCCTAATCGAGCGCTGTACCGCTGAAAAGCGCCCCTGCATTCTGGTTTGCGCCTCAGGCGGAGCCCGCATGTATGAAGGCCTTTACAGTCTGATGCAGATGGCGAAAACCAGCGCGGCGCTGGCCCGCCACGCCAAAGCCGGTCTGCCCTATATTCCGGTGCTTACGCATCCGACCATGGCCGGCGTAATGGCCAGTTTTGCCACGCTGGGTGACATTATCATCGCCGAACCCGGTGCGCTGATCGGCTTTGCCGGACCGCGCGTTATCAAAGAAACCACGCAGCAGGATCTGCCCGAAGGCTTCCAGCGCGCCGAGTTTCTCGAAAAGCACGGCCTTATCGATATGGTCGTTCCTCGCAGCCAGCTTAAAGCCCGCGTTTCTCTGATCCTCGACTATATGACGGACAAATGAGCACAACCGGTCTTCACTCCGCGGTTCAATCCCTGTTTGCCCGCACAGCGCACGGCATCAAGCCCGGTCTTGAAGTTACCGCCGCTCTGCTTGAAAAACTCGGCAACCCGCACCGGAGCCTTAAATGTGTTCATGTCGCCGGAACCAATGGCAAAGGTTCCGTTTGCGCCATGATCGAATCGGTTCTGCGCGTTTCCGGTTTTAAAACCGGCCTTTACACCTCGCCGCACCTTTTCCGCTTCAACGAACGCTTCCGCGTCAACGGGCGCGAAATTTCCGACCCGGTTCTAGAACAGCTTATTGCTGATGTCGAAGCCGCCGCGCAAAGCCTCGACACGCGTCCGGCGACATTTTTCGAAATCGCCACGGCGATGACCTTTGAATATTTCAAACGCGAAAAGGTGGATTACGCCGTCATCGAAACCGGCATGGGCGGGCGCTGGGACGCTAGCAATGTTATTCAGCCGCTTCTTTCCGTCATCACTCGTATCGACTTCGACCATGCTGAATATCTCGGCACGGAGATTGAAAAGATTGCCTGGGAAAAGGCCGGTATCATCAAGCCCGGCGTACCGGTCATTTGCGGCCCGATGCCGGTTGAAGCCGAAGCCGTCATCTATAAAGAAGCGCTGGAGAAAAAAGCGCCGATCCTTGGAAGCGACGACGCAGTATTTTTCCAGCTGTTGGAAAAACGGCGCGACGACCAGCTTATTAATATTGAAGCCAGCGGACACGAATATCCGAACATTCGTCTGCCGCTCGCGGGCAGCTTCCAGCTCGAAAACTGCGGCATAGCCGTCGCTGCGCTCGAAGATCTTGCCGAGGCTGAGAATATTCGTCTTCAGATGAAGCGGGGGCTCGAAGCCGTCAAATGGCCGGGACGCTTTCAGCTGATTCAGCAAAAACCGCCGGTACTTTACGACGGCGCACACAACGTCTGCGGTGCCCGCGCGCTTTTTGAAACGCTGGGCGAAACCTTTCCGGGATTCGGAAGCGGCTTTTTCTTCAGCTTTATGAAGGACAAGGATGTTGAGGGAATCCTCAAAACGCTTAAACCCGCCGTCGGAAAAGCCTGGGCATTCACGCTGCCCGGCGACCGCGCGATGAAAGCGGAGGAAATTGCGGAGATCGGTAAACGGGTCGGGCTAGAGATTACGCCGGTCGGAACGCCGCAACCCGTTATTGATTGGCTCAATGCCGGCAAAAAGCGGCTGGTCTGCTTTACCGGTTCACTGTATCTTCCCGGAGAACTTAAAAAATACGGATTTTTCAAATGAGTGAGAAACTGCATATCGCCATCGCCTGCGGCGGCACCGGCGGCCACATTTTTCCCGGTCTCGCCACCGCCCGTGTCCTGAGAGACCGCGGACACCATGTCACCCTCTGGCTCGCCGGAAAAGGCGGAGAAAACACCGCCGTACAGGGTTGGGAAGGGCGGATTGTCACCATTCCGTCGGAAGGATTCCAGTTTGGCGCATTCCGTTCTGTGCTGACTGCGATACGGATCGCGGGTGCGGTGCTCCGCTGCTGGTTTATTATGCTTCGCCACCAGCCGGATGTTGTGCTCGCCATGGGCAGTTATGCATCCATCGGCCCGTGTTTAGCCGCACGTCTGCATGGTATTCCGTACATTCTGCACGAAGCCAATGCAGTGCCGGGCCGGGCAGTCCGGCTGCTCGCTCCAAAAGCGCGCGCCATAGCCATCTGTTTCGAAGAAACCCGTTATCATCTCAAAGGCATGAACGCGGTTTCCGCCGGTATGCCGTTGCGCTCGGAAATTCATCGGCCGGAAAACCGAATACCGAAGAGCGGATTTAATCTGCTTGTCATGGGCGGATCGCTGGGCGCTCACGCGATTAATGAGATGGTTTCCGAGGCGGTTTGTGCGCTCAGGAATCCTGCGGTAAGCGTTACACATTTGACCGGTCCGGCGGATGAAAAGACTGTGGCCGAACGCTACCGTTCCGCCGGAGTAAACGCCGAAGTCCACGCTTTTACGCATAATATGACAGAGCTGTACGAAAAGGCCTCGCTGGCCATCTGCCGTTCCGGAGCCTCCACCTGTGCGGAGCTTGGCGTTTTCGCATTACCTGCGCTGCTGGTTCCGTATCCGCATGCCGCCAGCGACCATCAGACCGCCAACGCCCGCGCGCTCGAAAAATTCGGTGCCGCCGATGTGATTCAGCAGGATGCCATGACCGTCGAGTGGCTCAAGGATTATTTGGCCGCGCAGATCAGCGATTCTTCCCGGCTTGAAAAAATGAGCGCGCGTTCCGCCGCGCGTACAGTTCCTCTGAATGCGGCCGCAATCCTTGCCGGGGTGGTGGAAGAATGTGCCCGCAAGTAGATAGCATGCTTTCAGAGCACCGCCGTATTCACATGCTCGGTATCGGCGGAATCGGAATGGCAGGCCTCGCACTGCTGCTTAAAGAACGCGGACATTGCGTTACCGGCTGCGACGAACAGGAAAGCCGCCAAACCGCCTGGCTGCGCGAAAAGGGCATTCCCGTTTTAATCGGGCATGATCCGTCTCATCTGAAGAATACGGAGTGGGTCATTCGCACGACCGCTGTTCCGGACGATCATCCTGAGGTGGCGAATGCGACCGTTACGGTCAGTCGGCGGGGCGAAGTTCTTCCGGCGCTGTTGCGCGACCGGGTCACAATTGCCGTCAGCGGGACCCACGGTAAAACCACGACGACGTCGATGATCGCGCAGATTCTCGGTTGCGGCTACTGCATCGGCGGCGAAGTGCCCGGCTTTGACGGCGTCGCCAAAGACGGCGAAATCATGGTGGTTGAAGCGGACGAAAGCGACGGAACCGTCGCCAACTATCATCCGGACATCGCCGTCATCACCAATATCGAATACGACCACATGGAACACCACGCCAGCGTCGAAGCGTTCGAGGCATGCTTCAGAACATTCATCGCCAATACCAGGCAGAAAATTGTTTACTGTGCCGAAGATCCGGCTGCGGCCCGGCTTTGTGCCGGCAATTCAAAAGCGGTTCCGTACCGGTTCGCACCGCTGAAGGTTTCACTTCCCGGACGGCACAACCAGCTGAATGCCTGTGCCGCGCTGGAAGTCGCACGACAATGGAAAAACGAAACTGAAATTTTACAGGCCTTAGGGAAAATTAAGCCCGTGCGGCGGCGCTTCGAGCGGATTTTTGAAGGCGAGTACACCATCATTTCCGATTATGCGCACCATCCGACGGAAATCCGTACGCTGGTGCAGACAACGCTGGAAACCCTGAAGCCGGAACGGCTCCTTGGCGTTTTTCAGCCGCACCGTTACACGCGCACCAAAGCGCTGATGGCTGACTTCCCGCCTGCTTTTCACGGACTGGAAAAGCTGTGGCTGCTGCCGGTTTATGCGGCGTCGGAAAAGCCGCTGGCCGGCGGAACAACGGATGATCTGTTCGGGAACTTTTCGCAGTCCGGAAAACCGGATGTGAAAAATGTTCTGTCATTGGAAGACGCATGGCGGGATATTCATCGTGAACTGCGTGCAGGCGATGTACTGCTGATTATCGGCGCAGGCGATATTGAACAGCTGGCGGAACGGGCAAGACGATGAGATTTGTACTTTATAACATCCGGTACGGAACGGGCGGCGGGAAAATCCATTCACCGGTGAACGGCTATCTGCGCCGCACCGGTAAAAACCTGGAACGGATTGCGCAGTTTCTTCACGACCTGAATCCTGACGTGGCCGGGCTGGTTGAAGTGGATGCCGGCTCGTACCGCTCCAGAAAAAACAATCAGGCGGAAATGATTGCGGACCGGATCGGGCATCATCACGTTTACCGCTCGAAGTACGGTGAAAATTCTCTGACGCGGCATTTCCCGATCCTCAATCAGCAGGGCAATGCATTTGTGGCGCGCGACAGTGATCATAAAGAGACTTTCCATTATTTCGACCGCGGCGTGAAACGGCTGGTGATTGAGCTGGAGATGGAAAACGTTACTTTTTTCCTGATTCATCTGGCTCTCAGTTCGCGTCTACGCCACCGCCAGCTTGGCGATCTTTACGATCTGCTTCAGACCGTCAAAAAGCCGTATATTGTCGCCGGCGATTTCAACGCACTTTGGGGTGAGCAGGAGATCCGTTTGTTTCAGGCGGCGACCGGACTGAAGAATGCGCACGCGGTCAATTCGCCGACTTTTCCGAGCTGGAAACCGAAACGCCACCTCGATTTCATTCTGCACAGTCCCGGTATCAGCGTGGAACGATGCTGGATGCCGGATGTTCATTTTTCTGATCACTTGCCGATTGTATGCGATTTCTCAGTTCACTAGGATGCACACCATGCAAAAACCTTTTAAAAATGTAGCCGTCCTCAAGGGCGGCTTTTCTGCAGAGCGCGAAGTATCGCTCGAATCCGGCGCGTCGATTGCCAAAGGCCTGCGCAAAGCCGGATACACCGTCACTGAAATTGATATCACCTCGCCGGACTTCACAGTTCCGTCAGGAATCGACGCGGTTTTCATCGCGCTTCACGGTACGTTCGGTGAAGACGGCGGCGTGCAGGCGCGGCTGACGAAGCTCGGACTTCCGTATGTCGGTGCAGATGAAGCTGCCAGCCGCCGCTCATTCGACAAGCTGCTCACGGAAATCTGCCTGCGCGAAGCGGGCGTGCCGGTGCCGGAAAGCGAAACACTGCGGCGCGGCGATAAGCGTACGCTTTCACTGCCGGTGGCTGTTAAGCCTCCGCGGCAGGGCTCAAGCGTCGGCTGTTCGCTGGTTTTTAATGAGTCGGAATGGGCTCCGGCGATGGCGGATGCTCTGAAGTATGACGACGAAATTCTTGTACAGCAGTTTATTCCGGGCCGCGAATTTACCGTCGGTATCGTGGATGACGAAGTGCTGCCGATTGTCGAAATCGTGACGGCGGCGGGCTGGTATGACTACACCGCCAAATACAAAGTGGATACCACGCGCTACGTCATTCCTGCTGAACTCGACGCCGGAACTGCGGCGCAGATGCAGGAAACGACACTGAAAACCTTCAAAGCGCTTGGCGCGCGCGGATTCGGCCGTGTTGACTTCCGTATGACGCCGGAAGGCGAGCAGTTCGTGCTCGAACTCAACACGATTCCCGGGTTTACCTCGCACAGCCTGCTTCCCAAGGCTGCGGCCGCGGCCGGAAT
>JBGAJP010000006.1:0-51526 GCA_044224855.1 Pontiellaceae bacterium
AGTCCCCGGCAATATCCTCCGGCTCCATCTCTTCAGACTCGCTGGTCTCGTCTTCCGGAAGCGTCCAGTAATGGAAAGCCAGCACCGACGCGTCGCGGATCAAACAGACTTCCTGCGCCGGCAGGCGGGCGTCCACCTCGCCGTCCAGTCCGCCCCAGTCTTCTCCGACCGGATTATCAATGCCGGGAATAAACGAAATATCGCGGAGCCAGAGCGAACTGCGCTCCGTCTTTTCATCCTGCCGGATCTCCAGCGAAATCCAGTGCGTATAACCGTCGCGTTCAGCGGAAAGAAACGGACGTTGAAGGCAGAAGCCGAGCAGCAGCTCCTCGCCGTGAAACCGGATCGTGCCCGCCGTTTTATCGAAAGAACTCTGCTCATCCAGCATCTTCTGCTCTGCGCTGGAAAGCTTCAGCGTCACCGCATCGCGCAGCGCGCCGCCCAGAACCAGATCGAGGGAACGCAAACGGGTCAGGTGATTCACCGAGGCCTGCGCCTGATCAACTGAATCCATGGAATTGCGCAGTACACCGGCCAGCGAAGCACCGAGAATTCCCAGCAGGGCTAGCGCGACCAGCAGCTCGATCAGCGTAAAGCCGCTGCGCGCCGGACGTCCGGAATCTGTTGGATAACGCCGTATCACTTCGCCGCTCCGAAAACTTCAAATCCATCCAGATGCACTTTGCCGAGAGGCGCTCCACCCTCGCTGTCGCTCCACTGCACCGTTACCGACAGCAGTGCTGGAGTGCCGGTCGCTTCCGCCAGCCCCGGCCACTCGTCGAGGCCTTCGGTGGCAACCAGTTTTGTCCAGGTAAAGCGATCTTCAGCTCCGTCTGTTTCACCCTCTTCAAACGTCTTCATTTGCCGCAGGGTATTCATCTCGCGGGATGCGATCCGCACCGCGCGCGCATGATCCTGCATAAACGATACGTTTTTCAGATGATGTCCCAGCGCCACCAGCACACCGCCGGCCGCGATTCCGAAAATCGCCAGCGCCACCAGAACTTCCAGCAGCGAAAATCCGGCATTGGTTTTTTTCAGGCGTTTCACTGCGCCGCCCTCCGCCGGACAATCTCCGACAGTCCGGTAAGCAGATCGCAGGCTATATCAATCCGCACGTCGCCGCGCACCACGCTGACGCCGCCGCCGGAGGCGCCGCCCAGATGCGTAAAGCTGAAAACCGGCCGGCTGATTTCCGATGAATCCACCGGGGTGGCTTCTTTCGGCGCCGTCTCAAACAGAGGTTTTTCGTCAGCGGCTTCCGGCTCAATGTCATTCAAAGTAAAAGCTTCAATTCCGATCTCTTCCGGAAATGTTGTTACACGGAAAAACCGGTTTGTTTCCGGAATCAGTTCCGTCAGATTCGCGCTGTCTGAAAAGAACTCCGTGTTGTCGGCCAGCAGTTTCCGCGCATAGCCGGATTCGACGGCGCAAACCGTGCGGGCGGACGGATTGGCATAAACATCCACTTTCAGTTTGCGCTCCATAGCGGTCTGCCGGGCTTCTTTAAACAGCCCAGTTAAACTGCGGGCCTCCCGGCGGAGCTGCTGCTTCGGCGTACCGGCGCCGGAAAGCGTAGCGACGGCCACGCCGGTCATAACCAGAATAATGGCCAGCACGACCAGCAATTCGATCATTGTGAAGCCGCTGTTCCGGTTCCGGCGCATCGCTGTTCCGCGCTCCTTTACTTTTCTTCCAGACTGGAAAGATCGGCATTATATTTTTCGCCGCCTTCCGTGCCGTCCGCGCCCAGCGAAATGATTTCATAGGGTTCGCCGTCCGGACCGGGAATCACATAAACATAATCGTGATCCCAGGCGTCTTTCAGCGAACGGCTCTTGGTCAGGTATTTTCCGGCCCAGCCTTCCAGACCTTCAGGAGCCGTGTACAGCGCGGCCAAACCTTCTTCGTCGGTCGGGTAGCGGCCGACATCCAGCTTGAAGCGCTCCAGCGCGTTTTCGAGCGACGTAAAGGAGGCTTTGGTTGCTTTGACTTTGGCTTTATCTTCTTCACCGCTGAAGTTCTGTACCGCAATTGTTCCGATCACCATCAGAATCACCAGCACCACCAGCAGTTCAACCAGTGTAAAGCCGGCTCTGGACTGTTTCCGTTTTCCCATAATACCCTCCTTATCCTCACCCCGCCGACGTACTCATCGCCATAATGCCCTGCATCATGCTGACTACAATGAACCCGACGACCAATCCCATTAAAATGATGAATACCGGCTCAATCACGCCGACCAGCCGTTCGGTCGTCGAGGCGACTTTTTCTTCGTAGCGGTCCGCCACTTTGTTCAGCATATTCTGCAGCTCGCCGGATTCTTCGCCCATGGTGATCATGCGCGAAGCCAGCTCCGGGAATTCAGGACTTGCCTGAAGAAGCGGCCCCATCGGCTGTCCGCCCTGAACGCGGGAGTAAACTTCTTTCATCAGCTGACGCAGCGCGGCGTTGTTCAGCGTCCCGCCGGTAATCGACAGCGCGGAAAGAATCGGAACCTGTCCGTCCAGCAGTGAACTCATCATACGGCAGAAGCGGCTGGTTTCGGCCTGGGCAATCAGGTTTCCAAGCAGCGGGATTTTCAGAATGGCGCGGCCGAAAGCGGCCTGCCCTTCTTCCGTCCGGGTTTTCGCTTTATAGACATAAACCAGCGCGGCGCATACCAGCGGGAAAAGCCACCAGCTGGAGCGGGTGAAATTACTCATCGCAATCACCGCCCGCGTGGAGGTCGGCAGCAGCCGGCCGGTATCGCCGAACAGCGCGGTCATTTTCGGAACCACGAAAATCATCATCACGCTGACGACGATGACGCCCATGACAACGAGCAGCGAAGGATAGATCAGCGCGCCGGTTACTTTACTGCGCAGCTGCATGCGCCGTTCCAGCAGCGCCGCGACACGGCGCATAATCAGTTCCAGCGCGCCGGACGCTTCACCGCCGCGCACCATGTTAACAAAAAAACGTTCGAAGATTTTCGGATGCCGCGCCAGCGCATCGGCAAACGAAGCACCGCCGTTCACATCCTGCCAGACCGAGGTGAGAATCTCTTTGAACCGTTTGTGTGTACAAAGATCGGCCTGCGTTTTCAGCACCTGTTCAAGAGGAACCTTTGCGTCGAGCAGCGCCGACGTCTCGATGGCAAAGTCTACCAGCTGCGCCGGACTGATCCGGCCGGTCAGCGAGCGGGAAGCCGTGCCGGAAGCGCCTTGTTCGCCGGCGGCGGTCAGACTCAAAATCACCAGTCCGCTTTGCTGAAGCGACTGAACCGCCTGCGCTTTGCCGGAAGCCTCCAGCGAACCGTTACGCGGAGTTCCATCGGCCGTAACCGCTCTGTATGAAAAACGGATCATAAATCAACCCCACCGGGTTACGCGCCGAACCTCTTCAACCGTGCTGTCGCCGGACATGATGGCATCCCAGCCCGACTCGCGCAGAAGCCGCATTCCTTTGGAGCGGGCCAATTGGCGGATCGGTCCGGCTTCGGCCGTGCGCTGAATGAGAGAGCGCATTTCGTCGTCCACAACCAGCAGCTCATAAAGCCCCATCCGCCCGCGGAAACCGGTACCGTCGCAGTGTTCGCAGCCCTTGCCGCGATGCAGCGTGTACGACGCCTCTGTCGCTTCGGGAAAATCGACCAGATGAGTTCCGGAAACTGTGTACGGTTCCGAACAGTGTGTACAAATCCGGCGGCAGAGACGCTGAGCCAGCACACCGCTCAGTGCCGAAGAGATCAGATAGTTTTCAACGCCCATTTCTGACAGTCGCGCAACGCTGCCCGCCGCATCGTTGGTGTGCAGTGTGCTCAGCACCATGTGACCGGTCAGCGAAGCCTGAATCGCCACATCGGCGGTTTCACTGTCGCGGATTTCACCAACCATGATGATGTCGGGGTCCTGCCGGACAATGGAGCGCAAGCCGTTGGCAAAGGTCATTCCGATCTTCGCATTCATCTGGATCTGGTTGATCGACGGAAGGCGGATTTCGACCGGATCTTCAATGGTGATGATTTTAACCTTCTCACTGTTCAGGTGTGTCAGCGCCGTATGCAGCGTAGTGGTTTTGCCGCTGCCGGTCGGGCCGGTAACGAGAATAAATCCCTGCGGATTCTCGATCATCTGCTTAAAGCCCTGCTGCTCGCGCAGCGGCATTCCGAGGCTGCCGAAAGAAAGCTCAACCTGCTGCTGGTTCAGCAGACGGATGACAACGTTCTCACCGTAAATCGTCGGCGTGGTTGCCACGCGCATGTCGATATCGTGTCCCTGAATCTGCATTTTAATGCGGCCGTCCTGCGGCACGCGATGTTCCGCGATGTCCAGACGGGCCAGCAGTTTGAGGCGGGAAACCACGGCCGCATGATGTTTTTTATCAATCTGCTCGGCTTCATACAAAACGCCGTCCACGCGGTAGCGGATGCGCAGGCGGTGCTCGCCGATTTCGACATGAATGTCGGAAGCACGCCGCGTGACGGCCTGCGCGATGATCAGATTCACCATGCGGACGATCGGAACTTCCAGCGCCAGATCGCGTAGGTGTTCTTCCTCGTCGCTCCAGTCACCCGCTTCAACAATCTCCGCATCTTTCATCAGCGTGTTGAGATTGTTTTCGGCAAAGCCGCGGACTTTCTCCAGCGCTTCGTCCATCTGTTCCGTTGAAACCACCGACAGCGGCAGTTCTTTTCCGGCCTGCAGCCGGATCGCTTCGAACGCGGACCAGTCAGACGGGTCGTCGGTAATGATGGATCCGGCTTTCCCGTTTTCGCCGGTCAACAGCAGAATCCGGTGTTCAATGAGGAACGCAAACGGAAGACTTTCGTCGATCAGCAGATGATCGGCCGGATTTTCGCTGGCACAGAGAGGTAAATCGAATTGTGCCGCCAGCGCCGCCGCCAGCGCCGCCGGAGTTATCTTTCCTGCGTCAACCAGCAGTTCGCCGACCCGCGTTTTACCGCCGTCCGCCTGCTGCGTACGCAACGATGCCTGAATGTCATCGCGACTGACGGCTCCCTGCGCTACCAGAATATCGCCCAGCTGCCGGTACGCCATATCACTTTCCTTCCACCGCCGTTGCGGCGGGTTCCACCGGCTTTTCGGTCTCTTCAAGGTTGTAGAGCTTGCGAACATCCTTCGCCGACATCGCCCCGAGAATCTTAGAACGGAAATCGCTGGTCAGCAGATCGGTTTCTTCGCGCGTATCGACCACACGCGGCGTCAGGATCATCAGAATTTCGGAGCCTTTCTTAACCGTTGACTCCCAGCCGAACAGCCAGCCGATAACCGGAATGCGGCTGAGCCATGGAATCCCGCGTTTTACTTTCTGGTCGTCGCGCTTAATTAAACCGCCGAGTACCAGCGTCTGCCCGTTTTCCACCTGCAGGTTGGAGCTGATTTCCCGCGTTGTGAAAATCGGAGGCAGAACATTGTCCTTGCTGTCAGCGGATAACTGGTAGTCCGTCGGAAGCTGCCGGAGAACCTGAGTAAGGTTCAGGGTGACCATCTTGTTGTCGTCGATAACCGGCGTCACCGTCAGGGTGATTTTGGCATCGTGGTAGGTGTACGAATAGTTGTCGCGGGTACTGCTGTTGCCGGAGGTGCTTTTCTCCTGGATCGGCACTTCCTGTCCGAAAGAAACCGTCGCGAGCATTCCGTCGCGAGCATTCCGTCGCGGGTAAGCACAGTCGGCGATGAAAGCACCTGCAGGCGGTCATTATTTTCGGCAGCCTGAATAAAGGCCAGTTTGTCGGAACTGGATTTGAGCAGATAAGAAAACCCATCATTGTTTTCGGGGGTATTATTTCTATTGAAGGACTGTGATACGTCTCCTGCAACCGAAATTCCCTTTGAAACCGCCCATTCAACTCCCAGATTAAACCCTTCGTCCAGTGTCACTTCAACCAGCACGGTTTCAATTAGCACCTGACGGCGCGGACGATCCAGCTCTTTAATGGTCCGTTCGATATCGCGGTGCTGATCCGGCGTTGCGTTGACGATCAGTGTATTGGTTTCTTTGTCTGACAGGATGACCGCTTCCTCATCCATATCCGGCGAGGCATCAGAATTAGAGGACTTGGCGGGCGTTGAATCCGCTTTGGGTGCGGAAGCGGCGACGGAACCGGTATTCGGTTTTGCGGCGGCAGCGTTTCCGGAATTCGCCGCTTTCTTTGCTCCGGCGGTTGCTGTCAGTGACTGCGGTTTCTTGGCCGATTGCGTCTGCTTATAGAGCGTGGAATACAGCGAATCGAGGGTTTTAACTATGGTGTCCGCCTGAATCACCTGCAACCGGTAAACGCGGGTAACCCGTTCATTCTCGTCATCCGCACGATCCAGCATCTTGACCCATTTCGTTACTTCATCAATCATTCCTTCAGGAACATTGTGGGCAACCACTACATTCAGACGTGCGACCGAAATAAACCGCAGAGCCTCTCCGTTCCCGCCGGTCCGCCCGTAGAAAATCGCGGCCAGCTCTTTCGCCATATCATCGGAGGAGGCATATTCGAGCGTGTAGGGATTTAAAACTCCCGCCGGAAAATCAATGAGTTTTACCAGTTCTTCCATCTGCGTCAGGAACTGCTGCGTTCCCAGCACGAGAACCATCCGGGAGCCCTTCATCGCAAAAACGCGCGCCGGTTTTCCGCCAACGGTGTTCAAAAACTGCTCGGCCTGCGAAGCATCGATGCTCTTCAGCTTGATCACTCCGATCACCGGCTTGCCGTCACCGTATTTCTTATCCTGAAAGGCTTCAATTACCGGACGGATATCGGACGGCGAGAAGACCCAGACGCGGCCGCGCTGTACCCGCTGTACGCCGGCGGTTTCAAGGATCGCATCGAAAAGCTCCTGCTTGTCCTTCGCTTCCCAGCGGGTTACATCGCCGGCACGCACACTGACTTCCTGAGAAACGTTTACCGACGGGGAAACGACGAATTCCATTCCGAGGTCACGGCAGAGGACTTCAATACAGTCCTTCAGGGTAACGTTTTCCCAGTTTACCGCTACTTCAGATGCTCCCGGAGCCGCCTGCCGGGCGGTTTCAAGCTGTACTCCCTCGGCCGGACGCTGAGTTGTCACCGCCTGATCGCGCGCTTCGACAGCCATTCGTTGAGCCATCTTTTCCCGGAAGGTGCCGCGACCTGAATTTTCCGACGGCACAGCCGGAGCGGACGCTGCACCGGAATCTTCAACCAGAGTCTCCTGGGCAAATGAATAAAGGAAAAGAAAAACCGTTGAAAGAATCAGAACCCGGCATCGATGCATAATTCACCCCACCTGTTTTAAACGATTCCTGGCAAAACAAACAAAACCTGCGGAAAAACCGCAGGCATAAACCGACCGCGATTTTTTGATAACGCGGGACTCTACCCGTTTATTTTAAAAAAGAACAAATATTTCCTGTTCAACCCCCAAGTAAACTCCGCTACACTGCGCGCGAATAACCGGAAGGCTTCTCCCGCAAATAAGGATCCTCATGATTATAGACCGTATTGAAAACTGTGCTCTCTACCCCTTCGGCAACGCATGGAAAGCCGCTTTTGACTTCGTGAAAACTGTCACACCGGAAACGGAATGCGGCAAAACCTTTCTGGACGGCGACAACCTGTTCGTTATCGTGGACAGCTACGAAACCAAAGCACGTGATGCCGCCAAACTGGAAACTCACCGTAAATACGTGGACATCCAGCTGATGATCAGCGGCACCGAATCTCATGAGATTTTCCCGAAAACCGAACTGACCGTCAGCGAGCCGTACAATCCTGAGAGAGATGCTGAATTCTACAAAATACCGGAAAGCTTCCGCACCCGTTTCAACCTGCGTTCCGGGGACTTTGCTGTTTATTTTCCGGAAGATGCCCACCTGCCCTGCCTGATGAGCAGCAGCAGACCGGAGCGGATCAAAAAAGTGGTCGTTAAAATCGCGGTCGATCAGCTGAATAAAGGCTGAAACAGAAAAACCCCGGAGCCTCAGCCTCCGGGGTCATATCTGTACGTTCTGTGCGGGATGCACTAATTCCAGCGTCCGGAAACGTCCTGCACCTTTTCCCCCGGTTCCGCTTTATCGCGCTGCACACCGGCAAAAACCGCCTCAACTGTCGCCAGTGCGCCGGAGCCGAGATTATTCTGCTGCACAATGGCTTCATAGACCGCTCTGCGGTCTTTGTTTTCCGCTGCAACTGCCGCTTCGGCCTGCTTACCGCCTCCCAGCGCCTGAACATAACCGCGATTGGTTTCGCCGATCAGTCCTTTGGATTTCAGCTCTTTGAGTTCGGCAAAACGGCCTTTCCGTCCATCAAGCGCCGCTTTAACCGCGGGAGTCATCTGCTTGATGTCATACTTCGCCTGAGCCGGAGCAGCCGCTGCTGCAGCGCAGACCAGAACACAAATCATGAATAGTTTTTTCATCAACTCCTCCGTTTCTATTTTCCGCCGCTGACATAATCCTCGATACCGGACGCCGTTTTCTCCAGTCCTTTGATATCGATGGTCACATGCGCGTTAATGGTGATCGGCCGGTTGGGATCACCCACCGCCTTCACGGTACAGCCGGCGCAGCACATCAGCGCCGCCGCCGGAAAAATCAGACTCATCAGCTTTTTCTTCACTCCGCCGCCTCCTTACTTAAAAACCGCCTGCCAGGCCTGCAACAGCGAGTCGATCCGGGTATCCACCCGGATTTCGTGCGTCACATTCAGCTCCAGATTCGCTTCGCGGCTTTTAATACCGATCACTCCGCTCAGGCGTTCCGGCGAATCGTTCTTCAAGGTGAACAGGAAAGACTCTACCGCAAGCTTCCCGCCGGAACGGATTAAAAAATCGATTCTCTTTTTCTGCGCTGAATCGGGGATATACTGCGTAACCGACGACAGCAGCGCCGCGCTGACCGCCCCGCCCGACGGCATATTCCAGCTCGTATCAAACTCATCAACCAGCTCGCCGGTTCCGGCAATATGCAGCCGGCCGGAAAGCCGTCCGCCCAGTTCACGGAATACGCCGCCCAGCGCCTGTTCGAGTTCATTGCAATCGACCGACTGCAAGGCAAGGGTCGCATCATAAACAACCGGCGGCCCGAAAACCGACTGCACATGGCCGGACAAGGTACCGCCATAGACAGCCGCCGTTAAATTGGTCAGAACCGCCGTACGCTCATCGCCGAAAAAATCCGCTTTGATCTCCGTCACACAAAGCTGTTGCTGCTGAACCCGCGCCAGCTCTGCGGCTCCGGCATAGGTCAAACCGTTCTTTGTACGGTGCACATCGACCGCGCAGAAACCGCCGCGCACTTTAAGCTGATCAACCGCCGCTTCCATTCCGCGCAGACTGATCTGCGCGGTTTTCCCGGTGGTCAACAGATGGAACGCATTATCAATTTCCAGCCGGTCGGCAAAAATCCGCGCCGGTCGGCCGTCCATCAGAACCGTGGCGTTTACCCGGCCGATCACCCAGCTCGCGGGAAACGAATAATCCAGCGAGCCCAGACTGAATTCCTGAATTTCCGGAGCAGTGCGCTGTAGAATCTGCCGGACAGCAAACTCCATCGCCTGCACATTTGTCGCCACCACGGCCACCGCGCCGAAAAGCGCCAGCAGAAACAGCAATACTAGACCGGCAGCGGCTATGCAGAATCTCTTCATACGCACCGCATCGTAACGGATTCCCGGAAAATAGAAATCCGCTTATGCCGCATTCAGATCGCGGGCCATCAGGCCGGCAATACGGGCGGCAAAAGCCGCCGGATCATCCACTTTCGAGCCTTCGGCGACGTGCGCCAGATCGCGCAGCAGTTCGACGCTTTCGCTCAGCTTCGGATTTTCTTTGTCCGCCTCGTACATGGACTGCACTGCCGTAACGACCGGATGCGACGGATTAAGCTCCAGCACGCGCTCCATTTCCGGAACCGGCTGTCCCATCCGGCGAAGCATCGCTTCAACGTGCGGGCTCATGCTGTATTCATCGCCGACCAGACAGGCCGGACTTTCTTTCAGGCGGGTGGACAGACGCACTTCGCTGACGCCTTTGAGCTTTTCTTTGACAAAGCCGAGGAAGCCTTCGAACTTTTTCTTTTCATCCTTCAACTTATCGCTGTCACCGAGCTCGCCTTTGTTGGCGGCTTTAAACTTTTTACCTTTGTATTCACCAAGCTGCGGCATCACAAATTCGTCGATCGGGTCGAGCATAAACAGCACTTCCCGGCCGTCCGCTTTAAAGCCTTCCAGAAACGGCGACTTCTCGGCAACCGCCCGGTGTTCGGCGGCAAGATAGATGATTTCGTTCTGCCCTTCTTTCATGCTCTCAACATAGTCGGCCAGCGAGCGGACTTTGCCCGCCTCCGTGGCGGTCGATTCAAACAGCAACAGATCGGCGATCTTCTCGCGGTTTTCAAAATCGGTCTGCAATCCTTCCTTCAGCATCGGACCGAATTCCGAGTAGAACTTCAGATACTTGTCGTAATTCTGAAGCTTCATATCGCCGAGCGTTTTCAGAATCCGTCCGGTCAGATTCCTGCGGATCTTATCGAGCTGCGGATTCTCCTGCAGGATTTCGCGCGAAACGTTCAGCGGAAGATCGGCGGCATCGACGACACCTTTGATGAAACGCAGGTAGGCCGGCAGCAGGTTTTCAAACTCGTTGCTGATGAACACGCGCTGAACATAAAGATTCAGATGCGCTTTCGGCTCATTGCTCATCATCATATCGAACGGTTTCTTTTCCGGGATAAAGAGCAGCGCCTTGAACTCAATCGCGCCTTCGGCGTTGTAGTGGATCACTTCCGCCGGGTCATTGAAGTCGTGCGAGATATGCTTATAGAACTCGCTGTACTCTTCAGTAGTGATATCGCTCTTGCTGCGCAGCCAGATCGCCTTGCGGGTGTTCAGCGTTTCTTCACCCATCACCACCGGATGCTCGACGAAATCGGAGAACTTTTTCACCAGCGAGCGAAGCCGGTATTCTTCCAGATATTCCGCTGCGTCGCCTTTCAGGTGCAGCGTCACTGATGTACCGCGTGTTTCGCGTGTTCCTTCGGAAACGGTGAACGACCCGGTTCCTTCCGAAACCCAGCGGACCGCCGGAGCGCCGTGCGTGCGCGACTCAACCGTCACTTTATCCGCCACCATAAACGACGAATAAAAGCCGACGCCGAACTGGCCGATCAGCTCCGGATTGTCTTTTGCGCCCGATTCTTTCAGGCGCGCCAGAAATGCTTTCGTTCCGGAATGGGCGATCGTACCGAGATTGCGGACGACCGCTTCCTCGTCCATGCCAATGCCGTTATCGGAAACCGTCAGCGTCTTCGCCTCTTTATCCGCGGCCAGCATGATCTTCCAGTCGCTGTCACTGCCGCCTTCCAGTAGCTCGGTCTTCGTCAGCGCTTCAAAACGAATCTTATCAATCGCGTCGCAGGCGTTGCTGATCAGCTCGCGCAGAAACACCTCGCGGTGGGAATAAAGCGAATGCGTGATCAGGTGCAGCAGCTGCGACAGCTCGGTTTTAAACTCCATGGTTTTTTCGGACATCGGAAACTCCTCCTGTTAAAAATTCAGCCGGAGAGAATAAAAACTCTCCGGCAGGAAAAAAGAAAAATTTTACTGTCTGGAAATTTCTATTCACTTCCCGGCGGACGGAAAGACAGAAAGACGGATATACGTCGCCCCCAGCGGGATCAGCTGAACCTGTTCTGTTTCTTCTGACAGGGTCAGCGGAGCCGCAGGCAGCGGCGGATTTTTCCCGTCCGGCGTTACGTCCCAGCCCTGCACACGGCGGGCCGGAACCGTTAAGATCACCGGCGCCGAGTCGGGCGTCCACGGAAAGTCCGTCACCGGTTTTGTGGCAACCTCCACCCGGGCCAGATCGGTCAGCGCATAATTCCACGGGCCGGCCGGTTTGATATCCCACGCCGGGAAGTCGGGATTTTTTGCGCGGGAATCCGTCACCTTGCTGCGGTTTTCCGGAATCTTCAGCGAATAAACCAGCGGACCGCGCAGCAGACTGATCCCGTTGGTCGCGGGCGTTTCCTGCCGCACCCGCATTGGAAACTCCAGCTTAACCAGATCGCCGGATTTGAATTTGCGCTCCAGCTTCAGGAAATTTCCGGGAACCGGTTTTTCAGCGACCGGCTTCCCGTTCACCGAAACCGCCGCACCTTCGGCCCAGCCGGGAATGCGGAGATACAGAGGAAACTGTACCGCTTTATCCGCCGAAATCTTCAGTTCGACAGTGCCGGAAAACGGATAGCCGGTTTTCTGCGCGATGGTGACTTCAGTTCTTTCAGCGCCCGCTTTCGTTCTGAGCGTACTCGGCGCATACATTGCCGCCGCGATGCCGCCCTTGCCGTCGGTCAGCCACTGGCGCAGCGCAAAGTTCGGAATCATGCGGTGAATATTTGCCGTGCAGCAGTCGGGTTCATGCGTCGGCCGGTAGGCCTGCCGTTTTTCGTCCATGGAATGGGAACTGGTGTGCGTGGCCAGCACCTGGTTGGGCGATGAAAAATACTGGTGCGATTTAAAATCCTTGCCGACCGCTCCGAATCCGGCATTAAAAATGATCCGCTCGATTTTATCGCCGTAGACCGCGTCGCCGCCCGCCATCAGCAGATAACCCAGGCTCCACGAAAGATCGGTGATGACACAGGTTTCGTGCAGTCCTTCCGGCGCGTTGCCGTGCAACCCTTCATCCGAAGTAATGACGCCGTCCACCAGCCCGTGGTCGCGCTCAACGGATTTGAATCCGCCGATGCCGGCGTCGAGATAATCCTTCCGTCCGGTATAGAGATACAGCAGTGCAGGCTGCTTGGTGTATTCACAGACCGACACACCGTGTCCTTTCAGCAGGCCGGAAGCGGCCAGATTTTTCAGACTGAACATGACGCGGGGCAGTTCTTTCCGGGTCCAGTTCGACCAGGTCCGTTCGGCAATCTGAAGATACCGGATGTCGCCGGTTTTGCCGTAGAGCCAGCACATCCCTTCCACATCGTCCACACAGCGCCCGGACGTGCCGTGATCCGGTTTCAGCGCAAGATAATGACGACCCATTGCATCCAGAATCGCCTTATCGCCCGTCATTTCATAATTCGCCATCATGGCGCGGGTGAAAAAGATGAATGAGTAGCACCAGTCGTACTTTTCCTGTTTGAAGAATTCGGGCGTCGGCCCCAGCTGGCCGGTGGAGTCCGGATGTTCAACCGTCCACTTCACATTCCGCGCGCCCAGCTCAATGAACGGCTTATCTTTCAGCAGTATCCCGAGCCGGTACAGTCCGTCGACCAGATAGGCGGTTTCGGCATAATTGCCCCATCCGGCTTTCGGCGGACGACCGTCCCACAGCACAGTATTCAGCGGAAAGCCGCAAACGGCATGATTGCGTCCCAGGCCGTCGCGCTGCCGGCCGAGAAATTCCGCCAGCCAGCCCTCGGGCGTGACATCGGCAGGCGGAACTTCGCGGAAAATACCATAGTAAGGAGGTTCCGCGCCGTTCTGTGCAGAAGCAGAAAACACCCAAACACCGGACAGCCAGATAAGAACCAGTAACCCGGACACTATTGACCTTTTCATACTTTGCTCCTTTTACTTTCTTTCAGGCAGAAAAACGCTGACGCGGCGGATGGCGGCCTGTTCGCCGGAATGCAGAACGATACGGAAATCAGCGTTACCACTTTGGCGCCCGGCGAAAAGTCCGTCCTTAATATTCCAGCGAATATTTTTCCAACCGCCTTTGCCGGGAGCTTCGACGGTTTTCGGATGACGGGTGTATGCGGAGGCAAGGCCGTCATATTCGAGAGTAAACTGCATTCCGGGTGTACTGTCGTAGAATTCAATTTCCACCGTCGCGGGCTGACCGTTGGTGCGGTTGGAACAGAAGCAGTCGTCCATGTTGAAATAAAAACCGGTGCCGGACGGAAGATTGGTGCGGCACGGATGGCCGCTAATGACCGCGCCCGCTGTTTTCCCGTCGGCCGGCTGGACATGAATCAGCCCCTGCTCTTTATCTTCAGTGCCGAGATAGACCGTTGCGTCTTCGCCAGCAAAGGCCGGTTGGGAAAGCGCGCTTTCCGGCGGAAGATTGGATGAAAGCGTACGGAAGCCGTTCAGGATTTCGCGCGCGGCTCCGCTCAGCCGGAGATACCAGAATGGATCGCGCCCTTCATTGTTTATGAACTGGCCGTATTCGGCAGGCGGCAGCGGATGATCGTCCGACATCGGCATGATGGCCGTGCCTTCATCATACTCGTCAAACATCCCGAGAAAAATGTGGTCGGGATGACAGCGAATAGCGTTGTACAGCCGCGCCCAGTAAAACTCTCCGCCGTTCCGCGGCGTATAGGAAGTTCCCGGCGGCAGCTTCTTGAGATTGCACCAGGAAAAACCGGGCCAGACATGCGGCAGGATTTCCCGGCCCCAGCCGGACAGCAGTTTCTGCTGGGTTTCCAGATCGGCACTGCTGCGCGTCATCCAGCCGAGCATCTGGTCGTAGCGCCGGTAATGCGCAAACCATTCCGTCTTTTTCTGCCAGCCGCCCGGCACCCCGCCGATCAAGTAAAGATTCTGTCCGGTGAAATAATCGACAATGGCGTCTGCCTGCTCCACCGGAAAACTGCGGACCGAAAAACCCCAGATAAAAAGCACCGGCTTTCCATCCTGATGAAGATAGCGCGGATCGTTCAGGATTCCGGCCTGATCAACCAGCCAGCGCCAGTCGTTCGTAATCACCTCCACCGGATTTTTCTCATCCTGCAGCGAGCTGACATCGTATTCGATTGCCCAGACGCGGCCTTCCTGCGCGGCGGCCTGCCGGACATTGTTCAGCACAAATTCCGGCGCACCGTAATAACCGCTGTTCGTCCGTTTGACGAAACGCTGAAGGTAAACGCCGTCGATGTCATATTTCCGCATCCAGCGGAAATGCTGCCGGACCGTTTCCGGATCGGCTGATGAAAAAAGTTTCGCCGGAGCCCCGCTTTTGCAAACAACATCACCGGCCGGATAGAGCTGGTCCGGCCCGTAGTCGTCCAGATACGGCCACATATCCACCGAGGCGCGCGATTTTTCGACGGTGCTGAAACCTCCCCAGTGCCGCCAGCCGGTGTCATAAAAATCGTTGGGTGCGCGAAACCAGCCCTGATAACCGGCTAGCACTTTTCCGGCAACGGTCTGATTATCAACAAAATCCTTCACCGGACCTTTGTACGGTTTCAGCCACGGACGCGACCGGACGTACTCCAGCCGGGGATCGTCATACGGCGTATTGCTGATCTCGACGCCTGCAACGCGCAACGGCGTTTTGTCGCCGCCTTGCAGCGAAATACGAAAATCCGCTCCGTTATTCTGACTGCCTGCGAAACGCGGAAGTTCGAATACCTGATAGGAACAGACAAACTGCCCGGTTCCGATGCGGCTGGAACGGGTGTGAACTTCAGCGTCGCGGTAGGCTTCTCCGTCACCGTATGCAGACTCATATTCCACCGAAATGCGCCCGAACCCGGTGTCGAGATACTCGATGCGGACATAGACCGGCTCGCCCTTCTTGACACTGAACGTGTCCGGCGCTTTGAAATACAGCGATCTGGCCGGCACCCATACTTTACGTCCCAGCACGGTCTCCGTGGTACAGGCTCCGTCAGCACCGCCGGACAGCGGCGTCAGACTCTTCTTAGAAATCGTCGCGGCATTCGTATGCGTCATCAAAAAAGAAAGTATTAGAAAAAATGCAACCCGCATCTTTGTCGTTACCATGACCTGTCTGCCTTTTATTTGCCGGCCTTCAGATGAGAAGAACTCTTCAAAATTTATATATTGATGCATGTCATGCCGCAAGCAGGCAAACACTCAACTCCGTTCCGCCAGCCGGCGGACTGCGACAGTCAACCAGCGATACAGTTTTTTCCTGCCTGAGAATCCCGATACCATGTAATGGTCTGGCGAACGGCCTCAGACAAGGGATAACGCCGGCATACAGCCAGCTCATTCACAGCACGATCAATCGCCGGGACATAACGATCCGGCAATACGCCTTCCATCTTTTTCCCGCGGACAATAATTTCATTTTGCGTTCCGGCGCATCCCCGAACGAGACGGGCCAGGTCAAAAATGGAAATCGCTTCGTCAGAACCCACGTTATAAGCCCGCGCCGGTTCACCGCGCCGTAAAACTGCCAGCAGCCATTCCGCCAAGTCGGAGCCGTACATATAGGAACGCAGCGGCGTTCCATCACCTTTGATCTCAATCGGTTCATTCCGCAGACAGCTGCCGATGAAGTTGCCGATGGCGAAATGCGCATCCAGCGGAAGCCACGGCCCAACAAAGGTGAACGGCCGGGCAATGACGGTTTCAACGCCGCTCTCCAGACACAGTTGCTCCGCCGTCACCTTGCCTTTTCCATAAACCGTAACCGGATTGCATGGAAACGTTTCCGGAATATGTGATAACTCCGGCGGCTGAACGCCGTACACGGCTCCTGAGCTGACATAGAGCAGCCGCTTAATCCCCGCCTGTTCTGAAAATTCGAGAACCCGCCGGGTCCCGTCGACGATCCCGGAATACATTTCGTCCGGATTTTCCTTTTCCAGTTTTGCATCGGTCTCGGTCGCCGCATGGATTACATAATCGAACCGCCCGGCCGGAAAGCTGAAATTGCGCACATCGCCCTGCATGAATGTTATGTTTTTGTTTTTCCCAAAAGCCGGCGACTGCTTGAGAAATTGCTGCGGATTCCGGCTGAGAACGACCAGCTCCAGCGGTAATTCCTGCAACCGCTCCAGCAACCATTTGCCGAACAGGCCGGTTCCGCCGGTAAGGAAAATCCGTTTTTTAGAAAATTCGTTCATCGGATTCAGTCGCGCCGGGGATCCATGTCATCAAGCGCCCGGCCGTAGGATGTTTTTGGGAAAACTTTTGTATCCACATCAATGATCACATTCAGCAGTGCAGGCGCATCGGGGTCGCTCCAGAGCCATTGAACCGCCGCATCCACTTCTTCAGGGTTCCGAATGGTTTTTGCGGAAATCCGGTATGCCCGGGCAACCGCCTCAAAGTCCGGGGCGCTATAGCCCCAAATGGTTGACTGCATCCGCGATTCAAAATATTCCTCCTGAAACTGGCCGACCATTCCAAGGCTGTTGTTATTCAGAACAACCATTTTCACAGGGAGCTTGTGCAAGGCAATGGTCTCGAGCTCCTGAATATTGCATTGCATGCCGCCGTCCCCGGCAATCATCACCACCGGCTTGCCGGAAGACAGGGTTGCGCCGATGGCGGCCGGCAAAGCAAACCCCATGGAGCCCATTCCCCCTGATACCAGAAACCGCTGATCGGCATATATCTCAACCGATTGCGCCGCCCACATCTGATGTTTCCCGACATCCGCCAGAACGGCTGAAGCTCTCGTAGACGCCGCAGACAGGACATGAATAAAGCGGTTCGGGTTGATGCCTTTACCACCATCAAGCTCTTCCGTATCCGGAGCAAGACGCTTTTTACCGGCAATCCGCTCATCCCAAGTGCCCCTTTTACGATGAGGCATATCGATTGCGGCCTGAAGCATGCCAGGAATAAAATCCGCCAACTGAGCCGCACATACATCACAGCCTGTCACCCTGTTGTTGAGCTGACCCGGCTCGCAATCCACATGAAAAATCAGGCGGTTCCCTTTGAAGCCTGCAGTATCAGCGCCAGTCTGACGGACATCCAGACGGCTGCCCAGTACAAGCAGAAGATCGCTTTCCATCAGTGCCTGATTGGCCCAGCGGTTGCCGTATGTGCCGATCATTCCGACTTTCAGCGGATGACCGGAGGGAAGCACGTCCAGACCCATCAGCGAATAAACAACCGGAACATTTAATAAATCCGCCAGCTCACGGAACTGCGCCGTCACACCGGCGGACCGGATTCCTCCACCCGCCAGCAGAAGCGGTTTTTCAGCCGTTGCCAAGGCGCCTAATACCCGCCGGGTAAATTCACGAGTCTCACGGAAAACCTTTCCAGCAGTGACAGGTTCAGGCTTCAGCGGCTTCACATCCATGCGCTGCACATCCATGGGGATGTCGATCAACACCGGGCCGGGCCGGCCCTCGACAGCCAGTCGAAATGCCTGCTCCAGAATCAACGGAAGATCCTCCGCCGTTTTCACCAGCCATGCTGCTTTGGTGATCGGTTTCACAATCGATACAATATCGGTTTCCTGAAAGCCCTGCTGGCGTATTGCCCGGCTGCCGGAAAGCTCGTCCGTATTGACCTGCCCTGTAATAAATACGGTTGGCACTGAATCGAAATAGCAGCTTCCGATAGCCGTCACCAGATTGGTTGCACCAGGCCCGCTGGTTGCCAGTGCCACGCCCGGGATTCCGCTCAGACGGCCTGCCGCTTCCGCCGCAAAGCCGGCGGCCTGCTCGTGATGCATGCTGACGATCCGGATCCGACCCTTCTGATGAACAGAATCAATGATGTGCGTAATCATTCCCCCGATCATTTCGAAGATGAACGGTACGCCCTTTTCATGCAAAAAATCCGCGATGTAATCTGATGCTTTCATGCGGCCCTCTATTCCCAGTCATCCACACGGATGCGTTCATTCCCTACGCCAAGATCAAGCAGGCGGCGTTTGAAGGACGCGATCATAGCCGGCGGCCCGGAAAGATAAAAGATCGAATCGTCCGGCGCGGCGGCATGAATGGCGTCAATATCCAGAATCCCTTTTTCGCCGGGCACTGAGCCGTCTTCGCACCAGACCGTTTTTTCAAAGCTTGAAAGTTCCGCTTCGCAGCGCCTGATCAGTTCTTCAAACAAGTAATACTGCGCCGAACGAACTCCATAATAAAGTGTAACGGCCTGCTCTGAGTTCTCCTCAAGCATCTGCTTAAGCAGCGACAGGTACGGCGTGATGCCTACTCCGCCCGCGATCAGGATAAGATGCCGATCCGGCGGAAAGAGGAATTCGCCATACGGCAGTTTCAGCCAGCACTCTGATCCTTTTTCCAGAGTTTGAAAAATCCGTTCAGTAAACCGGCCCTTAACCGAAATGGTTACCGCCAGTTCTTCGTGCCGCTCCGCCGGAGACGAGGCAATGGAAAAGACCCGTGATTCCGGCCACTGTGCATCCGGATGGTATTCATCCAATGCGATGTGCAAAAACTGTCCGGCATGGAATTTCGGAACCCGGCCCTGCGGAATAAACCGGTAACTCGCCACGGTACCGGTATGCTTCACGACCTCGCCGACAATCGCCTTGATCTTTACCGGACTGGCCATAATCAAACCTGTCTGACAAAGTCACGGATTTTCCCCGTGACATAATTGATTTTTGCTTCGGTCAGGCCGGGGTAAACTCCCATGAATAAAGTGTTGTTCATGATGTAATCGGTATTCTCAAGTCCGCCGACGACACGATGCTCGATATTCATGTAGCCGGGCTGGCGAAGGAGGTTCCCGGCAAACAGCCCGCGGGTTTCAATCAGGTTCCGGTCAAGATATTGCGCCAGTTCCACACGGCTGAAAGGCGCATTTTCACGAAGCGTCAGGATATACGCAAACCACGACGGATCGCTGTGTTCAGTGGCTTTCGGCGGGATAAAGAAATCCTCCAGCCCCTGAAGCCCCTCCGTAATCAGCCGGAAGTTTTCTTTGCGTCTGGCGGTGAAGAATTCCAGCTTGTCCATCTGCGCTGCGCCGACTGCGGCCTGCATGTCGGTCATCTTCAAGTTGTAGCCGATATGCGAGTAGACATATTTATGATCGTAGCCTTTCGGCAGCGTTCCGTACTGCTTGGTGAACCGGCATCCGCAGGTATTGTTTTCGCCGCCTTCGCAGTAACAGTCACGGCCCCAGTCACGGAACGATTTAATGATGCGCGCCAGTTGCGGGTCGCCGGTAATTACGCAGCCGCCCTCACCGGTCGTGATGTGATGAGCCGGATAAAAAGAGCCGGTCGCAATATGGCCGAACGTGCCCGTCAGTTTGCCGCGGTAGCGACTGCCCAGCGCGTCGCAATTATCCTCAATCAGCCAGAGGTCGTGCTTCGTGCAGAATGCGTTTACCGCATCCAGATTGAAAGGATTACCAAGCGTGTGTGCAATAAAAACAGCCTTGGTCTTCGGACTGTACGCGGCTTCCAGTTTCGAGGCATCGATGTTGTAGGTGCCGACTTCTACATCAATAAAAACAGGAATCAGACGGTTCTGAATAATCGGCGAAACCGTGGCCGGGAACCCGGCCGCAACGGTGATCACCTCGTCGCCCGGAAGAAGGCGTTTGCCGCCCAGATTTCCGGACGTCAGCGCTGAAACCGCCAGCAGGTTGGAAGAAGACCCGGAGTTCGTCAGAATCACATCGGAAACGTCATAGAAATCCTCCAGTTTACCGCTGAACTCTTCGGCATAGCGACCGGATGTCAGCCAGAAATCGAGCGAGGAATCGACCAGACTCACCAATTCGTTTTCATCAAAAACCCGTCCGGCATAGTTAACGCGGGTTTTGCCCGGAATGAACTCATCGCCGGTTTTATCGTGGGCGAGACTGTAGAACTCTTTAACCTTCTCCAGAATTTCATTACGCAAAGCAGCGGATTTATCCATCGACCTGTTCTCCAAAATTCATTTTATCTGCGTAAGCAGCAAGGTCGGCTTCTGTTTCCACCGTCCCGTTTTCATAGAATGCACGGTACCAGCCAACGGTTTTTTCAAATGTTGCTTCACTGTTCCAGACAGGATGCCAATTAAGCTGTTCACGCGCTTTGGCGCAGTCCAGCTTCAGCAGGCCGGCTTCGTGCGGAGCGTCCGCCGTTTGCGCAGGACGATAATCAATCCGGCTCCAGTGCCGCTTGATGCTCTCCGTAACGTCGCGCACGGAAAGAGTCGCATCTTCCGCCGGACCGAAATTCCAGCCGGTCGCATACCCGGACTTTCCTTCCAGCAGCCGCTGTCCGACCAGCAGATAACCGCACAACGGTTCGAGAACATGCTGCCACGGACGGGTTGCTGCCGGATTCCGGATTTCAACCGGCCGGCCGGCGGCGGCGGCCCGCATAATATCGGGAATGAGCCTGTCTTCCGCCCAGTCACCGCCGCCGATCACATTACCCGCCCGGCAGCTCGCCAGCAGCGTCCGGTGCTTTACCCCGAATCCGCCGTTATTGAAATATGAGTTGCGATAGGATGCTGTCAGCAGTTCGGAACAGCCTTTGGATGAGCTGTACGGATCATGGCCTCCCATTGCATCCTCTTCACGATATCCCCGCTCCCACTCCCGGTTTTCGTAGCATTTATCGCTGGTGACATTGATGACAGCCCGGACTGATTCTGTTTTACGGCAGGCCTCAAATACGTTCAGCGTTCCCATCACATTGGTCGAATAGGTTTCAACCGGGTCGCGATAGGAAGCGCGCACCAGCGGCTGCGCCGCCAGATGAAAAATAATTTCCGGCTGAAAACCACGAAATACCTTCTCCAAGGCTTGAGCATCGCGGATGTCTGCAATTTCTGAACGTATATCCAGACTCAGCAGATTCCAATGCGAGGGATCCGTGGGAGCAGGCAAGGCGTAGCCGCACACTTCAGCTCCCAGCTGCTGAAGCCAGAAGGCCAGCCAGCTTCCTTTAAAACCGGTGTGGCCGGTCAGCAGCACTTTCCTGCCCTGGTAAATACCGCCGAACATTACACCCCGCTCCTCGTCCAGGGCGCTTCACCGGAATCCCACAGCTGATTCAACAGCTGGTGTTCCCGCGCTGTATCCATGCACTGCCAGAAACCTTGATGCTGATAGGCCCCCATTTCACCGGCGGCTTGAATATCCCGCATCGGCTCCTGTTCAAAAATCAGCGCGCCGTCCGGACTCAGATAACGCTCCGGCAGGGAGCGGTCAGCCACCATAAACCCGCCGTTAATGAACCCCTGTTCAGCTTGCGGCTTCTCGTGAAATCCGGTCACTTTACCGGTCTCATCAATACCGATTTCCCCGAACCGTCCGGCCGGATGCACCGCGCTGACGGTCAGGACCTTGCCGGACTTCCGGTGAAATTTCAGCAAAGCTGAAAAATCAATATCCGACACTGCATCGCCGTACGTCAGGAAAAATTCCTTGTCTGCCGGATGCAGATACTTAGCGGCGCGGGCAATTCGTCCGCCGGTCATAGTCCGGTCTCCGGTATCGGCCAAAGTAACCTCCCAGCCTTCCTCGCCATGTCCGCCATGATAGGTAATGTCATGCTGCTTACCCAGCCGCACAGTCACATCGGCCGCCCGGGCATGGTAGTTAAGGAAATAATCGATAAACGCCTCACGTTTATACCCCAGGCAAAGAATAAAGCGGTTCACGCCGAAAGCGGCGTATCCTTTCATAATGTGCCAGATGATTGGATGAGGACCGACCGGAACCATCGGCTTCGGAAGAAGCTCGGTCACATCCCGTAACCGGGTGCCCTGCCCCCCGCATAAGATCATGGCGGGCGGCATTTTTGATTGAGCTGAGGCGTTCGCAATAGACATTCACGATCTCCTTGGAAACTTAGGTTAGACTTTACCCTGTCACCTTGAAAAATCAAAAGATATGTGGTGGGAAAAGGCACAGGAATGAACGTCCGCTCATTACTGCGGCCCGATCCCCTTGGACGGACTCAGGACAGGCGGTCGGCCTCTTCAAGCCAGCGGGCCTCGAGCGCGTTCAGCTTTTTGGTGACATCCGCGAGCTGGATGTTAAGCGCACTGTAGTCGAGATCGGGATTCCCGCTGGAAAGCTGATCGTACAGCGCGCGCTGTTCGCCGTGCAGCTTCTCCATCTCCGCCTCCATCTTCTTCAGCCCCTTCTGCGCCTCGCGTTCCTGCGCGCGAGCCTTGCGAGCGGCTTGAGGATTGAGGCTTGAGGTCTGAGAAACATCTTTTTTAACTTCGGGTTTCCCGACTTCAGATTTCAAGTTTCCCGTTTCAAGTTTCTCCAGATAGTAGTCATACCCGCCGGGGAAGCCAGTGACCGAACCGTTGGCGACGGAGATAATATGATCCGCCGCGCCACGCACAAAGGCGACGTCATGGCTGACGAAGCAGACCGTGCCCTGATATTCCCTGATCGCCTTTTCCAGTGCTTCGCGTCCGTGAATGTCCAAATTGGTCGTCGGCTCGTCGAGCAGCAGAAAGTTCGGCGGGTTGATGAAGATACGGGCGAAGGCGAGGCGGATTTTTTCGCCGCCGCTCAGTACGCCGGACGGTTTATTCACTGCGTCGCCGCCGAAGCCGAACGAGCCGAGCAGTCCGCGCACATCGCGCTCCGGCACCGCCGGATTGGCATTGCGGACAATCGTCAGCAGCGACTGATCCGGCGGCATCGTTTCGGCAAAATCCTGCGACTGATAACCGAGCACGACTTTATGCCCGGTCTGCCGCGTTCCCGACTGCGGCGTCAGCACGCCCGCCAGCAGACGCAGCAGCGTGGTTTTTCCCATGCCGTTGTAACCGACCAGACCGATCTTCTGTCCGTGGCCGATCTCCAGATTCACGTCGCGCAGAATCCAGCGGTTCCCGTCGTAGGAAAAATTCAAATCCTTCACCGACATAATATGCGCGCCGCAGTGCGGCGGCGGCGGAATCCGCAGCTTGGAAAAATTCGGCGGCGCAACCGGCGCTTTCACCGCGTCGAGTTTTTCGAGCATTTTGATGCGGCTCTGCACCTGCGCCGCCTTCGTCGCCTGCGCCCGGAAGCGGTTAATGAAACTTTCCAGATGCTCCTTCTGCTCCGTGTAGTTACGGTAGGCCGCCTCCTGTTGCATGTGCCGTTGCTCGCGCTCTTTGATGTAATAGGCGTAGCCGCCGGCATACTTCGTCACCGCGCCGCCGCGGATTTCCAGCGTGCGGTCGGTCAGCGTTTCCAGCAGATAGCGGTCGTGGGAAATCAAAAGCATCGTGCCTTCGAATCCGCGCAGAAAGCGCTGAAGCCATTCGACGGCGGGCAGGTCGAGATAGTTGGACGGTTCGTCGAGCAGCAGAATGTCGGGCCGCGCAATCAGCGTGCGCACCAGTTCGGCGCGCATCTGCCAGCCGCCGCTGAACGAGCGGAACGGATTCGAAAACTCAGCTTCCTTAAAGCCCAGCCCGCTCAGCGCCGCCTCGGCGCGCACCTTCAGATCGTAGCCGCCCAGATGCTCAAACTCGTGCTGAAGATCGCCAAGCCGGTGAAGCAGCCGCTCCTGCTCCGCGCCCGCGGCGGTCAGCAGGTCGTGCTCGATCTGGTGAATTTCCGCCACCATGGTTTTCAGTTCAGGAATGGCGTTACAGGAATAATCCAGCAGCGAGCCGTCCTGCGCGTGGGCGTGAAGCTGCTGGTGCAGATGACCGAGGCGTACGTTTTTCGGCAACGTAATCTCGCCGCCGTCGGCCGACTGCTCACCGGTAATCAGGCTGAAAATTGTACTCTTGCCCGCGCCGTTCGGACCGACCACGCCAACGTGTTCGCCCGCGTTGATCCGGAACGACACCTTATCCAGCACCTCCTGCGTGCCGAACCGTTTACTCACCTGGATAAAATCAATCATGAAGCCGGGGAATGTAGCGGTTCTTCCAATGATTGAAAATCTAAACCGCGAATAGACACAAATGAGCGCCAATTTTTATCAATAGTAGAAACCCGCGGCCACCGGCCGCAGCTACAGCTCTGTAGACGCGGGCGGTGACCGCGTCAAAAGGTGGAGGAACGTGCTACCCCGAACTGCCGCGATACATTCGTGTCGGTGTTAATCACCCGTTAAAAACCAAAGTAAGGCGTATTTTCGTGCATTTTCATGTCGCTGGTGTTTATTGTTTTTTATCCGGACTATCCGTATTTAACTGCCGGAGCAATAGAAACAGGAGACCCTTATGAAAAGGCTTATATTTTCGATTCTTGCGGCTGCGGCGCTTCCGCTTCTTGCTCAAGAGAACAATTGGAATCCAATCCAGGATGTAACTGGAACCAACAGCCTGACCGGCAGCGGCAGAACACTTGACATCTACCGGCATGGCACCAAGAAAGACTGGGGCTACAAAGCGGATCAGCAGGATACTTTTGTCGTGGTTCATCCCAAGGCCGACCGAAAGGGCTCGCCGCTCTACGTCGTGTTACATTCCGCCGGACACGACGTTATTTCCTGCGTGAAATGTACCGATAAAGTCGGCAACCACGACATCTATCACTCGCCCGATGATTTCTATGCGCTCTACCTCGACTGCCGCGCAAATCAGGGAGAAGACTGGTGGTGGGGCGGCATGCACATAAAAGATACAAAGCTCATTGAAAAGAATTCCGGCGGCGCACCAATGCCTGTTGAACGTCGAGTGATCGATACGGTGAAATGGGTTATGAAGAAGTATGAGATTGATCCAAACCGCGTCTATCTGTGCGGGAATTCCATGGGCGGAAGCGGGACGCTTGGCATCGGCCTGCGCAACGGAGATCTCTTTGCCGCGATCAAAGCCAATGTTCCGGCGGGTATCGAACATGTGTCGAACCGTATGTATTTCCCTCCACAGTCGATTCCTAAAGACCTCGCCTTGCCCGACCCGCCAGTGGTGATCGACTATTCCGCGCCGAACGACAGCTGGTCTTTCGGCCATGAACGTTTTGTGAAGGCCATGAACGACCGCAAGTACCCTCTCTACTTTTACTGGGGCCCGTTCGGTCATGCCAATAATCACGAACGCATCATGCGGATCAACGACTTGATCAACTCCTTTGACTGGCTGAACGTGAGGAAGAACGAGGCATACGCAGTCTTTTCCAACGCTTCCTGTAACAATGAACTCCCCTGGCCTGACAACCTGACCAATAAAGCCCCGGGACAGGTCAACGCATTCTTCCGATGGAAAATAATCGGCGACACGGAAGACATGCTGAAAACATCCCTCTACCTGACTTCTTCTGACGATCTGAAGACGACATTCGTAATTCCGAAAGAAGCGACCGCAGATATTTCTCTGCGCAGAATCCAGAACCTGCGGGTGAACCCGGGCGATACATTCAAATGGAGCTTTGGCGACGCGAACGGCCAGGTGAAGGCCGATGCTGAGGGAGTGATCACGATTCCAAACCTGACCATTACCGCAGTACCGGCAACGCTGACCGTCAGGAACCAGTGAGAATACGAAAACTCCGACAAACTGCATAAACAGCGCCCTTTTAAACCATGCCGTTCGGAACAAGGCAGGCAGCCTGTGGTGAGCATTGTCGAACCAGATGCCTGCGGTACGTATCGCCGCCATCCTGGCGGCCTTGAATGTAACGTTGGCTCTAGCGCCGGTGAGCGTTGTCGAACCGCGAGCCAATTTCGGCTCGCAGAGCCGACACTACATCAAACAAATGGCCAATATGGTGGAACGCGCCATCCCGGCGCGTTTCTAATTTCAAAGCGTGCACGGAGTGCCCGCTCCACCTCTAAGGAAAAATCTTTCCAAGGTTCGGAAGCCTGTTACACTGCCCTCCGTTCCGGCGGCCATGTCGGCTATCACCGGAGATGAAACAAGGAATGCTATCCATCAAAGAGACTACTTAACCTGCTGGGAATCGGGCGCCCCAATGATGTTTTTCGCGATTCAACATCCCAGCTTCCGCAAAAATAGTGATGGGTAATACTATGTTCGCTAAGGAGAAACTCATGAAAAGAATCGTACTCACGTTAATCACTACTCTGGTAGCTGTAATGATTACTTCAGCAAAACAAATCGAAATCGACGGAGGAAACGTAACCTTCAACGCACCTGATGAATTCACTCCACTGTCACAGGAACTCATTAATCTCAAATACCCATCTTCTCGTGCTCCGAAATACGTTATTGGAAATGAATCAGGAGCAACCACAATTGCTTATGATTTGAAGGATAATCCAATTCACGACGATCAACTGGAAGAAGTGCGAGAAGCCTTCACACAGATGTTCCCTAGAATGATCCCCGGTCTTGAGTGGAAGGAAAACAAAATCATCGAACTTGCGGGGAGAAGATGGGGTTACATGGAAATGACATCCCATGCAATTGATACTGATATTTACAACATCATGCTATTCACCGGATACATAGATAAAATGCTGATATTCAACTTCAATTCGACCAAAGAGGAATTCAAAAAATACGAAGAGAAGCTCAGAGCTAGCCTAAAAAGCATCCAAATAAAATAAGCGAACCAGGGCATGGACCTTACGGTGAAAACGCCGGTTGATTCGGTCAAAGGTTTATGCGCACCGAAGGTCACACCAAACGTTACCCGAAAAACTCCATCACCTCATCGTGGATGGCGGCGTGGTTTTCGGGAATGAACTGATGGGCCTGGATACCGGCAGCGCGGGCGGCTTCGACATTACGGGTGAGGTCGTCGAGGAACAGGCACTGTTCACCTTTGACGCCGAGGTTTTCCAGCATGTGCTGATAGATTTCTGCGTTCGGTTTGCGGGTACCGACCTGATAGGAAAGGAAAAGTCCGGTCGCGCCGGCAAAAAAGCCGGGCCAGTTGCGTTCGATGGCATCAATGTGGTGTTCGGCGATATTGCTGAGGGTGTAAACCGGCAGGCTGCGGGCAATCGCTTCGCGGAACATTCCGTAGCCGGTCTGGTTGACCGTAAACATTTTCTGCCAGACACCGATCAACGTGTCCACCGTCCAGAAAAGTCCTTTGGATTCGTTCAGGTAATCCACAAACTCCTGGTCGCTGATAACGCCCTCTTCGACCGCGTGATGCATTTCGAGGTCGCGTTCCGTCGGCTGCTCGACCGGCGTACCGGAATCAACGGCGATCTGCTGGAGCAGAACCTGAAAGTCAAAATTCACCAGCACGTTGCCGATGTCGAAGATAAAGTATTTTTTATTCATAGAAGCCGGAAAATGTAGCGGCATCCGGCGGCTCCGGCAATCCGCAATGTGTATAAGGTGGAACGCGCCGTCCCGGCGCGTTGAAGCAAGCGTGCGCGGAGCGCCCGCTCCACCGACTAACTACGGCACCGCAATAAAGTCCGCCGGCCGGGCGGAGCAGAAGGCGATGAGGCCGGGAATTGAAGCGGCGTCCATGCCGCGCCAAAAGATCAGCCAGTCGCCGGACGTATGACGTCCATCGGCCTGCCGGTCGTACCACTGGTTGATCGGGTTGCCTTTGCGCGACCGCCAGAAGAAGGCGGCATGATTCCGGCAGACTTCGTCCCAAAGTTCCTGTGCGAGTCCTTCGCCGCGCGCTTCGGAGCCGACGGCGAATTTAGAGAGATAGAGTCCTTCCGGATGATCTTCCAGCAAGGCCGCGCCGCGGTAGTTTTCTTCGAAATAGATGTGCGTGGAAGCCGCGAGAACGCCGGCTTTCGGTTTTTTCCCAAAGCTTTCTTCCAGCAGCGCCAGCAACCGGTTCGCATCCGGTGCGCGGCCGGAAAGAATCGTTGAGCCGCGCCGGAAAACAGTCCCTGCGCCTTTGACCGTAAAGATTTCTTTGAGCAGATTGATCGGCGAGGTGACGGAAATATGGGTGCCTGGCCGCGCTTCGAGCAGTTCGGCGGCGGTATCGGCCAGCGTCATATCCTCAGGTGAAAGCGCCGCCACCGGTTTTTGCGTATAGTAATAGTCCACCGAGAGCCCGCCCGCCGCGCGGATAAAATGAACCCGCTTGCCAATGGCCGGAACTTTCTGCAACAGGCTTGCCAGTGTCGTGGAGTTTTCTTCGACGAAAACCGGAATACTGGATTTCCGGCGTCCAAGCTTCGGAAAAACGGCGCGTTCGAACAGCGGATTGTCTTTCAGAAGATTCCATTCGGCTTCAGCGTCAGTACCGCAAAGCACAACGGCCGGTTTGAGTCCGAGCTGAAGAAGAAACCGCAGGTCGAACGCCAGTGCTTCAGCGCCCTGCTCAAGGCTTTCGAGATCCGGCACCAGCAGTGCGAAACAGTCGGTGCCGACCGACTGGAATTTATTGAGGTAGAACTCGTACTCCTCGCGCCGTCCGATGCTGTCGAGAAACAGCCGTATGGTTTTGTTCAGTAACATGCGCAGAAGGAAACATCATTCGCCGGAAAAGTACATCAAAAATGCCAGCCGAAGCTTGGCGGCCGGAAGGGTTGCGGTTAGGATGCGTCCGATTAAAAATCGTCAGCTCGCCATGATCGTAAAAACACCAGCTATTCCGCTCTACTGGACAGATGTCTCGAATACCTCGCGCATCGTCACCTGGCTGACCGCTCATTACGGAAAACTCTCCACGACGATCAAAGGCGACCAGCGAAAAAACAGTCTTTCCCGCGGACAGTACGACCTCTTTTCAACCAGCGAACTTCTCTTTTATGACCGCACCGAGCGCGGCACCCATATCGCCAAAGAGTGCTCCATGCTTCACGCCCGGACCGTCTTTCGCACCGACTGGCGCGCCTGCACCTCAGCCGGTTATATTTCGGCGCTGTTTGCAAAAACCACGCCGCGCCACGGTCACGAACCCGGCCGGTTTGAGTTTTTTGAAGAAATGCTCGCACTGGCTGAAGAATACGGCCGTCACCCCGCCTTTCTTGTGTGGTTCGATCTGAAGTTTGCCGAGTTTCAGGGACAGCTTCTGCAGCTCAACGATACCGAGCGCAAAGTTTACCGCTTTTCCGCCGAGCATGGCGGCGTCATCCAGCCGGACTACGCCCGCTCGCAGCGCATTGCCGCCGCACCGCTCGCGCCGGAATCTGTCGCGCTGCTCAAAGCGTGGCAGCTGGCGGAAACCCCGGAAGAGGTTCTGGCAACCCGCTACCAGCCGGCACACTTTGCGCAAATCGAACGCGTGATGGAAAAATTTGTAACCTACCAGTTCGATCTTCCGCCGCACGTCCGCCGCACGGCAACCGAAACGTTGCGCGCCGCCTGACCTGAACGCTTCGCTTAGGGTTGAGCCGGTTTGATTTCGATGGAAGAAGCCAGCAATGGAATAGCGCTGTTTTTCATCGGATCGCGCAACATCAGCAGGTTTTTCCCGGGAGCTAAAGTCACAGGCCCAAACGTCCAGTCGGTCATCTGCCCGTTTTGAAAAATTTTCTTTTCACCGCCGTCGAGCGCTATCTGCTTGGCTCCGCCAGCCGCTACACAGTGAAGCACAACGGATACTTTCTGCGGAACATCGGTGAGATTCCAGACCTCAAGGACGGCTTCATTTTGCAGCAACCGCCAAACACGGTAATCGCGGGTTGAAATTGTTTTCCAGCCTTTGGAAAACAGGGCAACCACGGCACGACCTTCCGTACGGGCGCGGGCCGCCACGTCTTCAGGCAGGTTATAGTAAATGGTTGCGGTAAACGGCTCAGCAGAATACGGAACCGACGGGTCGCCCTGATCGAAAAGCCCGAGCTGCGACAGCCTCATCCCGGCACGGTTTGTCACGGTCTGCCGGCGCGCAAACAGCTCGCGGACTTCCGGCCATGGTCCGGTTTCAGAACGCTCCCACAGATGCTTTTCTTCATAAAAAGCACTGGCGGGGTTGTCTTTGAAAAACTGCAAGGTGCGCTTGCGGAATTCCAGCCCGTTGTACTGTTCGGGAATCTGGTTGGGCACAGTGGAAACAAACTGCACTTTTTCCGGCGCATGCACACGAAACTCATTGTAGGCAGTGAAAAACCGTTCGGTTAAAACCGGCGTATCTTCCGGCAGGTTTTCATCTGCCCATGCGGCAGTCTCCGCATAGGGCCGGGGAACGCCGGTCAGCGACGGAATCAGCATATCCGGCTCAACCCACAATCCGAACCCGACTGCCGGAACCAGCAAGGCCAGAGCGCCACCGCGTTTACCGCGCAGTCTTTCAAACGGATAGAGCAGGCCGATAGATAGGAAGAGCAGATAAAAGGGAACGAGAGGAACAACGCGGGTCATGCCGAAAATCCAGACGCTCTTTTCGAGCGCCATTATGTTCAACAGCAACACCGTGATGAAAACAAGGCCCATCACTGTAAACGTGCGGTTCTTCCGGAATCCGGCGAGGTAACAAACCAGCCCGGAACAGAAAACCAGCCCGGAAAAAATCTGCCGCACCGGCGTGGTTCCCCAGGCATAGGCGCTGAACACCGGCACGATTTTTGTCCACTGGGATACGCCGCGGCCTGAAGCAAAAACTTTGGTCCAGTAGTCGCGGGTCACACCGTCTGAAGTAAACTGTTTGATCTGCTCAATCCCCCACGGCGCCAGCAGCAGAGGCAGGCCGATCATCAGATAGGTTGCCAAAAGAATAAACATATCTGCCGTGCCGCGCCGGTGACGGATGACCTGCCAGCCGAACAGCACAACATTGAACAGTACAAAGAAAAAAGCATAAGGCCATGAACTCGGCGAAGACCAGGTCATGATCAGAAAAGCCGCCGCATTGACGAAATGGAAATAGCGCGGCACCGCCTCTTTTTTCAGCAGTCGCCCGGAAAGTCCCGCCGCCCACAGGGCCAGAAACGAACCCAGTAGCGTGGGTGTATAAAAATAGGCCTCGCGGGACATCTGAATGCAGATCGGACTGAAAGCCGTCATCGCCGCGAGCAATACGGCCATACGCCGACCGCCGAATTCGCGGCCCGCCATGTAAGCGACAGGAACAGCCAGCACACCACACAGAGAAAAAGGCAAAATCATCGTTCTGAACGAAAGCGGCAGATGAAAAAGATCGATGAACAGCTTTGCGGCGGCGGCGACAAAAGGAAGCTGTCCGGTCAGCCCGGTCAGTTCCATCCATTTTAAAAATATCTGGCCGGCGGAAACGTCCCGGTGAAAAAGATCCCAGAAAAGAAAATTATCGATTTGTAATGATGCCGTACCCAGCCGGAACAGCCGCAGAAAAATTCCGCCGCAAAGAATCAACAGCGGTACAACCGCTTTTTTCAACGGTTCAATCCGCATGATTCACCCCCGAAACAAAATATTGAGCACCAAAAGGAATTTTCCGCCGCAAAGAATCCGTACCGCGCAGAATTTTCGATTTAAAAGGCAGAAAGAGAATGTACTGCGAATCCAGCAAAGAAAAACCGGCATCCTGAACAAGTTCCTCTGCAATACACCGTGAAAGCAGCCGGGCGTCGCGGTCAAACTCGCAACGGGCAACGGCCAGCCGCGTCAGCGGATGAAACGGGTTGTGTTCGAAGATGAAGACCGCACCACCGGGACGGACTGTACGCCGCACTTCGCGAAGCAGCGCGACGCGTTCTTCAGGTGCGACGTGATGCAGCACACAGATCAGGAAGGCCGCGTCGAACGAAGCGGCTTCAAACGGCAGGGAGCGCCCGTCATACACTTCGTAATGAACCTGCGGATTTTCGCGCCGGGCCCGATCAATGCTGGCCGCGGAGACATCCACGCCGGAAAGCTTCCCGATATCCGGGAAAAGAAATCCATCGGTTTTTCCAATGCCGCAGCCGACATCCAGCACACGCAGAGTCCGGGTTCTGCCATATAGTTTTTGCAGATTTTCGAGAAGACAGTCGGCCTTGGCCTGTGTGTAGTAATCATGTTTCCGGCCCATGAAGCCGATGGATTTCTTCATCACATCGTCATAGCTTTCGCCATATGCATCGAAAGCCGGCTTCATGCACCGGCTCCGTTTTTGCGCACGATATAAAGCGGACGTTTCTTTGATTCGTCGAAGATCCGGCTGATGTACTGACCGAGCAGTCCCAATGCAATGAGCTGAACTCCGCCGAGAAAGAGAACCAGAACCGCCAGTGAAGCCCAGCCGCTGACCAGTCCGCCATTACCGGAAATTTTCAGCCATATAATACGGAAAGCAAACAGCGCCGAAACCAGCGCAACCAGCAGACCGGCGTTCATCATCCACTGCAGCGGCTTGGCAGAAAACGAGGTGATGCCGTCCCACGCCAGTTTGAGCGACTTCCAGACGGGATATTTTGTTTCGCCGGCGTGGCGGGCGGCGCGGTCATATTCAACGGCGCACTGCTGGAAGCCGATCCATGATGTCATGCCGCGCATATAGCGGTGGCTTTCGCGCATGGTTTTCAGCGCCTCGACCACATTGCGGTCAAGCAAGCGGAAGTCGCCCGCATCCACCGGAACCTTAACGCTGCACATGGAGCGGAAGATGCGGTAAAAACCGGCGGCAAGCAGTTTTTTGAAGAAGCCTTCTCCTTCGCGTTTACGGCGAACGGCATAAACCACTTCAAACCCTTCGCTCCATTTAGCGAACAGATCGGGAAGCACTTCAGGAGGGTCCTGCAGGTCGGCGTCCATGATAACAACCGCGTCGCCGGCGGCGTGGTCGAGTCCGGCGGTGATGGCGGCCTGATGACCGAAGTTTCTGGAAAACTGCAGGATTCTGACCCGGGGATCACTCTGCCTGATTTTCTCAAGCAATTGAAAACTTCCATCTGTCGAGCCATCATCAACAAACAGGAACTCATCCGCTTCAGTCCGCCCGGAAAAAACCGCCTTCAGACGGCTGTACAGCTCGGGCAGATTCTCCTCTTCGTTTAGAAACGGAACCACTACGGAAATTTTCGCGCCTGTTTTCATGGTTATTTTTTTACCTCACCGACTATTTAATCTCGAACACTTTCCGGTAAATGACGTGTCCTTTTTTACTGCCCCACGGCGCTGAAGGACGCAAGCCGTATGCCTGAGAAAGCGTGTTTACAAAGGGATCAGGCTGCACCCAGATATAAGGCTCTTCCGGCGGCCCTTTTGTCCTGCCGGAATCCGGCCCGACTAATTGCCACGAGGAATCGTCATAATCAAGAGATGCCCAGTCACCGGACGGATTGACGGCGTTTTTCCAATCGCCGGAGGTTCCCAGCAGGAATCCGTCGGCCGTGCGCACGGCGACCTGCGTCCATTTGGGATATTCCTGCCAGCCGGAAACCGCCGCCAGCACATGACGGCCCGACTTCAGATCCACCGCGGTGAAAACCGGCTGCTGCGGGTCGCCGCCGCGCAGAAGCAGTTTCCCGTCGAGGTAAAGTTCGGAGGGCATATTGCAGTAAAGCTGAACAAGCGCCGTTCCCGGAACTGTGTAGAATTTCCGCAGAACTTCGGCCTGCGCGTTGGTCGAGGCATTCAAGCGATCAACAAGCTGCTGCTGCGGAATCTGCTTCGCTTCATAACGGCAAACCAGTTTGCGCAAATCGAGCATTTCCTTAAACGGAGGATTAAACTGTTTGCAGTAACGGTCGATATATTCCGACTCACCCTGCAAGTCGCCGAAACGCTCAAAGTTCCAGAGATCGGCCATCAGGGTGTACGGCTGAAGCGCATCAACCGGCGCAGCGCGGTTTTCGATGCGGCTGTCGGCGGCCTGCGGCTGATCCAGATAGTAAAACGTGACGCTTTCATAAGCGGCGTGACTGGCCTGTTCAGGCCCGCGCTCGAACTGCATTTCAAAACTGCGGGCGAACAGCACCGGCTCCGTCAGGTGCAGGCGGTACTGGACGGTACGAAACGGCGCTTTGACCGGTAATCCATGCAACGGACGGGCGAAGACGTTCTGATAGTACCAGCCCGCATTGAAATAGTCCTCCAGACCGGTACCCTGCCAGGTTTTCTTTCCGTCAATCGTCATGGATTCATCGGACTCCAGCGCCCAGAAGCTGCGGTCGGCGCTGACAACCGAAAGGATGCAGCCGGCGTAACGTCCGCGTCCGGCGGTTTTCAAAACGGTATGCGGCACGCCGGTATCGGCAGCGGCGCTGTTGCGCCAGCCCGCGTGAAAATATCCGCCTTCGGTATGCGAACCGGCGGTAAGACCAAATTTTAGTGCAACGATTGAAGCGCTCTTGTTTTCCAGCACAACGCGGGCGGACTTCTGAAACGGCATCGGAAAGCGGCAGAAGAAATCATTGCCGGATGAACCGAAAAACATGGATTGCGCGCGCCAGCGCTGCCAGACACTGCCGAAAAAGTCGCCGAGCGGAACGCAGACCGACGGCTCCGCGTTTCCGTCCCAATACATTTTCAGGAGCACATTGCGCAGAACTTCGGGGTCGTGAGCATCCGTATTGATCGTGAAGGCGTTCACTGTTGCAGGTCCCTGCCCGCTCCAAAGCTCAACCGTCTGTCCGGCGGCCAATGTAAATTCCTTATCAGCAGACGGGAGCGGCCCGAAACCGGAATTTTGCCAAACAGCGGAAATTTTCAGGAGCTGTTCGCGAGCTTCGGAAACAGAAAAGCTCTTGACCGTTTGTCCGGCAGGAAGCTTCTGCCAATTAAGCTGATAGAACAGTTTTTCACCGCGTCCGTACTGATAACCGGCATCTTCGGCTGTGATGAGCAGCCGCTTTTTGAACGGCACCGGCACAAAGCTGTACCAGCAGTTCTGCTCGTCCGCCGAAAGGGGCATGATATCGAACGGCGGAACACCCTTGCGCAGATCGTTCCAGGAGAATTCGAGGCGCGGTGTTTTTTCACCGTCAAAGTAGAAGCGGAACTTCTTGTCGGGCTGCGTACCCGTAAACCAGAAGCGGCTGACGACTCCGGGGCCCTTGAGATCAGCCAAAACGCACTGTCCGTCTTTGGTTTTTCCCTGAAAGTGGTTGTAGTCTTCGTTGGCGCCGGTGCGGTCGAAAGAACAGATCATTTCCGTAGGCGGGACATCCAGTTTGGCGATGGACTCCGTATTGGTCAACTCGCTCAGCAGTCTGGAGTACGGCACCGTTGCCGGCGGTTTGCAGGCCGCCAGCCCCAAGAGTAAAAGGAACGCCAACAGTTTGTTTTTCATTGCACCAAAAGTTTGACAGCACATAGCGACGTTCCATCGCCTGAATTCAGCATCTCATCCAAAAACATTGTACTTAATAATACATTTGATGGCGGAAAGACCGTCTTTCCATCCGATTTTCTTCCCGTCTTCATACGACCTTCCGTAATAAGAAATCGGCACTTCGTAGACCCGTACACCTTTAATTTTCGCAATCTTAGCGGTGATCTCAGGTTCAATGCCGAAGCGTTTTTCTTTTAGTGCTATCTGATCGAGGATCTCTTTTCTGAAAAACTTATAGCAGGTTTCCATATCAGTCAGGTTGAGATTTGAAAACATATTCGACATCAATGTCAGGAAACGGTTCCCGGCGGAATGCCAGAAACAAACAACTTTGTGAACGCCCGCATCGTTAAACCGCGATCCATACACCACATCCGCCACGCCGCGCTTAAAAGGTGCCAGCAGCAGCTCATACTCAGCAGGATCATACTCTAAATCTGCATCCTGAATGCCGATAATTTCACCGGTTGCATTACGAAATCCGGTCTGCAAGGCCGCGCCTTTACCTTGATTTACTTCATGCCGGAAAATCCGGAGCCGGGCATCTGTCTGACGCAAATTCTGCAATTTAGCCCAGGTTTCATCAGCCGAACAGTCATCCACTATAACCAGCTCTGTTACACAGTCCTGCTTCAACACCAAACAAACGACCTGTTCGACCGTCTTTCCTTCATTATACACCGGCATTACGATCGTCAGGCTCATTCTTATTTCTCCACCTCGTATAAACGGGTTTTAGCGTACGGGTATTCTTTAAGTAATTTTGTTTTACAGGGAATTTTCGATTGATCCATGTAGCTTTGTGCCACGATATGTGTCGTCTCAGGAAAGAAATGCAGCTGCCCCCCGGCCGGAACGGCGTAATCCAATGAATAGATTACAAGCCACTGAAACTGCTTCATAAACCCGTTGTTGCCTTTGGTTTTTGGACTTTCCGGAAGTCCCGCCTGTTTCTCTGCATACCAACCCAGCGTGTATTTTGTAGAATCCGTTACCCCCAGAACCATCATTTGTCCGGTTTTTTCCTGAATGCGCCGCAAATCATTCAGAAGCTCCGGTGTTTGAGAGTACGCGCAGTAATCGCCCGTACGTTTAAAGTTAACACCGTGAATACCAAGAAGTATGCAGAACAGTAAAACTGCATAGCCCAGCTTGCCGGGGAACTTCGTAAACTCCGCAATAAAAAATATGACCTGCAGAATAAAAACCGGGAAAAACGCCAGCGCGGCCCGCTCAATTAAAAACTTAACGTCCGCCAGATAAAACCCGGCTATGTTAAACAGAGCCATAATACTGACAATGGCTGAAAAATATACACCGGTACTCAGTTGCGCAGATTTTTTTTCCTTCGCTTTAAAAACAAGCATTACACTCATCACCACAGAGAATGCCGCGAGCATATATGCAATAATTAGCGCTGCACCGTCAGGAATATCGCGACGATAGAAGCTCGATTTTACAAGAGATCCGACAGTGTCCCGAACAAAACTGTCAGAACCGCCGAAATAGAGCTGATTGTAGCGAACCAGCAGCAGAACCCGAGACAGATAAAAAGTAAACAGCAGCGCCGCGTTTGCAAAAAGATATCCGTTTGCGACAAAAAAACTGCGCAACGACGAAATAATTCCGGACTTCCCGGAAAAATTAAAGCTCCCGCATGAATACATACAAACAAGCGCTATGCCTGCATAAAAGTTAGCAAATGCCATATTGCATAAAACCGCAAATGACGCCGCCCATACTGACAAAATCATCCATACACGCGGGGCACCGCAGGCTTTCTCTCTGGAAATGGATTCGACAAAAAAGAAAAGCGACAACGCCGCAAACCCAAGAGCCAGCCCGTATCCACGCGCCAAGCCGAAATAGTCCAGTACAAAAGCATTGCAGCACAACGCGAGGAATCCGGACAAACCTAACCATCGGGATGAAACTCTGTTTGTGATTTTCCAGCATGAAAACAGGTACAGCCCCAAACCGATCAGACTCGGCATACGGGCCGCCCACACAATCTGCCCCTCAGGAAATATTCTGACAAACCCGAGAGATAGAAGCGCCTGAAGAAAATGCACCTGCGCTTCGACGTGCGAAAAAACCAATAAATCAACAAGGCCTCTGTCCCCTGTCAAATCCGCTGTAATGTGACCCCACTCATCACTAACCAGTGCTAACGTGAAAATCCGGACCGTTACATAAAATATAAAAAAGGCCGCCACCGCAAACTTGGCCATTACAAACATATCTATGCGCCCGTCCGTTCGGCTGTTCATCCCGCAACTCCTCTTCCAATCCGGTTGAAATTGTGTGAGGAAGGCAAAGTGCCAGAATAGTCTCTTGATCGCAAGCATACGGATCCAAATATAAGAGGGTGATCGCATCCGGTATCGCAATTGACACAACATGACCGAAACCAATACTCTAGCGCATATTTCGATAGACTCTCCTCTGTTTCGCAAGTGAGGCATCCGGTTCATTTGCCATAAAACTTTAGGTAGGACATCAAGTGTATCTAGGCTTTTACAATTTTTACCGGCAATACAACGGTAACCGGATGTTCACCGATCCGGCCTCGCCCATCGGTGACAACCTGATGTATCCGTTTGTCCATCTCGGTGAAAGGCTGCGCGCCTTGGGACATCAGGCCGCCACTTTGGATGCGGATGATTTATCCAAATTCGATGCCGCCGTTTTTCTGGATCATCCGACGCTGCTGAACCCCTATTTCCGCCGCTGCCGGAAGATGCGTGGCAAAAAGCTGTATCTCTTCTTGATGGAAAACCCCGCCAACCGCCCGGATAACTACTGGGCTTTCAACCATCGCGCGTTTGAAAAGGTGTTTACATGGAACCCTCAGCTGGCGGACGGACGGAAATATCACCGGTTTTATCTGCCCAACAAGGTTCCGCCCGTCGTCAAAACAGAGCCGGAAGAGCAAAGAAAATTCTGCGTCACCATCGCCAGTCAGAAATACAGCAGCCATCCGCAGGAACTTTATTCGGAGCGCGTGCGGGCTATTCGATGGTTCGAGCAGCAGCATCCCGAGGAATTCGACCTGTTCGGCACGTTGTGGGAGCACCCCTATTTCACCGGCAGGCTGGCACGGCTGAACCTGGGTCTGAACAAAATCTACACCCGCTTTCCGGATGCTTTGCGCGGACAACGGTTCCCGTCTCATCGCGGCACTGTTCCAGGTAAACACGATGTATTGCGGCAATATAAATTCGCCCTTTGCTATGAAAACGCCGTTTTCCCCGGCTATGTGACCGAAAAAATATTCGACGCTTTGTTTGCCGGGTGCATTCCTGTCTACCTCGGCGCGCCGGATGTGACGGATATGCTCCCGCCGGAGATTTTCATAGATAAACGCCGGTTCAAAACTTACGCCGAACTTTATGACTGCCTGCACAACATGACGGAAGCGGAATATCTGGGCTACCGGCAGGCAATTGAGCAATTTGTGACCGGCCCCGGCATCCGCCCTTTCAGCGCTGAACATTTTGCCGACACGGTCATTCAATGCATCATTCCGGAAGGCGCCGCATCATGAGCAATCCGCTGGTTTCCATCTGCATTCCCACGTACCAGCGTCCGGAGCTGCTGGAACGGGCTGTCCGTTCCTGTCTGGCACAAACGTATCCGCATTTTGAAATTCTGATCACGGACAACAGCTCGGATGACGCCTCCGGCCAAATGGTGACGCGCTTAAACGATCCCCGGATTCGTTACCATAAAAATGAAACCAACCTCGGCCCTTACGGCAATATCAACCGCGTGGCGGCGCTGGCGACGGGTGAATACGTCAAGTTTCTGATGGACGATGATCTGCTCAAGCCTCGCTGCCTGGAATTAATGGTAGCCGCTCTGGAGCAGAATCCCGGAGCCGGGCTTGCCATGGCGCCGATGGATTTGATTGATGCGGATGACAAACGGATTTTCCCCCGTTTTTACGTGTTCCGGAAAATGGCTTATCGTTACCGCTATCAGGTCGGCGACGGCTTGATCGGACAAAAAAAAATCCTGCAGGACTTTCTGGTGAAAGATTACCCCTGCTGCGTACCCAGCGGCGTGATGTGGCGACGGGAGTGTTTTGACCGCCTCGGCTATTTTGACCCGCAGGCAGACTTTGCCGTGGATCTGGATTTCTGCATGCGCGTAGCGGCACACTGGGATTTTTACTACATCGACCAGGTTCTTTCCTCCTGGCGGCTGCTCACTGTCTGCCACACGGCCACTCTGCACCAGACCGGCATGAACATTGGAGCCTTTTACTACATTACGCGCAAAAGTCTGGCCGACGAAACCGGTATGCAGCTTTTCAGCGCCGCTGAACGAAAGAAACTTCAGCGTAATGCTTTGTTTTTCTGTTCATGCCGGGCGCTGCTCAACGGCTTGGCCGGTCTGCGAGCCCGCAATCCGCGCTTAATCAGCGACACGATCCGCACCATTTTCCGGGAAGATCCGTATTGGGCAAATAAGTTTCGTCTGCCGTGGTTTGCCATCCGCGAAATTTTGGTTTCACTGTTTCCGAAAGAATTACCGCCGCCCAGAGAATGAGCGTTTACGACACTCGCGCACCTAAGATGAATCGCTGGGAAATCTGCTGCACAGCCAAATAAATATCGTTGCCTTTGCAATTCGATTATGGCTTAACAAACTCATGCCTATCGTACTGTTCAATACTCCGATAACTTTTGCTGAACTGTTGCCTCCGCTGGCGGAAAAAATCTGGCAGAAGATCCCTTTTGGGAAGAGCCGGTTTCACCCCTTTGATGCAATTCCGGCCGATATCAAACCGGAAACCATCCTCGATGTCGGAGCTAACGAAGGCCGAGTGGCCGAAGCGGCGTTACGGACCTATCCGCGCTGCCAGGTCATTTGCTTTGAACCGGTCGCAGGCACTTTTCAGGCGCTGCAGAAAAGGCTGTCGCGTTACGGAAGCCGAGCGGTCTATTTCAATGAAGCACTGTCCGACATGAATTCTCAAGCCGAAATCAATCTGACCAATTTCAACGGCGCCAACTCTCTTCAGGCACAACCGGATTTTCACAAGACGCTCAACCCGCATGTCCGGGAGATCGGCAAAGAAGTCATCATGCTTTCCCGGCTGGATGATATAGCCGCCAGACTTCCCGTACAAAAAATCGACATCATGAAAATTGACGTGGAAGGCCATGAATTAAAGGTTCTTCAAGGCGGCAGGAATTTCATTCAGCGCAACGTGGATACCGTTATCATCGAGATCTCCATGATGCGCGATGCTTCGTGGTCTCAGCAGGCGGTTTTTGACATTTTTGCCCTGATGAAGGATATGGGGTTTGCACTTCTGAATGTATTCGACGTGCATCACGCAAATCAATCTGACCTGCTCATGGTGCAAATGGATTGCGTGTTCAGAAAACAGTCCTCATTAAAATCTTCTCCCTAAGAACTGCCACGCCCGGATTCTGCGCGCCCCGTTGAACTGCTTTATGATGCATTTCGCTTTGGCAGAAAAACCAGCAATGCCAGCAGCAGAATCCCGGCAAGAGCGGCCGTCAGGCTGATGTACAACGTCCGGACGGATGGCGTAAAAATGAATTCCACCTGATGGGCTCCCTGTTCAAGATAAACGCCGCGCATCAGATAATTACACCGGAGCAATGCAGCCGGCCTGCCGTCCACCCGGACCTGCCATTGCGGAGTAAAGCGATCATTCAGCAGCAGAACCGCCGGCGTTCCGGTTTCGGCTTTCAACGCAATCCGCTTGGGTGTGCAATCTGTGATCTCCACCCTGCCGGGGGTTTGATTTGTTGCGGACGGCGGCGGTGCGGCAACAGCGCTGTCAGCAACTAAAACGGTTTGCGAAGGATCAAACGACGGACTGACAAGCGTTTGCAGCGCGCCGGCATCATTGGTACTGACCTGCCAGTTTGTATAAAGCTTGGCCCGCGGCAGCGCCCCGGTGAATTCGATAACGGCATAAACGCCATTGGAAGAGAATGCGACCGTCAGATCTTCCAGTCTGCGGGGTCGGCTAATACCCGGTCTCGGTACGATGTTGAATCGCGCAGCAACGCGAAAGCGTTCGCGTCCGGCATCAAACTGCTTATTGAGCAGATCCGCAAAACCTGCCACGCCCAGCAGGCTGCGGGTGTTGGTCAGCTCCCACTTGCGCACCAGCAGCCGGAGCGTATCCACAGAGTGCACCTGGAGCGAACTTTCGTAGGCCACATAATCCACCGGCTGACGCGGCAGCTGAACGATGTCGAGCGACCGGACGTTATAGTAAGAAAACTGATGCTGAGCCCACTCCGAGCGGTAGAGTTGGGACAGATACTGAGCCGCACCTCGCATCTGATCCGGAACCCGGAATGTATCAGGAATCCATTCAGGCAGAATCGCCACACGCTGCTGCGGGGCTTCCGCCGCCAGCCGTTCAACTACAGGATTGGCTGAATATTTCTGCGCGTAGTCCCAGTATATTATCCAGGGTATATTTGAACGCGACAGGTCGACGACCAGCAGCAGCCCCAGCACCACGAACCCGATCTTCTTTTTTTCGCCCGAAAAACAGCCGCTCAAAACAAGGGCGACCGCGCCCAGTGTCGCGGCTAAAAACAGTACAAACCAGCCAACCTGTCGCACACTGTAATGGAAAATTGCCGCCGCGCCGGCGGGATCAAACTGCACTTTCGCCAGATAGTCTTTCAGTTCCGTCTCGGATGACGAGTAAACAGCCCAGCCCAGCAGCGCCACAGAAACCGCCGCAATTGAGCCTGCAATCCATCGTCTCTCAAACACTGGACCACTACTTCGCCACTGTTTCCATTGCCCGGCCAATCCGCGCACGCTCCCCGCCGGATTGCTGATCATCCGCTGACTCAAGTCGTGCAGCCCATAAGCGAAAACGACCAGCGCCGACCAGTCCACAATATGCATAAACTTGCATGGATTTCGAATCGTGGAGGCATACGGAAGCATATAAAAAAGCTTATAAAATGGAGCAAAGCGTCCCCAGGCCAGAACAACACACACCGCACCAAGGCCGGCCCAAAACCAAATAAACTTCCGTTGGATTGGCGAAAACGGGGACTGCTTTCTGCGGAAAGATTGCAGCAAAGCCCACAACCCGACCACCAAAATAAAAATTCCGCCATAAAAATTCTCCCCGCCGTACCGGATAAACCCGCCGGGCTGCGGCCCTAGCATGCCGGATTCGAAATACCGGTCCCAGGCAGGGTCGCGGCCAAGCCCGCCCCAGTACTGTCCGCCATCGGGAGTGTCCATCCGATGGCCATAAAGACCTGATACGATCCAGCTTAACGTCTCCGCTTTCGGCAAACTCCACTGCGTGGCCCAGTCCCACTTTTGCAGTTTCGTTTGCGCATCCTGCTCCGATCCGGCAACGCCTTGAATATTTGTTCCGACTAAAGAAGATATGGCTTGAATCGACAGGAAAGCGGCAAATCCGGCGACGACCAGCAGCCGCACACTGCCCCGGACGGTTCTTTTGAGCGCCGACCCTTCCCCCTCTACCCAAGCCTGATAAACGACATAAACACCGATCACTAAACTGAACAGCACCGCTATGTCGAAGCCTTCCATGACTCCTAAGCCGACAGCCATCCCAGCCAGACAGGTACTCACCCGACCGCGCCAACCTGATCTGTTCTGCAAAGCCGTCAGAGCCAGAAACATTGTTCCCAAAGCCATCGGCCGGGAAACCTGCCCCCAACAGGCCATGGAAAAATAGTCCGGATGCAGAGCTGCGGCCAATCCGCAAAGCATACATGCGACAGGTGATAATTTCAGCGACCGGCAGAACAGCCATGCGCACAAACCCAAAAAGACCAAGGAAAGCGGTTGCCAGAATTTGGCATAAAACAGCGGTCCGCCCAGCCACAACATCAGCATGGAAAGATCTGCCGGCGCGCTGCCGCCTTCAAACCCCAGCCAATTCAAATCTCCCCATACACCAGTGAACTGACCGGGCATTTTCAGCGCCGAGCTGAAAGCTGCTCCCAGCGGGAAGTCGTTGGCAAAAAGCACCTGACCCGGCAAAAAACTCTTATAGAAAAGCCCGCTGAAAACTGCCAGAAGCATCACAAGTAAAGTGATAAAGCCGCGCCAGGAAGCTCCCGGTTCAGAATTCGCCGTTTTTTTTGTATTCATGATTCTCCATCTCGCTTTCAGCATCACATGTATTAGCGGCTGTTTACCGGCTTCATCCGAAACACTGCGTAAAGACCCGCCAGCAGAGCGGCGGTATTGAATATAATGGACGTCAAGGCAATCTGCCGGGAACCACTATGGAAAAAGTATACCGAAAACAGATAGAGCAATGCGCAAAGCACTACGGCAAATAAGGCTCTAAACCGGCGTTGCGCCAGCAGAAACTGAACAACCACATTCAACAGCGCCGAAGCGGACATCGCGATGGCCATCAGCCGGGTCAACTGCACCATTTCCGGAGAGGCCTTCCCGAACAGGATATGAAGCAGCAGACGCGGGAAAACAAGACAGCCGATCGCCGCCGCGATCACACACAAAGCGGTGAATCCAAATGAACGAAGGAAAATTTTCCGGTGCGCTGCCGTCGCGCCGTCAGCCGAAGCGACTTTAGGGAACATCGCAACCGTCACAGCCATTGGCAGAAATGCCACAATCCTTCCCAACGTGGACGCATAAGCGAAATCCGTATTTTCCGGCAAATAGTGTTTCATGAGCACCACATCGGCCGTCATCAGCACCGCAAAAGCGATTTGGATAAAAAAGCTCTGCAACAGATAGAATCGCATGCTGGGTAACGATTCTCCGGTTGTCGCTCCGCCGTGCAAAACCAGAAACAGCCCGGCAGCCAGCAGAATGGCCGAAACATAAATTCCCGCGCCATGACCGAGCATGGCCCATCCGCAAGCTGGATATAAGAACCACACAAAACCTGCTCCCAGCAAAAGCCGGGCAAGCGCCCCGAAAATTGAGGCTGCTGAACAGCAGCCGAAAAGCTGCAGACCCTGCGCCGCACCGGTCAGAACCGGCAGCCAGAAAAGCGCCGGCAGAACCGCGCCGGCAATAATAACCGGCGCGAGGCGGTTCAAATGCAAAAATACCGCAACCGGGCCATTGAACAGAACAACCGCTGCGCCCAGTATAAAAGCCGGAATACCCGTCAGCAGCAGCCATTTACGCAGCAGTCGCTTCACATCACCCGTTCGTCCGTCTTTCTGCAACAGACTGCTGTAATGGCCAAGTCCGGTGGTAAGGGTGGAAAGCGGATAGCTTAGAATGGACAGCGCACCAAGAAAGGCCGCCAGCAGCGCGTATTCTTCTTCCGGCAAAACCCGGCTGACCGCCATCTGATAAATCAGATTACAGATATGTACCACCGTCATGCCGGCGAATAGAATCGCCGTATGCCTGAGCAGATCATCCGCAAAGAGCGCGGCGAGTCTGAAACGGATTTTTGTCATAGCGTTCAAGTTGCGTAAACATAGCTGGAACCCCCACCTTACGGCAGTCGAAAGTTTAACTTTCAGCTCCGAAAGCATTGAAAAATAACTGTTTCCTTTTTGCTGGCGATGTGTCATCTTTTCGGTCGCGTTCGTCCAAAGGGACGTTGCATCGGTTCTAAGACCTCGTGTCATGGGTCGGGAATTGGTTATGAAACAGAGTATAGTATGACACATGGAGAAGAACAGATGGACATCTACGTAGGAAATCTGCCGTACACGGCAACAGACCCGGACCTGCAGGAACTCTTTGAGCAGTATGGCAAGGTCACATCGGCCCGCGTCATCCTCGACCGCATGTCGGGACGCTCAAAAGGCTTCGGCTTCGTCGAAATGCCTGAAAAGAGCGAAGGTCAGGCTGCGATTGACGCCCTGAACGGATCCGATTTCATGCAGCGCGCAATCCGCGTTAACGAATCCCAGCCCAAGCCGGCCGGCGAACGTCGCAGCAGCGGCGGCGGTGGCGGACGTGGTTTCGGCGGTGGCGGCGACCGTGGCGAACGCCGTGAATCCCGCTGGTAAACAGCAGCGATTCATATCGTAAAAGCAGCGCGCCTTCGGGTGCGCTGTTTTTTTATTACCCTGAATACCGCAACAGCCGCTCGGCCAGCCGGCTAAGCACTGGAATCATAAAGCGCAGCGGCGAATAAAACATCCGTAACCGAACCACAGCCACGACCATATTCACCGACGACCGGCCGATCTCGATTTTTGAACCGGCCACATCGTGCCAAACGGTCGGAATCTCACGGATAGAGGCACCGAGCCGACGGGCTTGAAACAGCATATCCACATCAAATGCCCAGTTCGTCACGCCGAGATTGCGTAATACCGGCAGAATCACCTCACGCCGGAATAATTTGGCCCCGCACTGAGTATCCGTCAGTTTTAGACCAAATAGAGATCTCACTAATCCGTTAAAACAGCGGGACGCCATGCGACGCGAAAGCGGTTGCCGCGGACTTACATCCGACCCTTTCATCCAGCGGGAAGCAATAATACAGCCATCCAGACTGATTTTCTGAACCAGATCGTCAAACGCTTCAGGCGGCGTCGCTCCATCCGCATCCGCAAAGCCGATCAGGTCGCCCTCCGCGCTCTTTGCGCCGAGCATCACCGCCCCGCCCTTACCGACACGTTTCAACTCTTCAACCACCCGAACCTGCGGATAACGCACTCCAATGCCGCGTGCTATTTCAGCCGTTCGGTCGCTACAGAAATTGGGAACTACGATTAACTCGACTTCATTTCCATATTTTTCGGCAAAGTATCCGGCATACGCCTCAAGCATTGGCGGGAGCCGGTGCTCTTCGTTATGGGCCGGTATGACGATCGAGAGCTTCATTTACGCTCAAAGACCTCCAGTGTGGTGAATGCCTGCCCGAAATCATGAATTTCAAAGGTTTTCTTATAATTTGCTTCAAGCGCAGTACGCAATTTCTCCCGGTCGGCAGAGGGAATTTCCGCAATCTCCGGCGAACGGATTGTCAGTCCGTAGCCGCTGAAGGCTGCAACCGGCGCGTGCGCCTGCAGCAGCAGTTCGATCAGCATTTCTTCGTTAAGCAGATTCAGTTTTTCAGCCTGCGCACGCGGCATATCAGGATAATAGGAAAACGGGCCCATTTCCATACCGTGCGGCACGCGGGCGTTTGCTTCGACCGCCAGATAGGTGTCCTGCGTCAGGAGCAAGCCGTCCTTGTCCAGTTTTTCGCGAATTTCAGCACCCGTCTTCTGCAGAAGAGCCAGATCGGGTGTTTCTTTAAACTTCCACCAGATGCGGTCGCGTCCGCGAATCAGCCATTCCTGATTCAGCGGCGATGAAAGCGCTGCCGCGGTACCGATCAGCAGAACAGCGAATACGGCCCGGATCTGCTGTTTTTCCGGACAGTGCGGTGCCAGCGTCACGGACAGTGCGGCGGCCAGCAGCGGATAAACGATCACCTGATAATCGTCATACGGGAACGGTGCCAGAAAATGAACCAGCGTGATCAGCATGCCGGAGAACCAGAGCAGAGAAATAAAGCTCCGCTCGAAGGGCGACCGCGGCGCGTTGGCCTCGCGCATCATTTCGATCAGCTTTGGACGGCTGTCGAGAGTCATTTCCTCAAACCCGCGCTCGCGGATCGGCCAGTGAAGCCGTTTTAAAGCGAAGGTCAGTAAAAGTCCGGTCGAAAAAACAAAATAGGCCTGCACGAAGCGCGAGATAAAACCGGCTTTAAGCGCCAGCAGCTGCACCAGACTGCCGGGCGCGCGGCCCGCGTGGTAGCCAAACAGCGCAAACTCTGTATTTTCCGGAGCCAGCAGAAAGAATGTGCCCAATCCGAGAAGGAGGATGAACCCGCCGCCCAGGCCGAATGCGACCCAGGAAAGCGGAAAAACTTTTTTACGGTTCCAGAGCAGCCAGAGGCCGGCAACCGGAAGCGCTATACCCGCCGAAAGACGGGTACAGGCCGCCAAAGCCAGCAGAAATCCGCCCCAGAACGCGGCCGTTCCGCCGCGCCGGCGGTTGGTGTAGCTGAGCGCGACAAAACCGGCCGTAAGGAAGAAAGCGCAAAGTGCATAGGTTTTAACGATGACTGTGAAGTAGCTCTGGTAAACATTTACACCTGTTAAAATAAAAGCGCACAGCGCTACTGCTTTCCGGTGTTTTTTCGAAACCGATCGATCTGCCAGCCAGGCGGCGCAACCTGCCGCCGCCAAACCGAACAGCGCAGTAATCAACCGTCCGCCCTCGACACCAAGTTTTTCAATGACCGGAAAGAGAACACCGTAAACATACGGAAGTGCCGGACCTTGCGTGAACATAAAGTCACGGTAAAGCACCTGGCCTTCGGTAATCTGTTTCGCGGCGTAAAGGTACCAGCCCTCATCCTGATTCAGGCTGCCCAGAAAAAGATTGGCCGTGCCTAGCATAACGCTCAGCGCGACCGCGAGAATTGTGATGGAGACCCATGTAGCTCGTTTCATGATGGAGCGCATCATGCCCTGCCGCAAACGGTTTTCCGAATCTTTTTTACAGGGTTTGAAAACTTTTCAGCGGCTTCTTCCCCGCCGTCTGTTTAAGACTCTTCTTCGTCTTCTTCACTGACGCGAAGAACTTCTTCAACAGTGGTAACTCCGTCAAGAACCTTCCGCCATCCGTCGTCGCGAAGTGTACGAAGTCCGTGACGCATGGCTTCGCGTTTGATGTCACTGGAAGCCGATCGATCAATGATGAGCGGGCGGATATGGTCATCCACCGTCAGAATTTCGTAAATACCGGTACGGCCTTTAAAACCGGATCCGCGGCAGGTATCGCATCCGGCCGGTTCGTAGATTGTGTGCGTAGCGAGTTCTTCAACAGGAAACCCTTCTTTGCGCAACAGTTCTATTTTGACAGCATCCAACTCGAGCGGCTTGCGGCAGGATGGGCACAGCCGGCGTATAAGACGCTGAGCAACAATGCCTTCCACCGCTGACGCCACCAGAAACGGCTCAATACCCATATCGAGTAGACGGTTGATACTGGCGGCAGAGTCGTTGGTGTGGAGCGTACTGAAGACCAAGTGACCGGTAAGCGCCGCGCGAATGGCGATTTCAGCCGTGTCACGGTCACGGATTTCACCGACCATAATAACGTCAGGATCCTGACGGAAAGTACTGCAAAGCGTGGGCAAAGTAAGACCGATTTCAGGTTTCATCTGCACCTGATTCACGCCGGCCATTTCGTATTCGATCGGGTCTTCGGCAGACATGATACGGATATCGACCGAATTAATGGTGTGAAGCCAGGCGTAAAGCGAAGTGGATTTCCCGGAACCCGTCGGCCCCGTACAGAGCAGAATGCCGTGCGGACGAGTGATCATCCGTTTTATAATTTTTTCATCTTCGGGGCTCATTCCGAGCTGATCCATTCCAATCATACCGCTGCCGCGCAGAAGCAGACGAAGACTGACGCTTTCGCCGTAAACCGTCGGCATAGTGGAAACGCGAACGTCGATTTCTTCACCCTGAATACGCAGGCTGATGCGGCCGTCCTGGGGAAGACGTTTTTCGGCAATGTCCATATTGGCCATAACCTTGATACGCGAAATGATGGACGACTGAAACCGCTTGAGTGTGGCCGGCACCGGCGTCTGGTGCAGAACACCGTCAATGCGGTAACGGATGCGCAGATCGACTTCCATCGGTTCGATGTGAATATCGGTAGCGCGGTTCTGGTGCGCCTCCCAGATGATCTGGTTCACGAATTTGACAACCGAAGCTTCCTGGTCGAGATCGCTCAAATCCTGCTTGAAAAGGCCTTCTTCATCGAGATTGATCCGGTCGTCGTCCTGCATCATACGGTCGAGGGTTTCGGCGCCGACGCCGTAAAGACGTTTGGCAGCAGATTCAATGTCGGAAGCAGGACTGAGCGCAAGCTTGATGCGTCCGCCAGTGACAAGCCGCATGGCGTCGATCAGGCCGGGCTGCAACGGATTGGCGGTGGCAATGCGTAAAGCACCCTGCTCTTCAGCCACCGGCATAATGTTGTATTGAAAAACCGCTTTGGGCGGAACTTTTGCGAGCAGTTCCGGCGCGATTTCGGCCTTGGCAAGACGCATGAACGGCAGATTCATGACCCCGGCCAGTTTTTCAAGAAACAGCTCTTCCTTTACACCGGTCTTTTCAACCACAGTATCGGTGAAGCCGGCTCCGGGTTCCGCAACAGCCGGAAGCAGTCCGTCCACCTGTTCAGGTGTAAAGAGCCCGGTCTGTTGTAATAAACTGGCGAGCTGACTGCTTTGCATTGCGGTACTCCGCTTAACGTACAATTCCGGCTTTAGATGTACGTATAAAGTTGATCAGGTGCTGCACCTCCGGAGTGGAAGGCAGTTCTTTTTCCATTTTTTCAAGCGCTTCGGCGACCGGCAGGTTCTGACGGTAAAGAATCCGGTACGCCTCTTTGATGGCGGCGCGCGATTCTTCGGAAACACCGCGGCGTTCCATGCCGATTTTATTAAAACCACGGATTTCAATGTCGAGTCCGTCGGCGATCATAAATGGCGGAACATCTTTAGTAGCTTTGGTGTAACCGCCTAGAAACGCCATTTTACCGATGCGGCGGAACTGAACGACACCGCAAAGTCCCTCGATGATGGCGAAATCTTCGATGATAACATCGCCGGCCAGCTGAGTTCCGTTAGCGATAATGACGCCGTTGCCGACTTTGCAGGCGTGGGCAACATGGCTGTAAGCCATCAACAGACAGCCTGAGCCGACTTCAGTCATTTCACCATCGTTCGTGCCCGCGTTGATGGTGACGCATTCGCGGATAACCGTTTTGTCGCCGACAATAACGCCGGGCGCACCGCCTTTAAATTTAAGATCCTGCGTAGGGCCGCCGACCCGGGCGAAAGGATGGATTACGCAACCCGCCCCGATGGTCGTATTGCCGTCGACAACGGCATGAGCCATCAGTTCCGTTCCGTCACCGATTTTTACGCCGGAGCCGACCACACTGTACGGGCCCAGCTTGACACCCGCGCCGAGCACGGCACCTTCGCCGACGATAGCTGTGGGATGAATATTGCTCATATTTTTTACCCTGCGGAACTGAACATCAGATCGGCTTCGGAAACCAGCTTGCCGTCAACAAACGCCTTGGCGCTCACTTTGGAAAGGCGCGGCTTGGCGTTGACGATCTCGATTTCCATACGGAGCTGGTCGCCGGGAACAACCGGACGACGGAAGCGGGCATTGTCGATCGCCGCGAAGTAGGAGATTTTCCCTTCCCCGCCGAACATTTTGTTAAGCAGGATACCTGCGACCTGCGCCATTGCTTCCATCTGCAAAACGCCGGGCATAACCGGACGGCCTGGGAAATGCCCCTGAAAGAACGGTTCATTGAAGGTGAGGTTTTTGACGCCGACAATCCGCTTGCCGTCTTCGATCTCGAGAATGCGGTCAACAAGCATGAATGGATAACGGTGCGGAAGGATTTCCAGAATTTCATTAGCTTCGATTACGGACATGCAATAAGTCTCCTTTTTAAACAGGTTCAGGCTGGCGATTATCTTTAAAACAGCGCTTCTGTTCAACGCTTAAACTACGCCGGTTTCATCCAACGCTTCGAGCGCGGGACAACCCTCGGCGACCCGCCAGCCGTGCGGAAAGTCGCGGCACTGGGCAGGACGGGCACCGTAAAGTGAACACAGCCCTTCTTTAAGAAGTACACAACTTCCGTCCGGTCCGTCCGACAGACTCAGCTGGCGGCGGTTAGCGGCCAGAATGGTGTAGCGCTCAATAAACTGCTCTTCCGGAAGTCTGGCGGCGGCGGCCAACTGAACAATATCAGTATCTGTGAGCAGGACGTGCCCCGACCAGCGGCAGCAGGTGCCGCATTGCTGACATT
>JBGAJP010000006.1:51549-68441 GCA_044224855.1 Pontiellaceae bacterium
ATGTTATTTAAAGGCGAATGGATTGACACAAACTCCTTTAAATATAAATATGCCGCCCTCGCCGCCTATCAGGGTTGCGCGGCAAGAGAATTAACAATCAGAGGGAGAATTCTGAACATGACCACATTCGTCAAGAAAACAAAAACCATAGGTCTCTTCGCCGCCGTCGCATCACTGGCTGTACTTACCGCCTGCTCGAAGGAAACGCCTAAAGAAGAAACAACACAAACAACAGCGGCGGCACCGGCGGCAGAAACCGTTGATCTGGCCCAGCAATCACAAAACCTTTTCGAACAGCCGCTGCAACCGAATCCCCTGGCACTCACCCCCGAAGATGTCGTCGTAACCGTTGACGGCGAAAAAATCACTCATGGCGAAATCATGCAGGGCGTACAAATGAACCTCATGCAGATGAGCAAACGGGTTCCGCCGCAGCAGCTTTCCCAGATGTACGGACAAATCTATCAGAACGTAACCGACACCTTGGTGGCAAACATCCTCCTCACCAAAGCAGCTGAAAAATCAAGCCTGGCGGTGAGCGATGAAGAACTGGCTAAAGAAATCGCAACCATTGAAGCTAATGCTCCGCAAGGCACAACACTGAAAGATGCTTTAGCCGAAAACAAAATCGACTACACCGAATGGCAGGCAGATCTGCGTAAACAGATGCTGGTTCGCAAACTGGTCGACGAAAAAACCGCCAACATCACAGAAGCCACTCCGGTTGAAATTGCCAAATTCTACGAAGAAAACGCCGATTCATTCAAGGTTCCGGAAAGCGTATCCGCCAGCCACATTCTGCTGGCCTTCAAACCGGAAGATACGGATGAAACCAAGGCTCAGAAGAAAAAAGATATCGAGAAAATCCGCGCCGATATTCTCGCTGGCGGCGACTTCGCAGCTATTGCCGGTGAAAAGTCTGACTGCCCCAGTAATAAACAGGGCGGATCGCTTGGCACCTTCGCCCGCGGACAGATGGTTCCGGAATTCGAAACCGCAGCCTTCTCTCAGGAAATCGGAAAAGTCGGCGATGTGGTTGAAACCCAGTTCGGCTATCACCTGATCAAAGTTACCGACCGCAAGCAGGCAGGCGTTCGTCCGCTGGCCGAAGTGAAAGACCAGCTTCAGGACTATCTGACCGGCAAGAAGAAACAGGAAGCATTGCTGGCTTATATTGAAGAGCTCAAAACAAAATCCAATGTGGAATTCAAAAAGCAGGATCTCGACAAAGCTGCCGCAGCAATGCCTGAAGCTGTAAAATAAAACAAAAAGGCGAAATCAAAGCAAAAAAGCGTTCCTTACACGGGAACGCTTTTTTGCTTTCTGAGAGTGCCTGCCATAACTCCGAAGGAGTAAAGACTGGTGCGCTCGAGAGGACTCGAACCTCCACACCTCGCGGCACAAGAACCTGAATCTTGCGTGTCTACCAATTCCACCACGAGCGCTTTTTCTGCAAAACAGAAGCGCGTATTAAACAGGAACTTTTTACAAAGTCAACGGTTTCAAAAACGAAATTCGTTCTCCCCTTGCCAGCCGGACACCCGAGCCCTATACTTTGGCTCGTGCTGGAGCTTAATTTATTGGAAGGAGGCGGTGACCGAAGTGCAAAATATAGACGATAAACAGTGGAAAGCACTCAAAACAAAACTCGCCCGTTCCAAGCAAATATCCACACCTGACATGGGGGAACCCGAAAAAGAGTATGTTCAGTCACGAGGGATTGACATCCTCAGGCTGCACGCCACTGATTTTGTAAACAAACGCCTCGCGCCGGCCGACCCGAAAAATGACGGGCGCCAGACCCCTCTAAAAGGACATCCCGTCTTTATCGCCCAGCACGCTACCGGCACCAGTGACCGGATCAAACTTGAAAAATTTCATGGTATTAAAACCGGCATTGAACTCACGGAAAAAGAAGTCGCCTATATTGTCAGCGTAATTCTGCGCTGGATTGAGGAACAGATCGGCGAACCTATTTGATTTTTCCAAGGTTTGGAAAAAACTTCTTTCCCCCGTCCCCCGCCCCCGTTACATTTTTCAGAACCTTAGAAACATCGTTATCGTATGGAACCTCAAATTACAGCCCGCCCCGATCACACCATCAGTCGCAAGCAGATCAGCACCGCCGCCCTCAAAGTCCTCTACGGCCTCAAAGACGCCGGATATCTCGCCTATCTCGCCGGCGGCGGCGTACGCGACCTGCTGCTCGGCCGCAACCCGAAAGATTTTGACGTTGCCACAAACGCCACGCCTGAAGAAGTCAGACGGGTTTTCCGCAACAGCCGGCTCATCGGCCGCCGGTTCCGGCTGGCTCACGTCTACTTTCACGACGAAACCATCGAAGTATCCACGTTCCGCGCTCCTGCGCCGCCCGCCGATGAAGTCCAGGATGACGACAATACCTTTCTCGCCAAAGACGGCCTCGTCCTGCGTGACAACCTCTTCGGGACTCCTGAAGAAGACGCCTTGCGCCGCGACTTCACCGTCAACGCTCTTTTCTACGACATAGCCGACTTCTCCATCATTGACTACGTGAACGGCCGGCGCGACCTGGCGGATCGCATCCTCCGCGTCATCGGAGATCCCGACCAGCGGTTCACCGAAGATCCGGTTCGTATTCTGCGCGCTATCCGCTTCGCCGCTGCCCTTGGATTCGACATTGAACCTTCCGCCCGCGAAGCCATTCGACGCCACGCTGAAAAGCTCGAGGGAACTTCCTCTTCTCGTCTTTACGAAGAAATCCAGAAACTCCTCAGCTGCGGAAAAGCCGAACGGGTCTTCACACTCTGCTGCGAACTCGACGTCTTTGAGCACATATTCCCTGAACTCGGCGCCTGGCTTAAAGCGCCCGATGGCGAAGGCAAAACTCACTGGCTCAAAAAAAGTTTTGCACAGATTGACCGCTGGCGCGCCGCCGGCTTCAATGTCGATCCGGCATTGCTCTTCGCTCTCATCTTCGGTGAATACCATGAATGGGTCGCCGCACAGATCATTCAAAGCGAAGAACTGACGCATGCCGAAGCGTTGCAGGAAGCCACCCACCGCCATATCCGCCAGCTCGACCGCATTCGCATTCCGAAAGCCGTCACACACCACATTGCCGAAATCATGAGCGGACAGCCACGCTTCCTCAAAACCACGCCGAAAAACGCCCAGCGGATGATGCACCACCGTAGCTTTCTCGACGCCTTTCTCTACTTCAAATTCGCCGCCCGTACCGCCGGGCGCCATGCTACCGAGCTTGAGTGGTGGGAACAGCAGCGAAAAGCGAGATAAAGCCTTTTGCCGCTTGCCCTGTGCGGCTGAATATCATACATAAAACGCCTTCGCGGAGAGGTGGCTGAGTGGCTTAAAGCAGTGGTTTGCTAAACCGCCGTACGCCGTAAAGGCGTACCGGGGGTTCGAATCCCCCCCTCTCCGCCATTCTTTAAACAGGCCGATTCATACCGAATCGGCCTGTTTTTTATTCCGGTTACAATGCAGCTCCCAATCAGACTCGTTTTGTCCTGCCCTTCACACCGGCGAGACAAACTGTCCCGACAGTCTCCCTGACTTAAAACAGTTGCAACTTCACTACCTACTGAAAACCAAAGATTAACAACTGAGACTATACATCGGCACAGCCAATGCTTTTAAGTTTTCGACTTTTGACTAAAGGAGGATGTTATGATGGATTTCAGTAAAATGACCCAAAAGGTTCGCGAGGCGTTTCAGTCTGCTCAGACGCTGGCCTCCGAATACGGCCACCAGCAGGTGGACGGAGAACACCTTTTACTTGCCCTGCTCCGGCAGGACGACGGACTCGCTCCGCAGCTTTTCGAACGGATGGAAGCCTCCGCTCCGACTGCGATGGCGCGACTTGAGCAGGAATTGAAAAAACTTCCGGCCGTTTCCGGCCCCGGCACAGAACCCGGAAAAATCTACGTCACCCAGCGGCTCGACGGACTGATGGTAAAAGCCCAGAAGGAAATGCAGAAGCTGGGCGACGGTTTCGTTTCTGTCGAACATCTGCTGCTGGCCTTTGCCGACGAAAAAAGCGGCGCGGCCGCTAAACAGATTTTAGACAGCCTGGGTATCACACGGAATAAAATCCTCGAAGCGCTTAAAACGGTGCGCGGAAATCAGCGTGTCACCTCCGATAATCCGGAAGGCTCTTACGATGCGCTGAAAAAATACGGACAGGATCTGGTCGAACTGGCCCGCTCCGGCAAACTTGATCCGGTCATCGGCCGCGACGCGGAAATCCGCTCGGTGATCCGCATCCTTTCACGCAAAACAAAAAACAATCCGGTGCTGATCGGCGAACCGGGCGTCGGCAAAACCGCTATCGTCGAAGGGCTCGCCCACCGCATTGTGCGCGGCGACGTACCGGAAGGACTGAAAGACAAAACCATCTTTGCACTCGATATGACATCGCTGATGGCCGGCGCAAAATACCGCGGCGAATTTGAAGAACGTCTGAAAGCCGTACTGAATGAAATCAAAGCGGCGGAAGGCCGTATTATTCTCTTCATCGACGAGCTGCATAACATCGTCGGCGCAGGGCGTACTGAAGGTTCGACCGACGCGGGTAATATGCTCAAGCCGATGCTGGCGCGCGGCGAACTGCACTGTATCGGCGCGACTACGCTCGACGAGCACCGCAAATATATTGAAAAAGACGCCGCGCTCGAACGCCGCTTCCAGCCGGTGATTGTCGATATGCCCAGCGTCGAAGATACAATTTCGATTTTGCGCGGACTGCGTGAACGGTTCGAAGTGCATCACGGCGTGCGGATTAAAGATACCGCACTGGTCGCCGCCGCCACGCTCTCCGACCGCTACATCACCGAACGGTTCCTTCCGGATAAAGCGATCGACCTGATGGACGAAGCCTGCGCATCGATCCGCACCGAAATCGATTCATTGCCCGCAGAACTCGACGAAATCGCCCGGAAAGTCATGCGGCTGGAAATCGAAGAAACCGCGCTGAAGAAGGAAAAAGACAAAGCCAGCAAGGACCGGCTTGAAACGCTTCAAAAGGAACTGGCCGATTTTAAGGCGGAAGAAAAAACTCTGCGTACGCAGTGGGAAAATGAAAAGGGCGGCATCCAGAAAGTCCGCGAACTGCGCGAAGCGCTGGAACTCGCCCGGCGCGAAAGCGCCGAAGCGGAACGCGCCTACGATCTGGAACGCGTCGCTAAATTGCGCCACGGCACCATTCCGGGACTGGAAAAACAGTTAAAGGAACTGGAATCCAAGCTGGCGGCGAAAGACGGCGCTCCGGCCATGCTCCGTGAAGAAGTGACAGAAGAGGAAATTGCCGAAGTCGTCGCCCGCTGGACCGGCATTCCGCTTACCAAACTGCTGGAAGGCGAACGCGAAAAACTGCTCAAGCTCGCTGATGAACTGCATCAGCGCGTTATCGGACAGGACGAAGCGGTACAGGTGGTGGCCGACGCCGTGTTGCGCGCCCGCGCCGGCATCAGCAATCCAAACCGCCCGATCGGCGCGTTCCTGTTTCTCGGGCCGACCGGCGTCGGTAAAACCGAACTGGCCCGCGCGCTCGCTTTCGAACTGTTCGACAGCGACGAACATATGGTGCGCATCGACATGAGCGAATACATGGAAAAACACACCGTCTCGCGGCTCGTCGGCGCACCTCCGGGCTATGTCGGCTACGAAGAAGGCGGACAGCTTACCGAAGCCGTGCGCCGCAAGCCTTATTCTGTCGTCCTGCTCGACGAAATCGAAAAAGCGCATCCGGACGTCTTCAACATCCTCCTGCAAATCTTCGACGATGGACGGTTGACCGACTCGCAAGGCCACACCGTCAGCTTCAAAAACACCATCGTCATTATGACCAGCAACATAGGCTCCACGCTGCTGCTCGACGGAATTGATAAATCCGGACATATCGCCGACAAAACCCGCGACCAGGTTATGGCTTTGCTCAAAACCAGTTTTCGGCCGGAATTCCTGAACCGGCTGGATGATACTGTTCTCTTCAAACCGCTTACCGAAGGAGAAATCGGACAGATTGTGGAACTGATGCTCAACGACCTGCGCAAACGGCTCGCCGCCCGCAACATTCAGTTGGAGGTCAGCGCTGCGGTCAAAGAACATATCGTCAAAGAAGGGTTTGATCCGGTTTATGGAGCCCGCCCGCTCAAACGATTCATCCAGCACCACTTTGAAACGCAGCTCGCGCGCAGCCTGATCTCCGGCGAAATCACCGACGGCTCAACCGTTCGCGCCGGCATGAAAAACGGAAAGCTGACTTTCAATTAAGAATCCGTTTATCCGGATTCAAGGATTATTATTGCCGTGCCGGAGGCCGTTTGTTAGCTTGCGCGGCATGACATTGAGAGAAAAACTGAAATCCGGAACCCTGCTGCTTGACGGTGCGGCAGGCACTTTTTTGCAGAATCAGGCCATCACCCGCGGACAGTGGGGAGCTTATGAAGGCTGCAACGAATGGCTGAATATTTCCTCACCGGAAATCATCCGCGGCCTTCACCGCGCCTATCTCAAAGCGGGTTCGGATGCCGTCGAAACCAACAGCTTCGGCGCATCACCGGTAACGCTTGGTGAATACGGGCTGGCCGACCGCGCCTACGAAATCAACAAGGCCGCCGCCGCCCTCGCCCGCGAATGCGCCGACGAATTTTCAACACCGGAACAGCCACGTTACGTTTTCGGTTCGATCGGTCCCGGCACCAAACTGCCTTCACTCGGCCATATTTCTTTCGATCCGCTGGTCGAGGCCTACAAAATCCAGATTCAAGGTCTGCTCGACGGCGGCGTGGATGGACTGATTATTGAAACCTGTCAGGACCCGCTACAGATCAAAGCGGCGCTGGCCGCTGCGGATGACATTCTCGGCCCGGACAGCGATATCGTCCGCTATGTTTCAATCACGATTGAAGCAACCGGAACGATGCTGGTCGGCACCAGTGTTTCTGCCGCCGCCGCGATTCTCGCGCCCTACCCGATTGACGTACTCGGTCTCAACTGCGCGACCGGACCCGACGCAATGGAACACCACATTGATACACTCAATGAAACATGGCCGGTGCTTCTGGCCTGTATGCCGAACGCCGGAATGCCGGAAGCAACGGCGGACGGTAAAGTCCGTTATCCTCTGGAACCGAAACCGTTTGCCGAAAAGGTCGCCGCACTCGCCAATGAGCACGGACTTTCTATCGTCGGCGGATGCTGCGGCACGACTCCGGAGCATATCAGGCAGTTGCGCGCGCAACTGACAGGAGTCAGGTGTCAGGAGTCAAAAGCCAGCAATCGGCAATCTCAAGTCTCCAGCCTCTTTTCGCCGGTGGATCTGACGCAGGAACCTGCGCCTCTTTATATCGGCGAACGGGCCAACGCCACCGGCTCCAAGAAGTTCCGCGATACTCTGCTGGCCGACGATTATGAAAACGCCTTCCATATTCTGACCGAACAGGAAGAGACCGGCGCACACGTCCTCGACCTGAGCTGCGGTTATGCCGGGCGCGATGAAAGCAAAGACGTTGAAATTCTGGTCCCGCGCATGGCGCGCGAATGCCGCATTCCGATGATGATCGATTCGACTTCCGCCGACGTAATTGAGCAGGCGCTCAAGCTCTACGGCGGACGGGCACTGGTCAACTCGATCAATTTTGAAGACGGCGGCAAACGCGCCGAGCGCGTTGTCCCGATGGCGCGGCGCTACGGCGCGGCGATGGTCGCGCTGACCATTGACGAAAAAGGCATGGCGATGACCGCTGACGAAAAGGTCGCGGTTGCTAAACGACTGACAAAGTTTTGCGTTGAACGCGGACTGAAAGCGGAAGAATTACTGATCGACCCGCTGACATTCACCGTCTGCAGCGGCGATAAGACGCTGTGCGATGCCGCGATCCAGACGCTGGAATCGATCCGGCGAATTAAGGCTGAACTGCCGGGCGTCCGGACGATGCTCGGACTTTCCAATATTTCATTCGGACTCAAGCCCGCCGCGCGCAAAGTGCTCAATGCCGTTTTTCTGCATCAGGCGGTGCAGGCCGGTATGGACGCCTGCATCATCAACGTTGCCGCAATCGTTCCGCTGAATGAAATTCCGGAAGCGTTGCGCAAGGGTGCCGAGGCTTTGCTGAATAACGACCGCTCTAACGGCGATCCGCTGGAAAACTATATCAACCTGTTCGAGAGCGTGCAGGAAACCGTCGAAGTGGCGGTTGAAAGCCGCCCGGCAACCAACGTACTGGCCGACGCCATTATCCGCGGTAAGTCGCCGTGGCTGACACCGGCGGTTCCCGATCTGCTGAAAGAAAAAAGCGCCGAAGATATTCTCAACACCATCATGCTTCCGGCAATGAAAGAAGTCGGTCGGCTTTTCAACGACGGAACGATGCAGCTGCCGTTCGTGCTGAAATCGGCTGAAGTCATGAAACGCGCCGTGGATATGATTAAGCCATTCATGAAAAAGAGCGCGGCAGGCGACACTGCGCCGCTGGTCGTTCTGGCGACGGTCGCAGGTGACGTGCACGACATCGGCAAAAATCTTGTCGGCATCATTCTCTCCAACAATGGGTTCGATACCGTTGACCTCGGCATCAAAGTGCCGGTCGAGCAAATGATGGAGGCGGTGAAGAAGCATAACGCCGCCGCACTCGGCATGAGCGGACTGCTGGTGAAATCCACCGCCGTCATGGCCGAAAATATGAAGATTCTCGAACATGCCGGATTTAAAACGCCGGTACTGCTCGGCGGCGCGGCGCTTTCGGAAGAGTTCACGGATAAAGCCTGCCGCCCGCACTATTCCGGCCAAGTTCTTTACTGCAAAGACGCCTTCGCCGGACTGGCCGCGATGCAGACGCTGAAAGACACCGGACGGCTTCCGGACTACGTCGCGCCGACCCGCGACGGCGTCGGCTGCGAGGTGAAACCGGCCGATGAAAAACCGGCCGAACCGATTGCGCGCGACATTCCGGTTCCGGATGTCCGGATCGGAACGACCGTGACGGAAAACATACCGCTGGACGCCATTTGGAAATATCTCGACCTGAACGGAATGGTCAAAGGCGCGTGGGGTTATAAGCAAGGTAAACTTTCCGATGCCGAGTATCAGAAACTGCTGGCCGAAGAGGTTTATCCCAAGCTCGAAAAGATGAAACAGATCGCACGCCGCGTCTTTGAACCGAAAGTCATTCACGGATTCTTTACCTGTCACGCCGACGGCGATGCGCTGGTGATTGAAAATCCGGCGGGCGGCGAAATCCGCATGCCGTTCCCGCGCGGTAAAAAAGGCGCCACGCTCTGTCTGGCAGACTTTTTCCGACCGGATCGCGACATCTGCGCGCTGATGGCCGTTACACTCGGACGAAAGGTCATGGATCAGGAACGCGAACTGCGCGATGCCGACCGCTATCAGGATTATCTGCTTTTTCACGGGCTGGCCGTTATGACCGCCGAAGCACTGGCGGAATATTCGCATAAACAGATTCGTACGCTGTGGGGGTCAAACGAAGGCGAGCTGACGCTGGCCGACATCTGGAAACGCAAACTCGACCAGAGCCGCTTTGGCTTCGGCTACGCGCTCTGCCCCGATCTGGCGATGAACAAAGTCTGCTGCGACCTGCTGAAAACCGACCGCATCGGACTGAACGTCACCGAGCTTTTCATGGCCGATCCTGAGGTTTCGACTTTCGCGCTGATCACACATCATCCGCAGTCGTACTACTTCGATATCTGATGCAAGGATGGCTTACCGATCTATCTGCGGTGCTTTCGTCGAAAGCGCCCTGTCGTTTTGCACGTCTGACAGGCACTCTTTTGATAAGAGACCGCACGCTCATACGTGCTATAACTCTTCAATAAATCAAAGGAATCGAAATGGCTAAACCCAATTACACATTCGAGAAGCGTCAAAAAGAGCTCGCCAAAAAGCGGAAGAAGGAAGAAAAACGGCAACGGAAAGCAGGCGCACCGCACGAACTTCCGGCGAATGATTCGCCGCAACCGCCCGATGCCTGACTTTCGTGCGAAACGGCTATTTTGGAAACCAGCTTACGATCAGTAAAATTTGAATCAGATTGCGGCAGTAAAATAAACATGGATAAGGAGACGTGCGTTATGAGTAAAGGTACAGTGAAGTGGTTCAATACAGAAAAAGGTTTTGGATTTATCACTCCCGATGACGGCGGAAAAGATCTGTTTGTACATCATTCTGAAGTCAAGACGCCGGGGCGCGCAGTTCTCAATGACGGTCAGAAAGTAACTTACGAAGCCGGAGAAGGTCAAAAAGGCCCTTGCGCGAAAAACGTTGTGCCTTGCTAACAGTTTGACTCCGGAAATCAGATAAGGATGCAGGTGCCGGCAAAAAACCGCACCTGCTCCGTTTCTATCATGAGTCCGCAACGGATAACTGTGCGTTATGAAGGCCGGGTACAGGGCGTCGGGTTCCGGTACACGACAATGAGTCTGGCGCAAGAGCTGGATGTGTCCGGCTGGGTGAAAAATGAGTTCGATGGCAGCGTGTCGCTGATGGCGGAAGGCGCGGAAGATCAGCTGATGGAACTTTTGCAAGCGATCCGCCGCTCGAACCTCGGAAGATACATCACTAACGAACTGGTAAAACGCTCACCGGCAACCGGTGAGTTTACAGGGTTCGGCGTGCGACACTGAAAAGGACGGCTCTGCGAGCCGTCCTTACTTTTATTCCTGCACCTGAATGCGGTAAAAACCGGCAGAACCGGTATCCATCATATTGACCGTATTGGTCGGCGGCGTAGGCAGCACATTGTTCGAAACCGAACTGAAACCGCCGGTTAAATTACCGGATTTCTGTATGATGTAGCGCCGGTTGTTTTTCCCCGGCCATTCAACAGAGACCTGACCGCTGCGCCGGGTCAGCCGGACTTTCAATACATCCGCCGAATCAAGCGGGTCGGTTCCGGCAACAAATTCTTCGCGGTTGGTTGCCCCATCACCGTCCGGATCGGCGTCCGGCCCGCTGACAGCCGCATTTCCCTGCTGTTCGGAAGTAAAGCCGCAATCCTCCAGCCAGAGCGCATAGGATGTGCGCACCAGCAGGGTCATTTGTTCACTGACGTATTCCGATGTAGCTGTGTTGGCCGCCCCGAGACTGACCGAAAACAGGCCGCTTTCCAGCGGAGTCCCGGAGATGACTCCGGTGTCGCTGTCAAACAGCAGGCCGTCCGGCAGGAAGTCGGCCGTCAATGTTCCGTCTGAAGCATTCCGGGTCTGCAACGTATAGGAAAAAGATTCGCCGAGGGTAGCGGCGGCATAAAGCGGACTGATAATGCACGGCGCATTGGTTGAGCGGATTTCGATGCTGACCAATGCAGTGGATGAGCCGTACGCATTGGTCACTGTGATTTGAGGATAGAAATTGCCGTATCCGGTCGGCGAACCGCTCAGCCGTCCGGAGGCCGGATCGAGTGTCAAACCGTCCGGCAGTTCCGTCGCACTGAAACCGGAGGCGGTATTCCAGGTTGCAAACGCCACATCGACAGGGCTGTTCTGAACGGCTGTGATGCGGAGCGGCGAACGGAGAACGGGCTTGCGATGGTAACCGAGATTCAGCGTAAGCGTTTCGTCACTGAAGCTGCCCAGTGCGATGAAATATTCCTGTCCGGCGACCGCATTGAAACAGGCCAGCGAATTAAATCCGGCGGAAGAGCCCTGCCCAGTCAGCGCGCCGACCGAACTGCCGGTGTAGATGCCGACCATGACGAATGAACCGGACCATTCGATCCCGGCCACCCCGTTGGACGGCGCAGTCCAGCGCCACCAGACAGACGCGGACCCCGGAAATCCGGCGTGATCCGGCTCGCCGGATTCAAGCGTCGCGCCAACCGTTGAACCGCTGATGACAACCGGCGAACCGGTCAGCTGCGCGGCATCCTCGAAGTTATCATTGGCAACAGCGGCGGACGCAGAAACGGTCAGCGTGATCTGTTCCGTATCCGAACCGACGGCATTCTGTGCTGTAACCGAAAATACGTATGTGCCGTCCGAATCGATCTGTCCGGTAATTTCGCCGCTGTTTTCGTTCAGCGAAAGTCCGGATGGCAGATTGGTTGAATTGAAAGTGCACGGCCCGTTATCCGCTGCAATCAGAATCGAAACCGGCACGCCGGACGTAGCAGAGAATGAAGATGCGGAGGTGATCACCGGCAGTTCTGCTCCGTACACATCGATCACAACGGTTGCCGGCACGGAGGTTGATTCGCTGTCGGAAGCGGTGAACTGAACCGGATAACTTCCCGCCGCACCGCCGTTGTCAAACACCAGCACATTATCCCCGGAGAGAGAGGCTCCGGACTCCGGCGCCAGCTCAAAGGTAACTGCGTCGCCGTTCGGATCCTGGGCGGCAAGCGGAACCGACAGCGGCAGATCGGCAGCCATTACGGAAAGCCGGTTGGCAAACACCTGCGGCGGCAGATTGGTGTAAACCGCAATGATTTGATTGTTATTGGTGTCCGCATCCGGAATGTCGAGCGGCGTACACACAGCGCGCACCTGATAGGTTCCGCGCGACGGCGCATCAAATTCCAAAGAAAGTGCGCGGGCATCGAACGGACTCATATCCCATGTATCGTCATACAGCGCGCTTTCGCTTTCATCCGGACGGGTGAGATACACCTGAATCTGAACGGCATTGGAAACGCCTTGATTACGGAAAACCACATCGAGGCTGTTGGTCATCCCGTAGCCGACGGTATTCAGCCCGTATCCGTTCGCTACCGGCGAGACGGTCAGATCACCGGCAGAAAGCGAGAGATCGACGGACGTCAGATTGCTGCTGACCGTGACGCTGACCAGGCCAGTTGCCGCAAGTCCCGTTCCATCCGTTGCAACAGCGGACAATTGATGAGCACCTTCGCTCAGCTCTGTTTCAAGGGAAAGTCCGCTGCCAAGCAGTCCGTCGATGCTGGAAAACCACTCGACTGACAGAAGGTCGCCGTTTGCATCCGACACATCGGCGGACAGATGCCAGACTGTGCCGGTAATACTTTGAGCGCCGGATAAAGGACCGGTAATGCGAACAGACGGAGCGAGGGCAACCGCAGGCAGACCGGAAACCGCCTCAGTCAGAACAGACTGCATGCCATCGGATGAAAGCAGTTTGAATTGCGGATTTTCAACCGACAGTCCGGCTCGCGGAATGATGATGGCATTCGTATAGACCGGCAGCGGACGGGGCGTCCATGTTGAACCGCTGTCTTCACTGATCAACAGACGGTTTTCGACCGTCCGGATCGAACCGGAAAACGACCAGTTCAGCGCATACGCATCGCTTTCTGAGTTGTAAGTCACCTGCAGGCTGTTCGTCAGCGCCGTTCCGGCGTAACGGGTCCAAACCGGTGTTCCGCCAAGTCCGTTCAGCGACGTAGTATAAACGAGCTGATATTCCGCCGCTTCCGCCGGAACTGAAAAGGTCTGCTGCCAGAACGAGTTGGTGATATAGCCCGAAACATCGGTCGTGCATTGGGCATAACTCAGAGGAAACCCGCCGGCATCATACGTGCGGAACTGGTACGGCAGATTATAGACTCCGCCGCCGGACGCTCCGCCGCCGGCAATTTCCTCAAGCCGGACAGAGGATGTCAAAACCGTATCGCCGTCAGGCAGCCGGGAAAAAATAGCCCCGACATGAACAACCCGGTCAGACGGCCCGTCTTCTGAAGCTTCCGCCAGAGCCTCTGCGGCGGCGGATTCCACAGGCGCTGCGGCAAAGGCCGCCTCGTTCAGTCCCAGATGAGACTCGAGCCACGTCTGCATTTCATGAAAAGTCCCCTGCCCGATCCATTGCGGATTTTTCGCGCCCATCACATCGTACACGCTATTATGCATACAGGCCGGAAAGTGACGGATTTTCCCGGACTCTACGGCCTTGCCGGACCGGCCCGATCCGTTAAATGCTGACATGGCCGCCAGATCAAGCCCCCGGCCCGGCGACAAATATCCTCCGCCCGTATAACCGTAGGAACAGTTGTACTGCTCCGTGCCGGTATAAAGACCCATGGAATGCCCGATCTCATGCAGGGCGGCATCCGGAGAAAATTCATCAACCAGCACCGCGCTGCGCCGGAGAGCCATGGACAGGCCGTCCGCACCGCCCAGCGCGTTGACCGGTGCAACGCCCACCACAAAGTCCAGCGGATCGCTGACGGCGTCATTATAATTGCCGACAAACCATTCCAGTTCAGAAGAAAGCTGGTTGGCACGTCCGATATCGGTCTGGGAAATCCACGAAGAAATCCAGCCGCCGCTGAACGTGTAATATCCGAGATCAATGATTTCCACTTCGGAATCAAGCAGAGCCAGTTTGCTTTGCAGGTCATTCTCAAGCCGGGTCACCGCTTCGCTGCGGGCCGAAGGCGAGCAGTTGGAAACCGTCGAGCCGTCCTGCAGATTGATTTCGACCACGCCGATACGCAACGGGCGCGCGAAGCCGGGCTGGATCGGAATGCCGCCGCGGGCGACCGAAATCCGGGCGGGAACCGGTTTGACAATATTCGCCGAACAGCTGCTGAAGTCGGCAAACAGCTCCCATTCATTATTGGTGCTGACCGCGGACGGCGCAGGCAGAATAAAATTCAATGTCAGATCGGCATTATTCTTCCGGTTGTCCGGCTCACGGCGGGCTTTGGCCGTAAACGAACCGGCAGGGCGGTACGTCGAACCCTTATACACCAGCTGATAGGAAACGCCGGGCAGTTCTTCCGCGCAGGATTGGAGATCAAAGGACATTGCAAACGGACGTCCAACACGGATTTTCCCGCTGAAACTTTCCGGATAAAAATCATTGTCAGCCGAGGAACTCTGCTCCGACATTACAGATTGTCCGGCGGCCATGACGACAGATCTGAACAATTCAACATTCCGCGGTTCCATGCGGGAACAGCGCTCAATGTCACCGTCGTCCAGACAGGGAATATCTTTCTCCAGATGCCATGGATTCAGCCAGCCGTGAACCGTGTCACGGTTCGAAGCGGGCGCGCCGTAATAATTGTTATCCAGATTTAAAAATGCCCGGTCATCACTGCCCACGTACACAGACTGCAAAAACGTGTTCCGGCTGAAAGTCACCGCCCCGGAACTGAGCCCTACAACGGTGGATACATTGATCTGATCATAAAATGTATTCTCACTGAATACACAGGTTCCCGCGCTGTTGACACCCAGTTCCCCGGCCACTTCAGATCCGCTCATTTCAAAACGATTGGTGACACGAATATCCAGACTGTTCACATACGGGGCGCGGCCGTTAAATAAACAGTCTGAAATCACGGCAGTTCCGCCGTCAAAACGCGCAGATTCTTCGACCAGACATCCGCTCATCCCGAAAGAACCGGCGCTGACCCAAAGAGACGGAAATCCGGCGCCCTGTACAACGATCGTTCCTTTCCCGCCGAAGCTTGCATTACTCCACGTAACAGAACCCCCGTCGCTCAATGTAACCGTAATTCCTTCAGATGCCGAAAACCCTGACGACATTGCAGACTCAGACAGAGTTATCGTTTCGTCAAACTTGGCCGTCCCGGCAATCACAGAGGAAGGACTTACAGCGTGCACCACGGACTCATGGTGGTTGGTTCCGGAGACGGTCTGCAAAACAAACTCTATGGGTTCTTCGGATATTTCCACCCGGTGCGTTCCGCTGATTGATCCGGGATGCGCCGCATATCCGATTATCGTGTCCGACCCGCCCTCACGCACCAGCAGAGTTATCTCATCTCTGAACCCCGCCTCGGTGGAGAAATAATAATTAACATGTTCAACCGTTGGAGCGGAGAAATCCACCCAGACCTGACCCGGACAGAATAGAACCGGACAGAAAGAAACAACCGAAAGTGCCAAAAACTGCTTCGTATTCATGGCGGAAGCGTGTACCAAAAAACAGCACAGGTATCAGTAATTTTTTATATCAACGGTTCGCTACAGCGTCCGGCGTGCGACACTGAGGATCGCGGAAGCAACCTGCAGGTCGTCCGGAGTCCGGATTTTCATATTGCCCGGCGAACCGGCGACCAGATGGATCTCCTGTTTGCTCTTCGCCAGCAGTTCGGAATCGTCGTCGATCAGTTTACCGGAGCCTTTAAGCATTTTTTTGAAAACGTCGATTTTGTAAACCTGCGGACTCTGCACCAGCCAGACAGCATTGCGGTCGAGCGATTTAGTGACCTTTTGCCCTTTTTCGGCCAGCTTGACGCCGTCAGCGCTTTTCACAGTAGCAATAGCGGCCCCGTAGCGTTTTCCGGCCTTAATGGTTTCCGTGATAATTTCATCAGTCAGGAACGGACGGGTCGCCTCATGAATCAGCACGGCAGTTGCATCGTCAGGAACCCGTTCCAGAGCATTCTTCAAATTGGTTAACCGTGCCGGACCGCCGGCAACAATGGCGGATATTTTACGACAGCCGAAGGATCGAACCGTATGCATCGCACTGTCAACGCGTTCCTTACGAACGACAAGGATGATGCCTTCAATGAGCGGATTCTGCTCCAGTGTCTGAATGGATCGTGCAACAACCGGACGGGAGCCGAGCGCAAGAAACGCCACGTCGACGCCAGATCCGATTTCCTGATCTTTACCGCACGCTAGAACAATCGCCCATGCTGACATACTTCACGCTCCTTCCGGTGCTGTGCAAATGCAACTTGCGAGACGGCAGGAATTTAACAAGACGGTAAAAGGCTGTCAAACAATGCGGCAGTTCCAGGCCATAAAAAATGACCACAGGAAGAGACGATGCACTGATATTGCCATTAGTCTATGCGGCACATGGACTTAAGCAGATCGGCCCGGATATCTATCTGTTTCCGGTCAAGGGCAGCAAGACGCTCCAGACTGAACTCTTCGACGCCAAAGGCGGCGGTAACACTGCCGTAAACCATGGCGCG
>JBGAJP010000072.1:0-9138 GCA_044224855.1 Pontiellaceae bacterium
CGAGCGTCAGCGGGTGGGTGCTGGCGTTGTGCGAGGGATCGTCTTTGAGTCCTGCCATAAGCGACAGTAAGTGAACGTCGGCGAAGTTCTTGGAGCCGTGGCGGATTTCTCCGATCGCGTTGCGGGTTCCCCATATCCAGCCGGTGAAAAGGCAGATGAAGAGACCTCCGAGCGGAAGCATCCAGTTGCAGGTGAGGTTATCCACCAGATCAAAGAAGCTGGCGCGCGCTCCGCCGAAGCAGGTGGTGATCGCTTTTTGAATGGCGGGGAGCCTGTCCCAGTTCTGAAGGCTGATGGCGGAAAGTCCGCCGAGCAGGAAGATGACGATGCCGGTGACGATGGCGGCGCGGTGGCGCGACCATTTTTTCTCATCCACGAAGTAGGCGGTGACGACTTCGAGCAGGCTGATGCCGGAGGCGAGCGCTGCCACGGCGAGCAGGATGAAGAACAGCGTGCCCCACACCGGCCCGGCCGGGAGCCGGTGGAAGACCGCCGGAACAACCTGGAAGACAAGGCCGGGGCCTTCGCCCGGTTGGAATCCCATGGCGAAGACGGCGGGGAAAATCATCAGGCAGGAGAGTACGGAGACGAGCGTGTCGAGGACGGTAATCCAGACGCCCGAGGCGAATATGTTTTCATCTTTTTTGAGGTAACTGCCGTAGGTGATCATCGCGCCCATGCCGAGACTTAGGGTGAAGAAGGCGTGGCCGAGTGCAATCAGTACGCTTTGCGCGGAGAGTTTGGAAAAGTCCGGCGTGAAGCAGAAACTGACGCCGGCCTGCGCGCCGGGCAGTGTCAGCGAGCGCAGGATGATGGCGAGCATGATGACGAAGAGCAGCGGCACCATGAATTTACAGGCCGTCTCGATGCCTTTTTGCACGCCGAGATAGACGATGACGGTGCAGAGCAGCATGTAGATGAAGTGAAGCCCGATCACCGCACCGGTGCTGCCGATGAATGTATCGTAGGTTGTTTTAGCCTGCGCGACGGTTTCAAAGGTCAGCTGGTTGGCGGCCGCTTTGAAAATGTAGCCGATGGCCCAGCCTCCGATGATGCTGTAGTAGGAAAGAATCAGGAAGCCGGCGAGTACGCCCATGATGCCGACGAGCCGCCAGCTTTTCAGGAAAACCAGTCCGCCGAGCAGCAGTGCGGTGATTCCCCAGCCGATCGCGTGAAAGCAGAGCAGGGCGACGCCGGTCAGCACCATGCCGCCACCGAGGAAATGCGCCAGCAACGAAGCGGGCGGGGTGAGCTGGTTGAAGCATCCGACCGGATTGCGCTGGGTATGACGGCCAAGTGTGATTTCACAGATCATTACCGGAACGCCGATGGCGGCGACGCACAGCAGATAGACGAGCATGAAAGCGCCGCCGCCGTTTTCTCCGGTGATGTAAGGAAACCGCCAGATGCTTCCCAGTCCGATGGCCGAGCCCGCTGCCGCCAGAATGAATCCATACTGGCCGCTCCAGCTCTCACGCTTTGGGTCTACGCTGTTTTCTTTCATGTGGTTTCCTTTTTCCGGTCGGGGCAGGTTTGTGCTTGCGGACAGAAAAACCGAAATGGCCGAGATACTTCCCAAGTTCAAAATAAGCGCCATGGACATAGGCGATCAGTCCGGCCTTTTCCAGGCAGAGTTTGCCTTTGGCATCGATCAGGTTTTCTGACACCTGAACGGCGACGACTTCGGCGATAAACATAACGTGCGACCCGAGTTCCAGCGTCTGGCGGACTTTGCACTCGATATTGACCGGACATTCCAGAACCGCCGGGCATTTGACTGCCAGTCCGGGCGCGGGCGTCAGGCCGGTTTTTTCAAACTTATCGTGTTTGCGGCCGGAAACGACGCCGCACCAGTCGGTTGCTTTGACTTGTTTGACCGTGGGAAGATTCACTGTGAACTCGCCGGTCTTCTTGATGATATCGTAGGAATGGCGTTCCGGGCGGACAGAGATGGAAAGCATCGGCGGGTTGGTGCAGACGGTTCCCGCCCAGGCGACGGTGATCAGGTTCGGCTGCCAGCCATCGGTGCCGCCGCAGCTGACAAGAACCGCCGGGGCGGGCGAAAGCATATTGCCCGGTTTCCACGACAGTTTTTTTACAGGTGACTGCATCGGGATGTTTTTTAAGCCGGACGAAGCGGAGAGGCGAGCCGATTTTTCAGATAAGGCGGGGCGCTTGCGCGAAAACGCATGGTCAGACGCAGAATGCTTTGTACAAATTGACAGCGCTTACCAGTGAAATTAAAACGCCGACCAGAATTAGCAATGCTTTGGCCTGCAATTTCCGTGTCAATAATGCCGCCAGCGGGGCGGTAAATATGCCGCCGAGCACTAACCCGGCGACGATAGGCCAGGGTCCGTCATCAACCAGTACGGAAAACGCAATGGCGCTGCCGAACGCCAGAAAAAACTCCGCAAAATTGACCGAACCGATCGTGGTTCTGGGGTCATGGCCTGAGCCGATCAGTGTGGTCGTGACAACCGGTCCCCAGCCTCCGCCGCCTACTGAATCAACAAAGCCGCCGAACAAGGCAAGTTTCGCCACATGTTTCGGCTCATGCTGTACGGTCTTGTACTTACGGAATATTTTGCTGATGAGGTACAGCCCCATGACGAACAGATAGACCGAGATGTAGGGCTTCAGCACCTTGCCGTCAATGGATGAAACCAGGGCTGCACCGGCCAGAGCGCCGATCAGACCCGGCACCAGCAGCCGCAGAAACAGCTTTGCATTAACGTTTTTCAACCGGACGTGGGAAATCCCCGAAATCCCTGTCGTAAAAACCTCTGCGATATGTACGCTCGCCGTTGCGACCGCAGGGGAGATGCCTGACGCAATGAGGAAGGTATTTGATGTGATGCCGTACGCCATGCCCAAAGCGCCGTCAATGGTTTGCGCCAGTACGCCCACGGCGACTGCACTCCAGAAAATCCGGCTTTGAAGCGTTTCGAAAACAAGATTTTTTGTACTTTCAAAGCTGCCGGAAAAATTAAATAAGCGAACCGTCAGATAGCCGATGGCGGAGATAAACATAAATGCAGCCAGCCATGTGCCTATTTTCAGCACCGGGTGTTCACTTGAGTCCCTGTCCGGAAGAACCCCGAACGATTCCTGTCCGATACGTACAGGGTCAGATGTTAAATTAAACTCCCGAAAATTCATTGGAATGCACTCCTCATTTCATTCAAAGCGATCTGCCGGACCGCTTCAGTTCGTATTCAATGAATCTAGGAAACCAGATCGAATGATGTGGTACAAGAATAAACATGATAAACATGATCGCATATTACGTATTTATTTGTAAGGGTATTTCAAACCAAAGAGCTGACGATTTTAGTTGTCTTTATTTTAAAACATAATAATGTTCTAATGTTTAAACGGAGAGTATTATGAACAATCAGGAACGGGAAATGACCGCAGAGGTTCTTAAAGCAATGGCGCATCCGGTGCGCCTCGGCGTGATTGAAATTCTGGCCGACGGAGAAAAAAACTGCACGGAACTTTTCGAACAGCTCGGATGCAGCCAGTCGATGATGTCGCAGCAGCTCAAAATTCTCTGTCAGCAGGGACTGGTTTCCATTCGCAAAGAGGGCACACAGAAATACTGCGCGCTGCAAAACCCCGACTTTCTGAAGCTGTTTGACTGTATGCACAAACACCTTAGAACCTTTCTTCATTTCAAGGACTGAACATTATGAAGCCGAAAAAAATAATCATTGTTGGAGGAGTTGCCGGCGGAGCCAGCGCTGCGGCGCGCGCCCGGCGGCTGAGCGAAGAAGCGGAAATCATTCTGCTCGAACGCGGTTCGTATGTTTCGTTCGCCAACTGCGGGTTGCCGTACCACATCGGCGGAGAAATTGCCGAGCGCGACCGCCTGCTGGTCACCACGCCGGAACAGCTCCGCGCCCGGTTTAAGCTTGATGTTCGGACACGCAACGAAGTCACGGCCATTGATCCGGCGAAAAAAGAGGTCGAAATCAAAAATCTGGGAAGCGGCGAAGTCTACAGCGAATCCTATGACACGCTCATTCTCAGCCCCGGCGCTCATCCGGTTCATCCGCCGGTTCCCGGCATTGACAACCCGAATGTTCTTTCGCTCCGCAATATGGAGGACATGGACCGAATCATCAAAGCGCTCGACGGCAAGCAGCATGCCACGGTGATCGGCGGCGGCTATATCGGCCTTGAAATGGCCGAGGCGTTGCGCCGCTGCAAAATCGCAACCACGTTGATCCAGCGACCGGCGCAGGTGATGAATCTGGCTGATCCGGAAATGGTCTCGATTCTTCATCAGGAACTGAAGATTAACGGCGTTGACCTGCGTCTGAATACCTCGGTTACCAGCTACAGCGAATCCCTGAACGGGGTGAAGCTCACCCTGAGCTCCGGCGAAACGCTTGAAACCGGGCTTGCCATACTTGCTATCGGCGTAAAGCCGGAAGCCGGACTCGCCAAGGCGGCGGGACTGGAACTCGGCCCGCACGGTGGAATTAAAGTCAACGACCGTATGCAGACCTCGGACGCGAATATCTACGCGGTCGGCGACGTGGTGGAAGTGACCGACTTCGTCACCCGTCAGCCCGCGCTGATTCCGCTGGCCGGGCCTGCCAACCGGCAGGGGCGCATCGCCGCCGATAATATCTTCGGCCGCGATTCGCGTTACAAAGACACGCAAGGCACGGCGATCTGCAAGGTCTTTAATCTTGCCATCGGCATGACCGGCCTGAGCGAAAAAGCGGCGAAGCGCGCAGGCATCGCGTATGAAAAAATCTACGTCCATCCCGCCAGCCACGCCTCGTATTATCCGGGAGCCGCGCCGCTCAGCATTAAAATGCTGTTCGATCCGCAGACCGGTAAAGTGCTCGGCGCGCAGGCGGTCGGCTCCGACGGCGTGGATAAGCGCATCGACGTTTTCGCCGTCGCTATACGAGCCGGGCTGACCGTTTTTGATCTCGAAGAACTTGAACTGTCTTACGCGCCGCCGTACGGCTCGGCCAAAGATCCGGTCAATTTCGCCGGGTTCGTCGCGGCCAATGCGCTGCGCGGCGATGTGAAACTTTGCCACGCGGAAGATGCCGTTCATCCGGCGCCGCATCAAAAATTACTTGATGTCCGAACCGCCGCCGAGGCGTCCGCCGGCACGATTCCCGGCGCGATAAATATTCCGGTCGACGAATTGCGCGACAGGCTCGGCGAGCTTTCGAAAGAAAAGGAATATCTCACCTTCTGCAAAGTGGGTCAGCGCGGCTACCTCGCCTGCCGCATTCTGACGCAGAACGGATTCAAATGCCGGAACCTCAGCGGCGGGTACACCACGTATCAGCGGACGGTGGGAACGCCGGCCGCCGCCATATCTGAAGCCCGCAAACCTGAAAAATATTCCGACGTCAAAAAGGAGCAGTCCATGAAGCTTGCCAAAACCATTAACGCCTGCGGACTGCAATGTCCCGGCCCGATCCTTCAGCTCAAAAACGCGATGGATGAAATCGCCGACGGCGAAGCGGTCAGCATTACCGCCACCGATCCGGGCTTTGTTGCCGATGCTCCTGCGTGGTGCAATACCACTGGGCACGAGCTCGTGAGTATGGAGCCGGCGGCGAAAGGTGCTTACTGCGCAACCGTCGTTAAACGCGCGCCCTCGTCCGGCGGCGTACAGACTTCCGGAAAACGCACGATGACCAATGTTGTCTTCAGTGATGACTTCGACAAGGCCATGGCCGCCTTCATCATCGCCAACGGCGCCGCAGCGGCCGGCTATGACGTGACGCTGTTTTTCACCTTCTGGGGGATCAATATTCTGCGCAAGTCCGGCCCGGTCACGGCGAAGAAGAATCTGATCGAACGAATGTTCGGCCTGATGATGCCGAAAGGCCCTGAACGTCTGGCGCTTTCGAAAATGCATATGGGCGGGCTGGGGCTGGCGATGATCAGAGGCATCATGAAAAAGAAAAACGTCATGCCGCTTCCGGAGCTGATCGCGCAAGCCAGACAGAGCGGTGTACGCATGATTGTCTGCACCATGAGCATGGATCTGATGGGCATCAAGAAAGAGGAACTGATCGACGGAGTCGAAGAGGGCGGCGTCGCTACGTACGTTGATCAGCTCAGCCGGAGCAGCGCCAGCCTGTTCATTTCATAAAAAACCGGCTCCCAATGTGACAATCTGAATCGCCCGGCGATCAGTCCGCGGCCTGTGATGGCTTATTTTTCCGGCTTCTTCTCGGTGGCGTAATTGAGAAAACCTTTGACGGTTTCCTGATAGAAGCTGTCGGTGAGAAGCCACTTCTCGTAAAGCTGGACGGCCTGTTTGACCTGATTGGCAACCTGTTTCTGTTCCGGAGTTAAGGCGTTGCCGCTTTTCAGGTAGAGGGAAATATCCGGTTCCGGCGGCAGGGGGCGTTTGGGCGGCGACATGGAACGGTCGTACCGGTAGATGACAAGCTCCTGTGCGGGAACCAGATGCCGCCATAAAAAGGCCTGCATCCAGTCTTCAGCAGGGACGGCCTGCCGCATCTTCTGCTGCCCGCCGATTTCTGCGGTCCCGGTGATCACGGCCGGAACCGATCCTTTCAACTCCTTTCCGGTGTAACGGATACTGAATTTTACTTTTTCAGCTCCGGCCGGGAGCGTGACCGGTTTGGCGTCAAAACCGGCAACCGGTTCCGTGAGACGCAGGGTGATCGGTCCGTTAAAGCCGTCTTTGCGGATGGCGTAGATATTCACGGAAGCGTTATTGCCGCGAAGGTCGAGGCGGGAGGGCTCGGTGCGCAGGGCGAAGTCAGGCTGCGGGGGGCTGATGCGCAGGCGGTAGGTGTTATTCGAACCGCCCTGGTGTGCAGTGTCGGTTAAATGGACATAGTAGGTTCCATCGGCAGGCAGTTCCGTCATGATGTATGAGTCCGCATGGTGGGTATTCAGTCCAGAGCCGGGGTCGCTGTGGTCGTCGTTGATGGCAATCGGCTTTCCTTTGCTGTCGGTTAATGTAAGCAGCGAATCGAGCGGGGAATCGAGCCTTCTGGCGTTGACTTCGGCTACGACGGTATCGCCTTTTTTGGCGGTAAACCGGAACACATCGCGGTCGCCGGGTGTTTCAATGCGGCCGTTAATGATAATCGGCAGCGTGACATCCTGGGCTGTCTTCAGATCGTCGTTCGACCGGCGCTCAGTGCATTCGGGCAGGGTGTCGATGGCGAACGGGATAAGATTGGAGAGCACATCTTTCCGTCCGGCACCGACTGGATAGAGGCCTTCGCCTGCATCCGGCCCGGGAAGCGCCGGTTTCGCAGTGTCCAGATTCCAGCCGCTCATATCGGCGGAAACTGTTTCTCCGGCGCGGGCACCGGGCGGGAAGATGCCGGTGATGAACGGGGTTTTGCCGAGGGTAATGCGGTAAACAAAATCCTCACGGCCGCGGTAGATGGCGTCGGTGATTGAGAGGATGTATTCTCCTTTTTCGGGAATCTCGCACAGGATGACCGGATCGGGCTTGAACCGGTAGTCGTCATTATAGGCAATTTCTTTGCCGGCGGCATTGCGCAGGGAGAGTACCGGCTGGAACCAGCCGGGAACGGCGTCGGCAATATAAGGAATAAGCTGCCGGGCGAGCGTGGAAATGACCAGCCGGTCGCCCTTGTCTGCGGAAAAGCGGTAGCGGTTGATTTCTCCGGAAGCGATTTGTCCGTTAACCGTGCAGGGAAGGGTGATCGCCGTTTCAGAGTCTTTTCCCGACCGCTTGCGCAAGGCCAGCTGCTCTTTGCCCAGCACCTGGAGCTGAGAAATTTTCATTGGCGGCAGGGAGTCCTCCGGCAGACCGCCGATATAGAAAGGAAGCGGGTTGGAGATGCCGGACGGTGTCATGATGCGGATTTCGCGCGGGCCCGGTGCGGCATCCGCATCGACGGTGATGTCGAGCGTGATAACGGTGGCGAGTGATTCGCTGGCCGCCCGGCGGACATATTCGGCCATCCGCAATTCGATCTGTTCTTTTATTTTAAGGGTCGTTTCGTCCAGGGGGGATTTCTCTTTTTTAATGAGTTTCAGCTGCTCGGAGATCAAGCGGGAAGACTGCGGGTCGAGCTTGCGGAAGGTGTCGATCAGTTTCACATGAACGCCTTCGCCGGAGACGGTGACTCCGCAGGCTTCGTCGATCCGCTGCCCGCCGATCCGCACCGGGAAAGTGGTTTCCCTCTGCCCGCCGGCCGGGTAGACGTAGCCGATGTAGACCCGCTTTTCCGACGCCTGTGCCGACGCCTCGTCCGCCTGAAATGCAAACAGTCCGGAAATCGCCGCAATCAGGAGTTTTTTCACTGTTTCGTTTGTCCGGTGTTTCATCGTTCCGTTCTTTCTACATGATTTCTGTTAACAGACCGCCCGACTTGATGGTGTCGGAAACTTCCGGGAGGATACGCGCTTCCAACCCGAGAGGATGGGGCAGCATGGCCGCCGGATCGATGCCCCCCAGCCGGTAGATACTGCCGAGCAGATCCACCGGATAGACCGGACGTTCGCTGACGGCTTCAGCTTTTGCATCCGAAGAGCCGACCACTGCGCCGCCCCGGAATCCGCCGCCGGCCACCAGAACCGAAAAGACCGCTCCGTGGTGGTTGCGTCCGCCGTTCCACGGCGGCTGCCAGTCCACTTTCGGGCCGCGGCCGAATTCGCCGCAGCACCAGACCAGGGTGCTGTCAAGCAGGCCGCGGTTTGCCAGATCTTCCAGCAGTGCGGCCAGTCCCTGATCGAGATTCGGGCACTGCGTGCGCATCCGTGCAAAATGGCCTTTATGCGTATCCCATCCGCCGGGATAATTGATGACAACGTACGGTACGCCGGTTTCGACCAGCCGTCGCGCGGCAAGACATTCCTGCCCGAAGGTATTCCGTCCGTAACGGTCGCGCAGTTTGTCATTTTCATTGGAGAGATTGAACACCTCTTTACCTGATCCGAGGATCAGTTCATAGGCCCGGTCCTCGGCGATGCGGGCATCTTTCAGTACGGCGGAGCTCATGGCCTGTCCAAGCAGATCCGTTTTTCTGAGCAGATCGCGCCGGGCGGCCTGGCGCTCATCGCTGATTCCCTTGGCGACGACGCCTTCGACTTCAAACCGCTCGGCGTTGGGGTCTCCGCCGGTGGCGAAGGGTT
>JBGAJP010000007.1:0-66093 GCA_044224855.1 Pontiellaceae bacterium
GCGCGGCGGCCGCGGTATTCTCGAAAACATCATCCCGTCCTCGACCGGCGCTGCTAAAGCGGTCGGCGTGGTGATTCCGGAACTCAAAGGCAAGCTCACCGGTATGGCCTTCCGCGTTCCGACCTCCGACGTATCGGTTGTCGACCTGACCTGCGAACTGGTCAAGGAAGCTTCTTATGAAGAAATCTGCAAAGCGATGAAAGAAGCTTCTGAAGGTTCCCTCAAGGGCATCCTCGGCTACACCGAAGACGATGTCGTTTCGACCGACTTCCGTCACGAAGCCCGCACCTCGGTCTTCGATGCTAAAGCCGGTATCCAGCTCGATAAGACCTTCGTCAAAGTTGTTTCCTGGTACGACAACGAGTGGGGCTACTCCAACAAAGTCCTCGACCTGATCAAGGTTATCAGCAAGTAAGCTGACCTGTATCAGTGCGAAAAAGCCCTTCGATAGGGCTCAGGGCAAGCCGCTCCGGTTTCCGGGGCGGCTTTTCCATTTTCAGGACCTCCGGAAAACAGCGCCGGAGTCAGATTGACTCCGGCCCTTTTTTCCTTATATTCGACGGGATTTTTTAAACCTTAAAAGGGGAGCTGCCATGAAAAAAATGACTATTCGCGATGTGGATGTGAAGGGCCGCCGGGTTCTCATGCGTGTGGATTTCAATGTGCCGGTCAAAGAAGGCAAAGTGGGCGACGTGACCCGTATCACCGCCGCGCTGCCGACGATCAAGTATGTTCTCGAGAAGGGCGGTTCGCTCGTTCTGATGAGCCATCTCGGACGCCCGAAAGGCAAAGGCTACGAAGCCGAATTCAGCCTGAAGCCGGTGGCGGCGAAGCTGGAAGAGCTTCTCGGCAAGCCGGTTCAGTTCGGCGCGGATTGCGTCGGCGCAGAAACCATCGCTCAGGCCAAGGCGCTCAAGGCCGGCGAAATCATGGTGGTCGAAAACACCCGCTTCTACAAAGAAGAAGAAGGCAAAGCCAAGCTGGCCGACGACGCGACCGACGAGCAGAAGAAAGCCGCCAAGGCTGAAATGAAGGCTAAACAGAAAGAACTCGCCAAAAAGCTCGCTGAACTCGGCGACGGCGAAATTTTCTGCAACGACGCCTTCGGTTCCGCACACCGCGCCCACGCTTCCACCGCGATTGTCTGTCAGTTCTACAAAAAGAACGTCGCCGGCTTCCTGATGGAAAAAGAAATCGACTATCTCGGTAAAGCCCTTGAAGCCCCTGAAAAACCGTTCGTCGCTATCATCGGCGGCGCAAAAATCTCCGGCAAGATCGATGTTGTTACCAGCCTGATGAGCAAATGCGACGCCATTCTGATCGGCGGCGGCATGGCTTATACTTTCTATAAAGCGCAGGGCTTCAAGATCGGCAATTCGCTGGTCGAAGACGACCGCGTCGAAATGGCTAAAGATATTCTCGCCCAGGCTAAAGCCAAAGGCGTGAAGCTGATGCTTCCGATTGATAACCTCGCCGCTGACAAGTTCGGTGCCGACGCCAATACCAAAGTGGTCGGCGAAAATATCGACGATGGCTGGATGGCGCTGGATATCGGCCCGAAAACAATCGAACTCTACTGCGCCGAAGTCGCCAAAGCAAAAACTGTGGTCTGGAACGGCCCGATGGGCTGCTTTGAAATGGCTCCGTTCGCCAAGGGAACCTTTGCGGTCTGTCAGGCGGTGGCCGATTCCGACAGCGTCAGCATTATCGGCGGCGGCGACAGCGTCAGCGCTGTCAACAAATCCGGGCTGGCCGACAAGATGACTCATATCAGCACCGGCGGCGGCGCGAGCCTTGAATTCCTCGAAGGCAAGCAGCTCCCCGGCGTTACCGCGCTGACCGACAAGTAACCTTTAAAAACCAACTGGAGAATCTCATGAGAAAGAAAATTATTGCAGGCAACTGGAAGATGAACAAAACCGTCGCTGACGCGGTTGTACTGGCTAAAGGCGTTCACGCTGAACTGGCCGGATGCACAGAAGTCGAAGTGGTGGTTTGTCCGCCTTTCACGGCGCTCAAGTCCGTCGGCGATGTGCTGGCTGACAGTCAGATCAAGCTGGGCTGCCAGAACATGAGCTCGGAAGACGATGGAGCCTATACCGGCGAAATCTCCCACACCATGCTCAAAGAACTGTCCGTCAAGTATGTCATTCTCGGCCACAGCGAGCGCCGCGAGTACTACAAAGAAACCGACTTCTGGGTGAACAAAAAAGTCAAAAAAGCCCTCGAAAAAAATCTGCGTCCGATCGTTTGCGTCGGCGAAAAACTCGCCGACCGTGAAGCCGGAAACACCGAAAAGGTCGTCGAAGCACAGGTTCGCGGCAGTCTGGCGGATATCACTGCCGAACAGTTCGAAAACGTTGTGGTAGCCTACGAGCCGGTCTGGGCGATCGGCACCGGCAAGACGGCAACCAGCCAGCAGGCGCAGGAAGTACATGCCTTCATCCGCGGTATCATCCGCGACATGGTTGGCGAAAAAGCCGCCAAAGGTCTGCGCATCCAGTACGGCGGAAGCATGAAAGCTTCGAATGCCAAAGAACTGCTCTCGCAGCCTGATATCGACGGCGGCCTGATTGGCGGCGCGGCGCTCGAAGCCCGTTCCTTCATCGACATTGTCAAAGCAGGGCTGTAATCAAATAGGGGCGGAAATTGTACTCGCAATTCCGCCCCTAAAGCCTAAAGTTCAAAGCCTCTGGAGGTAAAAATGGCCGTTATCCGTACATTATTGATCATTCTTGAAGCCGCGTGCAGCCTTGCGCTGATCGGTCTGATTCTGCTGCAGAAATCCAAAAACGAGGGGCTCGGCCTTGCGTTCGGTTCCGGCGGCGGCGATTCACTTTTCGGTGCCCGCGCCGGCAATGTGCTCACCAAAGCCACGGTTGTGATCGGTTGTGTGTTTCTAGTGAATACGCTGGTTCTCGGCATACTTTTTGCCGGAAGCGCCAGCGAGTCGCTCATGGATAAAGCTGCCGTCGCTCAACCTGTTCCGCTGGAACAGCCTGTCGCTGTGCCGGAGCAGGCGGCTCCGGTGACGCCGGTCGTTCCTGCTCAATAGCTGAAGGAGCGGATTGATGATACGGCGGACCAGCGGAAGAAAACTGTTCTTCCACGGGTCTGCCGTTTTTCTTTTTCTGATCCTGACCGCCTGTGGACGGAGCGATCTGGACAAACTGCGTTTTAAAGGCGAACAGGTTCTTTACGGTCAGACATCCCGCTTCAAAGGATTCGATCCGGTCAAGGTGTCGGACGTTGCCTCTTCTGCGATGATTTGCCGGGTGTACGAAGGTCTTCTTGAGTACGCCTATCTTGACCGGCCGTATCATGTCCATCCGATGCTGGCCGAAGCGATGCCGGACGTTTCCGAAGACGGTCTCACCTACACGTTCCGCATCCGTAAAGGCATTTTTTTTCAGGACGATCCCTGTTTTCCCGGTGGGAAAGGCCGCGAACTGACAGCGGAAGATTTTGTTTATTCCATCAAACGCATCGCCGATCTGAAAAATGCTTCCTCCGGCTACTGGGCATTTAACGGCCGCATTGCCGGTCTCGACGAATTCCGCACGGGTTCATCGGGTACCGTTCCAACCGATTACAATGCGACGGTTGACGGCCTTCGTGCGCTCGACCGGTACACACTCCAGATCCGGCTGAAAGAACCGTATCCTCAACTCCTCTGGATATTGGCCATGCACTACACCTTTGCCGTGCCGCGTGAAGCAGTCGAATTTTATGGCGACGGCTTCAGCAATCATCCGGTCGGCACCGGTCCGTATATGCTCGAAACATGGAATAACAACTACCGTATCGAGTTTGTCCGCAATCCCAAGTGGGCCGAGACCGGCCGCATTGAACGTTATCCCTCGACCGGAACCGAAGAAGCCCGTTCTGCCGGACTGCTTGACGATGCCGGCAAGCAGATCCCTTTTATTGACCGCATCGTTCAGTATGTGGTGGATGATCCCACGACGACATGGATGATGTTTCTGTCAGGACAGTTCAGCTACAGCACCATCTCGCGCGACAACTGGAGCGCTGTCATCACACCCGGACGCGATCTGGTCAGTGAGATGAAAGAGCAGAGGATCGAACTGCTTTCCAGTCCGACACTCTATCTTTCTTACATCGGTTTTAATCTGGATGACCCTGTCGTCGGCAAAAATAAAAAACTGCGGCAGGCGCTCAGTTGCGCGTTCGATCCCGAACTGCTGGTCCAATATTATAACGGGCGCGTTACGCCGGTTTACGGCCCGCTTCCCGACCCGCTGGCAGGCTTTAAACCCAAACCGACGGCGTACTCATTTAACCTTGAGAAAGCCAAACAGCTTCTGGCTGAAGCAGGCTATCCGAACGGTATTGATCCCGCAACCGGCCGTCGTCTTGAGCTGACTCTTGAGCTTGGCGATGCGACACCCGATACCCGGCAGTCTGTCGAACTCATGGTCGGCATGGTCGATAAAATCGGCATAGTGTTGAAGGCCGGCTACAATAACTGGCCGGCCTTTCTCGATAAGCTGGATCGCCGTCAGGCGCAGATTTTCAAGCTGGGGTGGGTCGCCGACTACCCCGACTCCGAAAACTTTCTGCAGCTTTTTTATGGTGCCAATGCTTCGCCCGGGCCGAACCACGCCAACTACATCAATCCGCAGATCGACAAACTGTACGAACAGTTGCGCACAATGCTCCCCGGCCCCGAAAAAGACCGTCTTTGCGAACAGATGGTCGATATCATTATTGAAGACTGTCCGTGGGTTTTCCTGTACCAGCCGATGGACTTTGCGGTTACCCATAACTGGCTGAAAAACTACACGCTCCACGACTTTCCTTACACCATGACCAAGTACCGTCGTGTTGATAACGCCGCGTGGGATGAATGGAAGACGAAGCAGGGGAGGAAAAACTGATGCTTCGTTATATCGGCAAGCGAATCCTCCAGATGATCCCGACGGTGTTCGGTGTCATTCTGATCACGTTTGTGCTGTTTAATCTGGTTGGAGGGAGTCCGGCGCAGCAGGTGCTCGGTCCGCATGCGCAGGCCGACACGCTGGAACAGTTTGACGAGCAGCGCGGCTTCAACAAACCGCTCTTCATCGGAACCCGTACGGCGACCCGTGCTTATGCCGATTCGGACTTTGAACGTACTGCCGGTGACTGGCAGCAGCAGAACGGTGTTGTCTGGACGAACAGCGTGATTGTTCTTCCTGCGGGCGGAGAATATGCACTGCCGCTGAAATTTCCGCTGCGCACGGACTGCGAATATGAGCTGGAAATTGAAGGCCGTTCCGCCGGCTTCCCTATGTTCGGAGACGAACAGCTCAAACTTTCCAAAGACTGGAAAAAAATTATCCTGCGGTTTAAAACGGCAGAGAAAATTATTCCGGGCAGTGCTCCGGTTGAAATCCGTTCCATTAAACTGCGCCGGATTATGAGCAGTCCGTTCGACTCGCAGTTTATGTTTTATCTCAATCAGCTCCGGCATTTTGATTTCGGCGTTTCGAGCAGTAACAATCAGCGCGTTTCCAAGCTGCTGCTCGACGGGATCGGTCCGTCGCTGATGCTCGCCGTACCGATTTTTTTCGTCGGGCTGATCACAGCCGTTATGCTTTCGCTCTTCTGCGCCTTCTGGCGCGACACATGGGTGGACCGTTTTTTTGTCGTCTTTTCCGTCGCGCTGATGAGCGTGAACTATCTGGTCTGGATCGTCGGCGGGCAGTATCTGCTCGGCTTCAAGCTCGGCTGGTTTCCGGTCTGGGGCTTTGAAGATCCGCGTTATCTTCTGCTGCCGGTGCTCATCGGTGTGTTCAGCGGTCTCGGTGCCGAGCTGCGTTTCTACCGCACCATCATGCTCGACGAAGCACACCGCGACTATGTCCGTACAGCGCAGGCGAAAGGCGTCAGCCGCGCAGGCGTACTGTTTAAACACGTTTTGAAAAACGCGATGATTCCGATCATTACCAATACCGTCATCGCCATACCGTTCCTTTACACCGGCAATCTTCTCCTCGAAAGCTTCTTCGGTATTCCCGGCCTCGGTTATCTCGGCATCAACGCCATCAACTCGTCTGATGTCGATGTGGTTCGCGCTATCGTATTGGTCGGAGCCGTTATCTTTGTGATCGCCAATCTCTTAACCGACATCTGCTACGCGCTGGTCGATCCGCGGGTAAAATTGAAATGAGCGAAAAAGGAAACAGTTTGTGGAGCGACGCCTGGAAGCGGTTGAAAAAGAACCGTCTGGCGATGGTTTGTCTCGGTATTGTCGGCTTCTACACGTTGCTGGCAGGCTACGGCGAAGCGGTTTACCGGTACTATCAGGCAAAAGATCAAACGGCGTTCTACCAGAAGACGGATCTCAATCAGGCCTATCAGCCGCCATCTTCTAAACATTGGATGGGAACCGATGCGCTGGGGCGTGACGTGACGCAGCGACTGATTCAGGGAACACGCATCGCCTATAAAGTCGGTATCGTCACCGCGCTCATCGCGATTCCGATCGGCGTCTTTTTCGGCTGCCTTGCCGGTTATTTCGGCGGACGCGTGGACAGCTTTGTGGTCTGGCTCTATTCCACCGTTGCTTCCATGCCGGGACTGCTTTTCATTCTTGCCATCGCCATGGTGGTCGGGAAGGGGCTGCTCGGAATCTATCTTGGTATCGGGCTCACCACATGGGTCGGACTTTGCCGCCTGATTCGCGGTGAAGTGATTAAACATAAAGAACAGGCTTATGTGCAGGCAGCCAAAGCGCTTGGCCTGAGCTGGCCGCGGATTCTTTTCCGCCACATCCTGCCGAACGTTTTCCATGTCATCATTGTCACCTTCACGCTGCGTTTTCCGGCCGCAGTCAGCACGGAAGTCTTCATGAGCTTCCTCGGCATCGGCGTTGTCAGTGAACCGTCGTGGGGCGTAATGATCAACAGTGCGCGTATGCGGCTCTGGCAGGGCGTCTGGTGGGAAATGACCTTCGTTACGCTCGCTATCTTCGGCCTCGTCCTTGCCTTCAATCTGCTGGGCGACGCGCTCCGCGATGCTCTGGATCCCCGTCTTCGTACAGAAGGTAGTTGAATATCAGCCTCTGCAAAGCCGGTAGAGTTTGATGAGTTCGGCGGGCTCGATACGGTAGACAGAGCCTTTGCCCTGAAAGAAACCATGCTCGCGGATGAGATGGGCGTCAAGCGGGGTGAAGCGGATGAGAACGTTCTCTTTTTCGTCAGTGACTTCGATGACGGCTTTGTGGCATCGCGCACGGCAGGCAAAGGGACAGGGTATCCTGCCCATGGTTTCAACAGCGCGAACCTGAATGCGTCCATCGAACATCGGCACACGGCTTTCCATTCCGCTGTCGGCGGCGATGTGGAGGCTTTCAATAAACTTTCCCAGTTCTTCGACAGTAAGCCCGGCGGCTTCGATCTCTCCGGTGTCGGCGGCGATGATATCGGCCAGCGGACGCTCATCGTTTCCAAGGAATCCTTCAATGGAGAGTGCTCCGGGCTCAAGCCGGTCGCGGATCGGTTGCTCGGCAGGATTCTTTTTCATCGGATGCTCCTTTAACTGAATTTGTCGTAGGCGATGTTGCCCGCGGGCATGCCTTTGGCGGTGAGGGCGGCGACGGAGGCGTTGATCATGCCGGGCGATCCGCAGAGATAGGCTTCCATGTTGGTAAGGTCGGGACAGTGGCGGCTCATGACTTCGGTCACGAGGCCGGTTTCGCCTCCCCAGTTATCTTCGGGAAGCGCTTCGCTGAGGCAGGGGACGAATTTAAAGCTGGGGATTTCTTTTTCAAAGGCGGCCATGCGGTCGAGGCAGATGAGGTCGCGCTTGGAGCGGGCGCCGAAGAAGTAGGTGACTTTGCGCTGTATGTTTGCGTTTCTGATGTGGGCGAGCATGCTGAGAAACGGGGCCATGCCGGAGCCGCCGGCGATGAAGATCATGTCTTTGTCTGTATCGGTGAGGCGGAATTTTCCGTAGGGGCCGTTGATGGTGAGCGCCTGTCCGGTTTTCATGTGCTCGAAAACATAAGTGGTGCAGATACCTCCGGGGACGAGGCGAATGAGCAGATCAAGATGTGTTTTCTCGCGCGGGTCGGAGGCGATGGAGTAGGCGCGGTAAACGGGCTCAGGCGTTTTTTTGTAGGCGGGCGTTTCGATCTGTATGTACTGGCCGGGAATGGTACTGAGTTCCTGGCCGGCAGGCAGAGCGAGTCGCAGAAGTTTAATATCGTGGTTGAGGTCGGTGAGTGATTCAACGGTCGTTTTATATTCGCGGATACTGAAAAGCTCTTCGGGAATTTCAAGTTCCATGTTCCCGTGAACCTTGAGCTGGCAGCAGAGGCGGATGTTGTTTGCACGTTCGTCTTTGGAAAGGTGAGGTTCCTCGGTGGGCAGAATCGGCGGTGCACCGGCGGTGACTTTGATTTTGCAGAGTCCGCAGCTGCCCTGTCCGCCGCAGGCGGATGGGATGAACAGGCCGGTGCTGTTGAGTGAACTGAGCAGGGTGCTGCCGCCTTCGACATCGGCTTCTTTGGTTCCTTTGTTAATGATGAGCTTGCAGATGCCGTAGTCGTTCAGATAGCGGTCGGCGATGACCAGCAGAACGGCGAGGATTCCGCAAATTGCACACAAACTTCCAACTGCAATCCAGAATGTCATGGAAGCGTCCTTATTTAATCATTCCGCTGAAAACGACGAAGGCGAGAGAGATGATGCCGGAAATAATCAGAGTAATGCCCGCACCGCGCAGGCCGGCCGGGATTTTATCTTCTTTGATCTGCTCGCGGATGCCGGCCATCAGCAGGATGGCCAGCAGCCAGCCGATACCGCTGCCGAACCCGAAGACGGTCGATTCCCAGAACCCGAAGTTCTGCTTGTTGAGCATGAAAAGCGAAACGCCGAGAATGGCGCAGTTGACGGTGATTAGCGGCAGGAAAATGCCGAGCGCGAAGTAGAGCGGCGGCGAGACGCGCTCGATGATCATTTCCACCAGCTGTGTAAAGGCGGCGATGACGATGATGAAGACAATGTATTCAAGAAACTCGATCTTCAGCGGAACCATGACATAGACGTGCAGCAGATAATTGATCGAAGCGGTGCAGGTGGTGACGAATACAACCGCCACGCCCAGCCCGACGCTGGTTTTGATCTGGCGGGAGATCGCCAGAAACGAACACATGCCGAGGAAGCGGGTCAGCAGGATGTTTTCGGTGAAGGCCGCGGCCAGAAAGATAATCAGCAGGTTGGCCGGAAAACCAGAGCCGGTCTGTACGGCAGGTTCAATCATCGCGAGCATCATTTAGCAGCCCCCTTATTCTCTTTTTTCAGCACATAGGTGTTTCCGAACCAGGCCACCAGCGCCAGCATAAAGAAAGCGCCCGGCGGCATGACCATGATGGTCCACTGATACCACCAGAGGTCGCGTGCCGGCAGCGGGATGCCCATCAGGGTGCCGAAGCCGAGCGCTTCGCGGCAGACGGCGATGAAGACAAGGATGAAGCTGTAGCCCAGTCCGGCTCCGACGCCGTCGAGCAGTGACGGCCAGGCCGGGTTCTTCGAAGCGAAAGCTTCCGCGCGGCCCATGATGATGCAGTTGGTGATGATCAGGCCGATGTACGGGCCGATGGTTTTATGAATTTCCGGGAAGCGGGCGCGGATGAAAATGTCGACGATGATCACATAAGCCGCGATGATGAGCACCTGCACCATCATACGCACCTGTTTGGGGATATAGGCGCGCAGAAGGGAGATGGTCAGGTTGGACAGTCCGGTGGCGAAGATCAGCCCGCCGCACATCAGCAGCGTATTTATAACCAGATTGGTTACCGCGAGGGTGGAGCAGATTCCGAGCACCTGCCGGAATACAGGGTTGTCGTTCCATAAATTTTTGATCAGCGCCTTGCCGCCCGCTGTGTCTTTGAAGGACATGGTTATTCTCCTGTTTTCCTGCCGGTGACCGCCCGGCTGAATTCAGCAACCGCCGTATTTAACATCCGTTCCATCGCCAGCGAGGTCTGGGTGGCTCCGGTGATGGCATCGAAAGTCCTCCCGTACTGCGCGGTTCCCGGCTCCGGTCTGCTCCCTTGTATACCCATGTACAGATAGCTTTTTCCCTTTGCTGGCAGTGTGATGTCGAGGCCGTCGGCGAACGGTTTGACGAAGAACGGTTCCTCGATGCGCCCTCCCAGCCCGGGCGTTTCAGTTTGTGAAATCACCTTCATGCCGACGGTTTTTTTAAGTCCGGAGTCAACGGCGATATAGCCTTTGATCCCGGCCCAGAAGCCGACGCCGGAGAAGGGGAACCCGTAGGCGGTCAGATGATTGCGGGCGACACTGTCGTAGGCTTTCAGCAGGCCGATCCGCTTGCCGGTCTGTGGATCGGTGATCGTTTCAGTCCGGTCAATCTGAGTTTCAACAATCTCGCGGATCTGAACTTTCGAAAGCTTTCTGACATCACCAAGGCTGAAGAGTTCTACCAGCGCTTTTTCTTCGATAAAGCGTTTATTCTGCTCCACGGTTTTTGTTGTGCTCAGGTGCAGGCCGGTCACGCCCGCGCCGTAGAGAGCCGTGATTGCCACCATGAAGATAACGATTTTAAACCGTTTCATTGCGCTTGGGCTCCCTTTCCGGCTTCTGCCTTTTTCTTTTGCGCCTTGAAGATCATTTCCAGTGTCGGGGCCAGTGTGTTGCCCAGCAGAATGGCAAAAGCCACCGCGCCGGCGAATACCGCTTTCCAGCGCAGAAAGACAATCATCACGCCGATGAATGCACCGTAGATGATTTGCGCCGTCTTGTTTTTTGGAGCGCTGATCGGGTCGGTCACCATAAAGAAAGCGGCATAGAGCATGGCGCCCGAACAGAGCGTCCAGAGAACCGGCGGCACGGCTTCGGTGCCGGGCAGGTGGCGGAACACCGCCGCCGAAATAATGGCGCCGGCGAGGGTGCTGACCGTCAGACGCCATTGCGCGGTTTTTGTCCAGAGCAGGTAGATGCCGCCAATCAGAAGTAGCAGCGCGGAGACTTCACCGACGGAGCCCGCTGTTAATACACGCCGTACGCCGTCGGCTCCGGTGAAAACTTCGCCGATATCGCCGGTGAACAAATCGAGCAGGCTGGCGCTGTAACCGAAATCGCGGCGCGCCCACATCGGCGTCGCCGCTGAAACCGCGTCGATACCTTCGAACTGCAGGCGCGGTCCCCAGTGCGCGAAGCCGGCCGGCAGACCTTTCCAGACTGCGGTGAACTTGCCGGTCATGTCTGTCGGGAAACAGACGTAAAGAAAACCCCGCCCGACGATCGCCGGGTTAAAAATGTTACGGGGGAATCCGCCGAAAACCTCTTTGCCGAACAGAATGGCAACGAACATGCCGACGCCCGCCTGCCAGAAAGGTATAGTCGGCGGCAGCGACAGCCCCAGCAGAAGCGCGGTGACGAATACAGCCTCGGTGACCGGGTCGCCGCGTTTTTTTGCCATGAAAAATTCGGTTGCAACGCCGACCAGCGCCACCCAGAGAACTACAGCCAGCGAGCGCCAGCCGAAGAAATAAATTGCACCGAGCGATGCGGGCATCAGCGCTATCTCCACCTTGCGCATCATCGGCTGCTGTTTCAGCCAGGGTTTCTTTCCGGGCGGCACTGAGGGCAGCATATGGATATCTCCAGTTAAGAGTGGCAGTTACATCCCGGCCTGTGCGGCCAGGTTGCGGTTAATCCTTTTCCGAAGAAGGCTCCGTCGTAGTCGATCAGGCACGCGCTGAAATCGTCTGCGATTTCCGGGGCGACAAAAAAAAGAAGACCTTCGCATTCAACGGTCTTTTGTCCGGCTTGTGCCGCATCAGCCGGTATAATGACAGGAGTGCTTCCGCGGCAGGTGCCGACAAATCCGGTTACAGAAAATCCAACGGTGTCTTTTGGTAGAATTTCCGCCAACTTCTTCTTTGCTGTATCGGAAATTTTCATTTTAGAAACTCCTCTGCCTGACGGTTCCGCGGCAGCAAACGCACTCTTAACAAAGTCAAAATAACGCCTGGAGACAAAGGCACTTTACCGGATGATGTTTGCGTTTCCAAGCCTTGGATAAAACGCAGTGGATCTTCAGATGTCGGAAGATCCGTCGTCAGTGTCCGGTTTTACCGGAGAAGGGGATTCCATTTCCAGATCAAAGAGTTCGCCGATAAAGTCAGGTGCGGCGCGGTTCTGCAGGAACGAAAGCATTTTGCTGGTGAAGTAATGGCCTGAAGCCGAGCGTACGGACGAGGTGTATTGTTTTTTGAGTCGTTTATGATAAAGGGTAGAGCCGTCTGCGATGGAGGTGAGCCGGACATCCCATTCGAAGCGCGCCTCGATTGTCTGCCAGCGTATCCAGTATTGCGGCATGAGCAGGCCGAACGCCACGATCAGCGGGTATTTTTTATTGGAGCCAAGTTGTATGGTGCGGTAATCCCAAACGGTGACGGTCAGCAGAGAATCGGCGTTGAACTGCCGGGCTTCTTCTTCAGTTTCGACGGTGAATATCCGGTCGTATTTTCCCGCCTGCGTCAGAGTGGAGACGATTTCCAGTCCGATATCCTTCGAGGCTGATGCACTGGTAACGACGGTTCCCCGGCCGTCCATCAGCTGTTTGTAGAGAGGTTTTTCCGACTTGAGGTTCGCCGGTTCAATATCGGGATGAATGCGCGGCGGCAGGACGGCAACCTTCAGCGGTTGCTGTGCAGAGCAGGGCTGCGGTTTTCGGACGGGGCTCTCAATCGATGTAGCACAACCGCACAGCAAAAACAAAACCGCCGTTCCAGTGATGAACAATGGAACGGCGGGTTTCATGTGAGAACAGCTATACAAGGAAGCTTACTTCTTCTCAACAACGATGGAATCCTTGGCAGGCAGCACAACGATGACCGCGCGGCGGTTCAGCCGTTTGTTGGCTGAGCTGTCGTTCGGGGCAACGGGCTGTGAATCTGCGCACGCGACGGCTTTGAGCCGCTCGGCCGGGATTCCCTTTTCGTTCATGAGGTAGTACAGAACCGCCATGCTGCGGTTGTAGGAAAGTTCCCAGTTGTCTTTCCATTTCGATTTCTGAATCGGATCGCTGTCTGTGTGTCCTTCGATGGTGACATCGCGGTCAGCGAAATCGCTCTGGATGATCGACAGAACGCTGTCGATGGTGGATTTGCTGCCGGCTTTCAGTTCGGCTTTTCCGGATTCGAAGAGTACTTCGTTCAGGATGGTGAAGCGAAGCTGGCCGTTAACGGACTCAACTTTTACATTTTCCATGCCGGCGAGCTGGCGCTGAAGATCATTGATCTGAGCGTCTTTGTCTTTCATGCCGGAAGCATTGTCGTAAGCGTATTCATCAAGAGCGTCGCCAACCAGTGCGCCGGCGGCCACGCCAGCTACAGCACCAGCGCCAGCTCCCTGCCAGCTGCTAAGAGAAGCATTGGCATTTTGAGCGATGACAGCACCGACAACAGCACCACCGGAACCGCCAACAACAGCACCCTGCTGCGCGGGGGTCAACGGCATTTTCGGCGAGCGGCAGCCCGTCGCAACGACCAACAACGAAAGAACGGTAATGGACAAAACATTTTTCATCCAATTCATGATACACCTCACTTAAACAACCAACTCCAACAACACTTCCACACGGGACGGACACTCGCCCGGCAAGACCGGTAGGAAAGTGCTTTAATATGATGCGCGAATGGTGCCGGATGCGCTGGAAAAGTCAAGTGCGACAAATGATTTACCTTATTTATCAATGGTTTCGCGGTTTGCGCAGATCACCGCACCGGTTCGGCACTGAAGTTGCTTTTTACTCCGGGTTATCATCGTGTGCAGGCCGGAATGTTACAGTTGTGAAATGATCCGGCCGTTTTATGGACAAAGATGTGAGGTATCTAATGGAGCCGGCAGCAGAAATAAAATTGGTAGCTGAAAAGAGAGCATTCCGGATCCGGCCGGCCGGAACCGACGATCTTGCGGCCATGACGCGGCTGTTACAGGAACTTTTCACTGTAGAATCGGAATTTGAATTCATTGCGGCCAAACAGCGCTGCGGCCTCCAGATGCTGCTGGAATCCGCCTCTGCCTCGGTCTGGGTGGCGGAACGGCATGGACGGGTTGCCGGTATGGTGACCGTACAGCTGGTAATCTCAACCGCAGAGGGCGGATGTTGCGGACTGGTTGAAGATCTTATTGTTTCGCAAATCTGCCGCCGTCGCGGACTCGGTAAAGCTCTACTGGCCGCCGCAGTGAAATGGGCACGCGAACAAGGCGCAACGCGTGTTCAGCTGCTGGCGGACGGACGGAATGTTCCGGCGCTGATTTTCTACCGCAAACAGGGCTTGAAGCAGACCAATATGATAGCTCTGCGCCATTTCTGCTGATTCATCAAGCCGGCACCGTTATCCGGTTTTGAATCTTTATGGCTATAGCGGCAGCCTGCTTTTACCTGCGACAGTAGACCGGGTTATCTTATCCAATTAATGCGGCGATGGACTGCCAGAAGGCGACGAAGATGCCTTCGAGGGCATAGCCGGCGGCGAAGATGAAGGTGCCGAGCGGCGTGTTCCAGAGCAGCAGGATGAAAATCAGGAAGATAGCGGTGGCGTGTTTCTGTGCGAACTGTTCCAGACCGGGATGAAAGGCAGAGACGACGGCGAAGCCGTCGAGTACCGGAACCGGCAGAATGTTAAACACAAAGAGCATGCCGTTGACTGCGCCGCCGATGAGCATAAACGACGCGGCATCTTTCGCGCCGGCGATCTGCGCAATCACCGTCAGCAGCGAGAAGAACAGGCAGAGAATCAAATTCATCAGCGGGCCGGCGAAGGCGATCATCGCCCGGCGGAACGCGCTGCGCACGCGGTTGCCGCTGACGGGAACCGCGCCCCAGGCAAGGCCGAAAAGTGCCAGAATGATCAGCGATTGAATCCCCATCTGCACCAGCGGATTCAACGTCAGGTGTCCGTTGCGCGCGGCGGTGTCGTCGCCGAAGCGCAGGGCGGTGTGCGCGTGTGCATATTCGTGGCAGCAAATGGAGAACACCACGAAGGTGATCCAGCCGAAGTAGAGGAACGGGTCGGTGAACGCCTGCTGAATGAACATTACGGGTTATTCCTTTTCCGGGACGGGTGTGAGAAGCAGTGTGTGGATACGACGCGGCGTGGCGTTCTGCACAGTGATTTCAAGTCCAGGCGCGGTGACTTTGGTTCCGGCGGGCGGGATGGTGCCGAGTTCGCTAAGGACGTAGCCGCCGATGGAGTCATATTCTTCGCTTTCCGGAATGTTCAGGCTAAGTTCTTCGTTGAGGTCGGCGACGGCCATGCTGGCTTTCACCAGAGCAGTTCCGTCGGCGCATTTCAGGATGTCCCGTTCCGCAAGATCGTATTCGTCGCGGATTTCGCCGATGAGTTCTTCAATGATGTCTTCAATGCAGACGATACCGGCGGTTCCGCCGTATTCGTCGACGACGAGCGCCATGTGGAAGTGCTGCGCGCGCATCTGGCGCAACAGGTCGGTGATGGGCATGGTTTCGGGAACGGCATTCAGTTTTTTGACCAGTTCCGAAACCGGACGGGTTTCTTCGCCGCGCGCGAAGAGGCCCAGCAGGTCTTTGACGTGGATGACGCCGGCGACGTTGTCGATGGTCTCTTCATAGACGGGAAAGCGGGAGTGGGTGGACTGCTGAACTTTTTCAACGCATTCCGCGACGGTGCTGTCGGCGCGCAATCCCATGATATTCACCCGTGGCGTCATGATTTCGCGGACGACGGTGTCGCCGAATTCAAAGACGCTGCGGATGATTTCGCGTTCTTCCTGTTCGAGTTCTTCTTCGCCGGCTTCATCAACGAGCGTCATGATTTCTTCTTCGGGCGTGGGGCTGTCGTCTTCGTCGGCGGAGGAAAGCGCGTGAGCGAGGAGTCCTCGTTCCAGCGCATAGACCGGCCAGACGAGTGGAAAGAGAATGCGGGTCAGGCCGATGATGGCCGGAAGGAAGAAGAGGGAAAGCCGGTCGGCATAGCTTTCTGCCAGCACAAAGGGAATGACGCGGATGAAGATCAGGTAAAGCGGCGTCATAATCAGCATCAGACCGATCCACTCGACGGCCAGCGGGAATTTAAACGTGTGAAAGGCAAAATAGATGGCGGTGATTTCGAAGAGCGTGAGGCAGAAGCGCAGCGTAGTGCGCAGCAGGTTCCAGCGGCCGGCCCAGCTTTCCAGCGCGGCTTTGGCTTTCGGTTTTTTTTCGGCGAGGCGGATCACACCGGCGTTTCCGGTTTCGCGGAAGGCGGCAAAAAGCACAGCCCAGAAGCTGGCTGCTAAAAGCGCCGCTATGCTGCCTGCGAGATGGTTGATGTCAATTCCGTTCATATCAGCCCAATATCAGGTTTCTGATTTCCGGTTGCAACTCCGCAAGCCGGCGCATTTCGGTGCGGCGCATAGCGGCGCGTCTGGCGGGCGTATTGTCGTCGGCCCCCGAAAGGTGGTTGAAACCGTGGGCAATGTAGAGAGCTAGTTCGGCGTGGATGCCGTCATGGTTCGGGCCTTCCTGTAACGCCCGTTCGACATTTACAATCAGGTCTCCGGTGACGCCTTCTTCGCCGGGAACCGGTTCGCTGCGGAAGCTGATGACATCGGTGGCGCGGTCTTTGCCGAAAAATTCGCGGTTGTATTGCGTAATGCCCGCATCGTCCGTCAGCAACAGAGTAACTTCCTGCCAGGCGGTTTCCGGATCGGCGGCTTCCAGTGCGGAGGCCAGTTTAGCGGTCAGCCGGCGGATTGCCGGCAGGTTGATTCGGCGTTTCTGCCGGTTTATCAGTGCAGTTTTCATCTTTAGGGTAAGCCACGCGGCCGTGAAGCATGTTGGTGAGCGAGAATACAAAGGACTGTTTGATTTTATTGAGTTCGGCGAGCGTGAGGTCGCATTCGTCCAGCTGGCCGTCGCGCAGACGGACGTCGAACAGATCGTTGATAAGATTGGTGATGCGAACCGGCGTCGGCTTGTCGAGCGAGCGCGAGGCCGCTTCACAGCTGTCGGCCAGCATCAGGATGGCCATTTCGCGGGTTTGCGGCCGCGGGCCTTCGTAGCGGAAATCTTCGTCGTTGATCGCGAGCTGTCCGGTGCCGGTTTCTTTCAGCCGGGTTTTGGCTCGGTGGTAGAAAACGGAAACCAGACTGGTTCCCTGATGCTGCTCAATACCATCGATGACAACCTGCGGCAGCTTGAATTTTTTCGCCAGAGTGACGCCTTCTTTGATGTGCGAAACAATCACGAGCGTGCTCATGCTCGGCGTCAGCTCATCGTGCGGGTTTTCGGCGAACTGAATGTTCTCACTGAAGAAGCCGGGCTTAACGAGTTTGCCGATGTCGTGGAAATAGGCGCAGACGCGCAGCATCAGTCCGTTAGCCCCGATGGCTTCGGCGGCGTTCTGCGCGAGGCTGGCCAGCATCAGTGAGTGGTGGTAGGTGCCGGGCGCGTTGATCGCCAGACTCTGGAGCAGCGGATGGCTTAGATCCGAAAGTTCGAGCAGCGAAATGTCGGTGGTGATTTTAAAGAGGTGTTCGAAGACCGGAATCAGCAGCATGGCGAGCAGCGCGCTGATCAGTCCGCACAGCATTGCCGCACCGAGCTGCGGCAGAAGCACCTGCCACGATGGATGTTTGAGTACGGCCATTACCAGTGCAAACAGAATTTTAACAGCACCGATCCAGAATCCCGCGCGGAACAGTGCAGTGCGGCGTTTGACATCCCGTGTGGTGTAAATGGCTGTGGCAGATACCAGCAGACCAAGTACAAAAAGTTCGAAATTTCCGCCGAGCAGGGTGGCAAGCGCGAAGCTGACCCAGAATCCGGCGATCATACCCGGCGCGCTGCCAAGAAGAATGGATGCCAGCATCGGGGCAATAGACATCGGCATAATGAAGTCGAGCACGGACGGAGGCAGCAGGTGAAGGTTCACGGTGGCGTAGAGCAGACCTTTGCCGCTGATCAGCGGCAGAATGGAAAGTGTCAGCAGCAGCAGCACCTTGCGCCGGCTGTGCAGCAGCGCGGGCTGCACAATACAGGCGATAGCCGCAGTTAGCGCAAGTCCAAGCAGCAGCAGCAGGCCGCTGCCTGCCAGCCGCTGGATGCGTTCAGCCGTTGTTTCGAGTTCGCTCAGCCGCTTTTCATGTGCGGTCAGCCACTTCAGGGTCTGTTCGCTCACGGTGTCGCCGTTGCGAACCAGAATAGTGCCGGCGCTTATGGATCCGATCACCGGATCTACCAGTCCGGTTGCCTGTGCGCGGCGCGACGCCGTTTCGGCATCATCGTAAACCAGATTGGGCCGCAGCCACGGCGCGACCAGCGCGCGGATGGTTTCTTCATTGCGGGTTCCCCGGGGAAGATTTTGTGCAACCGCTGCGACCGTTGCTTTAATTGCGTCGGGTTGCAGTGCAAAACTGTCCAACGTGCGGATAACGTCGGTTCCGTTTCCGCGCAGTACCACTTTGCCGGAGGGCGCCGCGCCGTTAAATTTGGTTTGTGCGTCGCTGGCGGAAATGATGCCGCGCGAAGCGGTGTTGGAAAGTGCCGTGAAAAAAACAGTCTGCACATCAATCTGTTTATTTTCCGGAATGATTTCCATTAGTTGATTCGTCGTCAGGATCAGCCGGGAGTCTTCGATGGCTGAGGTGTCGATGGAGAAAACCGGCAGAACGGCTTCGGCGGCGGCGCGCTGTCCGGCCTGTGTGGCGACCAGATTTTCGGCGCGGAAATCAATGTCCGCCGTAATAGTAAAAGGAGACCTTTGTCCGGCTGTCAGCGGCTGCGGGCGGAGCAGGCGACCGCTGTAGAAAAACACCACCAGCGCGACCCAGAGAACAACTGCCAGCAGCAGGTTGAAAAGCGGGAATCGCCGCACCGCTTTACGGGCGGTGACGTCTCTGGTTGCAGCGACGCGATTAATTTTTTTTCTGAAGAGTTTCCGTTTCAAGGAGAGCCTTTGTTGATGCAGGTTTATACCCTGTGGTGACGGTATGCGCGAATGATTTTCTGCACCAGCGGGTGGCGCACCACATCGTCCTCACCGAGTTCGATGAACGTGAGACCGTCAATTTTGCCGAGAATATGGCGGGCTTCGGTCAGACCGGATTTCTTTTTATCGGGCAGGTCGACCTGAGTCGGATCGCCGGTGATGACGGCGCGCGATTCAAAGCCGAGGCGCGTCAGCAGCATCAGCATCTGCAGCGGCGTGGTGTTCTGCGCTTCGTCGAGAATTACGAAAGCGTGGTTCAGGGTGCGTCCGCGCATGTAGGCCAGCGGAGCGACTTCGATGATGCCGCGCTCCATCAGCCGCTGAATCTCTTCGGCCGGAAGCATATCGTGCAGCGCGTCATAGAGCGGGCGAAGATAGGGGTCAACCTTTTGCTGAAGGTCGCCGGGCAGAAAGCCGAGCGCTTCGCCGGCTTCAATGGCGGGGCGGGTGAGAATGATCCGGCTTACTTCATCTTTCAGAAGCGCGGAGACCGCAGCGGCCATGGCAAGATAGGTTTTACCGGTTCCGGCGGGGCCGAGACCGAACGTGATCGGGTTGTGCCGGATGGCATCCAGATAAATGTACTGTCCGAATGTACGCGGGAAAACCGGTGATTTGCGCGGGCTGACTTCGATCCGCATCGCCGAGAAAGTCTCCAGCATGTTTTCGCGACCTTCGGTGAACGATTTGAGCGCATAGTGCACGCCGCCGGTATTCAGCGAAAAGCCGCGCTCCCGCGCCGTGCGCAGCGCTTCGAAAAACCGCGCGGCGGCTTCGGTTCCGCGGCCTTCGATTTTCAGCCAGGTGTCGCGCGCTGTCAGCGTGACGTCAAAAGCACGCTCGATGGTTTCGAGCGTTTCAGCGGGATGGGCGGCGATATCCTGCGCCTCGCGGGCGTTGTCGAAATGGAGAGTGATTTCACTCATGTAGGCGGGAAAGGTATGCTTTTTGCCGGCACAGGGTCAATTTGAAAGGCGGAACCGCCGCCCGCGCTTATCCGCGAACGGTAAGGCTGTTCCCGTCGAATTTAACCGTCATTCCGGGGCGGACTTTGCGGCGCAGGCGCAGTTCGGGTTCACCGTCAACGGTGACAAGCCCTTCACTGATTACAATCCGGGCTTCGCCGCCGGTACCGCAAAGATGCGCGGCTTTCAGCAGTTTATCCAGTTCGATGTATTCACCGGTGATTGTGAACTCAGCCATGTTTTTTCCTCTGTGCGCGGACGAGTTCCAGTTCTTCGTGGGTGGCGCGGCGGCGGTTATAGAGGGCGGCGACTTTGTCTTCGAGGGCCTGCCAGTCTTCGGGCGAGGCCGGGGTGTCGTAATCCCAGCGTTCTTCGTCCGAGCGCTTGAACTGCCACTTAATCCCTTTATTCATCGTAATCGCAATACGCACGGTGCGCTTTACGCCGTCTTCGATTTTTTCAATCCATTCGATATCACGTTTCATAAGATCCGTTATTTCTCTTTTTTAGCTCTGCGGGTCGCCCCGGTGTAAGCATCCGCCTTGGGCGATGCTTTGGCGGGTTTGTAGCGCTCAGCCGTGTTTGTGCTTACCACGCTGTTCGTCACCGGCGCCGGTTGCGGGGAGCTTTCGGAAAAAACCGGAATTGCGGCCATCAGGACTGCGGCGGTCAGGATTGTTTTCATACAGGTTATATATACTCCGCGGCATCCGCCGGAAAGGTAAAATCACAGCAGAGCGAGTGCTGCGGCGGCGATCATACCCGCGAGGACTCCATAAACAGCGTGGTGGTATTTTCCGTAAACGCGCGCCGCCGGCAGCAGGCCGTCCAGCGCGATGAAGACCATAATGCCTGCCGCGGCGGCGGTGAGCAGGTCGAGCGCCACACCGCTCATGAAGCGGTAGAGCAGCGTATAGGCAATCAGCGCGCCGAGCGGTTCGGCCAGCCCGGTGAGCGAGGAAAAGCCGCAGGCCTTAGTGCGGCTCCCGGTGGCATGATACATCGGCAGCGCGGTTGCGACGCCTTCAGGAATATTATGCAGAGCCAGCGCGACCGCCGCGCCGACCGCCACCGGTGCAGGCGCATGCAGCGCCGCGATGAAGATGGCGAGGCCTTCGGGAAAACTGTGCGCGGCGATGGCCAGCGCGGCGGGCATGCCGGTGCGGCGGAAGTCGGGTTTTTTCTGCAAATCCTCAATCCGGTGCGGTTCGTGCGGATTGCCGAAGTCCGGAACCAGCTTGTCAATCAGTGCCGTGAGCAGCAGTCCGCCGAAGAACGCCGCAATGGAAAGTGTCGAGTGTTCGGAATGGCTTTCAGCGAGCGGAAGCATCTGCCGGAAAGCCGTCCAGAGAAGTAACCCGGTTGAAACGCCGAGAAAAAAGGAGACGCGCCGCACACCGGTACGCCGCGTGAAAAGAGCCAGCAGACTGCCGATGCCGGTCGCCAGTCCGGCAATCAGCGTAAGGCTGAAAGCGAACCAGACAGTTTGCGAGTCGGTGAACATCTCATGGTTTTCAATCAGATGTTCGACCAGCATTTTAGTGCCCAGCCCGATCAGTACCAGACCGCCGAAAACCTCCAACTTCTTTTCGTTCAGGTGGCCGAAAAGCCGGCCAAAGTAAACGCCCGCGAAACAGAGCGCGAAGGTGACGAGTCCGATGATCAGCACCGGCTGGAGAATGGAAACGCGCAGCATGGAAAGACTGATGCCGATAGCGAAGGCGTCAATGCTGGTGGCGACGGCGAGCGTCAGCAGCGTCGGCAGATGCAACGGGTTTTTCGGGCCGGCCTCTTTGTCTTCGGGCTGCATTGCCTGGATAATCATGTGTCCGCCGACGAAGAGCAGCAGGCCGAAAGCGACCCAGTAGTCCACGACTGAAATAAAACGGTAAGCCCATTGACCGACGGCCCAGCCGAGTACCGGCATCAGCGCCTGGAAAATCCCGAATGCTGCGCCGACCAGCAGGGCATGGCGCGCTTTGAGGTTTTTAATGGTAATGCCGCTGGTAATGGAAACCGCAAAAGCGTCCATTGACAGGCCGAGCGCAATCAGGAGGATTGAAAGTAAGGGCATAGACTGGATTCCGGTTTAGTTCCACTGAATCTATATAAAAGCGGCGGTTTGTAGAGGATTTTTTCAAGTGCCGTTCATTTTCTGTAAAACATGATCATGTTATAGGTAAATATTTTGTTTTTAAACTTTACCTTTGTTATAAATAAACTCATATTTACGATCGTTAAGTTGAAGGAGCAGTACAGTGAAAAGGACAGTTTTAAAGGAAGATGTTGAGAGAATTCAGCCGGAATTAGGTGTTTTAACCCCGTTGCAGGTATTGCAGTGGGTTGAAATGACGGTTGATCGTCCGGTTTTTGCCAGTTCGCTGGGGCAGGAAGATCAGGTGATTCTGCATCTGATTGCCGTAAACCGGCTCAATATCCCGGTGATCACGCTGGATACCGGCCGGCTGTTTCCGGAGACCTATAACCTGATTGCCGAGAACGAATCACGCTTTGGCATAAAGATCCGCGTGCTGTTTCCTGACGCGGCTGAAGTGGAAGCCATGGTCGCGGAAGACGGTATAAATCTGTTCCTTAAAGGCGTCGATCTGCGTAAACGGTGCTGCCAGGTGCGCAAAATCAACCCGCTGCGCCGGGCGCTTAAACAGTCGGGAGGCTGGATTTGCGGATTGCGTCAGGAACAGTCGCTTACTCGGGTTGGTTTAAAGGTGCTTGAGTGGGATGAAGCCAACGACATTCCCAAGATTAATCCGCTGTACGACTGGTCGCTGGCACAGGTGACCGGCTATCTGAAAGAAAACGGGGTTCCGTACAATCCGCTGCACGATCAGGGATTTCTAAGTATCGGCTGTGCCTGCTGCACCCGGGCGGTTCAGCCGGGGGAAGACGTGCGTGCAGGCCGCTGGTGGTGGGAAACACCTGAACAGAAAGAGTGCGGATTGCATTTGGTGAACGGAAAGTTTGTGCGGAGTAAGGATTTGGAGAAGAGCCATGAGTAGATACCAGTTAAGCCAACTCAAGCAGCTGGAAGCCGAGAGCATCCGGATTATTCGCGATGCCTACAGTCAGTTTGAGAATCCGGTCATGCTTTATTCGATCGGAAAAGATTCCGGCGTGATGGTTCGTCTGGCGCAAAAAGCGTTTTATCCGGGGCGTGTTCCGTTTCCGCTGCTGCATGTGGACTCAACTTTCAAGTTTCGCGAGATGATTACGTTCCGCGACAGTTTCTGCCGGGAAAACGGATTGGACCTGCTGGTGCATACCAACGAAGAAGGACGTGCCGCCGGAGCCACTCCTTTTACGCTGGGCAGTCGCAAGTATACGGACGTGATGAAAACGCAGGCTCTGTTGCAGGCGTTGAACAAGCACAAGTTCGACTGCGCATTCGGCGGCGCACGGCGCGACGAGGAAAAATCGCGGGCCAAGGAACGGATTTTTTCGTTCCGCGATCGGCACCATCAATGGGATCCGAAAAATCAGCGTCCGGAACTCTGGTCGAATTTCAATGCGCGGGTGAATCCGGGCGAAAGCGTACGGGTGTTTCCGCTCTCGAACTGGACGGAACTCGACATCTGGCAGTACATCCGGCTCGAAAAAATCCCGCTGGTTCCGCTCTATCTGGCGGCGAAACGTCCGGTTGTCGAACGCGATGGAGTGCTGATTATGATCGATGATGATCGTTTTCCGCTGGAGCCGGGCGAAAAGCCGAAAGAGCTTCTGGTGCGGTTCCGCACACTCGGCTGCTATCCGCTGACTGGCGCGATCGAATCAGACGCGGACACCGTCGATAAGATCGTTGAGGAAACGATGACGACGCGTTTAAGCGAACGCTCGACCCGTATTATCGACAAAGACGGCGATTCTTCCATGGAAGAAAAGAAGAAGGAAGGCTACTTCTGATGAACATTGAAAAATTTCTAAGCGAACATGAGAACAAAAGTCTGCTGCGGTTTCTGACATGCGGCTCGGTGGACGACGGCAAGTCTACGCTGATCGGACGGTTGCTGTTTGACAGCAAACTGCTGTTTGACGACCAGCTGAGCGCGCTGGAACGCGACAGCGTCCGGGAAGGCAATGCCGGCGAGGGCGAAATTGATTACGCGCTGCTGCTGGACGGCCTGAAGGCCGAGCGCGAGCAGGGGATCACCATTGACGTGGCCTACCGCTACTTCACCACGCCGCACCGTAAATTCATTATCGCCGACACGCCCGGCCATGAGCAGTACACGCGCAACATGGCCACCGGCGCGTCGTCCGCCGATCTGGCCATTGTTCTGATCGATGCCCGCAAAGGCGTCATCACTCAGACCCGGCGGCACAGTTTCATTGTGTCGCTGCTGGGCATCTGCCATGTTGTCGTGGCGGTGAATAAAATGGATCTGGTGGATTTCAGTCAGAAACGGTTTGAAGAAATCCGCGCGGATTATGAAGTCCTCAGCAAAGAACTTTCGATTCCGGATATCCGCTTTGTTCCGCTTTCCGCACTGAAGGGCGACAACATTGTTGACCGGTCAGACAGGATGTCCTGGTACGAAGGGCCGTCGCTGCTGAATATTCTGGAAACTGTGGATATTTCCGCCGACCGCAATCTCGGCGACTTCCGGTTCCCGGTGCAGTTTGTCAGCCGCCCGAATCTCGACTTCCGGGGATTCGCCGGCAGCGTGGCTTCGGGCGTGATCCGCAAAGGCGACCGCATCAAAGCGCTGCCGTCTCTGAAAGAGTCCACCATTAAACGGATTGTCACCGCCGACGGCGAACTCGACGAGGCGTTTGTCCTGCAGGCGGTAACTCTTGAGCTGAACGATGAAATCGACATCAGTGTCGGCGAGATGATCGTTCACGCCGAAAACATACCGAATGTCGCCACCCACTTTGAGTCCATGATTCTGTGGCTTTCCGAAACGCCGATGAACCGGAGCTCGACGTATCTGTTGCGTCACACCTCGCATACGACCAAGGCACGGGTCGCGGAGCTGGAGTACCGCGTGGACGTCAACACAATGGAGAAACAGCCGGCGGACAGTTTGAAGCTTAACGAAATCGGCCGGGCGAATATCACGACGCATCAGCCGCTCTTCTTCGATGCCTACCGCGACTGCCGCGAAACCGGCAGCTTCATTCTGATCGATCCGATCAGCAACAACACTGTTGCCGCCGGAATGATCGAACGTCCGCAGGCGTCTGCCGGCGAGCGGGCTCCGCTGGAAGCGCAGGTTGACCGGCGCGAATTTCTCTGGGAACGCGGGCTGGTTTCGCCGGAATCACGAATCAACCGCAATCAGCATCGCGGGAAAACCGTGCTGTTCGTCGGTCCGGCCGGCAGCGGCAAGCGCGATCTGGCGCGGCGGCTTGAACTTAAACTGTTCGACAAAGGTCTTCAGTCTTATTACCTCGGCATCTCCAGCCTGCTGGAAGGATTGGATGCCGACATCGGACAGAACTTCCGCGACCGCGATGAACATATCCGCCGCGTCGGCGAGCTGGCGCGCATCATGACCGATGCCGGACTGATTTTCATCAGCTCACTGGAGCGGGCCGACGAGTACGACCTGCAGCGCCTGAAAATATTGAACTCACCGAACGAGCTGTTTGTCGTCAGTCTCAGCGGGAATCCGTTCAAAAATTATCCGGTCGATCTGGTGATCGAAGCGGATATTCCGCCGGCAGAAGCCGTACAGTCTGTCGTGCGCGAACTGACCCGTGCTCAGGTCATCATCGAGTACTGCATTTAGGCCGGAGCCTCAGTGTCCGCAAGGTATTGTCCGTAAAGAAACCTTCTGAATGCTGATGGCGTCGACCGGGCAGGCGGAAACGCAGGCTCCGCAGCGGATGCAATCGTCCTGATTGATCCAGATCAAATGAATGTCGTCTGCTTTCTGCGCGAGCGTCCAGCCGGTGACACGGCCTTCGTTGTCGCGGTGCAGTTCTTTGATTTTCAAAATGCACTCCGGGCGCGGCCTGGCTTTGACGCACCAATCGCAGTAGATGCATTTATCTGAATCGATCTCAAATTTGTAATGACACTGATAGCAGCGCTGTGCTTCGTCACGCGAGGTTTCCTGCGCGAATCCGGTTTCGACTTCCGTGGTCAGGTCGCGTTGCGTCAGAGCGATGGCCGGCATCGGCTGCTGATCGACATAATCCATTTCGCGGATGCGTCCGGTTTCCTCGGCATCTTCGATTACAGCGACGTCTTTCAGCCGCTCTTTGCCGGTCAAAAACCGGTCGATTTCACGCACACACTCCTTGGCGTGGCCGATGGCTTGGATCAGCGAACTCGCGCCGTTTTTAAAATCACCGGCGGAGAAAACGTTGGTCGCGCCGGAAGTTTCGTCGAGCCACGACGTGTCGGGGAATTGTCCGGTTGCCAGCAGAACGGTATCCACAGTCAGTTCAAATTCACTGCCGGGGATTTCAACCGGACGACGGCGTCCGCTGCCATCGGGCGCGCCCATTTCGGTGCGGACAAACTGAATTGATTTCAAGCGGCCATTGGTACCGGTGTAGGACTTCGGCGCCACCATGTACTCCATTGGAATACCTTCGTGTTCCAGTTCTTCCATCTCGCCGGGCGTTACCAGCATTTCCGCCGCCGTCCGGCGGTAACAGACCTTAACCTGCGCGCCGAGCCGCTTAGCGGTGCGCGCGCAGTCCATGGCGGTAAAGCCGCCGCCGATCACCACCACATGCTCGCCGATTTCTGTTTTTCCGGTTTCGTTGACTTCCAGCAGAAACTCAAGGCCGTGGCGGATGCCCGCCAGCTCTTTTCCCGGAAGGTCTAAAATGTTCGGACGCAGCGTTCCCGCCGCGAGAACCACCGCGTCGTTTTGTTCCGCAAGCGTACTCAGCGTCTGTGTTTTTCCGATCTCCGTGTTGCAGACAATCTTCACGCCCAGCGCTTCAATCTGACCGATTTCCTTTTCGATGATATTGCGCGGAAGGCGGAAAACCGGAATTCCTTGGTTCATCATGCCTCCGGGCTTGTTGTGCTTTTCGTAAACCGTCACCTGATGTCCGAGCAGCGCCAGATTGCGCGCTGCCGCAAGTCCCGCCGGGCCCGCGCCGATGACGGCGACTTTTTTACCGCTCGGCGGAAACCATTTATCCAGTACTGCCGGCGATTGTCCGCCGAAGTCGGCGGCGGAGCGTTTTGAAAAGCAAATGGCCACCGGCTCGCCTAGGCCGTTCCAGCCGTGGCGACAGGCCGCTTCGCACGGCCGCGCGCAGACGCGGCCCAGCACGGCGGGAAACACGTTGGCTTCCAGATTAATCCGGTAGGCTTTGCTGTGTTCGCCGCGATAGATGGCGTCGAGGTAACCCGGAATATCGGTCGAAGCCGGACAGGCTTCCTGGCACGGAATATTTTTTTCCAGCCATTGGAAATCTTGCGGAGCATTCGCTTTTCCGCACAGTTTGGAGAGCGCGCAGAAAGAATAAGGTGCCTCGGCTTCCGGACGTTTTTCTTTCGGTCCTCCCATTTTGAATTTTTGCGGAGCAAGCGGATGTTCAAGCGGAATGTTGGGCAGGGTGGAGGTCGCGATAATCTCCTGCATGACCGGATCGGTGCTGCCGTGCTGAATCGCCTGTCCGGCGAAAACTTTCGCCGTGTAGACATCTCCGCGCGTCCGGTTACGTCCGTGATAGGCTTTGGCAATCAGTTCGCAGATCGGTGCGCCTTCCGGCGGTCCGACGCGGCAGAGAACGGCGACCGCTTCTTCGTAACGACCGGCACGGATCAGTTCGGAGGCTTCATTCAGCGCCGGATTCATTTCACCAGCTCCCGGAAAGCCTCAATTCCGATCCGTTCGCAGAAGTCGGTGAAAAGCTCGCTTTGACTGAGCCGGTGTTTCAGGTAGGCGTCCAGAATCTTTTTTACCGCCGGAACAATTTCAGCCGCATCGGCATCGCAGAGATGTTCGGCGATTTTGCCGGTTTCGCTGAGTTTGCCACCGACAAAAACGGTATAGCCTTCGGTGCTGCCCCCGCTTTCATTGCGCGTGCGTTTGCCGCGCAGTCCGATGTCGGCGATCCAGGCATGGGCGCAGTTATTCGGGCAGCCGGTAATATTGATCCGCAACGGCCCGACGGCCTGCCAGTATTTTTCGTCACCGGCCAGTGCGTCGTAAAGACGGTGATAAACGTCCGGACAATCCGCCACGGCCATCTTGCACATGGTTGTACCGACGCATGCGACAATGTCCGGAAGGTGTTCATGTCCGCTGGTGCGGAAGCCTTCGGCGTGCAGCGCGTCCAGCAGCGGCTGCACATTCTTTTCGGGCACATCATGCAGTTCAATATTCTGCCGGTTGGTGAACATGATTTTTCCGCCGCCCAGTTCGTCGGCCAGACGCGAGATCGTTCGGGATTGCGCGGTTTTGAGTTCCGAGCGCGGAATCATTACGCGCACGACGCTCAAGCCCGCCTGTTTCTGAGGAATCACTTCCTGTCCGTTCAGAACCATTCTGCCAATGTTCGGAACCGGCGAGGCCGCCTTTTCTATTTTTTCAAGACCCCGGATCCCTCGTTCCCTCATGATATCGAGCAGCACGTCGGCAAATCCGGATGACCCCATTTTATCGACCACAATTTTCAGGCGGGCGAAAGCGCGCTGGCGTCGGTCGCCGTGGCGGCGGAACGCTTCGACGGTTGCCTGCGCCACCGGCAGAACCAGCTCTTCCGGCACCCAGTCAAAAATCACTTTCGCCAGATAGGGACGGGCGCCGAGGCCGCCGCCCGCGTGGAATTTCCAGCCGACGGTATCGCCGCGTTTGACCGGCACCCAGCCCTGACAGTTCATCAGCGTCTGCGCGCCTGCTTCGTTGGCGAACGCCACGCTGATTTTATGTTTGCGCGGAAGGTTGCGCTGCAAATCCCGGATTTCGTGGTCGGTCGCCAGCATCTGGATGATTTTGTACGAGTCGCCGATTTCTTCCTGTGATGCGCCGGCCAGCGACGAGCCGATAATGTTGCGCGGTACGTCGCCGCAGCCGTTTTTCGTGGTGATTCCCACTTCGGCCATGCCCTCGATGATTTTGTAAATGTCTTCTTTGCGGATCCAGTGGAACTGAAGCGTCTGGCGGGTGGTGATGCACAGCTCACCTTGCGCGAACTCTTCGGCGAGATCAACCGCGCGGCTGAACTGCTTCGTTGTCATCAGTCCGCCGGGCGTAACCACGCGGATCATGAAAAAGCTGGGCTGGAGCTGATGATAGACGCCGCTCCACTTGAACATGGACAGCTCGTTCGGAGTGATCTCCTCGAAGGGGCGTTTGGCAATCTCGCGGAAATCGAAATCCGGGTTGATTTCGAGCTTGTCGCGCTCTACCTGTGTTAATTCCGGTTGTGCGGCCATGTGGACTCCTTTTCGAATCAAAATTTGATGGCAAAGCATACGCAGAAACCAGCCTAAAAGCAATACACATAAAACGTGATAACATTAATCATTAAACAGAGTGGCGCTTGAAAGCGCCGTCGCGTTGACTTAACCTCCGCGGCATGTCCAACTCCTTCAATCCGGTTCCGCTGGTACTCTTCGGAGTACCGTTTCATAACGTCACCTTTGACGAAGCGATCCAGTGGGTCGTTGATCGCGTCCGTTCCGGAAAGCCCGGGTATATTGCCACGGCCAACCTCGATTTCCTTGTGCTGGCGCAAACCGATCCCGAACTGCGCGAAGTGCTTTATGAGGCCGATCTGGTGATTGCCGACGGTTTTCCGCCGGTCAAGCTGGCGCCGTTTTTCGGTCCGCCGCTCAAAGGCCGCGTCACCGGCAGCGACATTACGCCGATGCTTGCCGAACGCGCCGCGAAAGAAGGAATTTCCATCTACGGTCTCGGCGCTGCCGAAGGCGTCGCCGCCAAAGCGATGGATGTTTTAAAAAAACGTCATCCGGCACTGAAAGTCGCCGGAGCATGGTCGCCGCCGTACGCGCCGCTGGAAAAAATGGATCATGCCGAAATCCTGCGCCGCCTCGGTGAAGCGAAACCGGATATCCTTTTCACCGCCTTCGGTGCGCCGAAGCAGGACAAGTTTAATCACATGCATGTGAAACATTGGAACGTGCCGGTCGCCATCGGAATCGGCGGCACACTGGATTTTATCGCCGGCGTCCAGACCCGCGCTCCGGTCTGGGTGCAGAAACTTCAGTGCGAATGGCTCTGGCGCTGGGGCACTGACCCGAAGCGGCTGACCAAACGCTATATCACCAACATCGGCTTCATGCTCCGTGCTATTTGGCTGACGCTTGAACTGAAACTCGGCCGGAATATTCCGGCGCAGATTGACCCGTCCGCTCCACCGCACTGGCCGGAGCATGGTGCTACCTATCATGAGTTTCAAGGTACAGAAACGCTGCCGGCCGATTTGTCCGACAAGGTTGTGATTGATCTGCGCAACGTGGAGATGCTCCGTTCGGATGAAATCGGTGCGCTGCTCGAACTCAGTAAGCGGGTTCAGAAGGTCGTCCTGCTCCACGCCGGTTCAAAGATCCGGAAGCTGTTTGAATTCTCCAAACTCACCGGAAGGCTTCCGCTTGCCGCGAACTGCGCCGAAGCGCTCATTCTGTTGGGCTAAGACTCGGCTTAAATCTCATCGTCTACCAGAATTCTTTTCAAAATCGGTTCGCCGATTTTCCAAGCATCATCCCACGCATTCAATGGGGCTTCATACACAACTTGATAAAGCGTTCCAGTTTTATCGTTTGCCATAAGTAAATTGTAAATGCGGATAGCAGTTTTTCCTTTCGGCGCATCAATGTACTGATACCGCACCGTATAGAAAGGGCCTTGCTGGCCAGAGGATTCGCGCTCTAAAGGACATTTCTTTTTCATTTCCTTGAGCATAGCGTCGGCAAATTTTGAAGGAGGAACCCTTCCTTGAGGTTTGGTGCTTACATTTTGTGTAGATATAAATGTCAGTCCTGTTTCAAACCCGCCGTTTTTATCGATATCCTCTTTGCTGATAGCCCATAGATTTTTATCACCACTTCCTTGATGCTTCACATGCCAGCCATCAGGGATTAGTAGAGAGGCTTTAATGACATCAAGTTTATGCCATGTATATCCTTCTGGCGGTTGCGGCAATTGCCCGAAGCCTGCTAATGGAAGTAGCAATGCCATTGATAGTATTACCCTGCTTATTTTCATTTTATTCCTTAATCGTTGAATTGACCGTTAGAGGGATTCTTTTTTTTCAGCGCGGCGCTCGCGGAAGAAGCCTTGAAGGAGCGACTTGCATTCGTCTTCCAGTACGCCGGTCTGGATTTCGACGCGGTGATTGAGGTCGGCATGGTCGAGGATTTCAAATTTAGAGCGCGCTCCGCCGCGCTTCGGATCGTCGACGGCCCAGACGACTTTTTTCAGCCGCGCAAGGACGATGGCTCCGGCGCACATCGGGCAGGGTTCTTTGGTGACGTACATGACGGCATCGGTCAGCCGCCAGTTTTCGAGCGTGGCGGCGGCCTGCGTAATCGCGAGCACTTCGGCGTGCGCGGTCGGATCTTTCAGCAGTTCAGTCTGGTTGTGCGCCTTGCCGATGATCGCGCCGTCTTTGACGATGATTGCGCCGCACGGCACTTCACCGGCTTCGGCCGCCCGCTCCGCTTCGCGCAGCGCCATCCGCATATACACCACATCTTCTGAAAAGTTTTCGTCCATATTTTTACCAATCGCGGTCAGTGCGCCAGGAATCCCTGAATGCCGGTCATAATCATTTGGGCGGCCAGTGCGGCGAGAATCAGTCCGGTCAGCTTGCTGAGAATGGCGATGCCTCTGTTGCCCAGCGAGCGCTGAATGAGCGAACCGGAAAGAAGCAGGATGCCAAGGCCGGTTACGGCGAGCAGCAGGGCTAGACTTCCCAGACTTTTCGCTGTGGCACCGTTCAGCTCAGCGCCCAGAACGAGCAGAGTACCGGTCGTTGCCGGGCCGACAATGATGGGTATGGCCAGCGGCACCACGGCAATGTCGCCTTCGCGGTTTGCGTCCGCTGTTGCCGTGCTGCCCTGAACCAGTCCCACTGCGGACAGGAAGAGGAGCGCTCCGGCACCAATCCGGAAGGAGTTGAGTGTGATACCGAACAGCGAGAACAGCTGATTGCCGGCAAAGAACAGAATGAAACAAATGACGGCTACGGCTCCGGAAACGGCCAGCGCCAGTTTGCGCCGTCGGCTTTCGTTGTAGTTCTCCGTCATGCTGAGAAACATGGAGAGCGCGAAAAACGGCGTAAACACAAAAGAAAATTTAATCCAAACGCTTAAAAACAGAGACCAGTTGTCGCTCATCTGCATGGCTCCTTAATCATCACTTTCAGCTGCCGGAAACGAAACCTTCCGGGAGTCGGAACTGCATCCTACTTCTTCGCGGCGTCAGAGTCCTGATAGTCGGAGAACTTCATGGACATGACGCGCGAGACGCCGCGGTTGGGCATGGTGACGCCGTAGATGACGTCGGCCGCCGAAATCGTCTGGCGGCTGTGCGTGATCAAAACAAACTGCGACTGGCTGAGGAAGCCTTTGACCATCTTCACGAACCGGCCGACGTTGGCTTCGTCGAGCGCCGCGTCCATTTCGTCGAGTACGCAGAACGGGCTCGGTTTGACTTTGAAGAGCGCAAACAGCAGCGCGACGGCGGTCATGGTGCGCTCGCCGCCGGAGAGCAGTGAAATGGTCTGAAGCTTTTTGCCGGGAGGCCGGGCGATAATTTCGATGCCGGACTCCAGTACGTCGGTTTCGTCGACCAGTACCAGCTTGGCGGAACCGCCGCCGAAGAGCTGTTCAAAGATCACGCCGAAGTTTTCATTCACTTTGTCAAAGGTCTCTTTGAACAGTTCGGTGGTGGTCAGGTTGATCTTTTTGATCATTTCGACGAGCTGTTCTTTGGCGCTGATCAGATCACTTTCCTGCTGGCTGAGGAAGGCGAAGCGTTCTTCGAGTTCCGCATGTTCTTCGATAGCGACGAGGTTGACTGGGCCGATGGCTTCGAGTTTGGCGCGGTGCTCGGCTGCCATCGTTTCGATTTCTTCCATCGGAGGCTCTACGCCGTTTTCCCATTTCGGTTCCGGTTCGCGGGCAAGCTGATCGGACGTGATGTGCCAGGTGGAGGTCAGCCGGTCGAGCGAGTTCTGGTGACGCATGCGCTGCTCGGCCAGCTCCACTTCCAGTTTGGTTTTTCCGCCCTGCAGTTCTTCCAGTTCGTTCTGAAGGATGCGCAGGCTCTTCTCGCGTTCGGAAAGGGTGGCGGTATGGACTTCGCGGATCTGCCGCGCCTCGGACAGTTTCTGTTCGGCGGCGGCAACCGCTTCGAGAAGCGGTTCGACTTTTTCTTCGGCTTCGCTGCTGGCAGCCTTGAGCTGGGCGACGCGCTGCTGATAGGAACTGACGCCGCGGGTACGCTCCTCGATCAGTTCCTGCAGTTCTCTCAGGCGCGCTTCGAGCGGCTGGCGGCGGCTCTTCAGCGACTCAATCCGCTGCTCGTGCTGGGAATACTGCACGCGGCACTCGGATGTTTCGGAAAGTACATTGGCTCGCTGCTCTTCCAGAGCGTTCAGTGTTTCGGTCTGCGTGGTGATCTGCTGGCGGGTCTGCGCCAGCTTATCGCGCGCTTCGGCGCCTTCGCGGGCGACGGCGGTGCGGCGGTCTTCGCCGGAACCCTGCTGCTGCATCAGTTTATTGAATTCAAACGTAACGGTTTCGACGCGGTCGCGCGCCTGTTTCAGTTCGCGGGCGATCACCTGGCTTTCGCCTTCCTGTACGGCGAGGGAGCGGCGGCGTTCGTCGAGCTCGCGCTGGGCGGCTTCGAGTGCGTCGCCGGTGCCGCTCTGTTCGGCGCGCAGGGCTTCGAGCATCCGGCGTTTATCCGCCAGTGCTTTTTCCAGTGACTGGATATCGCTTTGCAGCTGTTCGCGCAGATGATGGCGTCCGAGCGGATTGACTTCGCCGTCTTCCGGCTTCCAGAGTTCAGCCGTACCTTCAGCCGTCAGCAGTTCGCCGCGTTTGGTGACGAAGACGGAGCCGGCGGGCAGGGTAAGCGGAACCGCCTGAAGATTTTCGGCGACGAAAACATTGGCGAGCAGCCGCGCGGCCAGCGGGCGGACTTCGTCGGCGCAGGAAATTTTGCTGAGCAGTGAATTTTCAGCGGGTGCGGCCGGCACTTCGCCTTCGGCGGCGAGCAGGCGCACGGCACCCTGATTGCTTTCGGCCAGCAGCGTGAGCACGTTGCGCGCGCCGGAGCGGGTGCGGACGACCAGCGCATCCATCCACGGACGGAGAACCGCTTCGAGCGCGGTTTCAAAACCGGCAGCGGCGGTAAACTGTTCGGCCAGCGGGCCGACGACGTTTTCGTCGCGGCGGTCCAGCAGGTGCTGCGCGCCGGCCGGGAAGCCTTCTTTGCGGGCCTCGAAAACCATTTCAAGCCGGGCGTTTTTATCGGCCAGCTTGCGCTGGAGTTCGGAAATTTCTTTTTCCAGCGCCTGGATTTTTTCGGCGGCGGAGGAGCGGCGGTCGCGCAGTTCAGCCATTGCTTCCTGCTGGGCGGCGACGGAATCTTTCAGTTCTTCGGCGCGGGCGGCCATCTGCTCGCGGCGTTCCTCGTAGGAAGCCAGCGCCCGTTCGAGACTGATTTTCTCGGAGGCGAGCTGTTCCTTGCGGATCACACCGGCGCGTTCTTTGGCGTCGATTTCAGAAAGTTCGTTTTGCAGACGGCCGATCCGGCTGTCGAGCGTCATCGATTCGTTGCGCAGACGATTCAGCGCTTCGCGGCTGGTCTGCACCTGGGTTTCGGTTTCGCGCTGGCGGGCGGTGGCGGTTTCCAGCTCCGCTTTGGCCTTCAGCCGTTCCGCTTCAGCGGACTGCATCATCTGTACGACTTCGTCGAGTGAAGCGCGGTGCTGGCTCAGGCGGCTTTTCGCCTCTTCAGATTCTTTGGTGTTCTGCTGAGCCAGGGTTTCAAGTTCGGTGATGCGTTCGGTGTTGGTGCGGATCGTCTGCTGCGCGCGTTCCAGTTCGTTTTTCACGCGCATCGAGTCGTCCATCGCCGCGCCGATGGCGGTTTCGAGCTGCTGGAGGCCGGCGCGCAGAGCATCGGTTTCGCCGTTGGCTGCGGCGATACGGTGATGCGTTTCGTCCACTTTGACGCGGAAGACTTCGAGCTGGGCGCGGATTTCTTCGATTCGCTCACTCAGCTGTTTCAGGCGGTGGCGGGTGGAATAGATATCCAGCGCGCGCAGTTCTTCCTGAAGAGACTTAAAGCGCTGGGCTTTACCGGCCTGCCGCTGAAGAGAAATAATCTGCCGCTTCACTTCGCGGATCACGTCGGCGAGGCGCAGCAGGTTGGCTTCGGTCTGTTCGAGCTTGCGCAGGGCTTCCTGCTTGTCGGTTTTAAACTTGGTGATACCGGAAGCTTCTTCAAAAACGGCGCGGCGGTCGTCAGGGCGCGAGGAAAGCACGCGGTCGATTTTGCCCTGTTCCATGACGGAGTAGGCATCGGTACCGATACCGGTGTCCATAAAGAGGCGCTGGATGTCTTTGCGGCGGCAGGGCTTTTTGTTGATGAAATAGTCGCTTTCGCCGGAGCGGAAAACGCGGCGGGTGATGCTGACTTCGTTGAGTCCGAGATCAAGGGCTTTGTCGCAGTCGCCGAGCGTCAGGGTGACTTCCGCCATACCGAGCGGTTTATGGCTGTCGGTTCCGTTAAAAATACAGTCTTCCATCGAGGAGCCGCGAATGGCGGTCGGGCGGGATTCGCCGAGTACCCAGCGGATGGAGTCCGAGACGTTGCTTTTGCCGCAGCCGTTCGGGCCGACGATGGCGGTCATGCCCGGCTCGAATTCCAGGCGGGTCTTTTCGGCAAAGCTTTTGAATCCGACGATTTCTAAAGTTTTCAGGTACATCGCGTCTTGATAGCACGCGCGACCCCTCCGGCGCAATAGTTCAGGCCTCTAAAAGTCATTTTTCCGATATTTCAGAAAAACGGGCTGCAGGGTTTCATTTTTGTCGGTAAACCCGCGATTCTGTAGCGATTTTTTTATCAATAGGGGGCTTGCAGGGGACGTGTCTTCCTTTAGAATCGGGGCTCATTTTTACTAAACCGACTGGAGTGGATTATGGCTGAAGAACTGCAACCGCTACTCGAACAGATTCGTAAGGAAGGCGTCGAAAAAGCCGAGGCTCAGGCCGCCGAAATTATTGCGCAGGCCAAGGCCAAAGCGGCGCAGACGGTCCGTGAAGCTGAGACCAAGGCTAAAGAACTGGTCGCTAAAGCGCAGGCCGATGCTGAAATCTATACAGAACGCAGCACCGCAACACTCGAACAGGCCGCGCGCGACCTGCTGATCACGGTCGGACAGGGTATCGAAAATATTATTGCCGACATCGTCGCCGAATCGGTTGATTCCGCGTTGAAGATTGAGGTGCTCGAGCAAATGATGGTCAAGATGGCGCAGTGCTGTGCTGAGCGCCCCGGCCAACCCCGCATTGAACTGCTGATCAGTAAAAAAGATCAGGATGATATGGTTAAATTCTTTGCCCAGAAATACCGCGAAAAAATGGTTCATGGTATTGAGCTGCATGTGGACAATGAGATTCTCAAAGGATTTAAGGTTAGTTTTGCCGACGATCATGTCTATCTCGACTTCACGAGCGAAGCGATTGCCGGCTCATTGACAGCTTTCCTGCGTCCCAAGCTGGCCGCCATCGTCAGCCGCGTGGCAAAAGAACCATCGAAGTAAACGCTATCCGATGAACCACTGGTATCTAGTTGCTTCGCTACCGTATCTGCGCTTCGGCGAAAAGCCGCTGGTGAACCGCGATGCATTTCTGGCGACCTGTGCAGGCTGGCTTGAGGCAGCGGCTGTTGCTGTACTTAAGGATATCCTTGAAAACCGCTGTCCGTCCGGCAATGAGACCGCCCGGCGCTGGTGGGATGGCGAAACGGAGCTGCGCAATGCCGTTGTACGGATTCGCGCGAAAAACCGCGGCGCAGATGCCGCCCGGTTTATCCGCCCGCACGAAGGATTCAGTTTTTCCATTGAGAAAGCCGTTACCGACGCGTTTACCCGTGCAAATCCGCTGGAGCAGGAGGCGGAACTGGATCGTATCCGCTGGGCACAGGCCGATGGGCTGGCGCAGACCGCTCCGTTCGGTTTCCCCGGCATTCTGGCTTTTGCCGTCAAGTTGCGTATCGCGGAGCGCTGGGCCGGTCTGGACGCCGTCGCCGGGCAGAACAAGGTGGAAGAATTTATTGAACAGGCAACCGCTTAAAACAGGGACAGAATCATGAATCTTGGAAAAATTGTCGGTGTGAACGGAAACCTGCTGACGGTGGAATTCGAAAAGCCCGTTATTCAGAACGAAACCGGTTTCGCCCGGCTCGGCGATGTTCAGCTGAAATCCGAAGTAATCCGTATCCGCGGCTGCCATGCCGAACTGCAGGTGTTCGAGTCCACCACCGGTCTTAAAGTGGGCGATCAGGTTGAATTCACCGGGGCGCTGCTTTCTGTAGAGCTCGGCCCCGGACTGCTGACGCAGGTTTTCGACGGTTTGCAGAATCCGCTTCCGGCGCTGGCCGAAGAGTGCGGTTTCTTTTTGCAGCGCGGTAAATATCTGCAGGCGCTTCCGCGTGACACCAAATGGAAGTTCACGCCGACGGTGAAGATCGGCGATGCCGTGCAGGCGGGTTCCGCTGTCGGAACCGTTCCGGAAGGAATCTTTGATCACCGGATTATGGTTCCGTTTCGCATTCATGGGCGGCTGACAGTTAAAGAAATCGCTCCGGCGGGCGAATACACCGTCGAACAGGTGGTTGCCAAAGTCGCCGACGAAAAAGGGCGCGAGTATGAAGTTCGTCTGATGCAGCTCTGGCCGGTCAAAGTGCCGATCAAATGCTATGCCGAGCGGTTGCGTCCGACGGAACCGCTCATCACCAAAGTGCGCATTGTGGACACCTTTTTCCCGGTCGCGCGCGGCGGAACCTACTGTATTCCCGGTCCGTTCGGAGCGGGTAAAACCGTTTTGCAGCAGATCACCAGCCGCCACGCCGACGTCGATGTCGTGATCATCGCCGCCTGCGGCGAGCGCGCCGGCGAAGTGGTGGAAACCCTGCGTGAATTTCCCGAGCTGACCGACCCGCGCACGGGCAAGAGCCTGATGGAGCGCACGCTGATCATCTGCAATACCAGCTCGATGCCGGTGGCTGCACGCGAAGCGTCAGTCTATACCGCCGTAACGATTGCCGAATATTACCGCCAGATGGGACTGAATGTTCTGCTGCTGGCCGACTCAACGTCCCGCTGGGCGCAGGCTCTGCGCGAAATGTCGGGCCGCCTCGAAGAAATTCCCGGCGAAGAGGCATTTCCGGCCTATCTTGAATCGGTGATCGCCGCCTTTTACGAACGCGGCGGCGTGGTTCGTCTGCACGATGGCTCGACCGGCTCGGTGACGATCGGCGGAACGGTTTCTCCGGCGGGCGGCAACTTTGAAGAACCGGTTACGCAGTCCACCCTGAAAGTGGTCGGCGCATTCCACGGACTGTCGCGCGCCCGCTCGGATGCCCGCCGCTATCCGGCCATCGACCCGCTCGACAGCTGGAGTAAATATCCCAGCGTGGTGGATGCGGATGACCTGAAGCTGGCGCGCCGTTTTCTGCGCGAAGGCAGTGAAGTGAATCAGATGATGAAGGTTGTCGGCGAAGAAGGAACTTCGATTGAGGACTTCATCGTTTATCTGAAGGGCGAATACATCGACTCCGTTTATTTGCAGCAGAACGCCTTCAGCGAAGTGGATGCCGCTACACCGGCAGAGCGCCAGCAGTATGTTTTCGGCGCGATTGCGAAAATTCTGCGCACCAAGCTGAAATTTGAAAACAAAGAGGCCGCCCGCAGTTTCTTCCAGAAGCTGACGCAGGCGACGCGCGACTGGAATAACGCCGTTTTCGAGAGCGAAGAATTTAAGAAACAGCAGGAGCGGATCAACGCGCTGCTCGTGGAGGTCACCGATTATGCATAAAGTTTATCACCGCATCGAACAGATCGCCGGCAACGTCATCGTGGTCAGCGCCGAAGAGATCAGTTACGGCGAGCTGGCGCAAGTGACGTCGGATATGGGCACTTCGCTGGCGCAGGTGATCCGTTTGGAAGGCGGTCGCGTCTATTTGCAGGTCTTTGCCGGCGGCCGCGGCATTTCGACCGATTCGCAGGTGCGCTTTCTTGGGCGCAACATGCAGGTTCCCTTTTCCGAAAACCTGATGGGTCGTGTTTTTACCGGCTCAGGCGTACCGCGTGACCGCGGTCCGGCGCTCAGTGAAAATATGATTGAGATCGGCGGGCCGTCGGTGAATCCGGCCAAACGTATTATTCCGCGCAACATGGTGCGCACCGGAATTCCGATGATCGATGTGTTCAATACGCTGGTCGAATCGCAGAAGCTGCCGGTGTTTTCGGTCGCCGGTGAGCCCTATAACGAGCTGCTGGCGCGCATCGCGCTGCAGGCCGAGGTCGATGTAATCATTCTCGGCGGCATGGGGCTGAAGCACGACGACTATCTGTACTTCCGCGACTATCTCGAAGAAAACGGCGCGCTGTCGCGCTCGGTTCTTTTTGTACACACGGCATCCGACCCGACGGTCGAGTGTCTTCTGGTTCCTGATATTGCTCTGGCCGTTGCTGAACAGTTTGCTCTCAAGGACAAGCGCGTGCTGGTGCTGCTGACCGATATGACGAACTTCGCCGACGCGATGAAGGAGGTCGCTATCACGATGGAACAGATTCCTTCCAATCGCGGCTATCCGGGCGATTTGTACAGTCAGCTGGCTTCACGCTACGAAAAGGCCGTGGACTTTGAAGGTGCCGGTTCGATCACGATTCTGGCGGTGACGACGATGCCGGGCGACGACGTGACCCATCCGGTTCCGGACAATACCGGCTACATCACCGAAGGGCAGTTCTACCTCAAAAACGGACGCATCGAGCCGTTCGGCTCGCTCAGCCGTCTGAAACAGCAGGTGAACGGCAAGACGCGCGCCGACCACCGCACGATCATGGACACCATGATTCAGCTTTACGCTTCCTACAAAGAAACGCTGGAAAAGCAGTCGATGGGTTTTCGTATGAGCGGCTGGGACAGCAAACTGCTGAAATACGGCGAGCGGTTTGAAAAGGAAATGATGGCGCTCTCCGTGAATATTCCGCTCGAAGGCGCACTCGATCTCGGCTGGCAGATTCTGGCCGACTGCTTTGAGCCGCAGGAGACAGGGATTGCGTCGAAGTTCACCGATAAATTCTGGCCGAAGGGCTAGGTCGGATTTGTTCTATAGGACCGATTGGAAATGGCGAAGATCAAATACACCAAAAACGAGTTGAAGACGCAGCGCGACGCGCTGACGCGCTTCCGGCGCTATCTGCCGACGCTGCTGCTCAAGAAGCAGCAGTTGCAGCTCGAAATGCGTATGCTTGAAGCGCAGATCGCCGCCAAACGCGGCGAAGAGGAACGGGCGCGCGCCGATCTGTCCGCCTGGGTAAAGCTGTTTTCCGAGCCGTTTGATTTTTCACCGTATATCCAAGTCGCCGAGATCAGGCGCTCCAGCGGCAATATCGCGGGCGTAACGATTCCGCTGTTTGAAAGTCTGCGGTTTGAGGATGCGCTGCCGGATCTGTTTGAGACCCCGGCCTGGGTTGACGGCGGGATCGCCCTGTTGCGTCAGCTTATCCGCTTGCGCGTCGAGCGTCAGGTAATTGAAGAACAGCACTTGCTGCTCTCCGCCGAACTGCGCACGACATCGCAGCGCGTGAATCTGTTCGAGAAGGTGAAGATTCCGGAGTGCCGCGAAAACATCCGCGTAATCCGTATCTTCATGGGCGACCAGCAGACTGCCGCTGTCGCCCGCTCCAAGATCGCCAAAGGCAAGAGTGTAGAAAAGGTGCGTTCCGCATGATCGTCAAAATGAAAAAACTGACGCTTCTGTGCACCCGTTCTTCGCAGGAGAAGACGGTGACGGCGCTGCGCGATCTTGGCGCGGTGCATGTGGAGCCGTCGGCTCCGCTGGAGGGTACCGGTCTGGAACAGGCGCGCACACGGCTGGTGTATGTAAAGCGGGCGCTGGAGGTGCTGCAGAAACATCCGCATGTTCCATCCTCCGGCGAACCGGTAGATCAGGTGATTGCGAATGTCTGGCGTGAGTTGCACCGGATTCATGAGCTTGAGGAAAAGCGGGACGACCTTCAGCAGGAGTTGCGCCGTTTGCTGCCCTTGGGAGATTTTGACCCGTCTTTGATCCGGGAACTGGCCGGGCAGGGCGTGTCGGTGCAGCTTTTTCAGATTTCGATTAAACAGCCGCTGCCGGAAACTGACGGCTGCGTAATACGCACATTGAGCCGTGACCGCAGTTCGGTTTATTTTGCCTTGATCAGCCGGAACGGGCATTCGCGAATCGATGCTCAGGAGCTTCCGCTGCCGGAACGTTCTCTGGCCGCAGTACGTAAGCAGACCGGCGAGGTCGAACAGCAGTTGTCCTCGGCGGAACGCTCACTTAGTTTGTATGCCGGGGATCGCGCCCGGGTGGCGGCGGTGGTTCAGGACAGTGAAAATCTGGTGCGCTATCTGGAGGTTCAGTCCGGCATGGGTTCCGCCGGTGAGCTGGCTTACCTGCAAGGATTTTTCCCGGCGGAAAAAGAAACGTTGATTCAGCAGGCGGCAGCGACCAACGGCTGGGCGGCGCTGATTCGCGAGGCCGGTGAAGGCGATGAGCCGCCGACGCTGCTGCGCAGTCCGAAATGGGTTGAACCGATCAAGGCTGTGTTTGACATGATCGGCGTCACTCCGGGTTATCATGAGGTGGATATCAGCGCCGCCTTTCTGGTCTTTTTCAGCATTTTTTTTGCGATGTTGGTCGGCGATGCCGGTTACGGGGTGCTGTTCCTGATTCTCACGCTGACGGCAAAAATTAAACTCCGTAAAGCGCCTCAGCAGGTCTTTAATCTGCTGCTGATCACCAGCGTCTGCACAATTATATGGGGCGTGCTAACCGGTACTTATTTCGGTCTTTCGGAGATTCCGGCTCCGCTGAAACAGCTGCGGCTGGGCTGGCTGACCGGCGAAGGCGCAGAGAACAACCTGATGCTGCTGTGTTTTGTAATCGGAGCGGTTCATCTGACGATTGCACACGCGTGGAACGCAATCCGTATCTGCAATACATGGCAGGTGCTGGCGCAAATCGGCTGGATCGGCTCGACCTGGACGATGTTTTTCGCCGCCCGCACGATGGTGCTGGGCGAAGTGTTTCCGCCGTTCATGCTGAATGTTCTCTGGACCAGCATTGCGCTGATTCTGCTGTTCATGAATCCGGTGAAAAAAATTAAAACCGAGTGGTTCAATTATGTGATTCTGCCGCTGAACATCGTCAGCAACTTTGTGGATCTGGTTTCGTATCTCCGTCTGTTCGCCGTCGGTGCGGCGGGTTTCGCCGTAGCCAATGCGTTTAATCAGATGGCGTTCGAGGCGGGCGCGGGTAAATTTCTCGGCGGACTGATTACAGCGGTCATCATTTTTGCCGCGCACGCGCTGAATATTATGTTGTCGGCGATGGGTGTGATGGTGCATGGAATCCGGTTGAACACTTTGGAGTTTTCAGGACATATCGGCGTGCAGTGGGCGGGGCGGAGATATGCCCCGTTCCGCAAGATTTCTACAACAGATGGATAAGCAAGGAGATAGACTATGGATGCAGCAATGATGGAAGGTTTGGCCCGGATGGGCGCGGCAGGCGCGCTTGGTTTTGCGGCGATCGGTTCTGGACTGGGTGCCTGCGTCGCCGGAATGGCGGCGGTCGGCGGCTGGAAGAAGTGCTATGTGCAGAAAAAGGCCGCGCCGTTTATTCTGGTGGTATTTGTCGGTGCTCCGCTGTCCCAGACGATTTACGGGATGATTCTGATGAACGCCATCAAAAACTCGGCTTCCTTTGTGAACTGGCCCGCCATGCTGATGGCCGGGATTCTCGGCGGTATCGCGCTGGGGGCCTCCGCCTGGTTGCAAGGCAGAGCAGGTGCAGCCTGCGCGGACGCCATGGCTGAAACTAATCAGGGCTTCGGTAACTACCTTATGACCATCGGTATGGTTGAAACCGTGGCGCTGTTCGTGATGGTCTTTATTCAGGGCGCACTGAAATAAGCCGTTCAAAGCCGCCGGTCTGGAAAAATCGTGGAAATTTTTCCAGACATCGGAGGCTTTTATCAGTAGTTTTTCCCCTCAATTGGAAAAAGCTATGAACTTGGTGGAACTCAATCAGATCAGAGAAACGGCGCTGGCGGAAGCCCGCAACGCGGCGGATGCCGCTGCGCTCGAAGCGGTGCGCATTAAGTATCTTGGCCGCAACGGGCTTCTTCCGGAAGTCATGGCGCAGCTGAAAGAAGTACCGAACGAAGAAAAGCCGCTGTTCGGCAAAGGTGCCAACGCACTCAAAAACGAACTGACCGATCTGATCAAGGAACGGCAGAGTACGCTGGCCTCCGGCTCAAAATCCGGCACGGCTTTCGATCCAACCCTGCCGGGCCTCTGGCCGGAACTCGGTTCGGAGCATCCGATCAGTAAAGTCACCGCACGCATCGTCGAAATTTTCCAGACGATCGGTTTTACCGTTGCCGACGGCCCGGACATTGAGACAGTCTGGAATAATTTCGACGCGCTCAATACGCCCGCCGATCATCCGTCGCGCGACGAGCAGGATACATTTTATCTGAACAGCGGTGATCTGCTGCGCTGCCACACCTCGCCGGTGCAGGTGCGCTACATGGAAAGCCACACGCCGCCGATCCGCATTATCGCGCCCGGCCGCTGCTACCGCCGCGATACCCCGGATGCCACGCACAGCGCCAACTTCCATCAGGTCGAAGGTCTTTTCGTGGCAGAAAAAGTTTCGATGGCCGATCTCAAAGGTACTTTGGCTTACTTCGCCAAGCAGTTCCTTGGCGACGAAGTCAAAATCCGTTTCCGCCCGCACTTCTTTCCGTTCACCGAACCGAGCTTTGAAGTCGATTTCTTCTTTGAAGTCGGCGGCAAGAGCCGCTGGATCGAAATCCTCGGTGCAGGCATGGTCGATCCGAATGTTTTCCGCAAGGTCGGCTACGATCCGGACAAAGTCACCGGGTTTGCCTTCGGCATGGGCATCGAGCGCCTCGCCATGATCATGTACGGCATCAAAGACATCCGCAACTTATACGAAAACGACGTGCGGTTTCTGTCTCAGTTCTGATCATTAAACTCTGCAGCTAACCGAAGGTCTGGATATGATTTTCCGCCCGTTTCATTGTTTAGCGGTCGCTGCCTGTCTTTTGTCAACCGCCGCTGTTGCGACAGCGAAGGATATCCCTTTGCGTCTATCCGACAAAGAGGTTCAGCAACGGTTCAGTGCCAAGCTTGCCTCAGCGCATGGAGATACAGCGGTGCTCGAAAAGACGCTCGATGATGACATTCTGGCTTTCCAGTCCCTGGTTGAGGAAGGGTTTGTTTTCCGGCAGAAGATTGCGGCCAGCGCAATCGAGCTCAAGGCTAAATCCGACGCAGGGCAGCCGCTTACCGGCGACGATCTCGACCGTTTTAACAACGGCATCGTTCGCGGTATGGATATTGCACGGCGCGTTCTTGCGGTTGTTGATACTCACGCCAACTGGCGTACGGTTGCAGCGGATGACTTGAAGAAAGCCGGGTTTCCCGAGCCGCTTCCGGTTCCGCTCCAGACCAAAGGTACGATGCTTTCTCTGGCCGGATCGCTGGCCCTGTATGATACCTACCGGCTCGAAATTACTGCTCTCGCGGAGAATGACAGGCTTCGCCGTATCCTCAACGGCGGCGACAAAGGCTATGAAAACAAAAAGAATCTGCTCGACGATATGACCGAGGAGTTTCTTTCTATTTCCAAACGCGATCGCGCCGCCGCCGAACTCCGGTATTGCGAAGAGAATCAGTTCGCCACCGCCGCCTGTTACGGCGGGCAGGACACTCTCCGCTGGCTTCAGCAGCTGATTGCGCAGAGTCCCGCCCGCGATATGCTCCGCCGCGATATCCTTCCTGAACCCGCCGTTATGGCCGAACAGGCTTCCACCCGTATCGGCATGATTTTCGGCGGTATCAAAGGATTCGGCGAAGACTCCATGAATACCGTCAGCCTCTGCTTCGGCAACACAGTCGGCCTGATTGAGGTCCGCAAGGGCAAACTGTGGAAAGATGCGGCGGTGGCTGGCAGCGCCAAGAGCACGCTTAAGCCCGGCGACATTCTGCTCGAGAAGACGCCGTTCCGTTTGACGGACAGTTTCATTCCTGGACACTGGGGGCACGTTGCTATCTGGATCGGCACCGAAGCGGAATTAAAGGAACTTGGTATATGGGATGATCCGGCCGTGAAGCCGTATCAGACGGATATCCGCGCTGGAAAGTGCATTGTAGAAGCGTTGCGTTCCGGTGTTACCATGAACACGGTCGAACATTTCCTGAATATTGACGATCTCGGTATTCTTCGTCGCGATCCGGCGCTCGACCGCGATACACTGCGGCATCATATTCTTCTCGCCCTTCGGCAGGTCGGGAAGGAGTACGATTTCAATTTTGATGTCGAGACGACCGATAAGATTGTCTGTTCCGAACTCGCCTACGTCGTGTACACCGACATGGTCTGGCCGACCGCAAAAGCGCTCGACCGTTACACCATCAGTCCGGACAACGTCGCCATCAAAGCCCTGGGCGGCGGTCCGTTCAGACTTGTTTGCTTCTATCATGACGGCAAACCCGTGCGTGAAAGACCTCTGGAGTTTATGGCTGAGCTTATGAATAAAGCCGCCCCCTAAGGGAAGTAAGGAGGGGCAGTTCCTTGACTAAATCATGATATTCCAATACACATCTCGCACGAAATTTCTCCTGAGAACAACACGTCAATTGCCTGAAAAGTGATTTCAAATGAGTAAAATTATTCCGATCGATACGCTGGGCGAGTGCAGGGTGGATTCGCCGTTCAAGGCGAAGAAGCAGAAGTTTTTTTATGACGACAACGGCGTGATCTGCAATGTACACACGCTGGATTACGCGCCGGGTTCATCGGTGGATGAAATTGAGTATTTCCAGCGCGCCGGCGCGCGCGAGAAAATTTATTTTGATCCGAAGGACGTCGTTGTCGGCGTAGTGACTTGCGGCGGACTTTGCCCCGGACTCAATGACGTGATCCGCGCCGTGACGTTCTGTGCGCTGGAAGGCTACGGTGTAAAAAAGGTGCTCGGATTCCAGTACGGTTACGAAGGGCTGGTCGCCAAATACTTTCATCCGCCGATTGAACTGACGGGCGAAAATACGGATGAAATCCACGAAAAAGGCGGCACGATTCTGAAATCTTCGCGCGGTCCGCAGGATACGAAAGAAATTGTCCACACTCTGCGCCATTACAAAGTGAACATCCTGATCACAATCGGCGGCGACGGTACGCTGCGCGGCGCGCGCGATATTCAGGAAGAGGTGAAAGCCCAGGGACTGAATATTGCGGTAATCGGTATACCGAAGACTATCGACAATGATATTGGTGTCATTGAACGCTCATTCGGCTATGAAACCGCTGTGCAGAGTGCGGACGAGGTTGTGACGTGCGCCCATGCCGAGGCCAAGGCCTACCGCCACGGCGTCGGACTGGTCAAGCTGATGGGCCGCGAGTCCGGCTGGATTGCCACGTCGACCGCCACCTCCAACAGCAACGTCAACTTCTGTCTGATTCCGGAAGTACCGTTTGATCTTGGCGGGCCGAACGGATTTTTTGAGCATCTGCGCCGCCGTCTCGAAAAGAAAGATCATGCGGTGGTTGTGGTTGCGGAAGGAGCTGGACAGAATCTGATCGCTCATACCGACGCCAAGGATAAATCCGGCAATAAAAAGCTGGCCGATATCGGGACTTTTCTGCGCGACGAGATGTACAGCTGGTTTGCTGAAAAAAAATGCGAGATCAATGTAAAGTATTTTGACCCGAGCTACTCCATTCGCAGTACACCGGCGAACGCTAACGATTCGGAATACTGTCTCTTTCTCGGTTTCAATGCGATGCATGCCGCAATGGCGGGCAAGACCGGTATGGTGGTCGGCCTGCACAATCACCGCCTGGTGCATCTGCCGATTTCGATGATCGGACAGCGCAAGCTGGTTGATCCGCATGGATGGATCTGGCAGGCGGTTCTGCAGACAACCCGTCAGCCCGTCTGCATGGTAAACGAAGCGTAAGTCAGCGGGATTGCAGGAACCGGAACGCATCCGGCAACGCCTCGATAATATCCGAAGCAATCAGTGCCGATTGCGTGTAATCATATGCGGCAATATCGCCCGCGATGCCGTGCAGGTAAACTGCCGTCATCGCGGCATCAAATGTTTCCATTCCCTGACCGAGAAACCCGGTCAGCAGTCCTGCCAGTACATCACCGGAGCCGCCGGTCGCCATGCCGGAATTGCCGGTCAGATTGACCGCCAGTTTATGCTCCGGTTCAGCCACCACCGTTCCGGCACCTTTCAGAATGATCGTTTGGCCGGTTGCCAGAGCGGCTTCGATTGCCTGTGCCCAGCGGTCGGTGACCGGTTCTCCAAAGAGCCGTTCGAATTCACCGGGGTGGGGTGTGAGAACCACAGGGCCTTTGGCGTTGGCGATTTTTTCCGGTGAGACGCAGAGCGCGTCGGCATCAAGTACCAGCGGCACTTCACAGGTTGCGAGCAAAGATTCTGTCAGTATACGGGTCTCATCCGAACGGCCGAGACCCGGTCCGGCAAGAACTGCGCTGAAGCGCGCCAGATCGGGTAGCGTCGTGCGGGGGTAAGGGAGCACCATTACTTCCGGCCCGGCGGCCAGCGCGACGACGGGATAAACTTCTTCGGGTGTCAGAACGCTGACAAGGCCCGCTCCGGAGCGCAGTGCCGCGCGCGCGGCCATGGCAATTGCGCCGGTGAAACCTTTGGAGCCGCCGATGAGCAGAACGTGGCCGTAGGTTCCTTTATGGCTGTCGCGTTCGCGGCGCGGCAGAAAAATATCGGAACGGTCGATCAATGCCGCTTCTTCGCAACCGGCGGCATCGTCGATGAATTCCTGCGGGATTCCGATATCGACGACTTCGACGCTTCCGGTATAGGGAAGCGCTTCGGGGCGGATGAGTCCGGTTTTTGGCAGGCCGATGGTGACCGTCCGGTCAGCTTTGACGGTAGCACCAGCGGCGATACCGCTGTCCGAATCAATGCCGGACGGAATGTCGACAGCGATTATAAAAGCATGCTGCGCTTCCGTATTGATCCATTCTATAAGCGAACCCATAAAACCGCGCGGCGCGCCTTTAGAGCCGGTTCCGAGCAGTCCGTCGATAATTAAATCCGGTCCCGTTTTCGGGAAGAGGTCGTTTGTACTGTGAGTTTCTTTTGGAATAATTCCGGCGCGCACCATCTTTTTTAGATGCAGCTGAGCGTCGCCTTTGATCTGGTTCTGCGAGCCGCAGATCCAGACTTCGATATCGAGGTCGGTTTCAGAAAGTATCGTGGCGGCCGCAAAGGCATCGCCGCCGTTATTGCCGGTTCCGGCGATCATTAGAACGGAATGTCCGCCGCGGCTGGCGAGAATGTCCTGTGCAATATCTGCAACGGCCTGGCCGGCGCGGCGCATAAGCTCTTCGCCCGGCGTACCGCTTTCAATGGTACGCCGGTCGAGTTCACGCATTTCCGCTGCGGAGACGGTTTTCATAACCGGTATTCTGACATAGCGGCGAGTATTTCGCGAACAGCGTTTTCCAGGCCATGGAAAACCGCTTGAGCAATAATACTGTGGCCGATATTAAGCGTATCCAAACGGGGGACTTTCAAGATGTCTGCGATATTGCTCAGGTTAATGCCGTGTCCGGCGTTGACCTGCAAACCGAGCGAGTGTGCGCATTCCGCGCCGGCAATCAGTTTTTTCAGAAGCATTTCCGCTTTGACAGGATCGGTTGCGTCGCAAAAAGAGCCTGTGTGGAGTTCGACGACTCGGGCTCCGGTTCTGGCGCAGGTTTCGAGTGTTTTCAGGTCGGGCTCAACAAAGAGGCTGACGATGGAACCGTTGTCTTGAAGCCGTTTAATTGTTTTTTCCAATGTCGTGAAATTTCCAATGACGTCAAGACCGCCTTCGGTGGTGAGTTCCTGCCGTTTTTCGGGAACAAGACAAATCTCAGCCGGTTTGACGTCGAGCGCGATCCGGACGATTTCTTCAGAGTTGGCCATTTCGAGGTTGATCGGTAACGGGCAGGCTTTGCTGAGGCGGTAGACATCGGTATCCTGAATATGGCGACGGTCTTCGCGCAGGTGAACGGTGATGCTGACGGCGCCGGCTTTTGCACAGATTTTTGCAGCCTCCAGTGTGTCAGGATAAACGGTTCCGCGCGCCTGACGCAGGGTCGCGACATGGTCGATGTTAACACCCAGTTTAAGTGAACGGTTCATACTTAATCTTTTTTCGCGTGCAATACCGGATCGTACACCAGACAGGCGGCGGTATTCCAGTCACGAACCACTTCCAGCGCGCGGTAAGCTCCGCGGAAAAGATCCCGCAGATTGCGGCCGTGTTCCGGATGTGCAGTGATACCTATGCTGATTGCGGTTTTAATCCGTTTTTCGCCGGAAATAAAAATCTCTTTCTGTACGGCTTCGCGCAGCCGAACCGCGATCATTTCGCCCTGTTGCAGAGTGCAGGGGGCTAGGATGAGAAAGTCGTCGCGGTGGTACCGGCCGATAAGGTCACAGTCACGAGTGACGCGCTGGAGCACTTTTCCGACTCCGGCGATTACGTTATCAGCTGCCGGTTCGCCGTGCATTTTGATGATCTGATCAATGCGGTTTATGCCGACGCAGAGCAAAGTTGCCGGCTGTTTTTTGTGGCGGATATCCGCGAGATATTTTCGCATGTAAGAGCCGACTACATTAGGGCTGAGTACACCGGTGAGAGAATCGATTACTGATCGTTTGTCTTCGCGGGCGAGTTCTCCGACTTCTCCTGCAGGCTTTTCATTTTTAATGTCAGTCGGCAAGGGAGCCACACAGAACGGGAGCGGATTTTCAAAGCTGACAGTTTCAAGCGCGTTCGTTGCGGTATCGATGATCTGTTGCGTGCTGAGGCCATGTGCAGGGAAGCTGCTGACCCCGGCGCGAAAGGCAGTCACCGAAGGCACGGTTAAGATGACTTTTTTTAGATCCAGAGCCATGCGTTGTGACATATCGGGGACATTCGATTCTTCTGTATCAATGATGACGGCCACGCAGTCATCACGGAACAGGCAGACTTTGTCGTCGGCGTCCCGGACGATTTTTTTGACAACACGAAGCACTTCTCTCTGAACGCAACGTTTGTCCGGCGTTCCGGCGACGAACTGGACAATAAAAACGCCGAAACCGGAAGATACTCGGTTGATTTTGCTTAGATAGCGGGTGACTTGAATAAAAAAGAAATCGTTACAGTCTTCAACCGTAGTGAGAGCCTCTTCGCTGAGCTGGATCATGCGGTGAAAGCGGTAGGTACTGCAGACCAGAGCGATGACGGCAAATGAAATGCCCATTACAAGCAACAGCTGCCCGGCCTGAGCCAAGGGCAGCTGCGCTACCGGTGAGAACTGTAAAATGGAACTCAACATGTAGGGGTCGCTTCAGAGAAGCGCGGCAACGTGCTAGTAGTAGAGCACAAATTCGCCGCGACGGTTAGCAGCCCAGGCGGCTTCGTCGTGTCCCGGAGTGACTGGTTTTTCTTCACCATAGCTCTTGGTTTGAATGCGGTCTGCGCCGATGTCGAGACCTGCGAGATAGGCGCGGATGGCCTGTGCGCGGCGCTCACCCAGTGTGAGATTGTATTCATTGCTGCCGCGCTCGTCGCAGTTACCTTCGATAATCACTGCAACAGCGTCATTCTGTTTGAGGTGCTGAGCGACGGTTTCAATTTTTGAACGTTCGCTGTCGGCTACCTGTGCGCTGTCGTAGTCGAAATAAACCGGCGCGAACATGCCGGGATGTTCTGTTCCGCCTGTGAACCGGTCGCCCATTCCAAGGGATCCGTTGGCGCCGTTACCGTAAAGTCCGTCCGAGCCGTAGACTCCGGCAGGGTTCTTTTTCAGGCTTTTACAGCCGGTGAGTGTGGAGACGGCCAGTAACAGGGACATACCAACAATGAAAGACGCACTTTTCTTCATGACAACGAGACCTCGCTTTTAACTTGTTTCTACTGCGGCGAGCAGGCCGGTGAATACCAGCCTCCGCTACCTTGAAGTAAAGCTACCGGACGGTCGCTTACTGTGTCAAGGAGGTAGATGGATGATTGGTAATTGACTGAGCGGGCGGCAACGATATGGCGTCCATCCGGTGCCCATGACGGGTCTTCATAATCAGCGCCGTCGCTGACCAGATAGCTGGTTTGTCCTGAAGAGGGCTGAATGACGGCAATGGCATAACGACCTCCCGACCGGCTGGCGCAGGCAATCAGACCGTTAGGGCCCCAGTCCGGGGCGATGTTTTCAGTTCCTCGGCTGCTGATGCGTCGCGGTGCGCCGCCTGTGCGCGGAATAGTATAGAGTTGCGGTCTGCCGGTGCCGCCCTGATCCGAGGCAAAAACCAGCTGGCTTCCGTCCGGCGACCAGTCCGGACTGGCTTCGGCCGCACGGGGGGTGTTTGTCAGGCGGGTCAGTTTGCCGCTGCGGAGATTTTTAATATAAAGTTCCGGATTACCGTCTTTAGAAAGAATCAGAGCAAGATCTTTACCGTCCGGAGAGATAGATGATCCGGTATTCAAGCCGCCGTAACTGGCCAGTGCTTCACGCCGGCTCCTGCTAAGATCGATTCGGCAGATATCAGGGAAATCCCGCATATAAGAGGTGTAGATGATGGTATTCCCATCCGGACCCCAATTGGGTGCAATGGCAATATGTCCTTCGCTGGTGAGCTGGCGTACACCTCCGCCGTCGCTATCGCACAGATAGAGTTCTTTTTTACCCGTGCGGTTTCCAACCAGCACAATGCGCATTGAGGCGATCCCCTTATGTCCGGTAACTGCCTCTACAATATCGTCCGCCATACGATGGGCGATTGTGCGGGGCTGTCCGTTATAGTTTTTAGAAAGCAGCATAGCTTGATCGTTTAAACGGAAAACCTGACCGCCGGCTTTCAGTTCGCCGCCGGACGGTGTTGCTGTTCCGTTCAGCCGGATTTCGCCGCCACCCCGTACCGGATCAAACCATCCGGAAAGTCGCAGATCTTTTTCCAGCGTTTGGGAGAATATCTGTGATGCGGAATCGCACGCTGTACGCAGACCGGATAAATCAATAGTAATTTTACGGTCCGCTGACTTAATAACACGAACCTGCGCCTGGCTCAATGATGCCGCGAGCGCAATAGAAAGAGTAAGTAGAGTGAGTTTTTTCATAACTCTACTCATTAGCGGAATCTTCCAGTGAGTGGAAGCCGTTTATTTAAGACAACCGCTCTTAGTGAGCCATTCTTGCCCGGATGCGGTAAAATCCTGATGCCGCATTCGTATTGGTGTTGTCGATAAACTCTGTTTGGGTCCAGGGAATACCTGTCGCGACCGGAATAAAAGCAGTTGTCAGGTCGGGGGTCCATTCTACATCGTAAATGCGACCTGGTTTTGTCGCCCAGCGCATCCCGTTATGCGTCCCTGGGATCCTTGATGTCTCAAACGAATCTGCAATATCAGGGGCAATGCCGGCAATATATCCCTGCAGATAGGTTAGGCCGTTTTGGCTGGAGAGTATGCCAGGCAGAAGATTGGTAACTCCGCCCGAATATTTCTGCTCCCACCAGTCGGGAATTCCGTCGCGGTCGGTATCAACATTGCCGCTTTCCGGCTCGGTATTTTGTACAGCCAGTTCATCAAAATAGAGCGGCGCGATGCTGTCATTGACGATCTGTAAGGATTCAATCTGCCGGCTGGCAGAATATAACGTCAAATTCTCAGCTACATTTGTTCCGTTAACACTCAGTGTCCATTTCAGGTTATCGTAATCGCAATAGACGTCAAAACGGGTCCAGACATTCGTTTGCATGGTTGCATTCAGCGTGATCGGTGTCTGATTGCTGTATACTACAAGATTCAGATTGGTGTTAACAAAGAAAGCCACGCTGGTGTTTGCATTTGTGACGGCCGGATCTGCATCCGGCACGCTGGTAATGCGGGCCTGGAAGTTTAACCAGACAGACGCTTCGCTGTTTGAAAGGCTGTGCGAAAGTTTGGCGCCTTGAATCTCCAGTGCCTGTGTACCTGCCTGGGAAACGGCAGACTGGACATTGGCCGTGCCGTTTTCAAGAATCCATCCATTTTGGCCGTTAATCGTGCCGTTCGTTACGTTGTTGGCGGCCTCAAAAGGTTCCAAAAACGGAAGTTGCGAAGCCGTTGCGTTAAACGTCAGCATCAATAAAGCCAGATAAATAATCCTATTCATAGCTGTTATATATACAGAAAAATCGGGCTGATTGGAAGAGTTAAATCGTGTATAAACAACTGATCGGCGGTTGCAGACTGAACGTTCAAGAAAAGATGTTTGAAAAATGAACGCGAGAAACGCTGTCTGTCAGCATACTTCCATGCACAGTTGTTCAAAATGGCACAAAGGTAAGGTGTATTCATGAAGAAATCTTGTTTTGCAGATCCGCTGAACGGGTATTTGATTGAACCATGTACTAAGGGGCCAACGGCGTTTTGGGAGGGGCATCATGCCACTAATCCCAGCTCCATCCGGCTGAGCTGCGATCCCCGTGTGTTTCTCGGATACCGCGCCGGAGGCTGGGATGATTCCCATCATCAGGGAACGGTACAAATTTGGGGCAGCCACTTGGGGCTGGCGGTACTAAGTCCGGACGGTAGTAAGATTGACTGCCGCTTGCCGCTGCCGGTCATGACAATTGAGCGCGACTATCTTCTGCCCCGGACGCTCGAAGAATACAAAGTTTTCAAAGAAGGACCGAATTTTAACGACATCTCTGTGCTTCATGATTTCCGGCTTTGGGAGGACGGGGAATGGCTATACTGCATTTATCATGAAGGGGCTCTGAATAACTGCTTCGACTGCATTGTCCGGATGCGGACAGCTGATTTTCTGGCTAAAATCGAACGCTCCATTGCGCTGTCCGGCAGACTTCCGGAGGATATCCGTGACGAGTGGCGCTCTCTCTGGTGGGCAAAAGGCGTCTGGCTGCCCGCCGGTATCAACGGAACGAACCGGATTTACGGCTCCGAGATCAACAAGAACGACATCATTTTCATCCGTCTGGCGGACGGGTCGCTGCGGATGATTCACCGTCCGGTGCCGGATAACCTGATTGTGGATACGCACGGGCATCCGTTCTGTCCCTGCACGGATGACGGCATTCTGACGATGGGCACGGTGCAGCAGTCCGTGAGGCCGGGCATGCTGGATAATTCGCACATCGGGAATAACGGCATGCCGAGCCGGGCGCAGATCGGCGGCCGCGAAGTCTATATAGATATTGTGCACGGTGTGCAGAACCACCGGATTACCGATTTGGCGGAAGGCGGCGGCTGGGATCTGGAATACCGCGCCTATCTGCGCGTGCTGGATTATGAAACCGGCGAACAACTGTATTACAGCGACGGCCCCGTGTTTGAGTCCGACGAAATCTGGCGGGCTTACTGTCGCGACGGCGCATGGGTCAGCAAGCTGGATCATTTGCGCTCCGTAATGTTTGTCGGCGGGCAGGTTCCAGTTGATCCGGCGAAAACGGGACTGGACGATAAATGGTACGCCTATGTCGGCGTAGGCGACACCGCTGTAGCGCTGGCCGACTTCACCTTACGCGCCTTGCTGCCCAGGGAAGTAGTTTATGATCTGGAGAACCGCATCGACTATCCGGTTTCTCCGCTGGCGGTTCCGGAAAACAGCCAAAGCCTCGGAACGGTGGAAGGCTGGGAATTCAGTGTCCGCAACAATCCGGCCGCCCGCCGGATTGAAATTGTGCGGACGCTGAAATCAGCCGGAGAGACAACCGCGCGTTCGGTCAATCTGCGCCCCGGCTATGTGGATGCATATGCAATGTGGATTGAAGCGAATGCCGTTCGTTTTGATGAAGAGCTGGGCTGGGTTGTAACAGCGAAACTGCAAAGTTCGGTTTCGGCAAAAGCGCAGACTGGACTGCTGGTGCTGGATAAAGAAAACCCGGAGCGGATTTTCTACCGGTCGGATGCCGCCGAAACAGAAGTACCGGAAAAAGTGCGGAAAGAAATCGCGTATATTTATAAATATCAGCCAATGGCCAGGGAGTGCATCAAATGGTTAAAACAAAAAGCCGGGCGGCAGTAACCCGTCTGTTTTTCTTCAGACTGTGCTGTCTGCTGTTTTTTGCGGTTGCAGGCAGTCTGCCCGCGGCATCCGCTTTGCAGATGCCTTCGGTTTTTTCCGATCATATGGTGCTTCAGCGGGAAATGCCGGTTCCTGTCTGGGGAACGGCGGAGCCGGGTGCACAAATAACGGTTGCGTTCGCCCCCTCGACGGGCTCAGGGCAGGCAGGCCAGCAGAAAACAGCAACCGCCGGAGCAGACGGCAAATGGCGAATTGATCTGGATCCCCTGGCTGCTTCTTCTGAAGGTTGCGTTTTAAAGGTTTTCTCCAATCTGAAATCTGAAATCGAAAATCGTCACTTCATTGACGTCCTCGTCGGAGAGGTCTGGCTGTGTTCCGGGCAGTCGAATATGTACCAGCCGCTCGGCGGAGTCGACTGGGCTCCGGACGGTATCGGAGGTGCGGAGCAGGAATTGCAGAAGCCGGATCAGCCGATGCTGCGGCTTTTCTGCGATGACGCTCATCCGTTATGGAAGAGCAGGCGCTGGCAGTCCGCCCGTCCGGAAACCTTGCGGGCGTTTTCCGGAACGGCCTATTTCTTCGGCGACCGGCTCCGGTCAGAGCTGAAGGTTCCGGTCGGACTGATGAATATCAGCCGCGGGGGCTCGCCGATCCAGCAATGGACGCCGGCTGAATACAACCGGAAGCTTCCGGTGACGGCCAAGTATGAAAATATTAACGTGCAGAACCGGCAGCGGATTCAGGAATACAATCAGGCGCTGAACGCGTGTTCAAAATGGAATGAGAAAATGCCGGGTCCGCGGCCTGAACCGCCGGCACCGCTGCCGGAGGAAATTGATGCTGCGCGCAGTTTTTACGGCAGCAAACTGTATGAAACGCTGATTGCGCCGCAGGTTCCTTTCGCGATTCGCGGTGTGATCTGGTATCAGGGCGAATCCAACGCGCGGAACGTAGATGTCGCGCGCCATTACGATGAGATGCTTAAAGCACTGATCGTCAGCTGGCGCGAAAAATTTGAAAATCCGGATATGCCGTTTTATTTTGTCCAGTTGCCGGCCTGGGGAACCCGCGAATCGGAACATTGGCCGTGGATCCGGCAGGGCATGCTGAATGTTTTGCAGACGGTGGATCACACCGGCATGGCGGTGGCGGCCGATCTGGGTGATTTCAAGGCGCTGCATCCGCCGCGCAAACAGCCCGTCGGCGAACGGCTTGCGCTGTGGGCGCTCGCCCGGACTTACGGGAAGAGCTGTGTATATTCGGGGCCGCTGCCCCGCGAAGTAATCAGCGAAGCAAGCGGACTGCGTATCCGGTTTGACACATTCGGTTCAGGGTTGAAGGTTGCCGGAGCGTGGAAAGATTTGGAAGTCGCGGGAGCGGACAGGGTGTATTATCCCGCAACGGCGACGGTCGGCGAAACGGATGCGGCAATCGTCTGTCCGCAGGTTAAAGCGCCGGTGATGCTGCGCTACGGCTGGAAAGGTTATTTTGAACCGACGCTGTTTAACCGGGACGGCCTACCGGCGACTCCGTTCTATTTTATCCGGGATAAAGACGGTTTGTGGCGGAACGGCTCCGGGGCTGGTGACTTATGAAATATTCCGCACAGGTTGCAGTTAAGAACGCGGGACTGATTGCATGGGGCTGCTCAGCGCTGTTCAGTACAGCACGGGCGGAAGATGCTGCGCCGTCCGCTCGCCGGCCCAATCTGCTACTCATTGTGACGGACGATCAGGGCTGGGCCGATCTGGGCTGCTGGAAGGAAAAGACGCTGCCGATTGAAACGCCGAATATTGACCGGCTGGCCAGGGAAGGTGTCCGGTTCACCGATGCGTATGCGACCTGTCCGGTTTGCAGTCCGTCGCGGGCGGCGCTGCTGACGATGCGTTACCAGCAGCGGTTCGGTTATTACGATAACTGGGAGGCTCAGGTCGGGCTGGATGCCGGTCAGGTTCTGCTGCCGAACCGTCTCAAGCCGCTTGGCTATCGTACCGCGGCAGTCGGCAAGTGGCATCTGGGCTGGTTTAGACATAATCATCCGCTGGCGATGGGGTTCGATTCTTACTACGGTTTCACCGGCGGCATGCATGATTATTTCACCGCCGATGAGGGAGAAACGTGGGAGGGCGGGCCGCCCGACCGGAACTTTATGGAAGAAAACGGCAAACGTCTGCCGCCGGATGCGCTGACCTACATGCCGGATCAGCTGACAGACAAAGCCATTGATTTTATCAAACAGAATACGGAACAGCCGTTCTTTATTTATCTGGCATACAACACGCCGCACGGTCCGCTTCAGGCGCCGGACAGTTATTTAAAACGGTACGCCAATGATAATACGGTGCCGGATAAGAACCGTAAGCTGATGCGCGCGATGCTTGATGCGCTGGATTACAATATCGGGCGTCTGCTCGACAGTCTGGAGTCGACCGGCCTCGCGGATGATACGCTGATTATTTATACCTCCGACAACGGCGGCGTCGCGGCAAAAGGCGTGTCGGACCACGGCCCGCTTTTTGGCAGCAAGGGGCATCTCAGCGAAGGAGGTATCCGCACCTGTGCGCTTGGGCGCTGGCCGGGGCACTGGCCGTCCGGTGTGGATTACAGCGAGCCGGTCATCGGCATCGATTTCTCCGCCTCCATGCTGGCGGCGGCCGGTATTCAGCCGTCCGGAATCCGTGAAGTTGAAGGCACCGACCTGACGCCGTTTCTGCAGGGGCAGAAAACCGGGCGGCCTCACGATACGCTTCACTGGCAGATGCACCATACCGACATGGGACGATGGGCGGTTCGCGAAGGCGACTGGAAGCTGGTGAAGAGTCTGAACATCGAAGGGCTTTTTAATCTGCGGGAGGATATCGGCGAAACCCGCGACCTTCGTAAACAGTATCCGGAAATTGCCGAACGGCTGTACCGGAAGCATATGGAGTGGCGCGCACTGAACCAGCCGTCGCGGGTGAACGACGACACGCGCCGGGTGCATATCTGGGAACTGCGTTTCCGGAAAGACATGAACCCCGGCGGGCGGAAAAATCAGCAGTCTAGTGTCGCGGTGCAGAGTCCGGCAGCCGGCGGTTTTCAACAGATTGAGCGGTGGGATATGGAAAAGGAATCCGCTGTCCATTCCGGATGCCCGGAAGGCTGGGAGTTTGCCGGTCCGCTTCCGTATCAGGCGGTTTGGGCAACTGATATTGCTTCCGGAGGAACACGCTCTCTGAAGATAGACGATCACGACAGCCGGTCGCTTGGACTCTGGTGTACGGAACGGACGGTATTGAAGGGAAGTCCGAAACAGCTGGAACTGGGCTTCCGTCTGAAAGCGGCTGAGATGACCGGAAAGTGGAAAATTTCGATCAGCTATTACGACGTTGACGTCGCCAATAATTATTCGCCGCTGATTTACAGGGAAGACTGCCTGATCGAAACCACGGAAAATGAGCTGCTGGTTCGCAGGGAAGCGCATGATGAAAAAACGTCCGCACAGCTTGAATCTTCGGTGTATCCTTTAAGCGGCGCGGATGAACATGGTTTTGTCAGAGTGACGAGCCGTTTGCCGGTGCCTGAAAAAGCAAAATCATACCGGATTTCTTTTATGAGCGGATGGGAGCCTGAAGCTACAGGGACGGTATGGCTGGATGATGTAAATGTTTCGTATTAATTCATAAAAGACCTGCTATGAAAATAAGTGAAACCCTATTGAAAATTTTCTTCAGCGGTGCGGCCGGCGTGACGCTGCCGGCGGGCGCGCAGGCGGACAGCCGCCCGAACATCATTGTCATCACGGCGGATGATATGGGCTGGGGCGATCCAAGCTGCTATCCGCAGGAGCGCGACCGTAAAGGCGTTGCGCTCGATACGCCGAATATCGACCGGCTGGCGGCGATGGGTGTGCGCTGTACCGATGGTTATTCCACCGCGCCGATCTGTGCTCCATCGCGTGCCGGGCTTAAAACCGGCCGCTACCAGCAGACGTTCGGTTTCTATGAATTCTACGAAACGCTCGCGGGGATTCCGCGCAACGTTCAAACGATCGGCGAAGTGTTTAAGCAGAACGGTTACGCCACGGCGCTGTTCGGCAAATGGCATTCGTCAGACACGTTTAAAATCGATGATCCGGGCCGGCGCGGTTTTGATGAGTGGTACAGCTTTATCGCCCAGCACGATTATTACGATCCGCGCAACGGTCAGCCGATGCTGGCGGTTCCGCACGCGTACGATGCCTTCATTTATGATAACGGCGAACCGGTCAAAGGCGAGTCGATGGACTATCTGACGGATACTTTCACGGGAAAGGCGGTTGGTTTTATCGGCAGAATGTCGCAGCAGAAGCAGCCGTTCTTTCTTTATCTGCCCTACAGCGCGCCGCATCCGCCGATGCAGGCCAAGTGGGAAAAACTTCAGAAATACTACCCGCAGTTCGGGAAAAAAGGATTCACCGCCCGCGATCTGGCACGTGCGATGATTGATTCTTTGGACGAGGGCATCGGAAAGATTCTGGATGAGCTGGAAAAGCAGGGACAGCTGAATAACACGCTGATTTTCTTCACCAGCGATAACGGCGGGCATGACGACGGAAGATCGGGCGAGCTGGCGCAGCACAACGGCGGACTGCGCTGCCGCAAAGGCTTCCTGTGGGAAGGCGGAATCCGTGTGCCGTATATTGCGGCCTGGCCGGGGCATCTTCCGTCCGGGAAAGTTTATTCCGAGCCGGTCAGTCATCTGGATATTTTTGCTACCGCCGCGGCCGCCGCACAGTGTGCCGGCGTACCCGGCGATCTCGACGGGGTGAATCTGATTCCGTATTTCGCCGGCGAAAAACAGACAGCTCCTCACGAAGCGCTGTATTGGGGCTTCGCCGCGGGTGATAACCGCTGGGCGGTCCGGTCCGGCGACTGGAAACTTATCTGCGAGCGGCCTGATCCTGCGTCAGAAAAGAAAGATCACACCATCCGCACGACCGGACTTTTCAATCTGCGCGAAGACCGCGCCGAGCAGAATAATCTGATTGAAGCCAATCCGGACAAGGCCAGGGAACTGCTGGCGTTAAAAGATCAGTTCTATAAGCGGTGCCCGCCGACGATAGTCAGCCCGGCGCAGGCCAAAGAGTGGCGCAAAGAGCGCGAACAGCGGCTCGCAAATCCGGACGGAGCTAAACGCCGTGACGGCTATCCGGGATGCTGGAAGTAGAAAAATTTAAATTAAAGGAGACAGGTATGAAGAAATGGTTGCTTCGTGGAATTTCGGCCGGTGTTCTGTGTATCAGTACGGTTTGTTCCGCACTGGAGATGCCGGAGGTTTTCAGTGACAACATGATGTTGCAGCGCGGCAGGCCGGTGCCGGTCTGGGGAAAAACAGAACCGGGCGCCGCCGTGGAAGTCCAGTTCGATTCGCAGACGGTTAAAACCAGTGCCGGTCTGGACGGAAGCTGGGAAGTTGTGCTGGCTGCGATGGACGCTTCCGGTAAAGGAAAAGAGCTGACCGTCCGGAGCGGAAAAGACTGCCGGATCATTAAAAATGTTCTGGTCGGCGAAGTCTGGCTGGCCGGAGGGCAGTCCAACATGGACGCCACTTTCTACAATCTTCAGCACGACAATACGCTGGAGGAACCGCCGATGCCGGAGCAGGTTGACTTTCCGGATATCCGGCTTTTCACTGTTGCGCACCGTGTGCGTCCGCAGGCGGTGGACCCGAAACTGACGTGGAAAGTGGCGACTCAGGAAACGGTTTATCATTTTTCGGGAACCGCATTTTATTTTGCCAAAGAACTCCACGAAGAACTGAAAGTTCCGGTTGGGATCATCTGCTGCGCCTGGGGCGGCACCTATGCGGAGAGCTGGATTGCCGCGGACCGGCTGCTCGACGACGTTTACTGCCAGTCGATCTTCGGCGATTATGCCAAGCTGTTCGGCAAATACGGCTCGCAGCAGGAATATGAAAAAGCAATTACTCAATACCGGCAGGATATCGCGACGTATGAAAAGCAGCTGAAGCTTTACCGGGAAACGAAAAATAAAAAAGACCATCCCGGAACGCGGGCGGAAGAACCGGTCGGCAACCAGTATTACCGCCGGCCCTGCGGGCTCTATGAGAGCATGTTTAAGACAGTGGTTCCGTATGGAATCAGCGGCTTCATCTTCTATCAGGGGGAATCCAATGCAAAAGAAGAACGGGGCTATCAGTACCGGTTTATCCTGAAGAATATGATCGAAAACTGGCGCGATGATTTTCATCAGGGCAATCTGCCGTTCCTGATCGTCCAGCTGCCGACACTGCCGAATTATGGTGACCTTCCTGGACTCCGGGAATCACAGTTTCGGGTTTTCAAAGAAACTCCGAACTGCGGGCTGGCTGTTCTTGTTGGAGATGACGGCGGCGGGAAACTTCATCCGAAGGATAAAGCGCCGGTTGGGCATCGCTTGGCTCTGTGGGCGATGAAGCTGGCTTACGGGAAAAATCCGGAAGCAGTCTGCGGTCCGCTCTATGAAAGCTCTGAAATCAGCGGGAGCAAAATAATTGTCCGGTTTGCCGCCGGTACCGGTGTGCCGGAAGCGCGGGGCGGTGAGTTGAAAGATTTTGAACTGTGCGGAGCCGATCGGAAATTCCTGCCGGCAACGGCGGTTATTCGTCCGGACAATTCAATCGAAGTCAGCTGCGAGCAGATTCAAGAACCGGTTGCGGCGCGATACGGCTGGAAAAATTCGTTTGTTCCGACGCTTTTCAATAAGAACGGACTGCCGGCATCGCCGTTCACTACGGAATAAAGACGGGAAATACGGATGAAAGCAGCGATCAAACTGATCATCGCTACAGTCTGCATCTTTGCAGCCGCTGCGCATTCGGTATTGATTTCTATAGTTGCTTCCGAAGCTCCGGCGGTGACGGCGGTCCGCGAATCGGCCCGGCAGATTCCGGTGATTGATACCGTGGATGTGATTGTCGTCGGCGGAAGTTCCGCCGGAGTTGCCGCCGCAGTCAGTGCCGCAGATGCCGGAGCGAAAGTGTTTCTGGCATCCGAACGGACATATGTCGGCGAAGACCTTTGCGGCACATACCGGCTGTGGCTTAAAACAAATGAAGTCCCGGCGACAACATTGGAAACAGCGGTTTTCGGAGGGTCTGCCGCGCCGGCCATACCGCCGGGATTTTCTTTTTCCTATCAGGCCGACCAGCCCAGCCAGCCTAAGCACGTTGACACAGAACCGGGTACTTTACTGAACGACGGGAAACTTCCCGGAGCTGCCACGGAGAGCGTGCAGTTTAACACCAATGTGAACATCACGGTTGATCTGGGAGCCGTTCGCGATTTCGCCCGCGTCGGCCTTTATTCCTATCAGGCCTCTTCATACGCAGTAAAAGAGGTTTCCTTTTATTCACGCAGCGCCACTTCCGAAGAGTGGACACTGCTGGGAACAGATACGGCGGGAAGCGTTTCAACCAATACAGAGCTGTTCGAGCTGAAGCTGAACGGACGCGGCCGGTTTATTAAACTGTCGGTCAAAAAAGATCCCGCGCTTACCCGCTGCATCCTCGGCGAAATTTTCGTTACGGATATCGAATCAACCGGCCCCGCGCCGGTGCGCCCGATGCAGGTGAAAATGGCGCTGAGCAAGGCGCTTATGGGTGCCGGAGTAAATTTCCTTTTCGGTTCGATGATCACGGACGTTCTGGTCGATAACGAAGGGAATCCGTCCGGTGTTGTCATTGCAAACCGTTCCGGACGGCAGGCGGTGCTGGGGAAAGTAGTCGTTGACGCCACACCGCGGAGCCTCGCCGCGCGGCTGGCCGGAGCCCGGTTCTCTCCGCCGGTGCCGGGAGCCCGCACCTTCCAGTACATTACAGTCGGGAATTATGTAAAAACCGGCAATGGAATCACCGATGTTGAAGCGCTTACTCCGCTTTCGGAGGATGGAAGCGGCCATCCTGCACATCTTTACACACTGTCGGTTGATATGCCTGACGACACGCTTTACTCCTACAGCCGTGCCGAGCAGAAAATCCGTGACCTGACCTGGGATAAGCTGCTGGTTGATGCGGCAAACCGGCCTTTTGAAATACCGTCGGACTGGATCATCAGCCGGAGCGGCGCGGCGGGAGCGTGGCCGGGATATAGTCTGATTCCGCCGTCTGTGTTCTGTCCGACAAACGTCAGTCGTTTGTTTGTACTGAACGGCTGCGCGGAGATCAACCGCGACGCAGCCTCCGCGATGCTGCGTCCGCTGGAATATTTCCGGACCGGTGGACGGATCGGTTTGCTGGCGGCTCAGCAGGCGGAAACTGTTGCTCTTCCGCAAACGGTTCAGCGTAAAACCGGAGCTCAGGGTTTTGCAGTTCCGATGGATATACGGGAACGGCTGACGGGGCTGCGCGAACTGCCCGCAACCAATGCGGTTTATGTGCAGATTGCAGAAGGTGTTCTGCCGGTTTTCGGGAAAACTGACGTTGCGGTTGTCGGCGGCGGAGTCGGCGGAGCGTCTGCCGGTATCGGTGCTGTCAGTAACGGTGCGAGCACTGTAGTGGTGGAATATCTGTACGGGCTGGGCGGAACCGGCACCGATGGACTGGTCAGTAAATATTTCGGCGGAAATCAGGGCGGATTTACAGCGAAGCTGGATGCGCTTACCGAAGCGTTGACCGGATTGGAGCCCTCCAGTTCCGCGGCATGGAATATCGAAGCCAAGAAAGAAGCCTACCGGCAGATGATCCGCACCGGCGGCGGAGAAATCATCTTCGGCGCGGTCGGCTGCGGAGTAGTGATGTCGGGCAGCCGTGTTTGCGGCGTGGTGGTCACAACGCCACTGCACGGACGCGGTGTTATTCTGGCGAACGCGGTCGTGGACGGAACCGGCAACGCGGAAATGGCGATAGCAGCCGGCGCGGCCTATGAGTTTATTGATGCGAAATCTCCGGCGATGCAGGGTACAGGACTTCCGCCGCCCCGCAATCTGCCCGGCAGGGATGGGTACTGGCTGCAGAACGGTGATGTAACATTTACAGACAACGCGGATGCGTTGGATGCAAAACGCTCTTACATCCTGGGTGCCGAATTTGCTTCAGCGCAATACGACATGAGTCAAATGATTCAGACGCGCGAACGGCGGCGGATTACCGGTGAAAAAACGCTTACACCGGTGGATGTTGCGATGCAGCGCACGTTCGCGGACACCATCGGATATGCCAACTCTTCATTCGATTCGCACGGCTTTGTGGTTCATCCGCTGTTTGCGCTGAAAGCTCCGGCTCACGCCAAATATCCGACTTACATTCCGTACGGGGCGCTGATTCCGAAAGAGGTGGACGGACTGCTGGTTGCCGGAATCGGTCTGAGCGTACACCGCGATGCGGTGGCGTCGGTCCGGATGCAGCCGGATGTTCAGAATCTGGGTTATGCCGCCGGGCGCGCCGCTGCGATGGCCGCCCGCAACGGCGGACACACGCGGGAAATTGATCTGGCTGCGTTGCAGCAGCATCTTGTGACGCTGGGTATGTTCCCTGGCTCCGTTGAATTTTCCAATTCGCAGCCGTTTACGGAGGCCCGGTTGCAAACAGCGGTTAATGATTTGTGCACAGCAGCGACTGTCAGTTTCACGAATGTGGCGTGGATGATGACTCAAACCAATGCCACGCTGCCGCTGCTGCGCGATGCCTACGGGCGAGGCTCGATTGCTGAAACAAACCGGTTGTGGATCGCCCGGATTCTCGGCATGTGCGGCGATAATACCGGCGTACAAGCATTGATCACCGCTTTGAACCGGTACTCCGTTTGGGATGCGGGATGGAATTTTAAAGCGTTCGGACAGTATAGCGACTGCTACAGCGAACTGGACAGTCTGGTGATGTCTGCCGGTTGCACCCGCGATCCGTCCGCGCTCCCGCAGTTGCTCCGGCTGGCCGGGCTGCTGAATGAAACTTCGGAACTTTCACACATTATAGCGATAAGCGGCGCGCTGGAATCTATCGGCGACCCGCAGGCAGCTCCTGTGCTGGCGGCGTTGCTGAATAAACCGGGAATGACCGGCTACGCGGTTTCCGATTTTGCCCAGGCCGTGGGGGCCAAAGATCAGATGAATGATGAGAAAAACATGTTCCGGGAGCATCCGCTTCGCGAACTTTTTCTGGCCAGAGCCCTATACCGGCTGGGCGATCAGAACGGTCTGGCCCGCGGAATTCTTGAGAACTACAGCCGCGATCTGCACTCTCTGTACGCAACGCATGCTGCGCTTGTATTGCGGTCGGGGATGACGGAATAGACTCCGGAAATCTGCGCAGGTTCTGCTTTTTTTTACACCCAGGATATGCGGTTTTTTCCACCGCCGTGTTTAAAAAAAGAGTCCTGAATATTGAACGCCTGTTTCGCAAAATAAAACAATTCTGCCGTGGCAGTAGGGATCACCTTAAAAAGGAGAAGAGATGAAAGTCTATCTGATGTTCCTGTTTCTGTTTGGCACCAGAGCCGTTCCAACGGTTGATGCAGCCAGCAATCCCCACCCGGACTATGCGATACAAACCGCAGATCTGAATGCAACGCTGGAGTGGACCGGAGCGACGAGTCCGGTGACGGGTTACAATGTTTATTTTTCCACAAATGATTTCGGAACTGCTACGACCACTACGCTCGCACAGGCCGCGTTTCGCGGTGTGCAGACCGGTACAGATTATGTGCCGGGGATGCTGGCGACTAATACGAGATATTACTGGCGTATCGATACGGTTGCCACAAACGGCGCTGTTACAACGGGTAACCGGTGGCATTTCACAACAGTTGGAAAAATCCCCGGAACGGACAGTTTCATTAAT
>JBGAJP010000073.1:0-8566 GCA_044224855.1 Pontiellaceae bacterium
CCTCGCACAACGCCAGCACCCACCCGCTGACGCTCGCGTCGCTCTGGGGCATCTTCATCCGCTTCATCTGTCCCGTCGCCATCCTGATCACCTTCCTCCACACCATCGGCTGGCTGAATCTGACGCCGTAAAATCTCTTTCGTAACCATGCAAAATTATCGAACCCAAGATGAAGTCATTTCCACTCTGGATAAATGACTCTGCTTTTTTTGTCTTCTTGTATTTTCCGTCGCAGATAAAAATAAAAAAGCGTCATAGCAACTGAAATGGCCAGACAAACAACCCCATACCACCAGCAGAATTCGGGACTGAATACATCTACGCAAAATATTGCTCTTTTGCCGCTTCCACCCTGATGGAAAACAACAAGAGGTTCCGTGACGTTAATCAAAAATAATCCAAACATAAGGATTATCGCAGCCAGAATAAGAATCTCCCAAGGATTATTTCTTCTGGGTTTCTGTGAATATTGATCGGCCAAAGTCATGCGATTAATAAATTACAGTCTTATCGGACTGACCTCAAGTCCGTGACAGAGCCCGCGCTTCCGTTTCCACTGGAAAGTAGAGATTTGCCTGAAAGCGCTCAAGCTGAAACACAGCTCCAAGATGATTGCTGATTCTTTCTGTGGGTGAGCCCGATGGGCTCGCCAAATTTCCGGGGTCAACGCCCCCGGCTACAGAATCCGCCCTCACCGCGGGCGGCTACAATTATGGCCGCTGGGACGGCGGCGATACGTACCGCAGGCATCCTGCCTGCCGAAGTCTGGAGGGACAGCGGCCCCGCTGTCCGGTCGCCGAGGCCGGCGACCCTCCAAAATTCCACCTGCTATTTCTTCTTTTCCTTATGCATCACCGGGCCGCCGGCCAGAATTTCTTTCTTCGTGTTGAAGTATTCCTCGTCGGAAATGACGCCCTTTTCTTTGGCTTTCTGAAGATCCATCAGCTCCTGACCGATCGTGGTTGTACGGTGATATTCCAGATCGACCCGGTTCAGCATCGCACAGCCGGACAATCCGGAAACCAGAACTCCCGCGATGATCAACTTTTTGAGTGTTTTCATACTGCCGCTCCCTGTTTTTGGTTGCACCGAAAAGTAGAGTTTCGTCTGAAACCGCTCAAGCTGAAATTGGTTTATAGAACTCCGATCTTAATTACCCGTTGCACGAAAAATAGCGGTTTGGTACAAGTCCCCCATGACCGCACTAGCACAGACTGTTCTGGAAGAAGCGATGCGTCTTCCGTCGGTAGACCGCGCCATGCTGATCGAAAAGCTGATCTCCAGCTTTGATGCCGCCAGGCGGAAAACCATAGATGCCGCCTGGGTTGCAGAAAGCGAAGACCGGCTGGACGCTTACCGTACCGGCAAACTGACAGCCCGCCCTTTCGAGGACGTGATGAAAGACCTGAATGCATGAACGTGCGGATTCTTTCAGCGGCTGAGCTCGAATTTCTGGACGCCGTTCATTATTACAACAATGAGTGCCCCGGTCTTGGATTTGAATTCGCGGCAGAAGTCCAAAACACTATTGATCGCATCAAAAACAATCCCGAGGCCTGGGCTCCGCTCTCGGCAAGAATCCGCCGATGCCTCACCCAGCGTTTCCCTTTCGGTGTGATCTACGAACTGGCGAAAAATGAAATTCTTATCGTTTCCATCATGCACATGAACCGCCACCCTGAATCGTGGAAGAAACGATTGTAAACTTACTGCAACCCTCGGTCAAAGTTTCCGCTATGGCCGGAAACGGTAAGGCCGGAAGTGATGCGGCGGACAATGTCAGCGGCTTCTTCGAATGAATCGATTCCATACGACAGATCAATCCGGAAACAGCGCGCGCCTTTGGCTTTCAGTTCATCCAGATGACCGGTCAGCGAAAACGGCGTTTCATTCGCAAGCACAAACTGCCGTCCGCTCGGTTCGACGCGGAAATTCCGCCGCGAGCGATCGGTTAATTCTAATATCCGCCGGGTGGAGACACCCGGCCTACAATCTTCTGTAGGCCCGCTGCCCTCAGCGGGCGTTCGTATATTAACCGCCGGGCGCGTGGCGGAAATCATCAGCGGCGTATACTGATAAACCGGAACGACCGCCGCATCGCCGAGCTGTTCGATCAGTGAATACCAGTTTTCGGCGTCATCTTCCGGAGAAAGCACAAACTGCCGGACCTCCTGCTCGAGCCACTGAGCCGCCGCCTGAGTATTCAGCGTGTAGAGCGGCCAGTCGGCGGTAATATCCGTTTTTCCCTGTAATAGATGCAGTCCGCCGACATTCGCCGCTTCCCATTTCTGCTGATCCGGCAGGGAATCAATCAGTCTGCGGAATGCGGCAGCATCTTCGTCGCGGATAATCACCGGCAGCGCCAGCCGCAGTTTATCGCCGTAAAAGGCCTGCGCTTTTTCAATCTCTTCCAGCCGCGCCGTATCAACTTCCAACACAAACTCATCAATATTTTCGAGTGCCTGGAACTCACGGACTTTTACGGACCAGTGAATTTCCGGCGACACAGGCATACGAGAAAAAGTCTCTAAATGGTGGAAGCGGCATCCTGCCGCTGGCCCGAGGTTAGAAAAGTCAGAGATCAACCGGCGGCGTGCATCATTCAGAACGGAAACCGGCACAAAGGCCGCCGGACCTTCCAGCGTCAGTTCGCCAAGTTTCCAGTCGGTATCACCGAGTTTTTCAAAACACTGCCGGATGGCGGCTGCCGATTTTTCGGGTTGGCGCGCCGGCTCGAACGGGCCGGGCAAAACGATTTCGGCCTGCGCACCTTCCGCTGACGCAATAAACTTCACGTTTTCCGAAGATTGAAAAACCTGAATATTCACGGGCCGCCGCTGACGGAACTGTCCGGGGCGCGGCGCGGTAAATTCATAGCGCTGACGCACCGCTTGGGAATAGGAACAATAAACCGGCGTGCCTTCCGCGAGCCGCGGATGATCCGCCGGAAGTTTAAGTGCAATGTCCGCGTCCGCCGGAAGTTCGAAGCGGCATTTGCTTTCAGGGTCGGAGGCGAGCCGCAAGTCATCGGCGGCAAAACCGTAGGCTGACGTTTCACCCGCCATTTCAACTTTCAGTCCGTCGTGTTTCTGCAGCGCGCGGTTACTGCGCAAAATCAGCCACGAACCGGCAACGGTTTTGACGGTTCCGATCAACGCGCCGCGATGTCCGTCGTTGACCGGATCGACCGGCTCATTTTCAGCGGTCGCCAAATATAGATCGGTTGAAGGCCGTCCGAAGATGGTTTGAATGTCCGCCAGCCGCTGCGCGGAGTCGGCAGTATCACCCGCCAGGGCCTTGCGGTAAAAGTCGGTAACAGCGGCGACGTAAAGCGGACTTTTCATGCGCCCTTCGATTTTGAGCGAGGCAACTCCGGCGGAAAGAAGCTCCGGTAGATGGTTGGCCGCGGAGAAATCCTTCATCGAAAACGGCAGGGTTTCTTTTCCGTCGGCGGTGCGAAACGGCTGGCGGCAGCAGTAGGCGCAGCGTCCGCGGTTGCCGCTGCGTCCGAGCAGATGCGAGGAGAACAGGCAGAGCCCGCTGTAGGAATAGCAAAGCGCACCGTGAATAAAAACCTCAGTCTCGATTCCGCAGTTCCGGCTGATCTGCGCGATTTCTTTCAGACTCAGTTCGCGCGCCAGCACAACGCGCTTGAATCCGATTGCCGCCAACTGTTTCGCGCCAGCCAGATTATGGACGGCCAGCTGGGTGCTGGCGTGCAGGCGGAGCTGCGGGAAATTTTTATGAATCAGCCGGACGACACCCATATCCTGCACGATCACGCCGTCGGCGTTGAGGTCGCGGATGAGCGCCAGCGTTTCGAGCGCATCCGTCAGCTCGCTCTGCTGAATGAGTGTGTTGAAGGTGATGTAAACGCGCCGACCAAGGTGGTGCGCATAGCCGATCAGTTCGTCGAGCGTTCCGGCTGTGAAGTTGCCGGCTTCGGCGCGGGCGGAAAAACGTGGCAGCCCGGCATACACGGCGTCCGCACCGTACGCCAGCGCGGCCCACGCGGCTTCGGGTGTTCCGGCGGGAGCAAGAAGTTCTGGAAGTTGGTTGTTCAAGGTGCGGAACGCTATCCTGCCGCCGCCGCTTCTTCAAGTTTCGAAAATCCCAGCCGGAGGGCGCGATTAAAAACTTAAGAAGATAAATTCTTTCAATTCTTTAAAACTCTGGTACGTTTTCCGGCAAATACGATACGGGATCGTATTGATGCAAAACAGAACCAACAAAAGGAGACGGAATGAAAAAGTTAGCAATCATCGCCGCTATGTTACTGAGCACAGCGTTTGCTGCCATGGCTGCTGAAACGGGAACCGAAGTCCTGTACAAAGGCAATCCGGACAGCAAGACTCTTCATAAATCAGGCTGCCGGTATTTCAGCAACACGAACTGCACTGCGGTTTTCAGCACACGCGAGGCCGCCACTGCTGCGGGATACACGCCCTGCAAAGTCTGCAAGCCTTAATGGATTACACCCTCTGCCAAAGAAAGCGCCCCGGATTTTTCCGGGGCGCTTTCTTTTACCGAATAACAGCTGACTGATTATTTACTTTGCCAGACACTGCTTCAAATCAGCTTCTGCCGTGGTGGTCGGAGCAATGTTGAATTTTTCAACCAGCACATTCAGCACGGCGGGCGTAACGAACGCCGGAAGGCTCGGGCCGAGCTTGATGTTCTTAATGCCGAGGTGCAGAAGCGTCAGCAGGATGCAGACAGCTTTCTGTTCGTACCACGACAGAACCATCGAGAGCGGCAGGTCGTTGACGCCACAGCCGAAGGCTCCGGCCAGCGCGACAGCGATCTGGATCGCCGAGTAGGCGTCGTTGCACTGCCCGATGTCGAGCAGACGCGGGATGCCGCCGATGGTTCCGAAGTCTAGTTTGTTGAAACGGTATTTACCGCAGGCCAGCGTGAGAATCACGCAGTCTTTCGGCACGGCTTCCGCAAAGTCGGTATAATAGTTGCGGCCCGGCTTCGCGCCGTCGCATCCGCCAATCAGGAAGAAGTGTTTCAACGCACCGCTCTTTACAGCATCAATCACTGCCGGAGCCACACTGAGTACGGCATTACGGCCGAAGCCAACCAGGATGGTTTTTTCCGGTTCAGTCACGGCAAAGCCGGGCGCTTCGAGCGAGGCTTTGATGACCGGCGCAAAGTTACCGTCGCTGATGTGCTGCACGCCGGGCCACTGGACGAGACCGCAAGTGAAGATACGGGCTTTATAGTTTTCCTTCGGCTTTTGAATGCAGTTGGTCGTCATCAGGATCGCGCCGGGAAACGCTTCGAATTCCTTCTGCTGATCCTGCCATGCGCCGCCGTAGTTGCCGACGAGGTGTTTGTACTTCTTCAATTCCGGATAGCCGTGACACGGAAGCATTTCGCCATGGGTGTAAATGTTGATACCCTTGCCTTCAGTCTGCTTGAGGAGCAATTCGAGGTCTTTCAGGTCGTGGCCCGAAACGAGGATCGCCTTGCCTTTGACGGCATTGATGTTCACCGGCGTCGGAACAGGATGGCCGTACGTTTCGGTATTCGCGGCGTCGAGCAGTCCCATGACCGTCAGATTGACTTCGCCGACTTTGAGCGCCAGCGGAAGCAGGACTTCGACCGTCGCCGGACCGTTCTTGAGAACCGCCAGCGCCTCATGGAAGAAAGCGAATACCGCCGGATCTTCTTTGCCAAGAATGTAAGCGTGGTCGGCATAGGCAGCCATGCCTTTGAGCCCGAACAGGATCAGATCCTGCAAACCGGCAATATCGTCACCCAGCTTCTGCTTGCGGCTCACAACACCGACGGCCTCACCCTGCTTGATCAGTCCTTTAAGATCGGCGTTAAAGTCGATCGTCGATTTCACGCTGAGTTCTTTGAGAACGTCCGCACCGCGGCGGATGACGCCCGCGATGTCTTCGGAATCAAAGTTGACGTTGGTGACAGTAGTGAAAAGTCCTTCCATCACATAGAGGTCGGCCGCACGGTTTTTTCTGCCTTTTGCGGCAACAGAAATCTGCTTGCATACTTCGACCAGCAAATCCTGAAGCGTCGAGGTATCCGGATCTTTTCCGCATACGCCAAAGACGGTGCATCCGGTGCATTTAACGGTCTGTTCACACTGATAACAAAACATACTCATACTATTCACTCCTGTTTTTGGGTTTCTGTAACCTATGCCACGGACTATACTTACTCCCGAAAAGAGAACCTTGACCTGCGTCAAGTTCGTGAAAAAAAGGTACCGTTATGGAAACTGCCGTCAGCATAATCATCAAATCGTGGGATGTCATGGCAATTATGGCGCCTTATCTTCTGCTCGGCTTCTTTGCGGCCGGCGTACTCGGCGTGTTTGTTCCGGTTTCCTTTATAGAAACCCATCTTGGAAAACGCGGTCTGCGACAGATTGTAAAAGCTTCGCTGGTCGGCCTGGTGCTCCCGCTCTGTTCATGCAGTGTAATTCCCGTCGCCGCCTCACTGCGCCGCCACGGAGCAACCAAAGGCACAACGGTTTCGTTTCTCACCTCCGAACCGCAGATCGGCGTGGACAGTATCGCCGCCACATGGGGGCTGCTTGGCCCTGTTTTTACGGCATTCCGAATGGCCGTGGCCTTTATCGCCGGCGTCATCGTCGGCACAGCAGTCGAAGCCTTCACACCTCCGTCCGAAGATTCTGCCGGAGGATGCACTGATGGACGCGAATCCTCCTGTTCCCGGCAAAGCGTCAAAGACAAATGGAAGCGGGTGTTTGTTTATGGATTCGGTACGCTACCGCGCGACATCGGCCGTGCGCTGATAATCGGAATTATCATATCCGGACTGCTCGGTGCGCTGGTGCCGGAGGATTTTTTCACCCGCTATCTGAGCTCCGAATGGCTCTCTATGCTGACCGTCATGGCGCTCGGCATTCCGCTCTATGTCTGTTCTTCCGGATCTATCCCGGTTGCGCTCGCGATGATCGGCATGGGGCTTTCGCCCGGTGCAGCACTGGTCTTCCTCATTACCGGCCCGGCCACTAATGCTGCAACTATCGCCATGGTCATGAAAACGATGGGTCGTCGTACCGTGATAATTTATCTCGCCACGCTCGCGATCTGTTCGCTGACGGCCGGATGGCTGCTTAACCGGATCATTACCGCACAGGTTATTACAGAGCATGTGCACCATCATGCCGCCGGAGCCGGCCGGTTTGAACAGCTCTGCGCGCTTCTGTTAACCGGCCTGCTTATCTCGGCGGTTCTTCCGCGCAAAAAAAAGAGCTGCTGCCGCGCCGGATAGCTTCACTCGTTCAGCGCGGCACCGCATCTGTAATGTATTCCCCGACGACAATATTATTAAGAACTTATCTACCAAAGATTGACGCTGGCGCCTCGTTTATGGTCTAGTCCGTGCTCAAATTACGAATGCGCTATCTATTTTTTACAAAGGACAAAAGCATGAAGAAAAATTGGATTACAATTGCAGCTCTGCTGCTGTCCGCCGGATCGCTCCGCGCGGCAACCATCACTCAGACCAATACATTCGGCGGAACGCCTAATTACAGCAATGCGCTGACATTCGCTAAATTTGACACACATGACGGTAGCTGGACATTAACAGGAATCGATGTCTCCATCTTCCTCCTGACCGAAGCGCAAGGCGGCGTCGGCGTTGATAATGACGGAGCGACTGCTGCATCGGGAACCGTCACCATGGGAACCAAACTGACACTCGCTATGCGTACTGGCGGGCCGCGACTGCTGAACGAAGATGCCGAAGGATTTCCGATCCTTTACGCCACAACATCCAAGTCTATGTCACTCACCGGTGATGATGGCGACACCACGACATTCAGCACCAACGGAACAGACTACGATGTAATGAATATTGTTGAAACCCAACGCTCATCATCCCTCGTTATCGGTGATTCTTACTGGTCTAGATACGTCGGAACAGGCACTTACAGTTTCGATGCTTTAGTCGACCAGTCCACCGACTTCTCATCGTTCGGCGGCTCGCAGACATTGATCAACCCCATGGCAGCCCAAGGATATGTGGTCGTTACATACAACTTCATCCCCGAACCGGCTTCTGCTTCGCTGGCCACACTGGTGCTTATCGTCGGATTCTGGATCCGCCGCCGGTTCATCGACTAACCACATTGACCGGACACCAAAAAGGATGCCTTTTCAGGCATCCTTTTTTTGTGCCCATCTTCCGGCGTTCATGGTTAAATCCGGCTCATGACCGATCCCTACCAGCTCATTCGCAATGCAAAATTTTTCAGCGGGCTCTCAGAGATCGCCTGCAAGCGGCTGGCGGAACTGAGCCGCCGCCGTACGGTTTCCAAACGCGAACTGCTTTTCATGGAAGGATCAGAAGGCAAGGCCGTCTACCTGCTCACCTCCGGAAATATCCAGCTCGTAAAAACCAATCCCGACGGACGGGAAACCGTCATTAAAACCGTCAAAGAGGGCGAACTGTTCGCCGAAGTCATTTTGTTTGAGCACAGCAAATATCCCGTCAGCGCAATCGCCTGCACCGACGCTGAAGTCATTGAGCTGCCGCGGGCCGGCTTTTTAAAGCTGCTCGACGC
>JBGAJP010000074.1:0-8414 GCA_044224855.1 Pontiellaceae bacterium
CTGCTGATACCGAGCCCCTTCGCCGGCGAAAGCCGTGCTTTCGAAACGCCGGACGGATCGTAAACAATCGCCGGAACCGGGTTGAGTGAGTGAGCCGTCTTCGCCTGAGGCTGCCCGGCCTTATTGCGTTTCACCGCGCCGGTTTTATCGTGCTCATACATATCGTCCGCGTTGCCATGATCGGCACTGATGACCATAATGCCTTTTGCCTGTTCGACGGCGGCTTTGAGTTTGCCCAAACCTTCGTCCACGGCTTCAACCGCAACGGTAACAGCAGAAAAAACGCCGGTATGGCCGACCATATCGCCGTTGGGATAGTTCAGACGGATAAATTCGTATTTTCCGCTTTCGATTGCCTTAACCACCGCATCGGTAATTTCGTCGGCTTTCATACGCGGCTTATCTTCAAACGGACAGACGTCGGACTTGATTTCAATGTAGTCTTCAAGCGCTTCATTGAATTTATCGGCGCGGTTTCCGTTGAAGAAATAGGTGACGTGACCGAATTTCTGCGTCTCGCTGATAGCCAGCTGATGGACGCCGGACGCGGCAAGATATTCACCCATCGTGCGATTAATGGCCGGCGGCGTGACGAGATACTTTTTCGGAATGCCGAGGTCGCCATCATACTGCATCATACCGGCGTAACAGACCTTCGGCTTCGGTCCGCGGCTGAACTCCTTCAGATCGTCCGACTCGAAGGCTTTGGTGATTTCCAGCGCACGGTCGCCGCGGAAGTTGAAAAAGATCACACTGTCGCCGTCCACGATTTTACCGGCGGCTTTACCGTCGCGTTCGATGACGAACGGCGGCAGATCCTGGTCGAGAATACCGGGTTTTTCGGTGCGGAAGGTTTCAACGGCCTGTTTCATCGAAGTAAACAGACGCCCCTCGCCTTTTACATGTGTATCCCAGCCGCGTTTGACCATATCCCAGTTGGCGTTGTAGCGGTCCATCGTGATGTTCATGCGGCCGCCGCCGGAGGCGATGGCATAGTCCACCGCGCCGCCGGCGTTAAGTTCAGCAAGAAACGCTTCAAACGGTTCAACGTAGTCAAGTGCGGAAGTCGGCGGCACGTCGCGTCCGTCGATCAGCGGATGAATGCGTGCGGTTTTCACGCCTTCGGCCTTGGCCTGCCTGAGCATTGCCTTGAGGTGGTCGATGTGGCTATGGACGTTTCCGTCGGAAAACAGTCCGATGAAATGAAGCGCCGAACCGTTGGTTTTGACATTGGCAATGAGTTCTTTCCATGTTTGGCCGGCAAACATCGATCCGGAGGCGATTGCTTCGTTTACAAGCGCCGCACCCTGATGAAATACGCGCCCGCAACCGATCGCATTGTGGCCGACTTCGCTGTTGCCCATATCTTCGTCGCTCGGCAGGCCGACTGCGGTGCCGTGCGCCTGAAGCTGAGTCGAAACGCCGTTTTTCATCAGCCAGTCGAGATTCGGCGTGTTCGAAGAGAGAACGAAGTCGCCTTCTGCATATTTGCCGATGCCGACACCGTCCATGATGACCAGCACTACCGGTCCCTGTGGACCCTTAAAAACCGGCGATTTCTTCAAAGCTTCCATATTCATTTCCTCTCTCAAAGATTTCAGGGGTTGGGAGCGCAGAATATGCCTTGTGCGCGGCCTACACTCAAGTTTTCGCGGAAACTCTTTTCAAATGCCTTCTTGCAATGGCGGGGTGCGCGTGTAGCATCGGCGCGTCAAAAATAAAACTGTACTGGAGAATGCATGGCCAAGGATGATGTTCTGGAAATGGAAGGCATTGTGGAAAAGGTTCTGCCCGCCACGATGTATAATGTGAAGCTGTCCAACGGACACATGGTTCTCGCCCACATCTCCGGCAAAATGCGCAAAAACTTCATCCGTATCGCAATCGGCGACCGGGTAACCGTTGAAATCTCCCCGTATGATCTGACTAAAGGACGCATCTCGTTCCGCCACAGAGAGTGACAAGGTTCGGCATAATCATTTGACAAAGCCGCGCTCATCACCTAACTTTTCCGCCTTTGTGAAAAATTCTACCCGCTTAAGGGGGTGTTAAAATTATGGCCAGTACAACTTGTGAAGTGAAACTCCGCCGCGGCGAACCCGTCGAAAAGGGACTCCGCCGTTTGAAAAAACTGCTCGACCGCGAAGGAATTCTGAAAGATATGCGCGAACGCCGCCGCTTTGAAAAGCCGGGCGACAAACGCCGCAAGAAACAGGCTCGCGCCCGCTCCCGCTCCATGCGTGACAGTCGCATGCCCAGTATCAACGACTAAATTAGACAGAGGTTAAACCATGCCGAATATTAAAAGTGCCAAGAAAAGAATGCGCTCGTCTGAAAAGCAGCGCGTCGGCAACATGACGGTGAAGACGAAAGTCAAAACTGTCCGCCGTAAAACACGCGAAGTTCTGGCTGCCGGCGTTGCTGAAACGTCCGACAAAGCTGTACGCGAATACAGCTCGGTGCTTGATAAAGCCGTCAAACGCGGCGTCATCAAGAAAAACACCGCCATTCGCCGCAAAAAGCGGGCCGTTGCCGCTCTGCGCAAGCTGGCAAAATAGTTTTCCGGACTGCCGGAAAACAGAAAAGCCGTCCTTCACCGGACGGCTTTTTTTGTGTGCTGAATTTTGGACTACCAGCCTGTCAAAGTCGTGCTGACCACTTTACGCGCCAGATCCCCTGCGGCTTCCGGCAAGGCACTGCGCTTTACGGAGGTCAGGTCAGCTACATAGGGGAACTCCGCCTCGCCTCGTATTTCCGGGTTCTCTAAAATTACTTCATTGCTCTCTGCATCACGAAGAACCGCCGAAGCTGTCAGCGTCATCCGGTATTCTTCTGCCAGAGAGCCTTCCTTCCGGTTAAAAGCCAACGGGTCTAAATCGAATTTATTCAGCGTCACAGTCAGCGCCGTATCGGCCTCTTCCTTAGAACGCACTTCAAGCCGTCCGTCCATCTGCAGCTCCGCACGCAACGCCTTCATCACTGCCACCTCAATCGAAGGCTCGTCTGATTTATTAATAATTGACAAACTGACAGTCTGAACGTCTTTAGGAAGCGTGCTGCCGACGCGATAACCTGCACAACCGGAAAGAATCAGCGTCAGAACAGGAAACAGAAGGAATTTTACGGATTTCATGGCGACACCATAAAAGAGCGCCCTGTTCAGGGTCAAGAAGCGAAAAACAAAACCGTCTGCACTTGATTCGTTTCCTTCCGCCGATTACCTTGATGGCCACTCACCCTTTCTACGGAGAAACCTATGAAAAAAGTACTGATCCCGACAAAACTCGACTCGATTGCCAAAGAACTCCTTGAAGCCAACGGAAACTATACCGTTGTGCAGGACGCCCAGACTGAACTGTCCGCCCTCGCTGCGCAGAATTCCGACACGTACGCGCTCATCGTCCGCAGTGAAAAAGTAACCCCCGAATTGATCGACGCCCTGCCCGACCTCAAAGTCATCATCCGTGCCGGCGCCGGTTACAATACGATCGACACCAAATATGCCCGTCAGCGGAAAATCGATGTGATGAACACGCCCGGGGCCAACGCTAATGCCGTTGCCGAAGAAGTTGTCGCTCTCATGCTCGCCGACGCCCGCCACCTGATCGCTGCCGACGCGTCAACCCGCCGCGGCGAATGGGAAAAGACCAAGTTCATGGGCCGGGAAGTTACCGGAAAGACGGTCGGTATTGTCGGACTTGGAGCCATCGGCAAGCTGGTCGCCAAACGTCTCAGCGGATTTGACTGCAAGATTCTCGCCTTCGACCCGGTTCTTTCCGAAGAAGCCGCAGCACGGATCGGAGCCAAACTGGTCAGCTTGAAAGACCTCTTCACACAAAGTGACTATGTCTCGCTTCACATTCCGGAAAACGAACATACCAAAGGCCTCATTAATAAAGATCTCTTCAGCGTCATGAAAAAAGGAGCCACTCTCGTCAACTGCGCCCGTGCCGGCGTCGTCAACGAAAACGATCTGCGTGCGATTAAAGCTGAAAAGGCTCTGCGCTTCCTTAACGACGTTTATCCGAAAGATGCTGAAGGCCCGAAGAGTGTTATTGATATCGCCGACATCATGGTTCCGCACCTCGGCGCGTCCACCAAAGAAGCTAACTTCAACGCCGCGCAGCGCTCGGCAGAACAGCTCATCGACTTTGACAGCAAAGGCGTCACTTCCTATATCGTTAACCGCGACATTCCGGAAGGACTGGATGAAGCGTATGCTGATCTTACCTACACCATCACCACAATGGCTCGCGCCATGATCGGCGCTGAAACCAAGCTCAGCCGCATCGAAGCCAGCTTTTACGGTGATCTGCAGCGTTTCGCCAAATGGCTGGCCGTACCGGTAGTCTGTGCGCTCAGCAAAGAGTTCGACCGCTCCATGGACCCGAAGGCTGCCGTCGCTTTCCTGAAGGACATGGGCATTGAGTATTCAACCCGCGAAACGGATGAAACCAAAGGCTACGGCAATTCCATCACCATCGACCTGATGGCCAGTGTCGATAAAGACAGCCTGCGCCGGATCAGTGTGCGCGGCACGGTTGCGGAAGGTTTGATGATGATCTCGCGCATCGGCGGCTTCGATAAGCTCTATTTCGAGCCGACCGGTCACATTGTTCTCTTCACTTACATGGACCGCCCCGGCGTCCTCAGTGAAATCGCCGGCGCCATGGCTAAAGAAGGAATCAACATCGACGACGTCCGCAACCCGCACGACAAAACCGGCGAGCGCTCTATTGCGATTCTGAAAGTCAGCCAGCCGGTTCCTGAAAAGATCCTTGCTAAAGTCGCCGGGAAAATCGAAGCCATCAATTGTTGCGCTGTGTCGTTCTAATCTTAAGGAGTCTGTATGTTAAAAAAGCTGTTGTTTCTGACTGTGGTTCTGATGCTCTGCAGTTCCTGTGTCAGCCGGACAACCATTAAAGAGCCCGGCCTGAAAGACGCCGGAAATAAAAGTAACAGTGAAACAAAACTGATCTGGTTCTGGGACAAAGATTTTTAGACGGCACTGATTTCTACAGGGATTGTTTCGCTGAAAGCAATGACACATCGGCTACGGCGAAAAGATCATCTGACGGCAGTGCCGATATACCCGCAGAAGCTTTTATTGATTCTGTTTCCCCGAGAATTTCAAAAACCCGTGCCGTGAATTTTCGGGTGCTGAGCAGTCCGGTTTCCGGCAGGATGACTGCAAATTCGTCACCGCCGATACGGCAAACCACATCGGCCTTGCGCGCGGCTTTCTGCAGAAGCTGAGCAAAGGTCTTTAGTACGTCGTCTCCCGCCTGATGCCCGCATGTGTCATTCACCGCTTTAAAGTCGTCTAAATCAAAAAGGACAAGGCTTAGTTCGCGTCCGTAACGGCGCGCGGTTTCGACGTTCCGTACAAGCGCTTCATCAAAAAACCGGCGGTTGTATAACCCTGTCAGCGGATCACGCACCGCCTGTTCGGCTAATTCGGCGGCAAGCGCATGCACATCGGCAGGAGCGCCGATTTCGGCAAGGCGTTGCTGGAGGAGGTCAGACATGGGTAATCAGGAAAAGTTGCGTATAAAGCCAGGAAATCAGTTCGATAACAACGTGCTTGAACCCGGCACTGTGCCGGTACCAGTGCGTAAGGTTATAGTAAGGCGGCTCAACGGCAATAATACCGAGCGGATAACTTTCTCCGAATACATGACGAAAAAGAAGATAGGATCGGCGGGCGTGCGCGCCAACTGTATAAAGGTTGGCCGATTTTCCGAAAAGCCCGAGTTCTTCAAGCTTTGCACGCGCCGCCACGGCGGAGACATAAGTACGGTCACGTTGCGTGTCGGGAGCCGGAATGGTGATGATTGAAGCCGCCGGAATTCCATATTCAATCAGCCGCGCCGTACCAAGTTCCGCATAATTATCATACTGCAGGATCTTCTGCCCGAAAGTAACCGGCCCGCCGGTCGTGACAACAATCTGCCCCGGACGGACAGCTCTGGCGGCCTCTTTAAGCTCCGCATCAGCCAGCCAGCCTTCAATAATAACGATTTCGGCGAACGGTTGTGGATGATTCTGCGCCAGAAATGGATACAAATGACAGACACCCCCGCAAATAAACACTCCGACAAGCAGAATTGCTAAGAAAAAGCCCTGCCAGGTGGGCACCCAAATCTCTTTTTTGCAGACGAGCTTCATATCGGAGGGGTATAACCTTTCGACCAGTCGGGAACAATTCATATCTTTTTGCATAAAACTTTTGGCACAGGGGTTGACACGGGGTATCCCCTCGTATATTTTCCCCGCCTTGCATTTGAACTGGAAAGATTTGTAATGAAGACATTTGTAGCAAACGAAAACGATATCGAACGCGAATGGTTCGTGGTGGACGCCACGGACAAATCAACCGGCCGTCTGGCTGTATTCATCGCCGACCTTCTGCGCGGCCGCAACAAACCGACCTACACTCCTCATGTGGACACAGGCGCTTTTGTAGTGGTTATTAACGCTGAGAAGGTGAAACTGACCGGCAATAAGGAAGAAGATAAAATTTATCAGGACTTCAGCGGATATCCGAGCGGCCTCCAGCATCGCAGTGCCGCAGTGATCCGCGCAAAGGATCCGACGCGTATCATCACACAGGCTGTTGAGGGCATGCTGCCGGGCAACCGTCTGATGCGCCGTACGATTACCCGCCTGAAAGTTTATACGGGCCCTAATCACCCGCATTCGGCCCAGAAGGTTACGACACTCGAATTTAAAGGCTAAAAGGAGTACACAACGTGGTAGCAGCGAAAAAAGTCGATCAAATTGCCGCAACAGGACGGCGCAAAACATCCGTAGCGCGCGTCAGCCTCGTTAAAGGCTCCGGTGTAATCACCGTCAACGGTAAAACCGCCAAAGATTATTTTGATACCAAGGATATGCTGGACACCGTCGTACGTCCGCTGGTGCTTACAGGTCGTGCCGATCAGTATGATATGTCCGTAACGGTCAAAGGCGGCGGCAAGGTCGGCCAGTGCGGAGCAATTTCCCACGGCGCCTCGCGGGCTCTGGTTAAAGCAGAAGAAGAGCTGAAACCGATCCTCAAAAAAGGCGGATTCCTGACTCGTGATGCGCGTATGAAAGAGCGTAAGAAACCGGGTCAGCCGGGCGCGCGCAAACGCTTCCAGTTCTCGAAACGTTAAGCCGCCAGCGGCTTTACGGCAAAGTCCCGGGCTCCTGCGAGACCGGGACTTTTTTTATTCCGAAAACATGTTCAGCGGTGTAGTCTTCCGCCCTTGGAGTTTGGAGAGCATGAAAAAGACACTGATTTTACCAAAAGGATTTTCCGCGGCCGGCATTGCCGCCGGGATCAAGAAGAAGAAAAAAGACATGGCCCTGATCGTCTCGGACGTAATGGCCGAAAGCGCAGCTGTTTTTACCACCAATCAGGTCAAAGCCGCGCCCGTTAAGTGGGACATTAAGGTAGTAAAACACGACGGCGCGCGGGCAATTGTGATGAACAGCGGTAACGCCAATGCCTGCACCGGCGCACAGGGCATGGCTGACGCCGAAGCGACTGCGGCTCTGGCTGCCGGGAAACTCGGCATCAATCCGCTGGATGTTTTTGTCTGCTCCACCGGCACTATTGGAAAGCCGCTTCCGATGGATAAAATCGCCAGCGGTATTGAAGCTTTGTTTGATGAGGTATCACCGGATGGAGGCATGGACGCGGCTGAAGCGATGATGACCACCGACCTCGTCAGCAAAACAGTCATGATTGAAATTGAGCTCGACGGTGTACCGGTACGGATTACCGGTCTCGCCAAGGGCTCCGGCATGATCGAACCGAACATGGCGACAATGCTCGCTTTCATTCTAACGGATGCGGCAGTCGAAAAGCACACCTTGCAATGCGCGTTGCGCACTGCGGCCGATATGAGCTTCAACCGGATCACGGTCGACGGAGACCGGAGTACCAACGATACGGTTATCTGTCTCGCTAACGGACAGGCCGGCAATGAACCGGTTACTCAGAACTCGAAACATTGGAAACTCTTCCTCCAGACGCTGGAAAAAGTACTTTTTGAGCTCTCAATGATGATTGTTAAGGACGGTGAAGGCGCAACACGGGTCATCACCGTCAAAGTTAACGGCGCGGCATCCAACGGCGAAGCCGAAGAAGCCGCGCGTGCAGTTGCCAATTCCATGCTCAACAAAACAGCCTGGGCCGGCAAGCGGCCCAACTGGGGCCGGATTATGGACGCCATCGGCTATTCCTACGCTCAGGTGCAGGAGAACAAGGTCGATATCGATTATGACGATGTTCCCGCCGTACGGGGCGGCATGGCCGCCGGAACGCCGGAAGAAGAACTGGTTGCGGCAGTTTCGAAAGAAGCTTTCACTATCAATATCGACCTGAACCTAGGGTCAGGTCATACCGTGGTGTACACCTGCAACTG
>JBGAJP010000075.1:0-8139 GCA_044224855.1 Pontiellaceae bacterium
ACGACCGGGTTACCAAGAAAGTTCTCGGTAAACTCATTGAGCATTGTTATGAAGTTTCGGGTCATGACGAAACCGTCCGTGTGCTGGATAGCCTCAAAAACCTCGGATTTGCGCAAGCAACAGCCGCAGGTATTTCCATCGGTCTTTCCGATATGATCATTCCGTCGGAAAAAGCAGAAATCATTGTTGCCGCCCGTAAAATCATCAGCACGGTGGAAGACAAATATAAAAAGGGTCTTATCACCGACGGCGAACGGTACAACATGGTCATTGACCAGTGGACCGATGCCAATGACAAGCTGACCGGCAAACTGTTCGGTGCATTGGAACGCAATGACGATGTGACGAACAAGGATTCGGCTAAAGACCTTAACCCTGTGTTCATCATGGTGGATTCAGGGGCGCGCGGCAGCCGTCAGCAGATTCGTCAGCTGGCCGGTATGCGCGGTTTGATGGCGAAGCCGTCCGGTGAGATTATTGAGCGTCCGATTCTCGCGAACTTCCGCGAAGGGCTGAGCGTTCTCGAATACTTTATTTCGACTCACGGTGCCCGCAAAGGTTTGGCCGATACCGCGCTTAAGACCGCAGACTCAGGTTATCTGACCCGTAAGCTGGTGGATGTCGCTCATGACATTATCATCATGGAAGAAGATTGCCATACGCTCAACGGTATTGAAGTAAGTGCGATCACCGACGGTGACGACGAACTCGTATCGCTGGCTCAGCGTATTATCGGTCGTACAACCTGCGATGATATTTTTGACCCGTACAACACTAACGAGGTGATTGTTGCGGCGAATGAAATTATCGATGAATACGCCGCCAAGAAGATTGAACGGGTTGGCGTTGAAAAAGTCCGTATTCGCAGCGTACTGACTTGTGAATCGCGCCGCGGCGTTTGCGCTAAATGCTACGGACGGAACCTGGCGTCCGGCCATGAGGCCCGCTTGGGTGAACCTGTCGGTATTATTGCCGCACAGTCCATCGGTGAGCCTGGAACGCAGCTCACGATGCGTACGTTCCATATTGGTGGTACCGCCAGCTCTGTCTTTAAACAGCCGAAAATTACGGCTAAGGAAAATTCGATTGTCCGTTACGAAAATCTCCGTACCGTTAAAGTGGATACCGGCAACGTTATCCTCAATAAGAACGGTTACGTGGTGACGTACGATGACGACGGTCGTGAGCTCGAGCGTTACTCCGCAGTTATCGGTGCTGTGATCACGATTGATGACGGTGCCCGTGTTAAACGCGGCGATACATTTGTCAGCTGGGATCCGTACAGCGTTCCGATTCTTTCGGAGCAGGACGGGGAAGTTGATTTTCATGACTTTATCGAAGGTGTTACGGTCCAAAAAGCCGAAGACGAAACGACCGGCATCGAAGGTCTTGTTGTGCTGGAGCACAAAGAAGATCTACATCCGCAGATCGTTGTTAAAGACGCGTCCGGCAAGGCAATTGCCTATTACTCGATTCCTGCCGCAGCTCACGTGATGGTGACAAAGGGCATGAAGATCAGAGCCGGTGCTACGCTGGCTAAGACGCCCCGTAAGCAGTCCCGTACCAAGGACATTACCGGTGGTCTTCCGCGCGTGGCTGAACTGGTCGAAGCCCGCCGTCCGAAGGAAGCTGCAGAAATCGCGAAGATCGACGGGGTTGTTGAATTGGGCGGTATTGCTAAAGGAAAACGTCAATTGATCGTCCGTGACCCGGCTACCGGAACGGAAGAAGAGCATCTGATTCCGATGGGTAAGCACGTTATCGTTTACTCCGGCGATGTTGTTCAAAAAGGTCAGCAGCTCACAGAAGGTCCGATTGTTCCGCAGGAATTGCTCGAAGTTTGCGGTCCGCAGGAATTGCAGGAGTATCTGGTGAATGAAGTGCAGGCGGTTTACCGTCTGCAGGGCGTGGAAATCAACGACAAGCATATTGAAGTGATTGTCCGTCAGATGCTGCGCAAAGTTAAAATTACCGATCCGGGCGATACTGAATTTCTCTGGGGCGAGCAGGTCGAGAAACAGCAGTTCCAGGAAGTTAATCAGCGGGCCATGGAAGAAGGACGCCGTCCGGCGGAAGCTTCTCCTGTATTGCTGGGGATCACCAAGGCTGCACTGGCCACCGAAAGTTTTATCTCGGCGGCATCGTTCCAGGATACCACCCGTGTATTGACGCAGGCGGCTACACTGGGTCGTATCGATCAGCTGCGCGGTTTCAAAGAAAACGTAATTATGGGTCATCTGATTCCTGCGGGAAGCGGATTCCCGCTTTACAAAAATATTCGCCCGGTCAAGCTGGGCGAGGAAATCAGCGTAGAGGATGCGCTGGGTTCGAACCCTTTAATGGCTCAGGACGAAAAAACCGTAGAAAGTTAAATCTTAATGCTTGCGGGATGAGCGGCCGGCTCCTATTATCTGCCGCTCGTTTTTTTTGATGGAAGGAACATATGCCGACAATTAACCAGTTGATTAAAAAACCGCGTAAACCGCTGCTCAAGAAGAGCAAATCGCCTGCACTGACTAACTGCCCGCAGCGTCGCGGCGTCTGTCTTCTCGTGAAAACCATGACCCCGAAAAAGCCGAACTCCGCGTTGCGTAAAATCGCCCGCGTGCGTTTGACGAACGGCCGCGAAATCAACGCCTATATTCCGGGTGAAGGACACAATCTGCAGGAACACAGCATGGTGCTGGTTCGCGGCGGAAGGGTGAAGGACTTGCCGGGGGTTCGCTATCATATTGTGCGTGGCACACTTGACTGCCTCGGCGTGACCAGTCGCAGACGCGGCCGTTCTAAATACGGGGCGAAGAAACCGAAAGCATAAAGAAAGTTTTTGAACCATGGCAAGAAGACGCAGAGCAGAAAAACGTACGATTACCGCTGATCCCCGCTTTAACAGCGAGCTGGTGGCTTACATGATCAACAGCATTATGGGACGCGGTAAGAAATCGACAGCCGCCGCCATTGTTTACGGCGCACTGGAAGATATTCAGCTGAAACTTAAAGAAGAAGATCCGTTGACGGTATTCGGCCGCGCAGTCGAAAACATTAAGCCGAAGCTGGAAGTGAAATCCCGTCGCGTCGGCGGTGCAACGTATCAGGTTCCGCTTGAAGTCAGCCCGAAGCGTCAAACCGCTTTGGCCTGCCGGTGGCTGATTCTTTACTCCAAGACCCGTCGCGGCCAGCCGATGCGCCGTGCGCTGGCGATGGAAGTGCTGGATGCTTATAACAATCAGGGTTCAGCTATTAAGAAACGGGACGACACCCACAAGATGGCTCAGGCCAACAAAGCATTTGCTCACTACAAGTGGTAATCACCGGGATCCGAAATGAAGGTTGCTGTGAAACAGGATGGAAAAAATGCGAAGAGCTCTGCGTCTGCCCCCCGGGAAGATGCAGCGCGCGGCCGCAGTCTGTCCTCGATCCGCAATATCGGAATCGTCGCGCATATTGATGCCGGCAAGACAACGACTTCCGAACGCATCCTTTATTACACCGGCCGCGTCTATAAGATGGGTGAAGTTCATGAAGGCACTGCTGTCATGGACTGGATGGAGCAGGAGCAGGAGCGCGGCATTACGATCACGAGCGCAGCGACGACCTGTTTCTGGAAAGACCGTCAGATCAATCTCATCGACACCCCCGGCCATGTTGACTTTACTGTGGAAGTCGAGCGCTCTCTGCGTGTGCTTGATGGCGCTGTCGGAGTTTTTTGCGGAGTAGGGGGCGTTCAGCCTCAATCTGAAACGGTTTGGCGCCAGGCAAAAAAATATCACGTTCCCTGCCTCGCGTTTGTTAACAAGATGGATCGCAAGGGTGCGGATTTCTTGGCGGTTATTCAGCAGATGCGCGAGAAGCTGAATGCCCCGGCGGTTCCGGTTCAATTGCCGTGGGGTTCTGAAGAGAATTTTAATGGTGTGATCGATCTTATCACTATGCGCGCAATTTCCTTTGCCGAGCAGAGTCTTGGTAGTGAAGTGCACGAAGAAAGTATTCCCGAATCGATGGCTGTTGCGGCGGAAAAAGCCCGCGCAGAACTTATCGAACGCGTTTCTGAAGCAGACGTTCAGCTGATTGAGGCCTATCTTGAAAATCCTGATGTATCTGCCGATATTTTGATCGCCGCCTTGCGTCGCGCTACAATTTCCGGACAGGTTGTCCCGGTTCTTTGCGGTTCATCTTTGAAAAATAAAGGTGTGCAACCCTTACTTGATGCCGTAGTTAATTACCTGCCGTCTCCGCTGGATGTTCCGGCTGTTAGAGGGATTCATCCGAAGACAGAGGAGTCTCTCAGCCGCGAAGCCAGTGATTTTGAGCCGCTCAGTGCTCTGGCGTTTAAGATGGCAAACGATCCCTTTGTCGGCAAGCTGGTCTTTGTCCGGATATATTCCGGTAAACTCGAAAAGCGCCAGAATGTTTTCAATCCGCGCACCAAGAAACGTGAAAAGATCGGTCGCCTGCTTCGTCTCCATGCAAACAGCCGCGAAGATATCGAAGTGCTGTATACCGGAGAGATCGGCGCAATCTCCGGTCTGAAGAATTTTACGACCGGCGATACTCTTTGTGCCGAAAATGATCCGATTGTTCTGGAGCGTATTGAATTTCCGGAGCCGGTTATTGCAATGGCGATCGAGCCGAAGACACAGGCGGATCGCGATGCTCTCAAAGAAGCACTCCTTTCGTTGACGGAAGAAGACCCGACTTTCCGTGTTCACATGAATGAAGATACCGGCCAGACCATCATTAACGGCATGGGCGAACTTCATCTTGAAATCATCAAGGATCGCATCTTTCGTGAATTCAAAGTTCAGGCTAACGCAGGCAAGCCGGTTGTTGCCTATCGTGAAACAGCGCAGAAAGCCGCTGTTGGTGATTTTACATTTTCCCGTGAGTTCGGCGGCCGCGGTCATTTCGGACATGTTGTTGTGCAAGTGGCTCCCCGTGTGCGCGGTTCCGGTAATCACATTGCCTTTAAAGTATCGAACGAAGTAATCCCGGCGGAATTCCGTGATGCCATTACAGATGGGATCCGTGATGCGCTGATGACCGGTGTGCTCGGAAACTATCCGCTGGTCGATGTAGATGTGACAGTTACCGGCGGCAGCTTCCATCCGGTAGATTCTTCCGAAATGGCTTTTCGCACGGCGGCTGTTATGGCTCTGCGCGCGGCAGTCGGCAATTCTTCGCCTGCGCTGCTTGAGCCGATCATGAAGCTTGAAATTGTTGCCCCGGGAGAACATCTGGGCGACGTAATGAACGATTTAAACGGTCGTCGCGGACGGATCCGCGAGATCGAGGCCCGCGAGGCAGTTCAGATTGTACATGTGGATGTACCTTTGGCAGAAATGTTCGGGTATTCCACCACATTGCGGTCGCTGACCAAGGGCCGGGCCAGTTACACGATGGAGCCGCATTGCTTTGAGGCGGTACCGGATTCCATACAGGAGACCATCTTAAACCGGTAGTAGAGATAAATTATGAATAATCAGCGCATACGTATACGTTTAAAATCTTTTGACCACCGGGTGCTTGACGCCTCGTCAAAGGAAATTGTCGAGACCGCAAAACGCACCGGCGCCCGTGTGGCAGGACCGATTCCGATGCCGACCCGCATTGAGCGTTTCACTGTCAATCGCAGTCCGTTCGTGAATAAGAAATCGATGGAACAGTTTGAAATCAGAACGCACAAGCGTCTGCTTGACATTATTGACCCGACGATCAAAACAGTAGACGAGCTCAAAAAGCTCAATCTGCCGGCGGGTGTAGACATCACCATTAAAATCTGAGTTAAATCATGAAGAGTCTAATTGGAAAAAAACTGGGAATGACCCAGATCTTCGACGAAGAAGGCCGGCGGGTTCCTGTTACAGTTATTGAAGCGGGTCCTTGCAGTGTCGTTCAGCGCAAAACAACCGGCACAGACGGCTATGAAGCAGTCCAGCTCGGGTTCGGTTCGCAAAAAGCAGAACGGGTTGCCAAGCCTCTCGCAGGTCACTTTAAGAAAGCCGGCGTCGGGATGATGCGCGAATTGCGTGAAGTCCGTGTGAACGCCGATGATGCCGCCAAGGCCGGCGATACGGTGACCGCGGCGGTTTTCGAAGGTGTCAATTTTGTTGACGTGCTGGGCGTTACCAAAGGTAAAGGTTTCCAGGGCGTAATGAAGCGGCATAATTTCGGCGGTGGACGCGCAACTCATGGTTCGCATTTTCACCGGACGACCGGTTCAATCGGTATGAAAGAAAAGCCGGGTCGCGTTCTCAAGGGTAAGAAGATGGCTGGACAGATGGGTAGCACAGAAATCACCGTCCAGAATGTCAAAGTGATCCAGGTGCGCGCTGCCGAAAACCTGATTTTGGTTAAAGGTCAGGTGCCCGGTGCAAACGGCACGACACTGGTGCTTCGCGAAGCACTCAAAAGAAAGTAGTTTGAGAGGACGATCATGAGTACATTGCCGCTTAAAGATTGTAAGGGAAAGAAGCTGGGTGAAGTAACTCTCAGCGATAAGTTCACTGTCGCTGATAAGGGCGCTCAGGCGGTTCATCAGGCCGTTATCACCCATCAGGCTCATCAGCATCAAGGTTCAGCTTCTACGCTGGGTAAAGGTGCGGTTGCCGGTTCCAACAAAAAACCCTGGAAGCAGAAGGGTCTTGGCCGTGCACGTTCCGGTTATCGTCAGTCACCTGTGTGGCGCGGTGGTGGTGTGGCTTTCGGTCCGCATCCGCATAAAGTGCGCAAACAGGTTCCGCGTAAAGTAGCCCGCCTGGCTTTTGCCCGCGCTTTCGGCGAAAAAGCTGAATCCGGCCAAATTCTGGTTATTGATGACTTCAAATTAGCCTCCCCGCGCACAAAAGAAATCTGCTCTGTTTTGCAGGCTCTGGAAATCAAAGGGAAAACTCTCCTGATTCTAGAGGTCATGGATAACAGCGTTCTGCTGGCAGCCCGGAATCTTCAGGATGTTGAAGTGGTTTGCGCAGACAATGTGAACACCTACCAGATTGTCCGCTATCCGCAGATTGTTATTACCAAAGCGGGTGTTGAAAAACTCGAACAGCGCCTGGCCTAAGAAGGGATTTCCAATGAAAGACGTATATAAAATAATACAGAAAGTCGTGCTGACAGAAAAGGGCGCCCGCCTTTCCGAAGCGGAAAATAAATACATTTTCAACGTCCGTCCTGACGCCAACAAGGCCGAAATTAAACAGGCGGTGGAAGAACTCTTCAAAGTGAAAGTCAGTGCGGTTAACACATTGAAACGCCAGGGGAAGAATAAACGCGAGCGCACCTCCAGTGCCGGCCGGACAGCCGGAGTGAAGCGCGCAGTAGTAACGCTGGCTGAAGGCAGCAAGATTGATTTTGTGTAAGGAGTTCAGTTATGGCTTTAAAAAAATATAAACCTACAACGCCGAGCCGTCGCTTCATGGTGACGTCTGCGTTTGATGAGATTACAAAATCGACTCCGGAACGGTCGCTGATCCGAGCAAAGAAGAGTACCGGTGGACGCAATAGCGAAGGGCGTGTTTCGACTCGTCATCGCGGAGGCGGACACAAGCGTCGTTATCGCCTGATCGACTTCAAGCGTAATAAATACGGCATTCCCGCAACTGTCGTGTCGATCGAATACGATCCGAACCGTTCTGCGCGTATCGCGCTGTTGAATTATGCGGACGGCGAAAAGCGTTATATGATCGCACCGGTTGGCCTTAAGGTCGGTACGGTGGTCCTATCCGGCCCTGAAGCTGAGCCGGCAGTTGGTAATGCGCTTCCGCTTGAAAAAATTCCGCTGGGCATGACTGTTCATAATATTGAACTGTCGACCGGTTGCGGCGGACAAATTGCACGCTCTGCAGGTGCCTTCGCACAGCTGATGTCCCGCGAAGGCGAATTTGCTAATCTGAAAATGCCATCCGGAGAAATCCGTCGTGTACGCATCAATTGTTATGCCACGGTCGGTCAGGTCGGCAACGTTGATCATGAAAATATTTCCAGCGGTAAAGCCGGGCGCAAGCGCTGGCTGGGTATTCGTCCGACCGTCCGCGGTGTGGCGATGAATCCTGTTGACCATCCGATGGGCGGTGGTGAAGGCCGTACTTCGGGTGGCGGTCATCCGCAGTCGCCTTGGGGCACGCTGGCTAAGGGTAAACGCAC
>JBGAJP010000008.1:0-60217 GCA_044224855.1 Pontiellaceae bacterium
TCGTAGAAATCCGCTGTGGAATTTTCCGCCTGCGCCAGCCAAAGGCCGATCAGCACTTTGATGCCTGCGTCGGAAGCCCGGCGCAGAAAATCGGGGCTCACGGAATTTATGCTGTACGTCCGGATGGCATTACCGCCCGCGGCGGCGATTTCCTCAATCGTTTCATGTCCGCAGGAACCTTTGACATAGAAGGTTTCGCCTTCAACCCGCAGTTCAAAAACCGGAGTGACTCCGGCGGCTCCGGAGTCGGCGCGGACAATCTGAACCTCTTCGGGCCGGTCGATTTCATAAACATTATCCGGCCAGCGGATATAAATATTGTAGTTGCCCGCCGTTGGGATGCTCGGCCACCACCGGGCGGCTACACCGGTTCCGGAAGAAGCAAAGAGATAATTGGTTCCGTAAAATCCGGACGGACTGGTGGCTGTGGTCCATGTGCCGACGGTGGTGACGGCAGGGGAGTTAGCATTATCGACAAGAACTGACACATTGGTATCGGTTGTCAGCTCAAACTTGACGGCATCAAACGCAAGAACCCCGGCATCAGAAGCCGAAAGCCTTACAGAATTATTCGTGCCGGCAGTGAGATAGTATGTTCCGACCGAAACCCACTGGCTGCTGTTGGTTGTCTGATTCAAAAATAAATCGGCGTATGATCCGCCGCCGTTGTAGTACACCCTCAGCGGCGCGGCATCGGGTCGCGCTATTATGCCGAAGTCATTGGTGTATTCGACCCGGGGAGTTGTCAGCGCCGGTCCGGCCGGAGGCGTTAAGGTTGCTTCGGAAAGCTCAAAGAGAACGGCGTCGGCGCAAATTCGACCCTCATCGGAGGCTTTGATGGAAACAGCGTTGCTGGTTCCGGACGCCAGATAATAGGTGCCGAGATACACCCATGTGCCGCCGTTTATTTTCTGGTTCACGCGCCGGGTCGCATCGGTTTTTGTTCCGCCATCGTACACGACTTCAATCGGTGCGCGATCCGGGCGGGAGGGAACGGCTGTCCACTTCATGTAGATTTTGTAATATCCCGCCGTCGTGATTTGCGGCTGCCAGCGGGCAGAGGCCGTGCTGGATCCGTCTGCGGAAAGATAATTCGCTCCGTAATAGCCTTCTGCCGTAGTTGCGGCGGCCCAGGCTCCTTCGGTTGAGAAGATATGCGGCGCAGCGGGAACATTATCGACGATAATGCTCTCAGCAAACACGGTTGCTGCTGAAACGAGCAGGCCGGCTATTGCCGCATACGTTTTCATTTTATTTCACCCGGAACGGGAAGGAGTAAACGCAGGCGCCGCCTTTTCCATCGGAAACTTTCACAAACGCCCGGTAATTTCCCGAAACAGCCGGGGCTTTGAAGACATAGTTTTCAGAATCGATGGATTCAAAACAGCCGGGAACGCGGTCGGGAACTTTTTCCACGTCACCGCCAACTTTCATATCGCCGGTCTCTTTCATCACCCACGCCTCCGGAATCAGTTGATCCCCGTCCCGGTCGGTTGCGTTGATACGCAAGGTATGTTTTGAATCGGCGCGGATTTCCGCTTTCTCAAAATCACACCGGACGGATTCGATAACCGGGCTCCGGTTTTCAGGCCATTTGCCGGTCCAGCCGCGAACCAGATAGTCAACCGGCGGTGTTTTCTCGCCGGTGGAAAGCAGCAGGCCGAACCAGGTTGCGGTGCATTCCTGTTTGGCGCCCCATCTGAAAGCGTACGTGCCGAGACACTGCGGCGATGCCGTATTTGTCTTATAGGCATTCTCATACATTTCTATTTTTTCGAGAGGAGTCGGCTCAACCGGAACGCCCCAGGAGGTCTTCGGCCGTTCCCACGGGCCGTTCGGGCCGAACTCGGTCAGAATATACGGGCCTTTCCAGCCGGCGGCCTGGATTTTCTGCGGAGCCGTCTTGGCCGATCCGTAGGCATTGATTCCCAGAATGTCCAGCAGAGGGCAGTATTCCATGATAGTCCGGATTTTCGCGGGGTCGGCGCCGACGATGGTGGTCATAACCGGATGATCCGGATCTTCCTCTTTAACAATCCGGGCCAGCTCATTTATTTCCTGAAAAATCTGCGGATAGGCTTCGGGCTTCTGCTCCGTTTCCATTTCGTTTCCGAGACCCCAGACCAGCAGAGCGGGGCGGTTTTTGTAGCGCCGGACGATTTCGCGCACCTGATTGCGCTGTTTTTCGACCTGGGCTTTATTGCTGTAATCGAACCCGTGCCGCGGATGGCCGACCCAGATTCCGGCGTCCACGGTTAATCCCAGATCCTGCGCGCGATCCAGCAGGTCGCGCCCCTGAGCATCTTTTTCCTCCAGATCGCTGATACCCCAGGTGCGGATCGAATTGCCGCCCAGTTCGGCAAACAGCTTCATCTGTTCCTGACCGCCGCCGCCGTGGATGTAGTAAGGTTGGCCGTTTCGCAGCAGTTGCCATTCATTTTTGCGCGTCTGCTCAACTTTTACGACCGAACCGACTGGTATCGCGGCACTCATGGCTGATCCGGTCAGGCCGGACAGAACCAGCGCGCCGATAAGAGCCCGGCGGAAGGCTGAACCGTTCATATATGCAGACCATGTTCTCATCGACTTTCCTGTAAAAAATGAGTATAAATCACAGGAAAAGGATAATTAATTTCCAGTACGTTTGCAGTAACAAAATCGCTGTATGTAAAAAGGTAGTATCGCGACGGGCGGCAAAATGAACCGGTTTGTGCGCGCCCGAGCCTGGAACAACCAATAACGAAAGAACACAAAAATGAAGACCTTTTCTTTGACGGGTATTCGTATCGGCAGGATTGCAGCACCGTTGCTGTGCGGCGCAGTTTCTTCTTCTGCGGCTGACCGCCCCAACGTCCTCTTCATCGTCGCGGACGACATGAATGATTTTGTCGGTACGTTGCGGAGTTATGTGCCGAACCTGACGCCCAACATGGATCGGCTCGCGAACCGCGGCGTCAACTTCAGCAACGCCCACGCCAACGGGCTTTACTGTGCGCCGTCGCGTGTCAGCTTTCTCACCGGTATTCATCCGGTCACATCCGGTTATTACGGCGAAGCCAATAATGCAGCGGGGCATCTGCGCAATAATCCGGTGCTGAAGAACACGGTCACGATGCCGGAAAGTTTCACCAATAACGGATATGCCGCCTTCATAACCGGGAAAATTTATAACATTGAACCGCAGTCGGAGTATCAGCATTTCCAGGGCGACACCGGAAACGGCGACGGCCGCGGCATTTCGCACGACTTCGGCCCGTGGCCGTGGGACGGAAGAACCGGCAAAGGCTATATCCCGCCTAGTGCTCATCCTTCGCTTCCGCCGCCGTTCGATAAGCTGGCCTATTCAGGCTATGCCCGTCTTTCGGACATCCCCGACATTCCGGCCGACCCGGCCAACGGAATTCCCGGCTTTCGCGGCTGGTCGCTCAACCGCAAACCGTGGCGTTATGTAAATGATGATGATCGTGACCTGCTTCCCGATGAACAGTCCGTCAAATGGGCCGTGCAGATTTTTCAGCGGAAACGCGAACGTCCGTTCTTCATGGCGTTCGGGTTCAACCGCCCGCATACCCCGCTGTATGTGCCGGATAAATATTTCGATATGTTCCCGCTGGATAAAATCGTTCTTCCGCCGATGCCGAAAGACGATCTGAGTGATATTCCGGAAGAAGGCCGCCGGCTCAACGATGGAACAGCGCGTTTGTACCGGCAGTTTTATGAAAGCTCCGGCGAACAGGGGATCAAAGAATTTATGCAGGCCTATCTGGCTTCCATCCGCTTCGTTGACGATCAGCTCGGAATACTTCTCGATGCGCTCGAAAAAAGCCCCGCCGGAAAAAACACCGTCATCGTGTTCACCAGCGACCAAGGCTACCACCTGGGCGAAAAAGACCGCATCGGCAAAAACACCTGCTGGGAGCGCTCGACGCATGTTCCGCTGATTATTGCCGGAGCCGGAGTCAGCGCGAAAGGTGCGCAGGTTAAACGTCCGGTTACACTGGTTGATGTTTATCCGACTCTGCTGGAGCTGTGCAACCTGCCGCTGCACCCGAATCAGGGACGGCAGGCGCCGGAGCTGGACGGACACAGTCTGGTTCCGTTTCTGAGCCCCGATCCTTCCAGAGTTTGGGCGGGACCTTCTGTTGCTGTCAGCGCAACCGATCACGCGCGGACCGTGCGTTCTGAACTTTATCGTTACATTCTCCACGATGGCGGCGGCGAAGAACTCTACGACGTGCAGAAAGATCCGGATGAACTCCGGAACCTGGCGGCGAATCCGGAGTACGATAAAACCAAAGCGGAATTGCGGAACCTGCTGGAAACCATCGGCGAACGTAAACACGCCGAATAGGCGCTAATCACTCGTCGGTGCTGTGAGCTTGATGATGAGCTGCGGGTGCTGCCGCCAGGTCTCCGGCAGCTGCCAGACGTTGGTGCCGTTTGCTCGCGGAACCGTTGTTGTGAGAGTCCATGGCGATGCCGCCGTAAGATTCGTGCTTCCGTAAATGCGGTACGGCGTACCGAAAACATTGGTTCCGCCCTTCCAGCTGAGTTGTCCGTCGCGGGACAGGCCGTTGATTTCAAAAACATCTCTGTCGTTGCGCGGATCGGTGCCGGCCCAGAATTCCTGCCAGTCGGAAAAGCCGTCGTCATCGGAGTCCATGCTCTCTGCTGAGGCGTAATCGTTAGTGGTGATGCCGTGCTGCTCAAACCAACTGTACGGAATGCCGCTTGGCGTGCATTTGTTCGACAGGACTTCGGCTGCGAAGCGGCGCAAAGGGCCGCGCCAGTCGTCGAGATATGCCGTCAGCAGCCGCTTTGCCACACCGTTCGTGTCGCCGCAACGGTACAGAGCGGTGGCAGCCAGCAGTTCCTGAGCTGCCGCCGTGTAACCATATGCCCCGGTGATTGCGGTCTGTCCCATATCTACGGTCCGAACGAGATTGGTGACATTGGGTTTCTGAAGAAAAGCCAGCAGCGCAGGCACTGCCTGCGGGCTGCCGATGTCGCCAAGCGTGAGCACCAGCGCACGGACATGCTCATAGTGGGAGCTGGTGATTCCGCAGGCGGCCAGCTTGTTGGTGAGTGCGGAGACGGCGCGGATGTTTGGCGCATAGCCCAGTGCGCGGATGGCGCTGTCGGTGGGCGTAACCCGACCGTTGCCGCCGTTCGGACCCAGTGTCTGCGTGTTCAGCCAGTCTGAAAGGTACGCGACACCGTTGGTGTCACCGCAGAAACAGAGCGCTTTAGCTTTGAATACGGTCGGATCAGCCTGAAAGCTCGCCAGCAGAAACGGAATGCTGCGGGCCGGATTCACGAGCAGAGGAGCCATGGAAACGGATACTCCGTTACTGTTAACCACGGAAAGATTTTCAATGGCGGTCTGGATTTCGGCATCAGTCGGATCCGGCATATCCACGCAGATATTGGTGTTCGGCAGATTGCCGATGGCGCGCAGGTGATCCTGCAATGCCGGCATATCCACGTCCCGCAGACCGGCACCTGCTTTTACGCACATGGCGGCGGCAACGCCCGCCGCGTATCCTTCATTCCCCACATCGGCCTGCATCCGCACCAGCGGCATCGCGTCGTGTTCTGTTGACTTGCAGCGTCCGACTACGAGCAGCCCTTCGAGGCCGCGCGGCAGCAGCGAACGGTAGGGGATATAACTCAAGCCGTCCGGGAAGAGTCCGGCGTAGCAGGCTTTATTTTTGTGATAGCCGTGGTTATCCCAATCTGTCGTAGCAACGGCAATGACGTCGGCATACGTGCGCAGGCGATACTGGTCGAGCGCGGTGATGCTGTAATCGCCGACCAAGCGGCGCGTTCCCCGGATACCGCTCAGCGGATAAAAATCAAACTTGTCGGCGTGTTCAGTGTAACGGTCGCTCAGGACGCGGAACCAGGTTGCGCTGTAGATGTCGCCGGGGTCGGTATAGACCCCGCTCTGGTTCTGCACGTCGATCGGCATCTGAAAGTCCCCGTGAAATCCGGAATCCTGCACAGCAAAATTGCCGTTTTTGCCGCATCCGAACTCAAAATCTGCGCCGGCCCATGCGTAAATATCGCCGTCACCTGAGCCGTCAATGACTACCTTGCCGAGCACTGCCATCCGGCCCATGGGCGTAGCCACAACCACGCCGCATACCGTATTGTTGCTCTTGATCACGCCGCAGGCCAGTGTGTTGTACCAGATTTCTCCGCCGGCATTTTCGAGCGTTTTGCGGAAATAGAAGGCTTTTTCATTCGATTTCCAGCGGACCTTGCCGAATTCCATCACAAACCCGTACCGGTATCCGTACCAGAAATCGCCGATGCCGTTCACACCCGTTCCGCCGAGGATGCCGAGCTGCTCGACCAGCAGCACTTTGGCTCCGGCCCGTGCCGCTCCGATTGCCGCAGGAGCACCCGACGCACCGCCGCCGACTACGATGACATCATATCGCCCTTCGACCGGCAGTGTCCGTTCCGGCTGCGGTATGCGCTGCACCTGCTGAAAAGGGCGGACCCCGGTCAGCGACTCGGACACATCCATTCCTTCAAAGGCTGAGCCGGATGCCGAGGCAGCAACACGCAGTTCGGTTGGTCTGGTTCTGGCTGAAGCTGCCGCCTGAACAGCGGGGCCGAGGCGGCGGCCGAGCTCCAGCATTTCGAGCGGACGCGCCAGAGCTGCCGCGTTGGCGCGCGAGACCGAGCAGGCCTGTCCGATCACATACAGATAATCCACGTTCTGCGGTTTGCAGATGCCAAGGTTAACGGATGCGGCTCCGACCCACGGGTTGGCGGACTCAAAAGCCTCTCCAATAATTCCGCGCGGTTCGGCCACATGCATATATTGGGCCGACCAGGATTCCTCGCCTGTGTCGAACAGTCTCCTCACGCGCATTTCGGCGGCACAACGTTCGACCCAGTTGCCGGCGGTCATGCTGACATTGGTTGTGTATTCAAAATAGTTGCCCGGGGTATTCGAGGCGATGCAGATATAGTGTGTGCGGCTGACTGTTACCGGAGTGTCCGCCGGCCAGGCTTCCATTGCCGCTCCGGCGGTTTGGGCAAAACCGCCCATCAGGGTGGCATCCACAACAACCTTAGCCCGCACCACCTGACGTCCGCCTTTGTTGGCGATCACAACGCCGGATAAATTATTATTTCCGTCAACAACGGCATCCACTGCGTACGTGCCGTACAGAAAGGCCACGTTGTTAGTGATGAGCACCTCTTCCGCCTGCCGTTTGAAGATGCCGGGCGTCACAAGATATTCTCCGTCGGGAGACGGCCGGTTGCCGAACAGCTCCAGCGCCAGACCGGACACCGGCACTTCGCCGTCGGCCAGCCAGTAACGGTTCTCGCCGGTCATATCCTGACCGAGGTAGGAATTCGGACAAAGCAGCATGACCGACGCTCCGGCCTTTGCTGCCTCCACGGCGGTTCCGATCGCGCCGAGGCTGGAGCCGACCACGGCTACGTCAACTTCTGCGGCGACCGGCAGCAGCCGGGCGGTTTCGCGTACCGGCGGCAGCACTTCGCGGTACTCGGCTGTGACGGTGATATCCTGGCTGGGCATGATGAAGCGCGTGGCAGGTGCATAGTGATCCGCGAACGAGCCGGCCGGAGCCCTCCATCTGGAAAACAGTCCGGCACCGGGCGGTGCGACGGCTTCAAGCGGAATCTCTGTTCCTCTTATGTAACTTCCGGAGCCGGATCCGTTCGCAACAGTAAGCGCATGTGGTACCGGTGCGATATTATAGACCACTTTCACGGGCGTCTGCGTGGAACGGTTGCCGGCCGCAGTCCACCAAAGAGACACCTTATAAGTTCCATCCTGAGAGACATCCACGGGAAAGCGAACCCATTTCAGCGGAAGGAGGGTGTTTGTCGTGTACTGGTCATGGCGGTAGCTCAATGCGTACGTCGTGCTGTTGGAATTTTTTGTCCAGCTCCCGTATATCTGGGAAGAGGCAAGATCTGCATCATCAATTATATTGGTGACACCATTGCCGGTGAGGCGCACAGCGTCGGCGATCACGTAACCATTGGCGCCTTCGTTGCTGATTTCAATGTACTCGCCGGTACCGCCGTAAAAATTGAACGTACCGAGCTCGATCCATTGGCCGCCGTTTTTCGTCTGATCGACGGTTGTGCTATAGATATCGGCAACGACCGGCAGCGCTCCTGCGGCCAGGAGCGTCAGAAACAGGCCGCTATGCCTGATCAAAAGTTTCTTATGCTTACGCATCGTCCCATCTCCACCGGCGCAGAAGCCGGGCTTTGGTTTCCGGATAACTCCGAGTATGACCCGAACCGTTCAATAGTTAATCATCATACATCAGATCAGCTTAATCGGCCATTTTAATAAACTTTTAATTAGCTTTTATTGACGTAATTAAAACAAATCCGCCGCAAAGTTCAGAGCTTTGCGGCGGATTCTGAGATTGTAAAACCACTATGAAGTTACATCAGTCGCTCGTAGGTGCCGTGAGCTTGATCATGAGCTGCGGGTGCTGCCGCCAGGTCTCCGGCAGCTGCCAGACGTTGGTGCCGTTTGAACGCGGCACCGTTGTCGTGAGAGTCCACGGCGATGCCGCGACAAGATTTGTGCTGCCGTAGATCCGGAAGGGCGTGCCGAAGGAGTTGGTGCCGCCGCACCAGACAAGCTGTCCGTCGCGGGTCAGGCCGTTGATTTCAAAAACATCCCTGTCGTTGCGCGGGTCGGTGCCGGCCCAGAATTCCTGCCAGTCGGAAAAGCCGTCGTCATCGGAGTCCATGTTTTCCGCTGAAGCGTAGTCGTTGGTGGCGATTCCGTGCTGCTGGAACCAGCTGTAAGGAATGCCGCCGGGTGTGGTTTTAATAGACAGAACTTCGAACGCAAAGCGGCGCAGCGGACCGCGCCAGTCATTCATGTACGCCTCCAGGAGTCTTTGCGCTGTGCCGTCTATATCGCCGCAACGATACAGCGCAGCCTCAACAATCATCTCCTGCATAGCCACCTCGTAGTCCGGACTTCCGAGGAGTGCGACCCTTCCCATGTCAACGGTCTGGACGCGATTGGTAACGCCCGGTTTCTGGAGAAAGGCCAGCAGGGCAGGCGCCGCCTGCGGGCTGCCGATGTCGCCGAGGGAAAGCGCCAGTGCCCGGACATGTGAATAATCGGTGCTGAAAGTACCGCAGGCGGCCAGCTTGTTGGTAAGCGCAGGAATGGCGCGGACATCACGCGTATAGCCCAGTGCGCGGATCGCGCTGTCGATGGGTAAAACCATGCGGTTACTGCCGTCCGGACCCAGATCGGGCAGGGTATCCAGCCAAGCTGCAAGATACTCCACTCCGTTTGTGTCGCCGCAGAAGCAGAGCGCTTTGGCTTTGAATTCATCCGGCGCGGCCTGAAAACTCGCCAGCAGGAACGGGATACTGCGGGCCGGATTCACAAGCAGAGGCGCCAGAGAGGTTGACACGCCGTCGCTGTTGGTTACGGAAAGCGTATCAACGGCCGCCTGCAGTTCAAGGTCAGTCGGATCCGGCATGTCCACGCAGATATCGGTGGACGGCAGATTGCCGACGGTACGCAGGGTGTTCTGCAATGCCTGCATATCCACATTGCGCAGCGTAACGCCCGCTTCCGCGCACATGGCGGCGGCGGTACCGGCCGCGTATCCTTCATTCGCCACATCCGCCTGCATGCGCACCAGAGGCAGCGCGTCATGTTCGGTTGATTTGCAGCGTCCTACGACGAGCAACCCCTCGAGTCCGCGCGGCAGAAGCGAACGGTAGGGCACATAACTCATGCCGTCCGGGAAGAAGCCGGCGTAGCAGGCTATTTCTTTGGAAAATCCATGGTTATCCCAATCCGAGCTGGCCACGCAAATCGTATCGGCATACGTGCGTTTGCGGTACTGGTCGAGCGCGGTAATCACATAATCACCGACAAGGCGTCGCGTTTCGCGGACGCCGGTTCCCGGATAATAATCGAACTTACCGGAATGTTCGCCATAGCGGGCGCTCAGGACACGGAACCAGGTCGCATTATAGACGTCGCCGGGGTCGACAAAAACTACGCTGTTGTTCTGCACGTCGTCATATGGATCCTGATAGTTCCCGTGGAATCCGGAATCCTGCAGAGCGAAATTACCGTCTTTACCGCACCCGAACTCAAAGTCCGCGCCGGCCCATGCATAAATATCGCCGTCACCCGTTGCGTCAATCACAGTTTTGCCGAGAACTGCCTGCCGGCCCATCGGTGTGGCGACGACAACGCCGCACACCGTGTTGTTGCTCTTGATCACGCCGCAGGCCAGTGTGTTGTACCAGATTTCCACGCCCTCTTCTTCGAGCGTTTTGAGGTAATAGTAGGCTTTCTCATTCGCTCTCCAGCGGGATTTGCCGAACTGAATCGCAAATCCGACCCGGTATCCCTTCCAGAAATCTCCGATACCGTTTACGCCGGTACCGCCCAGAATGCCGAGCTGCTCGATCAGCAGCACCTTGGCTCCGGCCCGCGCCGCGCCGATGGCGGCCGCCGCTCCGGATGGACCTCCGCCAGCGACCACGACGTCATAACGGCTGTCGACGGGCAGCGTCCGTTCCGGCTGAGGGATGCGCTGCACCTGCTCGAAAGGGCGGACTCCGGTCAGCGATTCAGATACATCCAGACCGGAAGTGGGAACGCCCGATACGGTTGCATCAACATGCAGATCAGTCGGCCTGGTTCTGGCTGACGCCACGGCCTGAACGGCGGAGCCGAGCCGGCGGCCGAGTTCCAGCATTTCGAGCGGACGGGCCAGAACCGCGGCGTTGGTCCGCGAGACCGAGCAGGCCTGTCCAATCACATACAGATAATTCAGGTTGTGCGGCTTGCAGATGCCGAGATCGACGGAGGCGGCGCCGACCCACGGTTCGGCGGATTCAAAAACTTCGCCGATGATGCCGTGCGGTTCGGCGACGTGCATATACTGGGCCGACCAGGATTCGTTTCCGGTGTCACAGAATTTTCTGAGGCGTACTTCGGCGCCGCAACGTTCGGCCCAGCTTCCGGCGGCCATGAAGACATTGGTTGTGAACTCCAAATAGCTGTCGATCGAATTCGATGCGTTGTAAATGTAGTGCGTGCGGCTGACGGCGACCGGCGAAGCCGCAGGCCAGTCTCCCATGGCTGCGCCGGCGGTTTGCGCAAACCCGCCCATCAGGGTGGCATCCACGACCACTTTGGCGCGCACCACCTGCCGTCCGCCCTTGTTGGCAATCACGACTCCGGACAGATCGTTGTTTGCGTCAACGACCGCATCCACTGCGTACGTGCCGTAAAGGAAAGCCACATTGTTGCTTTCGAGCAGTCCCTCGGCGCGCTGTTTGAATGCGCCGGGAGTCACATAATATTTTCCGTCGGAAGCAGGCCGGGTGACGAACAGTGCCTGTGCGAGACCGGATACCGGTACTTCGCCGGCGTCCAGCCAGTAACGGTTTTCGCCGGCCATATCCTGACCGAGGTACGAATTCGGACAAAGCAGCATGACTGAAGCGCCAGCCTGTGCCGCGGCGACAGCCGTTCCGATTGCACCAAGGCTGGAGCCGACCACGGCTACGTCAACTTCTGCGGCGACCGGCAGCAGGCGGGCGCTTTCGCGTACCGGCGGCAGCGCTTCGCGGAAATCGGCTGTGACGGTAACGTCTTCACTGGGCATGATGAAATGCGTGGAGGGCGCGTAGCGGTCATCGAAGGTGCCGATCAGAGAATTCCATTTGGAAAAGGTTCCGGCACCGGCCGGTGCAACGGCTTCAAGCTGAATCTCCGTTCCTCTGACGTAGCTTCCTGAACCCGAGCCGTTTACAACAGTAAGCGTGTGCGGTGCCGGCGCGATATTATAGACCACTTTTACGGATGTATTGGTGGCGCGGTTGTTATTCTGCACCCACCACAGAGACACCGTATAGGTTCCCGCCTGAGAGACTTCCACAGGGAAGCGAACCCATTTCAGCGCGGCGCCTTTAGGGTTATCATCATGGAGGTAACCATTAGGGTTTTTTACCCAGCTCCCGTATATCTGGGAAGCGGCCAGATTCGCATCGTCAATGATATTGGTAACGCCGTTGCCGGAGAGCCGCACCGCGTCGGCGATCACGTACCCATTGGTGACGCCTTCATTGCTGATTTCAATGTACTCGCCGGTGCCGCCGTAAAAATTGAACGTGCCGAGTTCAACCCAGTTTGTGCCGTTGATCCTCTGGTTGACGGTTGTGCTGTAAATATCCGCGACTGCCGGCAATCCCATTGCACAACAGAGCGCCAGCAGCGCGCCGTTTAAATATTTTCTATACGTATTCATCGTTTCGTTTCCTTTATGATCAAAGTTTTATTGCGCGCCGCCGGGCTTTCCCGAAAGAATTTCAGCGGCGAAGCGGTGCAGCGGGCCGCGCCAGTCATCGAGATAGGCCGACAGAATTTTCTGCGCCGTGTTATTCGTGTCGCCGCACCGGTAGAGCGCTGTTGCCACAATCAGTTCCTGAGCGGCGGTTTTGTAATCCGGAGATCCGACGATTGCGTCGCGCCCTTTATCCACGGTCCGCACCGCAGTGGGCATGCCAGCCTTTTCAATAAACGCCAGCAGCGCAGGAGCCGCCTGCGGACTGCCGATGTCGCCGAGCGAAAGCACCAGTGCGCGGACGTGTGTGGAGTCCTTGGCGGCGGCGGTGCAGTCCGCCAGCTTGGCGGTCAGCGCGGGCAGGGCGCGCGCATCGCGTGCGTAGCCCAGTGCGCGGATCGCGCTGTCAACCGGCAGAACCTGGCCGTTTTTGCCGTTACGGGTCAGAGCCTGCTTATCCAGCCAGTTTGCAAGGTACTCAACGCCATTGGTGTCGCCGCAAAAACAGAGCGCTTTGGCTTTCGGCTCGGATGGTTTTTTCTGGAAGCTTTCCAGCAGGAACGGAATGCTGCGGGCCGGAGCCGCGAGCAGGGTGGCGATATTCGCCGGTACGGACGGATCGTCCGCTGCTTTTCGCAACTCGTCGTCGGTCGGTTCCGGCATATCGACACAGATATTGGTGTCCGGCAGATTGCCGACCGAGCGCAGGTGATCCTGCAAGGCTTTCATATCCACATTGCGCAGCGCGGTATTTGCTTTTGCGCACATAGCGCCCGCGACGCCCGCCGCATAGCCTTCATTCGCCACATCGGACTGCATGCGCACCAGCGGAAGCGCGTCGTTTTCCGCCGACTTACAGCGTCCGACGACGAGCAGACCTTCGAGTCCGCGGGGCAGAAGCGAACGGTACGGCACATAACTCATGCCGTCCGGGAAAAGCCCTGCATAACAGGCTTTATCTTTGTGGTAGCCATGGTTATCCCAGTTCGACGAAGCGACGGCGATGACATCGGCATAGGCGCGGCCGCGATACTGGTCGAGCGCGGTGATGATGTAGTCGCCGACCAGGCGTCGCGTTGCCCGAATTCCGCTTAGCGGGTAATAATCGAACTTGCTGCCGTGTTTGGTGTAGCGGGCGCTCAGAACGCGGAACCAGGTCGCACCGTAGATATCGCCGGGATCGGTGTAAACTCCGCTCTGGTTCTGGTAGCCGACCGCGTCCGCGTTATCACCGTGGAACCCGGAATCCTGCAAAGAAAAGTTGCCGTCCCTGCCACCGCCGAACTCAAAGTCCGCGCCTGCCCACGCATAAATATCACCATCGCCTGTGCCGTCGATGACCACGCGGCCGAGGATAACCCGGCGGCCTAGCGGAGTCGATACGACCACGCCGCATACGGTGTTGTTGCTCTTGATCACGCCGCAGGCCTGGGTATTAAACCATACTTCACCGCCCGCGCTTTCGAGTGCTTTGCGGTTGTAGTTGGCTTTCCCGTTGGTCTTCCAGCGGTTTATGCCGTATTCCACCGTAAATCCATGCTTGTAGCCTTTCCAGAAACAGCCGATGCCGTTTACACCGGTGCCACCGAGAATGCCGAGCTGTTCGATCAGCAGCACCTTGGCTCCGGCCCGCGCTGCGCCGATGGCCGCAGGCGTTCCTGCCGAACCGCCGCCCACTACGATGACATCATAGCGTCCGTCGACGGGCAGGGTGCGCGCCGGTTGCGGTATGCGCGTTACGTTCTGCTGGAAAGGCCGGATTCCCGACAGCGATTCGGATACGTCCATTCCATCCAGCGCCGGGCTTTCGGATGTCACTTTGACGCGCAGATTTGCCGGTGCCGGACGGGCGGTAGCGGAGGCTTGCACCGTTGTTCCGAGGCGGCGGCCGAGTTCCAGCGCTTCGAGCGGACGCGCTAAAGCTTCCGCATTGGCGCGCGACACTGAACACGCCGGTCCGATGACATACAGATAGTTCATGTTGCGCGGCTTGCAGATTCCGAGATTAACTTTTTCCGCGCCGGGCCATGCCGCAGATTCAGAGGCTTCGCCGATGATGCCGCGCGGTTCGGCGACGTGCATATACTGAGCGGACCAGGATTCGTTTCCGGTGTCGAAAAGATCTCGCAGTTGCGTTTCGGCGCGGCAGCGCTCGACCCAGCTTCCGGTGCTCATGCCGGCAGAGGTGGAAAATTCCCGGTAGTCGCCGTGCACGGACGCGCCTCTGGATTCAGGGCTGTTGCATTTGTAATGCGTGCGGCTGACGGTTACTGCTTGATCCGCAGGCCAGGGTTCCATAGCGGCTCCGGCGATCTGTCCGAATCCACCCATCGGAGTGGCATCCACGATAATTTTCGCTTTTACAGCCTGACGTCCGCCTTTATTGGCAATCACCACGCCCGACAGTTGATTGTTTCCATCGATGACTGCATCTACGGCGTGGGTACCGTAAAGGAATGCGACGTTGTTGCTGATAAGCAGGCTTTCGGCCTGTTTTTTGAATGAGCTGGGCGTTACATAATATTCTCCGGCGGGAGAAGGACGCACGCCGAACAGTTCTTTCGCCAGACCGGATTGCGGCACTTCGCCGTCGGCCAGCCAGTAGTGGTTTTCGCCGGCCATGTCCCGGCCCAGATAGTAATCGGAGCTCAGCAGCAGAACCGAAGCTCCCGCCCGCGCGGCTTCAACGGCGGTGCCGATCGCGCCGATGCTTGAGCCGATCACGGCTACGTCAACTTCCGCCGCGACCGGCAGTTCGCGGGCGGTTTCGCGCACCGGTTCCAGCACCTCGTTGATGCGGTAGTCGGCTGTGACGGTAACATTCCGGTCGGGCATGATGAAGCGGGTGGCGGGCGAGTAGCGGTTTTCAAAGCTTCCGCCGTTTGAAGACCGCCACATGGCAAATGTTTTGCCGGCTTCCGACGGGGCTGCTTTGACGGCGACTTCTGTCTGCCGCATGTAACTTCCAGATCCCAAGCCGTTTACAACGGTCAGGGCGCGCGGCGCAGGCTTTATGTTGTAAACCACGGATACAGGAGCTGCTGAAGCACGGTTGGGATGTTCCGTCCACCGGATGGAGACGGTATATTCGCCGGCCTGCGGGACTTGAGGGAAAAAACGAACCCACATCAGCGGATTGCCCTGCGCGCCCCGGTCATGGCTGAATCCTGTGCCGTAACCTCCTTTGGTGGCGGCAGCAGTTCCCCATGAGCCTTCTTTCTGCACCGAGGCGCCGTCTGCGTCATCAATAATGTTGGTAATGCCGTTGCCGGTGATGCACACGGCGTCGGCGATGACGTATCCATTAGCCCCGGCATTGCTGATCTCGACGTATTCATCAGAACTTCCGTTAAAAACGAACCGGCCCAGTTCGACCCACTCGCCGCCGTTTGTTTTCTGATTCACCTTTGTCTGGTATATTTCGGCTGAAGTCTTTGCCTCCGGCGCACTGAAAAGCGCCAGAAAGAGACCGAACTTAATCAGAAGACTGTTGTGGTTACGCATCGCCCCGACTCCTTATATACGGATAGATAGATATATATAACACAATCCGTGTTTTAATAAACCAAAAACCGCCCCCATGCCTGCTGTATGGGCAACTTCATAATATTGCATAATTCGCGCTTTTAATAAACTTTAAATCGACTTTTAATTGATGGAATTCTGAGTTCTGTTATCTTCGACAAACTGAAGCGGGAGCATTTTTCCTTGTGCGATAAAGTAGAAAAGCCGAAGGGTGTTTTATGAAAAAACTGTTTTCGAAATACAAAAAACCGGGGGTGCGCTTAACCATGAAATCAGCCTGTTTAATGGCGGGCGTACTGGCCGGCGGAAATTTGCTGTACGCTGATACGATAACCGTTCCTGAACGGGACTTTCCGGTGGCGTATGACGTGGATGTACTGGTGGTCGGCGGGACTTCCGGCGGCGTTGCGGCGGCGGCCAAAGCCGCGCAGAACGGAAGCCGTGTTTTCCTGATGGCGCAAAGTCCGTATCTGGGCGAAGACATCTGCGGGGCCTATCACGGCTGGCTGGGCACAACCGGAGCACCGTCCGGTCTTGCTGCCAAAGTTCTTCAGCCGCAGGCGGTACTTGATTACAACCGGATTCCTTTTACCTATGAAACCGATGTTTCTTCAGCGACCAACAGTCCGGACACCCAGCCGGGTTCAAAACTGACCGACGGCAAAAAAGAACATGCCGAGGCTGTCCAGTATGATGCCAGCATAAACCTGATTGCCACGCTGCCGGAAGTGCAGCAGGTTGACCGGATCAAAGTATACGCCTTCCAGAAACCGAATGAGTTCTGCGCTCTCTATGTCGATGTCTATGTCAGCAACGATAAAAAAAGCTGGCAGAAGGTCGCTACGCAAAAGGACATCGAATACGTCGCCCGGCCCTTTACGTATTCTATTGATATCGACCGGCAGACGAAATTCGTGAGACTGCACATCAAGCTGGCTCCGCAGTCCCAGCGGATGCTGTTGAGCGAAGTGGAAATTCTGAGTACGTCCGAGCGCAAGCTGGAGGCCGGACGGCAGTATGCGCCAACACCTCTTTATGTGAAGCGCACGCTGGATACCGCGCTGCTGGAAGCCGGTGTTGAGTTTTTATACGGCTGTTATCCGACGGATCTGTTGACGGATAGCAAAGGCGCTGTGCGCGGTGTGATTATGGCCAACCGCGCCGGACGGCAGGTGGTGCGGGCAAAAACCATCATCGACGCTACGCCGACGGCGATGCTGGCCCGGCTGGCCGGCGCACCGCTACGGGCAGGAAGTGGTGTGCATAATTTTAAACATACGGTGGTGGCTCGCGCAACGCAGCCGGTGAAAGGGGTTGCTGCGAAGCCGACTCCGACGCCGGTTTACAATAAAGGTGCGGAGTATCCGGCTTTTGAATATACGGTGCCGTTTAAAACAGACCGTCTGGACATGCACAGCTACGCGGAAGCGCAGCAGCAGGTGCTGGATAAAGTCTGGACGCCCGGACAGATGTCGGCTTCCGAATATATTTTCGAAGTTCCCGTCGCATCCATTCTGTCCGCCGGGCCGTACGGCGGAGTCTGGTCGGAAAATATTCCAGCCGCCGCTTTCCAGTCGACGCAACTGCCCGGCGTTTACATGCTGAACGGCTATGCGGATGTGTCCCGCGAGTGTGCGGACAAACTTTTACAGCCGGCCAATTACATGACAACCGGCGAAGCAATCGGGCAGATTGCATCGGAAGCTGCGAAAAAGATTCCCGTCGCGGCCGGGCTGGCTCTGATGAAACAGCCTGCTGCCGGCGCAGTAAAAGGCGCGTTGAAGGAAACGGTTGCGGGAGTCCGTCCGGAACAACCGATCCGGGAAAAGGTTAAGATCGGCAACGCGTCGTATGAGGTTCTCGGCGAGTATGATGTGGTGGTCGTGGGCGGCGGCACCAGCGGCGCTCCGGCGGCAATCGGCGCGGCGCGGCGCGGCGCGAAGACGCTGGTGATCGAGTATCAGCATGCGTTCGGCGGCGTGGGAACGGTTGGTCTGGTCGGACGTTACTGGTACGGTTACGTTAAAGGATTTACCGCCGAACTGGATGAAGGCCTGCGTAATATCCGTCCGGAAGACGCTTCGCCGATCGCCGGCTGGGATATCAACGAGAAAATGGAATGGTACCGGCGCGAAATGCGCAAGGCCGGTGCGGAAATGTGGATGCGCAGCATGGCCTGGGGCGCGGTTGTGAAAGACGGCGATGTGCAGGGCGTGGCGGTTTCCACGCCGTTCGGTCCGGGCGTGGTGCTCGCCAAAGTGGTGGTTGATGCGACCGGTAACGGAGACATTGCGATTCCTGCCGGAGCGAAATATGAATATCTGAAGCCGTCCCGGATCGGCATTCAGGGCGTCGGTCTGCCGACCTTCGATCTCGGCGACCACTATAACAACAGCGATTTCAGCGTGGCCTATGAATCCGATGTTGTGGATCAGTGGCATTTCAAGGTTTACGGCAAAAGTGAATACCGGGTCGGCGATTATTATGATGTATCGAGTCTGGTAGATACCCGTGAGCGCCGCCGGGTCATTGGCGACTACTATCTGACCGTGCCGGATCAGATCATTAAGCGGACTTTTTCGGATACGATCGTGAAGGCCTTCAGCGATTACGACTGTCACGGCGTGAACTATAACCGGTATGTTTTCCTTCAGCCGAATCCCGAAGCGCTTGCCAGTTATGTCCCGTACCGCTGCCTGCTCCCGGCAGGGCTGAACGGAATACTGCTGGCCGGCATGGGCATCAGTGTGCACCACGACGCGCTGCCGCTGGTCCGTATGCAGCCGGATTTACAGAATCTGGGCTACGCCGCCGGCGTTGCGGCGGCCATGGCTGCCGCTAAAGGTATTGAGCCGCGCGATATCGACGTAAAAGCCCTTCAGGGGCATTTGGTTGAAATCGGCAATCTTCCGGCCGAAGTTCTTGCGGAAAAAGATATGGCGTCCATGCCGGTTGAACGGATTGAGCAGGCTGTCCGGCACGCTCCTGCCGAGTACGGGCAGCGGGAAGGCTACGAATGCAGTATCCTCCTGTCGCACAGTGAGACGGCTCTGCCGCTTTTACGCGCAGCGTACAGTAAGTCCGAAGGAACCAATAAAGTTTTCTACGCGCACACGCTGGCGGTGCTGGAGGATTCAACCGGTCTGGATACGCTGATTGCACATGCCAACAGTCGCCGGTGGGATAAAGGCAATAACGCTCCCACATCGCGCATGAGTGAAGTGGACCGGCTGGTTATCGCGCTGGGACTGCCGAAAGACCGGAAGGCGACGGATGCAATTATTCAAAAAATAAATCAGCTTACTCCGGCTTCGGAATTCACTCATTTTCAGGCCGTGGCGATTGCTCTGGATCAGCTGAAGGATTCGGCGGCGGCACCGGCGCTGGCGGCACTGCTGGCAAAACCGGGAATGACCGGACATGCAGTTTATACGATCGAACAGGCACGGAAAGCGGATGAAACTGCGCTGGTCCGGATGGGACCGCGGATTCTGGAGGCGTTCAGTTACGAAACGCGGACGCTGACCATGAGAGAACTTTCGCTGGCCCGCGCGCTTTACCGGTGCGGAGATCAGGATGGCATCGGAAAGAAAATTCTGGAGGCCTACACGAAGGATTTGCGCGGGGTATTGGCTGCGCACGCCTTTTCCGTGCTTGCTGAACGGCCTTCTTTGCAGGATAGAGGGATTATCAAGTAGAAATCCGGATAGATGCCCCTTGTCTGTAAGTGTTTTTTCGCTGGAAGTTTAACGGGTGCGATGTTAAGTCAAAGTTCTATTTTTTGAAAAGAGCACAGTTATGAGTACATCGGAACTGAAGTTGGACAAGGGCCGGGGAAAAAAAGCGCCGCTTTATAAGCAGGTCGGCGACCATCTGGCTGCGCAGATCAAAGCCGGCCAATTCGGTGCCGGAGATCGTCTTCCGCCGGTGTCCAAGCTGGTTAAAAAATGGGATGTGAATTATCAGACCATTAACATTGCGCTGGCCGGTTTGGAAGAACAGGGGTTGATCCGGTGCGAGTCGGGGCGGGGAAAAGGGCCTTTAGTTCTGGTTGGCAGCGCACAGAAATTCAGCATGATGTTTGTCCGCTGGAACAACGAAGGATATCCCATGGAGATCTGCGAGGGGATCCGTAGATTTGCTGAGGAAAAAGAAGTCCGGTTTTCAATCGCTCATTACACAGATTGCCACAAGAGTCTGGCTGACGTCATTGCCCGTCTATCGGAAGGCAACAGCGGGCTGATCATGGTTCCCATGTATACTCCGGAATTTATAGAGGCCTGCCAGACAGCCTTTGACCGGGGAATTAAAATTATTTTGGTGGATGAGCGGGTGGAAAATCTGCCGGTCAGCGCGATCTCCGTTGATCATGCCGGCGGCGCTCATCAGGCAACGGCGCATCTTCTGAAAATGCACGGCAGTCCGGTCTGCTGCTTCGGCGCAACCTCGCGCAGATCCGTTCAGGAGCGGGTTTCCGGCTGGGCGGGGGCTATGAACCGGTACGGTTTTGTCGATCATGCACCCTATGCGTATAAATGCCCGGATGTTGATCCCACCCAGAAGATGCCGGGGAGCCAGGAGTTGCGGAACAACTATGAAGCGGCAAAAAAAATGCTGCAGGAACGCAAGGAACGGCCTTTATCTGTCTTCACCTGCACGGGATATGCTGCTCAAGGATTGTATAAAGCCGCTGCCGAAGCGGGATTAAAGGTCGGCAAGGACATCTTCATTGCCGGATTCGGCGACGATGCTTTTTGTCACAAACTGCCTGTGCCGCTGACCTGCGTTAAACAGGATTGGGAAATGCTCGGCTATGAATCAGCCAGCATACTTCTGGCTGAAATGTCAGGAGTGGTTCGTCATTCCATGTATCACCTGTTGCCCGCAAAACTGGAAATCCATGCCAGCAGTGTCGGCGTCTAACCGGCCCGGATAGAAATTTCTACATCCTGCCCAGTCGTCTCATTGTCCTGATCCGCTTACTGAAAAACAGAACGGGACTGCCGGCAGGCGGACGCCGTTGCCGGCATCGTTGTACAGACCCGCCTTCGGATCGTTTCCCCATGCATAGCGCACAGAAACCGGAGCCGTGACGTTGGTGGACGACAGAAGCACATTGGTGGGCGGAGCGCCTGACAGCTCTGTTTGCGCCGCATAAAAAACGCCGTTTGAACCCGCAATTTCAAAGCCAAGCCCGTCGGTTGAGTTGGTTGTCAGCCCGTTGCCGGGGTGATCAAAGTTTATGCGCATGATGGAGCCGTGAACGGTGGCGGAGCTGAAAACCGGTCCGCTGTACTCGCCGCCGAGATTATAGGTTTTCGCTTTAGCAATGCGCGCCAGCCGCGCGCCCACGTCCTGCTTATTGCGCGGATGCACATTTCCGGGCGTGCCGATATCAACCGTAACGGCCATGCCGGTGTTCGGGACCTTCAGCGTTTCGGTCTGCGCTTCGCGCAGCAGCGAATAGCCGACGCCGGATTTATCCATCGGCGCGGCAAAGTTCGCCAGTTGCACATAGTAAAAGGGAAAATCGCCCTGGCCGAATTTGGTCCGCAGATCTGTAATCATGGCGGACAAAAGGGCTGAGTATTCTTCGGGACGGCTGATGTTGTGTTCGCCCTGATACCAAAGCATACCCTGTATGGCGTAGGGAATGACCGGATTAATCATTCCGTTGAACACACAGCCGGGGCGGTGCTGTTCGACAACTGAGCGCGGATCCATGGGTACGGTCACATTTTTCCCGGCTTTTTTGTCTGTAACCTTCTGCTCGTATTCCGGCATACGGGCCGGCAGCCAATCGTTGCGTTCCCAGTTCCAGCGCGATTCAACAGCCGCCGATACCCCGCTGTTCTTCACGGCGTCGTCGCTCATAAAGACTTCGATCATTTTTCCACCCCAGCTGGTGTTGATGATTCCAACCGGCACGTTCAGCTCCCGGTGGATGTCGCGGGCAAAAAAGTAGGCGACAGCCGAGAACGATTTGACCGTTTTCGGGGAACACGGAGCCCAGTCGCCTTTGGCGAGTTCTGTCTGTGGTATTTCTTTGGCGGCCAGCGGCGTTCTGAATTCACGGATCAGCGGAAAATCCGCGGCGGAAATTTCCGCTTCCGCATTGGTTACTTCCGAGACTTTCCACTCCATATTGGACTGGCCGGAGCAGAGCCAGACATCGCCGACGACAACATCATGAAGAATGACCGTTTTATCGGCGGTTGTTATCGTCAGGTCGGCCGGTTCGGCGCCGGCCGGCATAGCTGGCAGTCTGGCTTCCCACCGGCCGGAGGCGTCGGCGGTTGCGCTGACCCGATGGCCTTTGAATTCGACAACCACCTTGGTTCCCGGCACGGCGCGTCCCCAGACCGGGACGGGCTTGTTCCGCTGCAAGACAGCGTGGTCGCGGAATAACGGAGCCGGTTTAAAGCTGTCAGGAGTAGAAGGCTCGGCGGCATTTACAGAAAGACAGAATGCAAATGCACCTAGAAGAACAAAGCGTGTACGCATCATATTCATACCTTTTTTACGGATTTTCAGGCGTTCAACGGGCTAGATGGTAACTAAAAACAAACCAAAAACACGGAAATAAGATAATAAAACCGGCGTGACAAAAAAAGTTTTTACGGTAAGCCTATAAAATATAACCGGGAGCGAACGGTGTTTCTGATAGGAACCCCGTCGTTTCTTTTGAGGTCAGATCAATATAGTCTTTGGATGAACGGAGATCGTTTATGGGGATAACTGCAAGAAGCCGTTTTTTGGTTCTCGCGCTGGCGACCACATCTTTCTGCACCCCGGTATATTCCGCACCAACAACCAGCCCCTCAGATCTGGTTTCGTTGGAAGCTGGCTTCCGCAATCCGCCGCTCAGAACCCGTCCGCAAACCTGGTGGCACTGGGAAAACGGCAACATCACCAAAGAAGGCATCAAGGCTGATCTGGAAGACATGAAGCGGGTCGGGCTGGCCGGTGCGCACCTGTTTGATGTCGATACGAAGTTTCCCGCCGGTCCGGTGCGCTACGGATCAGATGCCTGGTTTGATCATGTGAACTATGCCATCAAAACCGCCGAAAGCCTTGACCTTACGCTGGTTCTGCACAACTGCCCCGGCTGGTCGACTACCGGTGGGCCGTGGGTGGGCCTCGAAGATTCCATGAAAAAGCTGGTCTGGAGCGAAACGGAAGTAACCGGCGCGCAAAAGCTGAATCTGAAACTGGATCAGCCGCAGTCGAATCTGGATTTCTACCGCGATATTGCCGTGCTGGCGGTGCCGGCGGATCCGGCTGATGACGACGTCGTTCCTCAGGTGACTGGTAGCATCCAAGACCTCGACCTTTCCAATTTAACTGATGGCGATCGCAGCACGGCGATTAATCTGCCGGAGAAAACCAGTAATCCGGTTTTCACCTTCGCCTATCCGCAACCGGTGACGAAACGGCTGCTGCAAATCCAGTATCCGTTCAGTGAAAAAGGAGTCAGCATCTTCTGGAACGCCGGAATCGAAGTCTCTGTCGACGGGGTGAACTTCAAAAAACTGCGCACCTTCACCTGCGGCGGCATGCTTTTTCGCGGCGGAGACGTCACCATTACCGTTCCGTTTGAAAGCACAACGGCCACCGTTTTCCGCCTGAGCCTGACCGGAGGACAGGTCAAGCCGCTGAATATCTCGGAAATGAAACTCAGTAATGCCTACCGGATGGAAAACTATCAGGGCAAATCCGGTAACAGCAGTATCGGGCGGCTGACTCCGTACTTCGGGTCGCCGGTCAACGATCCGGCGGCCATTCCCGGCGGACAGGTTATCGACCTGACTTCCGGGTTGTCGGCTGACGGAATGCTGACCGCAAATCTTCCGGCCGGAAAATGGACCGTGCTTCGCTTTGGCTACACCACAACCGGCATGTTGAACCATCCGTCGCAGGCGGAAGGCACCGGATTTGAAATTGACAAAATGGATGCCAAGGTTGCGGTGAATCATTTCCAGCACTCGCTCGGAAGAATTCTGAAAGAGGCCGGCGACAGCGCCGGTAAGACGGTGACCGGAATTTTAATCGACAGCTGGGAAGCCAAGCAGCAGAACTGGACCAAAAATTTCCCGGCGGAATTTTCAACCCGCCGCGGTTATTCCATGATGCCCTTTCTTCCGGCGCTCACCGGCCGGGTCGTCGGATCGCTGGCCGACTCCGAAGCCTTTCTGCGCGATTTCCGGCTGACCATTAATGAACTGATTGCGGAAAACAACTTCCGGCCGATGCGCGAGCAGGCCGCGCAGCACGGACTGAAGCTGTATCTTGAAGCGTACGGCGGACGGGCGTTTGATGAATTTCTCGGCGGGGCGGAAGCCGACGTCAATCTCGGCGAATTCTGGTACGGCGAAGGAACGGGCCGGATTAAAATCACCTCTTCGCTGGCGCATACGACCGGTAAGAAATATGTCGCGGCGGAGTCCTACACGACGACGGTCAAAGACGCCTGCTGGACTAAAGCTCCGTTCGATTTCAAACCGTACGGCGACGCCGCTTTCTCGCAAGGGCTGAATCTGACGCTGCTCCATACCTACGCCCATCAGCCGCGCAACGACATGAAGCCCGGCTTTACACTCGGTTCCGCCGGCTCGAACTTCGGCAGGCTTAATACCTGGTGGCCGCTGGCCCGCTCGTGGATTGATTACATGGCGCGCTGCCAGTATCTGCTTCAGCAGGGCGGGTTTGTCGCCGACTTCCTGCTGTTTAGAAATACGGATATGGGTTCGTTCGTGGACGACCGTTATCCGGCACTTCCCGACGGAACCGACTACGATCAGATCATCGCAAAACATCTGCTGGCGGCGACGGCGGAGAACGGCAAGATCCGGCTTCCGTCCGGCGCGCAGTATCGCTTGCTGGTGCTGCCGAACGACTGGGTGGCGGACACTGCGACGCTGAAACACCTCAAAAAGCTGGCCGAAACCGGCGCGGTGATTGTCGGCGATAAACCCTCGGCCCCGGCAGGCCGGGCCGACCTGGGTGACGAATGGAATCGGTTGGTTGCTGATCTTTGGAAAAATTCAGAGACATCGCCGGTGAAACCGGAGAGTAGTTTCAGCAAGCTGCTGGCTCAGCTGCATATTGAGCCCGACTTTGTCTGCACAACGGACCCGCAGGCTCCGGTGAATTACATTCATCGCCGGACCGCCACGGAAGACATTTACTTTCTTTGCACGACCAGCGCGGTTCCTGTTGCGATCGATGGAGATTTCCGTGTCGCCGGAAAACAGCCGGAACTCTGGGATCCCGCCAGCGGCCGCGTGTCGGTGTGCCCGGTTTTCGACACGTCCGGAACGCGCACCAAAGTCCGCCTATCGCTGGATGCCGTCGGTTCGGCTTTTGTTGTGTTCCGCCGTCCGCTTCCTGCGCAGTGGTTTACGGCTTGCATGCTGCCGGACGGAAAAGCCGCCGCGCTCGGACGCGAGCTGGATGCGGATGCGCAGGGCGCGCTCTGGTCTAAAGTGTCCGGAACTTTCCATCTGACCGCGAACACCGGCGGCGGGCAGAACGTTGCGGTAGAAAAAGTGCCCGCCGTTCTGCCGGTTGAATCGGAGTGGGCTGTCACGTTCAATCCGGCGATCGGTGAAGCGTTCACGCGGCAGATGACCAATCTGCAATCGCTGGCGAAGAGCACAGAGAATGCGCTGAAATATTTTTCCGGCAGCGCGGTTTATAAAACGGAATTTTCAGTTCCGGCGGAAACGCTGCGGAAGGAAATCCGCTGCATTCTGAATCTGGGCGATGTCTATGATGTCGCGGAAGTCCGCGTGAATGGAATGGCGGCCGGCATGCTTTGGAAGCCGCCCTTTATGCTGGATATGACCGCGCTGCTGCAGCCCGGCATCAATCAGCTGGAAGTGACGGTTGCCAACAAGTGGGTGAACCGTCTGATGGCGGAAACGAAGCTGCCTTCGGATGCGCAGTATCAAACCAAGTCGAAGAGCAATCCGAGCGGTGTTGGTCTGATCGAAAGTTTCCCGGCCTGGTACAATGATCCGTCAGCGCCGCGCACGCGTTCGGTTTTCATGACCTACTGTCCCTATTATTCGTCGAAAGCCGAACTGCCCGACTCCGGACTGGCCGGTCCGGTGCAGATCAGGTTTCTCGCTAAACTGCCTGTAAAGAACTAAGAACCGTAAGGAGTCCTCATGCATCTGAAACAATTTCGCAGAGCCGTTGGTCTGCTGGCGATGATGGCCGTTGCCGCGCACGCCGAACTGTCGCCTGTTTCTTTCGCTAATCCGCCGGACGACGCGCGTCCGATGACCTGGTGGCACTGGATGAACGGCAATATCACCAAAGAAGGAATTACCGCCGATCTGGAGGCGATGCAGCGGGTTGGCGTCGGCGGCGCGCAGATTTTTCTGGTGGATGGGGCCTCACCGCTCGGCCCGGTGGCGACGATGAGTCCGGAATGGATCGGGCTGGTGAAACACACCGTTCAGGAAGCTGACCGTCTCGGTTTGAAAATCGGTATGCACAACTGTCCGGGATGGTCGTCCAGCGGCGGTCCGTGGAATAAGCCGGAACACGGCATGAAAGACCTTGTCAGCAGTGAAACAGCGGTAACCGGGCCGTCCGTTTTCAGCGCGGTACTTCCGGTTCCGCAGGTTCCGCTTGCTCCGTACCGCGATGTTGCCGTGCTGGCGTACCGTACGCCGAAAGGCGTCCGGACGGATATGAAAGCCTTTCTGAAAGAACTCACCTCCAGCGGTTCAGCGCCGACGAATACGTCCGATAAAGGCCCGTCGCTGGTGCTCCGGAAGCCTGCCGGAACCGATCCCCGTTTTATCCAGTTCGAATTTTCCGAACCGTACCGCGCCCGCAAGCTGACGTTTCTGCTGGGCCGCGGAATGGACGGCGGCTCCGGCACGGTCGAAGCTTCAGATGACGGAAAAACTTTCCGCAAAGTGCGGTCGTTCTGGCTTCCACGCAGCGGACGGATTGATGCCCGCACAGAGTGCGTGTTTGCACCGGTCACTGCGCGTTTCTTCCGCGTCGTTTTTAATAAGCTCAGTCCGGAAGGCAAAAAAGAAGTGCTGATCCGCGATCTCGATCTGTCGCCGGCGATGGGCGTCAACAATCTGTTCGGCAAAGCTTTTTACGCCCGCACCGGCTACTACGAAACCGACACCAATCTCAATCCGGAGCCGGACGAGCTGATCGCCCGGAAAGAGGTCGTCGATCTGACCTCGCAGATGAAACCGGACGGGACGCTGAACTGGAAAGTGCCTGCCGGAGAATGGACTATTCAGCGGATCGGCTTTGCACCGAGCGGCGTTGCCAACCATCCGGCACCGGAAGGCGGCGAGGGGCTTGAATGCGATAAACTCAGCGCCGCCGCCGTGGACGCGCACTGGAACGGAATGGTCGGCCCGGTGGTGAAAGAACTCGGCCCGCTGGCCGGACGCGTTTTCAGCGATGTGCTGATCGACAGCTATGAAGTCGGCTCGCAGAACTGGACGGAAGATTTCCGGCAGGAATTTGTCCGGCTGCGCGGCTACGATCCGCTGCCTTATCTGCCGGTAATGGCGGGACACGTTGTTGAAAGTCCGGAAATCACTGATCGTTTTCTGTGGGATCTGCGGCGCACGATTGCCGATCTGTTCACTGCCCGCTACGCCGGACGCATGAAAGAGCTGGCGCATCAGAGCGGCATGCGGCTCTGGATCGAGCCGTACGGAAATTCGCCGTCCGACGACATTCAGTACGGCGGCATGGCGGACATTCCGATGAGCGAATTCTGGATTGAAAAGGGCATCGACGGCTGCACGAAGCTGGCGGCTTCGGCGGCGCATGTTTACGGACGCAATCTCGTCGGCGCGGAAGCGTTTACTGCCGGTGAAGGCGGCGGGAATAAATGGAATACCGATCCGTATGCGCTGAAAGCGCTGGGCGATGCGGCCTTCTGCGGTGGCATCAACCTGTTTGTTTTTCATACCTATACGCATCAGCCGTGGATGAACATTACCCCCGGCCTGACAATGGGAGCCTGCGGCACGCATTTCGGCCGCACGACCACCTGGTGGGAACAGAGCCGCGACTGGATGCGCTATCTGGCGCGCAGTCAGTGGATGCTTCAGCAGGGGCTTTTTGTCGCGGATATCTGCTATTTCGTCGGCGAAAATCTGCCGGTATCCATGTACGGCGGGAACCTGAAAATCGCCGACCTTCCGGCGGGATATGATTTTGACGGCTGCTCGGCGGAAGCGCTGGAGCGCATGACGGTAAAAGACGGACGGCTGGTTCTGCCGGACGGCATGAGCTACCGGATGCTCTTGCTGCCGCGCCAGAAAACAATGACTCCGGCGGTGCTGCGGAAGATCAAAGAACTGGCGGAGGCCGGAGCGCTGATTGCCGGACCTGCTCCCGAGCAGTCGCCGGGACTCGGCAATTATCCGGACTGCGACCGCGAAATTCAGCAGCTTTCCAAGGAACTGTGGGGCGGGAAAGGGCGGGTTGCGGATAAACCCCTGCCGGAAGTTTTGAAAACCATCGGCCTGAAGCCCGATTTTGAATACGCCGGAACGGACGCGAAGCTGATTTATATCCACCGGCAAACCGCCGATGCGGACATCTATTTTGTTTCAAACCAAAAGCAGGAACCCGTTTCAGCCGACTGCACTTTCCGCGTCAGCGGCAAAGCGCCCGAACTGTGGAATCCTGAAACCGGCACCACGGAACCGGCGGCGATTTACACTGAAAAGGACGGGCGGATTACTGTGCCGCTGCGGTTTGATCCTTCCGGTTCTGTGTTTGTGGTGTTCCGCAAACCGGCTTCCGGCGACCATGTAACGGCGGTTTCCGCCCCGGCGGACTGGAAACTTTCTGTTAAAGACGGCGGACAGCTGCAGATGCTGGCTTTTCAAAACGGTTCGTATGAATTCAAAACGGCCGCCGGGAAGACGCTGAAAGCCGAGGTCAAAAATATCGGCGCGCCGGTTGAAATTGCCGGGCCGTGGGAGCTGAGCTTTCCGCCGAAGCTGGGCGCGCCGGAGAAGGTGGCGCTGGATCAGCTGATTTCATGGACGGAGCATCCGGATTCCGGCGTGAAATATTTTTCCGGAACAGCGGTTTATACAACGACCATCGATATTCCGGCGATTGCTTCCGGCAAGGCACTGTACCTTGATCTGGGCAATGTGCAGAACATTGCGGAGGTGAATCTGAACGGAAAAGAGCTGGGAGTTCTCTGGAAACCGCCTTTCCGTGTGGAGATCACCGATGCGGTGAAAGCCGGTGAAAACCGGCTGGAAGTCCGGGTTACGAACCTTTGGCCCAACCGGCTGATCGGCGACGAACAGCTCCCGGCGGACTGCCGCTGGATCGGCGGCCGGCTGTCTGGCTGGCCGGAATGGTTTACAAAAGGTGAAAAAAGTCCATCCGGAAAAGTCCATCCGGACGGATCACTTTTTCCACCCGGCGGCACTGGAAAAAAGAGGACGCTCTGCTTCCGTCTGGATTGCTCGGCCCGGTGACAGTGCGAACGGCGGATCGGGTGATTCTGCCTTGAATCCAGCCTGAGTGGATAGTTTTGAGTTCAACGAGACGTCACACTTTATCCGATATTCTGTAAATCAGTATCCTATCCGATTGAGCCTTCGGCTCTAAAAACATTAGAAAAAGCAGAGTTAAACGTTTTAAAAAAACAGTGACATTTGTCATCTAATATCGTATAAATTTGATGTTGATCGGGAAGGAATTCCGACAACCAACAGGAAAAAGAAGAGTAAGGAGTAAAGAAATGAGTAAGAAATCAATGAAGAGCTGGGCAAAATATGCCTTGGCTGCGGGCGTCTCTCTGTTCATCGCGAATAACGCAGCTGCGCGAAGCGCTGTGTTGGATATGAACAATCAGGACTGGTCAAATCCTGCAGCATGGACCAGTGACCTTCTGCCGGTAGCTGCCGATGATGTGTTCATTCGCAACGGGTATAACGTGACGGTCAGTACAGACGTGGGTTCGGTTACCCGTTTTTACATCGGGGAGCATGCTAATTCGTCGGGGACTGTGAATATGGTGAGCGGCAAGCTGGTTTCCACTACCACCAGTTCGACGGATCGTTCTACGGTGGGCAGACCTGTTGCCAACGCTACCGGTACCGGTTTTGGTGTGCTGAACCTAAGCGGCGGCACATTACAGATGGGTGCCGTTTCCGGCACGGAAGTGCTGAATATCGGCGTAAATACAGCTACTACGCGTTCTACCGGTATTTTTACAGTCAGCGGCGGAACTTTTGACGGGCGTCTGCTGGTCGGATCTGCCATTGCGGACGATGTCGGTGGCGATATCTTTCGGGTTGTCGGTAATGGCGGGACGATTGGAACAGCGTCCACGGTTGGAAATGCTCTGGAAGTTCGTGCTTCAGGTACGCTGGAGTTTATTTTCGGTGCCACCGGCATTTCGACGCTTAACTACGGCACTTCCGGCGTCGGCGGAACAGCCAGTTTTGCTACCGGCAGCGACCTTATTATAGATGGCGCGGCTTATACTGGCGGGGCGAATACATTCACTCTGATCACGGCGGGAACGCTGAGTCAGGCTACCAAGCCGACAATCAGCCTGATCGGATTTGATCCGAAATATGAAGCCGTCTACGACTATAACACCTCTACCGATATTCTCAGCGTAACGGTTGTTCCTGAACCTGCCACGATCGGCATGGTTGGGCTCGGTGCGATTGCGCTGTTGGTCGCCCGCCGCCAGATACGCAAATAGAACGCGGTTAAGTTAAAACCCCGAAAGCCGGAATCCTGAAAAGGGTTCCGGTTTTTCGTTTGTGCTGTCCTTCTGTTAAGGCGGGAGGATCAATTCCTGTTTAACTTCAGTTTTTAATCGCAAATAACTTATTTTATTTGGATGAAACAGCATTTTATTCTATGATGATCCGCTAATGGTAAACTGTCGGCGGATGGATTAATGAACCCAAGGCGTATCGTAACTGCATGCGAACTGCAAAGAGGGAGGCTGTTGTGAATAAATTGTTTAGCCTGAAGAAAACAAAAGTTATCTGGCCGACCGGCCTTCTTGCGGTTGCTTTAAGCGGAGCAGTTGTTCCGCTGTCTGCCGCGATAATGAATGTTCCCGGCCGGGATTTTCCTTTGGCGTATGACGTCGATGTTCTGGTGGTTGGCGGAACCTCCGGCGGCGTGGCGGCGGCTGTCAAGGCGGCGCAGGGCGGAAGCCGGGTTTTCCTCATGGCGCAGCGCCCGTATCTGGGTGAGGACATTTGCGGGGCTTACCGGCTGTGGGTGGATAAATCTGAAAAACCGCTTTCCGGACTTGGCGCAAAGGTTTTTCAATCCCCGGCGGTTATGGAATCGAAGCCGGTATCCTATGAGTATGAAGCGGATGTTCCTTCACAGGCTCCGCATCAGGACACGGCGAAACCGTCGAAGCTGAAAGACGGTAAAAAACACGATATGCAGCGCGAGACGATTCAATATAACTCTGCTTTGAATATTATCGCGACACTGCCGGAAGTCACGTTGGTTGACCGGGTTGATCTCAGCACGTTTCAGTTTCCGGGTTCTTTCGGGATACAGTCGGTCTCCGTATCTGTCAGTGATGATAAAAAAACATGGGAGAGTATCAGTAAAGAGGAAGACGCCGCTTTTGCAAAAGGGGCGAAAAACTTCCGGATTCCGGTTCAGCGCAAAACCCGGTTCATCAAAATCTCTGTTGCGCCGAGAGCAAGGCATACCCGTCTGCTGCTGAGTGAGCTGGAAATATTTAAAACGACAGCAAGTACACTGAAAGAAGGCGAACAGTATCCGCCGACCCCGCTGCACGTCAAACGGACGCTGGACAACGCACTGCTGGAGGCCGGCGTGGAGTTTCTTTACGGCTGTTATCCGACCGATCTTCTGACGGACAGCAAAGGTGCTGTGCGCGGTGTGATTATGGCAAATCGCGCCGGACGTCAGGTTGTTCGGGCAAAAACCATTATCGACGCCACGCCGACTGCGATGCTGGCGCGACTTGCCGGGGCATCGATGCGACCGGAAGGCAGTACGCCGGTTTTTAAATACACTGCGATTGTGCCGGCTCCTGCAAAAACCGTGGGCGTTACGGTAGCGGCGACCCCCGTAAAAATGTACGACAAGGGGGATGAGTATTCCGCTTTTGAATATACGATACCGGTGAAGACGGGGCCGCTGGATATACACAGTTACGCGGAAGCCCAGCAGCAGGTTTTTGATAAAGTCTGGAGTCCGGGGCGGCTTTCGGTTTCCGAATATGCGTTCGCGGTACCGGAAACATCGATTGTTTCCGCAGGGCGCTACGAAGGCGACTGGGCGGCGGATAAAATTCCGGCGGCGGCTTTCCAGTCTTCGCAGCTTCCGGGTGTGTATGTACTGAGCGGTTATGCGGATGTGTCCCGCGAGTGTGCTGAAAAACTTTTGCGTCCGGTCCATTACATGAAGACCGGTGAGCGGATCGGGCAGCTGGCCGCCGACGCGGCGAAGCAGGTTTCCGGAGCCGGAGAACTGACAGTATTCAACAAATCTGCCGGCGAAGCGGTTAAGGCGGAATTTAAGGAGTCGCTTGCCGGCGTTCGTCCGGAGCACGCGGTAAAGGAACGGGTGAAGATCGGTGATACCTCATATCCTGTTCTCGGCGAGTATGATGTGGTTGTGGTCGGCGGCGGAACCAGCGGCGCTCCGGCAGCGATCGGCGCGGCGCGGCGCGGTGCCAAAACACTGGTGATCGAATATCAGCACGCTTTCGGCGGTGTTGGAACGGTCGGCCTGATCGGCTGTTACTGGAAAGGATATTGCGAAGGGTTTACGAAAGAGGTGGATCTGGGGGTGAGCGCTTTGGGGCCTGCTGGAACCAAACCGGGCAAGCGCTGGGATGTTCTGGATAAGATGGAATGGTACCGGCGCGAAATGCGCAAGGCCGGCGCTGAAATGTGGATGTGCAGCATGGCCTGGGGTGCTGTGGTGAAGGACGGCGATGTGCAGGGCGTGGCGGTTTCCACTCCGTTCGGTCCGGGAATTGTGCTGGCCAAGGTAGTGGTGGATTCGACCGGCAACGGAGATATTGCAATTCCGGCCGGCGCGAAATATGAATACTACGGCCCGTCGCGTATCAGCGTTCAGGGAACCGGCCTGTCGCCGGTATTCATTCCCAGCGATTCCTACAATAACAGCGACTTCACGGTGTCTTACGAATCGGATGTTGTGGATACCTGGCATCTTCGCGTTTACGGTAAGAGCGAAGGCCGCGCCGGCGACGCCTACGATGTTTCCAGTCTGGTGAATTCCCGTGAGCGCCGCCGAGTGCTGGGCGATTTCTATCTGACGGTACCCGACCAGCTGATGCAGCGAACCTATCCCGACAGCATTTATAAGGCCTTCAGCGACTTTGACTGTCACGGCGTTAATTACAGCTCCTATTTTTTCCTCCAGCCGAATCCGGAAGCCACTTCCTGTTATGTTCCGTACCGCTGTCTGCTGCCGAAAGGACTGAACGGTATTCTGACGACCGGCATGGGGATCAGTATTAATAACGATGCGCTGCCGCTGGTCCGTATGCAGCCGGATCTGCAGAATCAGGGCTACGCGGCCGGCGTGGCGGCGGCGATGGCGTCCCGGGCCGGTATCGAGCCGCGGAACATCGACATCAAAGAGCTTCAGCGGCATCTGGTTGAAATCGGGAGCCTGCCGGAAGAGGTATTAAAGGCCGCAGATAATTATCCGTTACCGGCGGAGCGGGTTGAACGGGCGGTTGATGCAGCGCTTGCGGAATACGGCGAACATCAGGGAGTGGAATGCAGTATTCTGTTGTCTCACAAAGAAATTGCTTTGCCGCTTCTGCGCGCCGCTTACAGCAAGACGACCGGGGAAAATAAACTTTTCTATGCACACCTGCTGGCGATTCTGGAAGATCCGTCCGGGCTGGATACGCTGGTCGAACAGGTTAACGGCCGCCCGTGGGATAAGGGGCATCCCCGTCCTACGGCAAAAATGAGCGACATGGATCGTCTGATTGTTTCGCTTGGTCTGCCGAAAGACCGGAGGGCGACCGCCGCGATTATTGAAAAAATCAACCTGCTGACTCCGGCGTCCGAATATTCGCATTTACGGGCGGTAGCCATGGCGCTGGATATGCTGAAAGATCCGGCGGCCGCACCCGCGCTGGCGGCCTTGCTGGCCAAACCGGGAATGACCGGCCATGCCGTGCATACGGTTGCGGAGGCCGAAGCGCAGGATATGACAGCGATTAAAAATCTCGGTGCACAGGGCCGGTTTGTTTTCAGCTTCGAAACACGGACGATTTCGATGCAGGAGCTGGCGCTGGCCCGGGCGTTGTACCGTTGCGGCGACTACGAAGGGGTAGGAAAGAAGATTCTTCAGGACTACTCAACCGATTTGCGCGGAGTGCTCGCGGCGCACGCACTTTCGGTGCTGGCAGAAAAACCTTAAAAATAATACCGGAGTGAAAAATGATTCATACAAAACGTTTGGCGGCCGGCGCCGTGTTACTGGCTGCTGTTATGACTGAAACAGTTTCTGCGAATGTTGTTCTTCCGTCGGTCATTTCCGACGGAATGATTCTTCAGCGGAACGCCAATGTCCCGATTTTCGGGAAAGCCGCGCCCGGCGAAACCATCCGCGTTAAACCGGACTGGACGGACGCAAGCTATAAGACGGAAGCCGGGCCGGATGGAAAATGGAAGGTTGCTGTGCCGACCGGCGAAGCGGGAGGACCGCACTCTCTGACGATTCAGGCCGGCAACACCATTACGCTGAAGAATATTCTCTTCGGCGAAGTCTGGCTTTGCTCCGGCCAGTCGAATATGGAAATGCGGATGAAGCCGTTTCCACCGTGGCACGGCGGAACGCTGAACTATCAGCAGGAAATCGATTCCGCAAATTATCCGGATATCCGGTTTTTCTATGTAGAAAAGCGCGCCTCCCGCCAGCCTGAGTTTACCTGTAAAGGAAGCTGGGAAAATTGCCGGCCGGAAACGGCGGCGGAGTTTCCGGCAGCCGCTTATTTTTTCGTCCGAGAGCTGTACAAAGAACTGCGGGTGCCGATCGGCATTATCAATGTCAGCTGGGGCAGTACGTCGATTGAAAGCTGGATGCCGTTGGACACGCTGAAGTCATCTCCGGATTTTAAAGGAATTCTCGGAACGCTGGAGAACGGGTTGAAAAAAAATCCGCCGGACACCGTTAAGGATTTCTGGCTGCCGTCCGCCTGCTATAACGGACTGGTTGTTCCGGTTGTTCCTTATGCGTTGCGCGGCGTCATCTGGTATCAGGGCGAAGGGAATGCCGCCTGGCCGGAAACTTATGACAAACTTTTTCCGGCGTTGATCAATTCATGGCGGGCAAAGTGGAATCAGCCGGAAATGCCGTTCTATTTCGTCCAGCTGGCTAATTCAAAAGTGGATATGCGGTCCGGGCTTACGCCGGATAAATGGGCGCGGCTCCGGCAATCGCAGATGGCAGCGCTGAGTTTAACCAACACCGGCATGGCCGTGGCGGCGGATATCGGCGATGCGGAGCAGATTCATCCGCGCAATAAACAGGACGTCGGGAACCGGCTGGCTTTGTGGGCGCTGGCGAAGTGCTATGGCAGAAACATCGCTTTTTCCGGACCGCTGTATAAATCCATGAAAATCAATGGAAAAGAAATCATCCTGAGCTTTGATTGCGCTAATGGCGGATTGATGCGCAAAGGTGCGAATCTCGACGGATTTATAATTGCCGGCGCCGACCGCCGGTTTGTCAAAGCGCAGGCGGAAATCGTTGGGAATACAGTTGTTGTAAAAAATGCGGAAGTGTCGGAACCGGTAGCGGTTCGTTATGGATGGACAGATGATCCGCATTGCAGCCTTTATAATGAAGCGCAGCTTCCCGCTGCACCTTTCCGCACGGACGCCTGGGATGAGGGCGTATTTTTCGAGTAGTGCTGCATATATAATCCGATATAAAAAACAAAAACCAGAGAGACATGCTGTTATAACCGGAGTACAGTCTGCGACGCGTCAGTAGTTTATAACTTTATGAAGCGAGGAGGAGTTGCGATGACTAAAACCGGTTCGATGGGTTTTTTAGCGGCTGTCATGTGTCTGGTGTCGGCAAATAATGTATCTGCTTTGAGTTATGTTTGGAATGTGTCTACCGGGAGTTGGGCTAACCCGGCCTCGTGGAATCTTAACAATGGGTTAATTCCCGGCGTCGCGGATACTGCATTTGTTCGCAATAATCAAAATGCGACCATTGATTCAGACGTTGGTACGATTGTTACTTTTAATGTCGGGGAGGCAACCGCTAACGGAACCATTACGATCACAAACGGCGGTAAGCTGGTTACGTCGAGCGCCAGTGTTGTAGTAGGACGTCCGGCAGCCGGCACTACTTCCACAGGGTATGTTAATCAGGTCGGCGGCACGCTTCAAATCGGTGGTGCGGCCGGCGATGGAGTGATGCAGATCGGCGTAAACGGAGCAACTACACCATGTACAGGGATATTGACGGTCAGCGGCGGAACTTTTACCGGACGCCTGCTGGTTGGATCCGCTGTTGCCGGTGACTCCGGCGACAAGGTGCGTATTATTGGAGATGCAGGCATAATTGGAGCTACGTCGATTACTGGAAGTGCGCTGGAAGTCCGTGCTTCGGGAAGTCTGGAATTCGTTTTCGATGCAACCGGTATTTCAACAATGGACTACGGCGCTTCCGGTGTCGGTGGTACGGCGACTTTTTCTGACGGAAGCAGTATAATTATCAATTGAGTTATCAACGGCGCAAACTATACGAACCAGACTGGCAGTGCGGTCACTTTTAATCTGATCAAAGCCGGGACGCTGGGTGCGGCTAATGCCACCGTGATCTTAACTAACTTTGTTACAGCAGCCACTTATGACTGGAACACCGCCACAGATGTTCTCAGCGTAAGCGTATCATCACCTCTCGTAAAATCCCTGAAGCTGATGATGATACAATAGGCTGACAGGTTTCAGTTTGTTGGCAGGCTGTCTTTACAAGGCTCGATCCGAACATAATCAGTCGAACAGGCGGGCAATTCCCGAATCGAGCGCTATGCCGATTTAAAAAAAAACGAAGAGACATACCGGCTTGTGCAGAATATAATCGGCTCCGGTTTTAGGATCATGTATTCACTAAATCGGGGATGAAACTATGAAGAAAGATCGAAACGGGCTGATTATTGCGATCATATTGGCATTTTCCAGTATGGCGGTTCAAAACGGAATGGCAGCGAGTGACATTTTCAGCGTTGCTAATGGCGACTGGGCGGACCCCGATAGCTGGAGTCTCGGGTACGTGCCGGGCGCGGCTGATACCGCGTTTCTTCGTCAGGGCCGGACTGCAAACATCAGCACGGATGTTGGTTCAATTACGACTTTTAACATCGGAGATAATGCGGTCTCATATCCTCCGGGAACCGGAACCCTGAACATTAACAATGGGAAGCTGGTAGTCAGTTCCGACGGTAACCTAGGGCGGGCTACCTTGGGGTCTATCGGCATCCTGAATTTAAATGGCGGCACTCTGCAGGTCGGCGATGCAACCGGCAGTATGCGAATAATGGTCGGCTTGGATGCCACTCCGGACAAGTTTACTCAGGGTCTTTTAAATATTAGTGGCGGTACATTTATTGGCCGCTTACTTATTGGCTCCACGGGTGTTGCCGGAGCAACAAATGTTGATATGGTGACCATTAGCGGTTCGACTGCAACGATCGGTTGTACCTCAACGTCCGGATCCGCACTGGAAGTTCGTGAAACCGGCAAGATTAAATTTGTTTTCAGTGCAACCGGAATTTCGACGATGGACTACGGCGCTTCCGGCGTTGGCGGAACGGCAACTTTTGTTGCTGGCAGTCAGATTATTGTCGACGGTGCTGCTTATACCGGGGGGGATGCGACGTTTGATTTGATTAAAGCAGGCGTTCTGGGTACGCAGAATGCCACTGTAACCTTAACGAACTGTAATGCCGGGACGACTTACAGCTGGAATACCACTACGGATATTCTCAGTGTAAATATGAAGGGGGCTTTAGTAAAATCCCTGAAGCTGATGATGATCCAGTAATTGTAGATGTTCCCATTAAGCTGACGAAAGCCGGAGGTAGTTCTGCCTCCGGCTTTTTTGTGCCGTAAACTCGTGCCAAAACCTCACGAAATTCGGCTTAAAGGCCGGGTGGGCTGGAAGCCTGTGATACGTACTGTAGGGTTGCCGCGCCTTTGGTCTTTGCTTTCCTCCGGAAAGTCTCGCTTTGCGGCCAGTCCGCCTTTTGACCGAACACTGAATATCATCCGCGAAATACAGCTTAAAATATAATTAAACATAAGTATAAATGGATTAATCTCAGCTTATATTGTATATTTTACAAAATGCCTTATGACGCCTAAACAGGAGTAGTGATGAAAAAAACGGTTTTTATAGCTTTGGCTCTGCTTTTAACCTCGGTGCAAGGCGTATTTGCTGCGCTGGTTGTTTTGGACACGGACAATTCAAATTGGTCAAATCCTGCAGCATGGAGCGGCGACATTTTGCCGGGAGCATCTGATACGGCGATTATTCGTAATCAAGATACTGTAACGATAGATTCGGATGTTGATCCGGTTCTTAATTTTTACATCGGCGATACTGCTACATATCAGCAGACCGGAACTGTTAATATCGTGAGCGGAAAATTAGTATCCCTGAGCGGCGGCACGGCGCGTTCAGCGGTCGGTCGCCCGGCGTCCGGCTCGGTTGGATTTCTGAATCTTAGCGGCGGTACGCTTCAAATGGGTGCCGTTTCCGGCGGAACCAATGTTCTGAATATCGGTGTAGATACTGCGGGTGTTTCTTCTACCGGAATCTTTACAATCAGCGGTGGAACCTTTGACGGGCGTCTGCTGGTCGGATCGGCTATTAGCGGTGACGCCGGTGACAAAGTGCGCGTAGTGGGTTCCTCGGCTACAATCGGAACCACGTCAACTCTTGGAAATGCGCTGGAAGTCCGTGCCTCCGGCCGTATGGAATTTATTTTTGATGCCACCGGTATTTCGACGATGAACTACGGCACATCCGGCAACGGCGGAACAGTGTCTTTTGCCGCCGGAAGCTCGATTCTTGTCGACGGCGCTGCTTATACCGGCGGAAGTGCCGTATTTAATCTGATTACGGCGGGCTTACTGGGTACTAAGAATGCCACCGTAACCCTGACTAATTTTCCAGTCGGAACAATGTATGATTGGAATACTGCCTATGACACATTGTCTATTATTATACTGGATGACACCTCGGCAGAGCTGGTATTGCCGGATATTTTTGCAAACCAGATGGTTTTCCAGAGGGAAGCTCCGATTCGCATATGGGGTTCTGCTGAGGCCAATCAGTCGGTGCAGGCGCAACTGATTCTGGTGGATACCAACGGAAGCGAAACGGTTTGTGCTGCATCTTTCGTGGATTCCGCCGATGACGGGACATGGGAATTGCAGCTGCCTGCTCAGTCCGCCACGCCTTCCGGCTCGCACCACGTTCTGATTGTTACTTCCGGTGCCGATGCAATCCGGCTGGATCCAGTTTATGTCGGCGATGTCTGGATTTGTTCCGGCCAGTCCAACATGAATTTTTTGATGCGTCCGAACCACACCTTCAGTCCGGGCGTACTGAACTGGGAGGCCGAAGTGGCTGCCGCCGGGGATGCTCATCTGAATGTATTTACGGTGGTTCCTGAGGCGGATATGAAACCGCTGGAAGATGTTCACGGAACCTGGCGCCCGGATACGCCGGTTTATGCAGAATTCTTTTCCGCCGTACCGTACCTGTTCGGACGGGAAATCCGCCGCGAAGCCGGAGTGCCGGTCGGTATCATTGTCGCATCGCTGGGCGCCACTTCGATTGCGTCGTGGATGACGATAGAATCGCAGGCGGATATTGCGGATGCGCAGTCGCTGATTGCTTTGCATGCAGACCGCCAGGCGACTTACACGAATGAAATTGCCGCCTACTATCAGGACATTGTTCCGGCTTACCGGACACAGGCAAAAATCAATCAGCTGACGCCCACGTATGCTGCGGCTTACGGCGAGCCGACGAATTATCCGACCTGGCAGAATCAGCCGGGCGGACTTTATAACGGCATGTTGGCACCGATTGAAAAATTCCCGGCCAAAGGCGTCGTCTGGTATCAGGGCGAAAGTGATTCGACCGGCTATCAGACCTATTTTGAATATCTCTCCAGGATGATTGCCAGCTGGCGCGCGCTTCGCGCAGAACCGGATCTGCCGTTTCTGATCGTGCAGCTTCCGAATTACGAATCGCCCTATGAAAACACCTGGGCGGGTCTCCGCGAAGCTCAGGCTCAGGCGCTATCGATTTCCAATGTCGCGGTCATTGTCGCTGCGGATGTCGGCGACAGCACGCTGATCCACTGTCCCGATAAAAAGACCGTGGCCTATCGTCTGGGTCTTGCCGCCATGAAAATGGTTTACGGTCAGACGGACCTCGTTGCCTTCGGCCCACAGTTCCAGTCGCTGCGGCTGGCCGGCAGTGAACTCGAAGTGCTGTTCAGTGATGAAGGCTCCGGCCTGATCATTGATTCAACCCGCGCGAACGGCGACGGCCCCGACTTTGAAATAGCCGGACCGGATCGGATATTTTATGCGGCACAATGCCGTATTTCCGGCGATGCGGTTTATCTTTCCAGCACGAACGTCGTCACGCCGATGCATGTCCGCTACGCCTTTCATAATGACCCGAAACTTATCCTGTACAATGTCGAAGGTCTGCCTGCGATGCCGTTCCGCGCTTCGCCTGTCCTGGAAGAGCTGGTTAGTTTTAACATGGATCAGAGCAATCTGACTCCTTCCGGAACCAATTTGACGCTGACGGTATCTGAAATCACATTCGGCCCCGGTCTTACGGCGTCCGGCTATGATGCTGCGAAGGGAACCCCGCCGCCGTCATTTTTTGTGCGCACGACTTCGACTCCCGCCACGCAGCAGGAGGCCGTTGACGCCGGCTGCTATATGGAAGTGCATGTTGCCGCCCATGACCGGTATGAACTGCTCCCGGCGTTTATGGACTTCTCGTTCGATATCGCCCGCAGCACCGGGTTAACCTTCAGCTATGCCGTGCGCTCCAGCGTCGACGGATTTGCCTCGGATCTTTGCCGGGCGGATATTCTGACTGCGGCGGAAACGTTTGGAACCGTTCAGGTTCCGGCTTCTGTCAGCGGGCCGGTTCAGGAAATCGCTTATCGCATTTATTTCTGGGACAGCACGGACGATGCCTCACGGATGTTCCGGATAGACTCGATCCGGCTTTCCGGGAAATTTATTTTTTTCCCGGAAATCAGAATAGGGAAGCCCGTCTCCGGCGGCACAGTAGAACTGAAATGGAACTCCGTGCCGGGGCGTACTCACACAGTTTATAAATCCGATACGCTGCTCAAAAGCCGCGATCAGTGGGAGAAAATATCTGTTCCGGCCACCGCCGAAGGTGTGAACTCGTACATACTTTCCAACTCGTGGAAATCAGGCTTCTTCTACATTGAATAGAGTAATTCACTCATTTCCGGAGGGCGCGGTTCCACCCGCGCCTTTTTTCTGTATTGCATCTGTCAGCGATAGAGATCTGTGGGTGTTCAAAAATACAAAAGAGAATTTCTAACGCGCAGAAACAGGGTTCCGGTTAGCATTCGTTAGGTAATCAGGAATGCAATGAACTTTTTTCTTAACACCGCACTTTCACTGCTGATGCTTTTTGTTCTGACGGGCAAAAAAATTAAGACCTATGAGGCAGAGAGTCCTTACCAGAACGGAAAACAGAAAATCCGTGTGCTGCTGCCGGACAGTTACCCGAAGAGTCGGCCGTACCGGGTACTTTATCTTCTGCCGATTTCCGGAGGACTGGACGGCGGGCTGGAATTCTTTCAGCGGGAAAATATTCAGAACCGGCATGATCTGATTGTGGTGGAGCCGGCCTTTGAAAAGATGCCGTGGTTCGGGGATCACGTCACGGATTTAAAAACACGGCAGGCATCTTATATGAGGGAATTTGTTGTTCCGTTTATAGAAAGCCGGTACGACACCGTTGGAAATCCTGAAGGACGGCTGCTGATCGGATTCAGTAAAGGCGGATGGGGAGCCTTCAGTCTGATTCTTAAGAACCCGGATTTTTACGGTTATGCGGCCTCCTGGGATTCTCCGATGCTGATTGATCAGATGTATAACGAGAACGTCGGGATGATTCAGGTCTTCGGAACGCTGGAGCACTTTTACCGTTTCCGCCCAGATCTGCTGGCGGTGGAGCAGAAGGCGTTCTTTCAGGATAAACCGCGGCTGGTGCTGGCCGGAGAAAAAATATGGGGCCCGTCGCTTCGGCCTAAAATGACAACTCATACAGTGGCCATGCATGACATTCTCGTGCAGCAGAACATCCCGCACGTGTATGATAACACGCTAACGGTCGAACACCGCTGGGACAGCGGATGGATCGGCCCCGTGACGGAGGCGCTGATGCGGATTGCCAACAGCGGATCGTCCGGCACGGAGCCGTAACCGTTACGCTTCCAGAATATCCGCTTCGGTCAGAAACACCCGGATTTCCTTCACGGTTCCGCTGCGCTGGAAAACAGCGCGGCTCCATTCCTGCGGCAGGCCGGTTGTTGCGAACGGAACCGTTTTCCCGTCCGCTGTTTTAATTTCAACTGCGCGGCGCGATTCACCCAGCCGGTAAATTACCGGTGTCTGGCAGAAAGTGAAAGCCAGCTCATTCTCCGCCAGAGGCAGTGAAGTTTTGATTCCTTCAGAATTATAAAACTCAAAAGTATCCGGCTGTTTCAGGAATTCGTTCCGGCGCAACAGACGCGGCGCGAAATGCAGCGCGCCGTTTTCAATGCGGACGCCCAGTTCGCCGAAGCGGGTGATGACTTCCTCTTTGACCTGGCCGGTCATGCCGGGCTGCTTGGCGCCGCCGCGCGCCGGAGTGTGCGAATAAGGATCGGTCGGAAACGCGCCGTATTCCTGCGGCGTCTTATTGAATCCCAGTCCGTTCCGAACCTGATAATACAGCCCGGCGAGGCGGTTGAATTCGTCTTTCTGCAGATTTTGCCGGCAGGATTCCTGTGCGGCGAGAAGCAGTTTGGAAACCATGTGCCAATAGGTGCAGCCGAGTCCTTCGTAGCCGAACATGGTTCCGCTACGTCCGGTGAATTCCGTGTGTTTAAAAACTTCTTCATACAAAGCGAGCAGTGCTTCTGCTTCCGCCTTGGCCGGTCCGGAAAAAGCGGGATCATTCTGAAGCTGCTCCAGCGCTTCGGCTGTTTTGGCAGTCGTGTTCAATTCCGACTGGAAACGGATGGTGCCGGAGCCGTCGCGCGAAACCAGCCGCTGGTCGCTGCACTTCAGCAGGGCGGTCAGCAGCGGCGACTGCGCGGCGCGGGCTGCCGGGATAATACCTTTTTCAAGGAAGCCCGGCAGTTTACGGTCGGGATAAAGCAGATAGGTGTCGAGGTCGTTGCGGTGCATCGGGCTGTTTCTCAACGCGGTCAGCAACTGTTCGGATTCATTAGCGGAAAGAACGCCGGCGGAAAGGATTGCGGCCTGTCCTTCCAGCATCGGATAAAGAGTCTTCACTTCAAAGCGGGTGTGCTGCGCGTCGTACTTCAGCACGTTGTAGCTGTTGTATAATCCGTCCGTGCGCAGGTTGGCCCGGATGGTTTCATCCAGCCACTTGAGACTGGCGGCACAGAAATCAGCAGCATCTGCAAATGTAACCGGTGTTTTTGCAAATACAGAGCCGGCATAAACCGTTTGTCTGAAAACACTGCCGGCGCGGCCGAGTGCAAGAGAGATTTCCGCCCGTTGATCTTCCGATTGTGTTGCAGGAATAATGGAAGCGCGGAGTATGGACTGAATGTTCTGCAGCAGCTGTGCGACCGGTTCGCTGACAGCGGCGGAACTGTTTCCGCCTGCGCGTAATACCGGCTCAAGGAAAGCCAGATGGCGGCGCAGCTGGCAGACTGTGACCATGGAGAGTCCGAAGCCGACCAGCGCGTTGTTGGCGTCGTTCCATTCCGGACGCTGGGTGTTCATCCAGATTCCGCCTCCCGGAACCAGATTGCTCAGTTTTGCCAGAACAGGAACCAGCAGTTTTTCAAGCAGAGTTATCCGGTACGGTTCGTTGTGCTGATCGAGACGCAAAGCCGCATCGCTTCCGATCCGGTTTTTCAGTGCATGAAACCGCTGGTTTTTAGTGCGATTGAAGGTGATCGTTTTGCGAGGATTTTCAAGGATCTCATCCAGCGGTACGATTTCATACGGCACATCGGCGTAAACATATTTTTCCTGTCCCAGCCGGGCAGTGAGTGTTCCGGGAAAGAACGATTCCTGCCATTCGAGCAGTTTGTTCAGATAAGTGATCTGATGATCGCCCCAGTACCCGATACCTGCCCACGGATCGTCCGGTTCCGGCTCTTCCCAGTTCATGCCGTCGCTGGTGATCCGGAAGGGATTGTATCCGTCCATTGTGCTGGCATTGACGAATCTGGAAATCATGCTTTCAAGGAAACAGGGATAGCTCATCGCCAGAGCCTCCCAGTTCTGGAAAATGTCACGCCAGTTTCCTTCGTAAGCAAAACGGGGACTGCCGTCCGCATTACGGACTTTGATGCAGAAATTATTCCACGGCCGGCTGGGGTCGCCGTGGCGGCGGCTGAAAGTCAGCGGCATATATTCGCCGGCCAGCCGGTCGATCACCGGATCGCGCAGCGCGGCGGTTTTTTCTTTTAGTTCATTCAGCGGAACGGAGCCTTTGAGACTGTCCAGAAAAACGCTGTGCCGCTGTGCTGCGCCTGTATTGGCCGTTCGGACGAATCTGCGGAAGTCGTCTGCCGGAATTTCGTAGTTCTGTACCGGCGTTCCGCCGCGCATCATGTTGTAGGTGACATTTGCGCAGTGATGGGCGTTCATCACCTCGTCGGCGGTTTTCTGGCTGGCGTCGCACCCATCCAGCAGGCGCTGAAAATATGCGGTTCCTTCTTCGAGGTCGCGGAGAAGTTCTTTTTCCACCGTTTGCGGTTCAGCCGAAAGCCGCTGATGCAGATCTGCTGTTTCGGACGCGCTGACCGGGCCGTTGATGATCAGGCTCCACTGTACGGATTCTCCGGGATTCAGCCGGAGCTCTGTTTGCAGGAAGTATCCGCTGCGTTCGCCTCGGAGCGGATTTTCGGTAACCGGCGGCATACCGTTGCGGAAGCATCCGGCGGAATTATCGGACAGAAGTACGGCGGCCTGCGGCAGGCCGGTGGACCAGACGGTATTGGCGGTCAGACTTTCGAGCGGAACCGGCTGGTCGATGATTCCGGCGCTCAATGCATAAATGCCGAGGCGCGAAGGTTCCAGCAGTTCAGTGGAACGGTAGGCATCGGCCAGGCAGCTGAACCGAGACTGCACCACTTTTCCGATCCCGGCGGCCATGACGTTGCGTACGCCGTCGAACAAAGAAAGTGTGACCGGTTCTGAACTTCTGTTGGTGAGAACGGCCTGGCGTACGAGCCCGAACCGGTGAGAGCTTTGCCAGCGGTACGAGAAGAAGAGTCCTGCTTCGGAACAGGCCTCGCTGAATTCCAGCACGTTGCCGGCAACGCTTTTTGTCAGGCTGCGGCTGATCGCCAGATCCGGATTTTTTTCGGGGGCGAACGGCTGCCAGAGAGTTCCGTTGTTAAGCCGGATGAGTGTGACCGGGCCGATGATGCCGCAGTTGTCATGGATTTTGTCGACGGTGTAGTAGGGGAAGAAGGCTTCTTCCGGGCTGCCGCGGCCGGCGCTGAGCGCGCCGGTGCTGGAGATAAAAGCCCAGACGTCGGAATCGCCGGTCAGCGAAGTAAAGAAAGGCTCCATCCGGTCGAGATGTTGAATGTTCAGAGGTGAGTTCGATTTGCTCATATATTTTTCCATAAACAATTTAAGGGTTAAGATTACAAAGCAGGCTGGTTCTTGCGGCGCTGTTCGAGTTCCTGACGGACTTCATGTGCCTTTTTCTCGTTCATCGCGAAGGTCGCCATCGTCAGTATCGCCAGCAGAGAGGTTAAGGCCGGGATTAGAACGTCACAAATACGCATCAGGAAAAAGGTGGTTTCCGACTGATTCCCGCCGAGAGCAACGTTGAATCCGGTTGTGTTCAGCAGCCATCCCGCCAGGGCAAAGGACATGGCCATTCCCAGTTTAACAACCCACCAGAAGACGGCCCCGAACATGCCTTCGCGCCGCTGACCGGTTGCAAGCTCGTCCAGATCGCAGACGTCGGCGGTCATGGAGCCCATCAGGGTAAACAGCGCGCCCATTCCGACCGAGATAAACGGCGCCGGAAGCAGGATAAGCCACGGAATAGACGGGTTATAACAAGGCCACTTCATCAAACAGCCCAGCAGGGTGATCGCCGAGGTCAGGATGAAGGTGTTTTTTTTGCCCAGTTTTTTCGAGATATAAGTGATGGCTGGAATGGTCAGAAAGACCGTGATGGATGAAAGTGTTCCGAAAAGGCCCATATATTTAGCGCCCATGTCGTTGTTGCCGGCGCAGACGTAAAAGATATTGATGTATGAGCCGAAGCTGCCGACCAGCATCAGACCGTTGAAGAGAAAAAAGGTGGCGATGCAGAGTTTCAGGAAGGGCCGGCATTTAACCGTGGTCGCAAAAGCACTGAAAAATTCCGTGAAAACGTGCCGGACACCTTTCTTTTCACGGGGTGCGACGGCCTGTTCGCTGAGGCGTTCTTTACAGAACAGCGCGGGCAGAACACCGAGTCCGATGCACAGGCCGCCCAGAATAATGGCCAGAGACTGGACTCCGTCGATGCTGTCTTTAAACCAGCGGTCATTCTCAATGATGGCGTACAGCCACGGAACGACGAAAAACCCGATCTGTCCCATGAAGTTTCCGACGCCCTGCACGCGGGTGCGCTCGTGGTAGTCAGGCGTCATTTCGTAGCCTAGCGCGACAAAGGGCGCCGCGAACACGGTATAGGCCAGATAGAAAAGCAGCGACCCGATCAGGAATGCCCAGAAATAGAATGACTCCGCCTGGCCGCGAGGAAGCTGCCACATGACGGCAAAGACAATTCCGACGGAGATTGCGCCCCAAAAGATGTATGGACGCCGCCGGCCGAACCGCGACACGGTATTGTCGGAGATATATCCCATAATCGGATCGATAAATGCATCTGTAAGTCTCGGAAGAGCAAGCAGTAAGCCGATTACCGCCGGATTAAGTCCATATCCGATATTGAGTACAATCGACATATAACCGAGTGCGGCGCCTAGAATATTGTTAGTCATGGCGCCGCAGCCAAAGGCGAGTTTCTGCCAGATCGGAACGCGGTCGCCCGGAGCGGTTTTATAGTGCTCAACAGTTTCCATACTAACGACTCCTGTAAAAAATAAGAAAAAAATCAGCAAAAATTAAGTAAAGCACACCGTACTGATTTTAGTCAAGGCGGATAATGTGATGTGCGGCACAGAACCCCGGCGATTTTTTGTAAGGAAGATCAGTGTGAATTGAGCAGATGATTTCGGCGGTATTGAGAGGGCGAGATTCCCAGATAGCGTGAAAAGACCCGGCCCATTTGATCGGCAGAAGAGAAGCCGGATCGTTCAGCAATATCTTCCAGTTTGGCTTGTTCGTGGCTGGCGAGCAGTTTTTGCGCGTGGTCAATCCGGCAGCGGCGCAATTCCTCGGCCATGGTCCGCCCCACATTGCTGACAAAAGCATCGTGCAGTCTCCGGTGTGACATCGGAATGCCTGTGCAAAGCTTCCCGGTAGCAACCGGCTCCTTATAATGAGCCCAGATTCGTTGCAGGGCCGTTGCCACATGAGGATGTTTGATGCCCAGCATGTCGCTGCTCTTCCGGATGACAACGCCTTTGGGCGGAATCAGCAGCGCGCGTTTCGGAGGCGGGGCGCCGTTCATCATTCGATCCAGCAGAGCGGCGGCTTCATAGCCCTGCCGTTCCTGGTCGGTATCGACGCTGGAGAGCGGAACCGGCGCAAAGTCGCAGATCAGCTCGTCATTATCTGCGCCCAGCACGGCGACCTCTTCCGGCACATGGAGCCCGGCGATTTCACAGGCTTGCAGAACCTCTACGCTGCGGTCATCAATTTCGGTCATAACAGCCAAGGGCTTTGGCAGCTTCTTTAACTGAGCAGCCAGCCATTCAATCCGTTCGCGGCTGCCCGCCCGCCGGCCGGGTTTAAGCGATGCCCAGTTCACAGGATGCCAATCTCCTCCGCTTTTCCGGAGAGCCCGTTCAAATTCAGCGGCGCGCATTTCCTCCGAGGGGCCGCCGGAAAGGATATAGAAAGCGAAATGCTTGAATCCGCGCGTCAAAAAATGTTCGGCAGCCATTTTCCCGATTTGTTCATTGTCTGGAAACACCCGCGGAATACCGGGGTACACCACCGGGCCGATGCTGACCGTCGGAACTTTCAGTTCACGGATTTTACGGTCAAGCAGATTGTTCATGCCCAGTACACACAGTGCGCCGTTTCCCTTCCAGCAGGGCGGCAGATGCCCAGTCCGCTCCATTTCCGCGTTCAAAATCCAGTGCGCCTGATCGGCGTACCGCGCCACGCCGCGGTGGAGCTTGGTTGAGTACCAGCCCAGCGCGAGCAGAACCTGTTTACGTTGTTGAGCCGGTTTCATGGACAAAGCCTGACCGGTCGGACGTCATTTTTCAACGTATTCGTGTCAGAAAAATACGTTGTTGATCCGGTGCCCGGCAACTAGCATGGGAACCGAAGATTAAAACCCCGGCGATCCGCTGACGGAATACGGCTGAGGGATTGATGGCTGAACTTGAAAGGAACCATACTGATGAAACTGAAGAAATATGCAAAAAATCCGATTTTGATTCCGCTTGCTGATTCCGACTGGGAAAGCTCGGTTGTGACAAATCCTGCAGCATGGTACGACGAAGAAGCCGGCGAATTTCTTTTGATCTATCGCGCCGCCGGCCATGACGACAAGCATGTCGTCCGGCTGGGTCTGGCCAAGAGCAAAGACGGCTTTAATTTCAAGCGCTGCTCCGAAGAACCGCTTTTTTCGCCTCCGGAGAGCGGATCCGATATGGGCTGTATGGAAGATCCCCGGATCGTCAAATTCGGCGAGTATTACTTCATCACCTACGCTTCCCGCCCGTTCTATCCCGGAAAATACTGGGAAGCCGAACCGGCCGTCCGCGTACCGGACTGTGCACCTGAATTTCCGGTCGCGCTGCGCAAAAATCTGACTTCCACCAACCTGCTGATCACCAAAGATTTCAAATCCTACATCCGCGCCGGCCGTATGACGGACGCAACCGTGGACGACCGCGACGTGATGATTTTTCCGGAAAAGATCAACGGTAAATTCTATACTCTGCACCGTCCGATGTCGTGGGCAGGTCCGGGCTTCGGAACCGACCATCCGGCTATCTGGATCGCCGCCTGCGACGATCTGCTCGAAGCCAAAAACCTCCAGCTGCTGGCCAAGGCGGAATTCGACTGGGAATGCAAAGTCGGCGGTTCTTCTCCGCCGCTCAAGACCAAAGACGGCTGGCTGATGCTGTACCATGCGGTCGGTCCGGATAAATACTACCGCACCGGTGCGATGCTGCTGGATCTGAACGATCCGACCAAGGTGCTCTGCCGCCTGCCGTACTTCATCATGGAGCCGGATCAGGAATGGGAAACCAAAGGCTTTTATAACGGCGTCGCATTCCCGTGTGGCAATGTGATCAAAGACGGCGTACTCTACGTCTATTATGGCGGCGGCGATGTGGTCTGTGCGGTGGCGACCTGCGACGTCAACGAACTGCTGGGTTGCCTGAAAGCAAATCCTGTCGCCCATGCGAAGTAATGAAATATTTCTTCTCCAGCGTGCTGATCGGCCTGCTTCTGTGGTCGCTGATCATGGCTTTGACCGGACCTGCCGCTGTCAATGACAGCCGGGTTCCGCTGGTGTGGGTCAGTGATGATAATCCGGCGCGCCGGGCACAGATTGATCTGTTCAACGGACAGAGCAGTGATGCCCGTGTGTCGCTGGATCCGCAAAGCTCCGGAAAAGAAAAAGTTGTCGTTCAATGCCTTTCCGGCGTCGGCCCGGATCTGCTTGATATCTTCGACGGATTCGAACTGACGGCTTTTGTAAAAGCCGGGATCGTTCTGGATATCACAGACGAACTGAAAAGCCGCGGGATTTCCATTGAGCAGGACACCTGGAGCGGCGCGCATACCACGGCGCTGCTGGACGGCCGCGCGTACGGTTTCCCGCGCAGCGTCAGTGTGGATGCTTTGCTGTTCAATAAGAACCTGTTTGATCAGCTCGGACTTCCGTATCCCGGCGGTTTTATTACCGGCGATCAATTTCTCGAACTGGCTAAAACACTGACAGTCAAAGATCAGGATGGCCGTACCGTAAAGTTCGGATTTCAGTTCGAATGGTGGCAGTACCGCCACTTCCTGCGGCAGTGGGGCGCGCAGATTTATTCGGACGACGGAACCCGCTGTCTGCTCGACCGTCCGGAGGCAGTCGCCGCTGTTCAGTATATGTATGATCTGATCTGGACGCATCATGTGACACCGACTCCGTCCGAAGCCAGTGCGCTGTCGTCCGGCGGCGGTTACGGCTCCGGCAAGATCAATGTTTTCGGCAGCGGACAGGCGGCGATGGCGCTGGCCGGACGCTGGTGGTTCCCTGCGCTGCGGAATGAAGCGAATTTTCCGGGGCTGCGGACCGGAGTCAGCGAATGCCAGTTCGGGCCGGTTCGGCAGCACCGCGGTTATTGTGCGGTAGTAGCGGTGAACCGTTTCGGCCATCATCAGAAGGAAGCGCTTGAGTTCATTCTGTTTATGGCTTCGCCGGAATATAACCGGCTGATCAACCGTCAGGCCGATTCGATGGGTCCGGTGAAGAAGTGGAGCGATCCGGAAGCTTTGCTGAACAATGCTGAACTTTCCGACGAAGAATATAACGGTGTCTGGATTGAGGCGATGAAGCGCAGCGTTCCGGACGAAGTCAGTCCGTTTATCAGCGGTGCCGCCGCCAACCGGATCATTATGCGCCAGCTGGATCTGATCCGGAACAATCTGAAATCCGCCGAAGAGGGGATGAAGACCGCGGCGCAGCTGATTAATCAGGAGATCTCCGCGACGGTCGCGCGGGATCCTGAACTGAAAAAAGTTTACCTTTCACGGATGAACGGCAAATGACAGCAAAACGGGCAGATGTAAAAACAAAGAAGCGCAGCGACCTGCGGGCCGGGCTGGCCTTCATCGCGCCCAACTTCATCGGCTTTGCACTTTTTATGGCCGGGCCGGTCATCTTCAGTCTGGTCATGAGTTTTTCCAACTGGAACCTGATGAAGGCGGTTTCGTTCCAGTGGGTCGGTTTCCGCAATTTTATCGAACTGTTTCATGACCGGGAATTCTGGCTCTACTCGATCAATACGGTTTACCTGATGCTGGGGATGCCGCTGTCGATCGCGCTGTCGCTTTTTCTGGCGGTGCTGCTTTCCAGAAAAATGCGCGGCGCGGTGGTTTACCGCACGCTGTTCTATCTGCCGACATTCACCGCCGGGGTTGCACTGTTTGTGCTCTGGAAGAGTCTCTACAATCCGGACTTCGGCCCGGTGAATGCAGTGATCAACTGGATACTTGAACGCACCGGTGCGGGAGACGTTCAGGCACCGCTCTGGCTGAGTTCCGCTGATAATATTTTCGGGATTCATGCCGAGAAGCTGCTGGCGGGAGTCCGTGAATACTTCGGCTTAGGCGCGCGCGACGCCATCATTATTATGGGAATCTGGACCGCCGCCGGCGGCACCAACATGCTTCTGTATATTGCGGCGATCAGCAATATTCCGGAAAGCCTGTATGAAGCTGCCGAAATCGACGGAGCCGGCGCGTGGGCGCGCTTCCGGCATATTATCTGGCCTCAGCTGGCGCCGACCACGTTCTTTATCGTCATTATGAGTTTTATCGGCGGGCTGCAGGGCGGTTTCGAGCAGGCCCGTGTATTGACGGAGGGCGGACCGGCCGGTACGACGACGACGCTCAGTTACTATATTTACATCAAAGCCTTTGAAGAGTTTCAGATGGGCTACGCTTCATCCATCTCATGGGTGCTGTTCGCCATGATTTTCGCCGTTACACTGGTTAACTGGAAATTCGGCAGCCGGACGATCAACGAATGAAAACACAATCCAACAGATTACGCTGGGAATCCCGGCTCTTTCATCTGGGGCTGATCGCGATTGCGCTGACCACCGTTCTGCCGTTTATCTGGATGGTTCTGGCCAGCTTCAAACCGATGTCGGAAATTGAAAACCTGAATCCGGTTCCGTCCACCTGGCACCCGGAAAACTATCCGGCGGTTTTTGCTCAGATCAGTTTTGCGCGTTATTACGTGAACAGTTTTTTCGTCGCCTGCTGGGTGACTTTTCTCCAGCTCATGACCAGCGCGATGGCCGCTTATTCCTTTTCACGGCTTCATTGGAAAGGGCGTGATGCGGTGTTTAAACTCTATCTGGCCACGATGATGATTCCCGGCATTGTCACCATGATTCCCAACTACACGCTCATGGTGAAAATGGGCCTGCTCGATTCCTATGCCGGACTGATCATTCCTGCCGCTTTCAGCGCGTTCGGCACGTTCCTGCTGCGCCAGTTCATGCTGGGGATTCCGTCCGCGCTGGACGAAGCGGCGGAAATCGACGGCGCCAATCACTGGCAGATTTTCTGGAACGTTATTATGCCGATGGCGCGGCCCGGCCTGATTACGCTGGGCATTTTTACTTTTCTATACAACTACCAGTCCTTCTTCTGGCCGCTGGTGCTGATCAAGAGCGACCATTTGCGTACGCTGCCGATCGGTATGCTCTTTTTCGACAGTGCCTACGGAAAGCAGACGAATGTTCTGATGGCCGCCAGCTTTATGTGCATTGCGCCGCTGATTGCCATGTTTGTCGCCGCGCAGAAGTTTATTGTTAAAGGCATTCAAATGGGAGCGGTCAAAGGATGAACAGGAATATATTTATAACGACTTTGCTGGCTGCTGTTCTGACCTCCGCCGTCTGCGCGGAGAATGTAAGTGATATTGAGCGCTTTAACTGTGCTGTCGGACTCCAAACCATCGACTCCAGGTATCAGTTCACGGACAAAACCAGATTGCTGGAAACTGCGGAAGTTATCCGGGACATGGGCTCGAATATCATCAAGTTCCGGCTCGATCCCTTGTTCAATGTAAGTAATTACGCCGGTTCCGATCCGATCCGTCCGGCAAATCTGGCGGATCTTGCCGCGCGGGATCCTTCCATCAAGGCCGTTTTTGAAATGCCTTTTTATTACTACTTCATGTGGATCAACCAGCCGTTCGCTCCGGCGGAGTGGCGCGATGCTGATGGCTATACGCAGAAAGATGCAGAAGCCGAGTACAAAGAAATGTATGATCTGGCCTGCTATCTCCTTAAAACCTATAACCGCAGCGGAAAAACATTTTTCCTCGGTAACTGGGAAGGGGATTGGCTGCTGCTTGGCAGCTATGATCGCGCCGATGATCCCGACCCGAAGAGAATCCGGGAAATGATCAAATGGGTCAATAACCGGCAAAAAGCGGTTGATGATGCCAAGCGCGACACCCCGCATGAAGATGTGAAGATGTTCTACTACGTCGAAGTCAATCTGGTTGAAAAAGGGATCCGGGGCCGGCCGTGTATTACGACCGAAGTGCTTCCGCATACGTCGGTGGACTACGTTTCCTATTCCGCGTACGAAATCGGTGTTGATTACAATCTGGATACGGCCATGGACCGGACGATCGGCTTCATAGAAAAGAAACTGCCGGAAAAACAAGGGGTGGACGGTCCGCGGGTTTTCATTGGCGAGTTCGGCTACAAAGCGGCCAGCTTCGGTCCGGAGGAGCAGAAAAAACGAAGTATCCAGTTTATGCAGGCTGCACTCAAACGGGGCTGCCCGTTTGTTCTCTACTGGCAGCTGTACGACAACGAGTTGGTTAACGGGAAATATAACGGCTACTGGCTGATTGATAATGAAGGAAAGAAAACACCGCTGTTCCATGCCATGACATACTTCTTCGCGGAAGCGAAAAAATATTTGGAAGAAAAGAGTCAGATGCCGGAGCGGAGTGTATTCAACCGGAAAGCACGCGGGATTCTTGATGATGCAAACCGTAAAAATTAAACGTTTTTTCTTTCGTTGCGCGGTATGGACAGCACTGTTCACTGTAACGGCCTGTACAGCCGATGAAACGATCCGTAACGCCGGATTTGAGTCCGGAGAAATTGCGCCTTGGAAGTCCCATGGCTGTTCAGTTTCCGTTGTGTCCAGCCGTCCGCATTCCGGGCGGTACCACCTTCAGCTGAAGTCTGACGGCTCTCCGGACACCTGGGCAACGGCCTCTCAGCAGCAGCCGGCCGACGCCGGTCAAAAGTGGCAGGCGTCCATTTATGCGCTGTGTAAAAATGGAGTTTATGTTCTGCTGAAGCTCGAATTCCGCGATGCGGACGGAAAGCTGCTGGGTGAATTCGCATCCACAGGAACCGAATCGGAGTACATGCCCCTGCTTACCGAAGGAACCGCTCCGGAGGGGACTGCGTTTGTCCGCCTTGTTGCCGCCGTGGAATTCGGCGTGGCTTACGACCCTGTTCTTGGCTACTTCGACGACGCCTCCCTGAAACTGATATCTGCTGATTGACAGGGACGGTTCTGGTTTGCAAGTTAAGCATTGCTTTCCGGTGCTTTTTGATGACTTACTATGAAGCATCAAATTAAGCGAAGGGATGTTTGTGTCCAGAAACCTGCCATCGTACATACGCAATCGCCTGTCTTTTGACGACCTGAGCAGCTCACGGAGTATTCTTCAACTTATCGATAAACAAGGGACTGTGACACAAATACAGGCGGCAGAAGCGGTCGGACTGTCCGCCGGAACCAGCAACCTTCATTTTCAGAAACTCGAACATATGGGTCTGATTCGGCGTGCGGACTCTATTCGTGCCGGCGGCCGCGGGCGCACGACCATCGTTTGGGAGCTAGAACAGGAGAAAAATCTCTGTTTACTGCTGGTTTTTGATGTTCCGTTCTTTCAGGCCACGCTGGTTGATTTTAAGGGGAATGTTGTACTTCAGAAACGGCAGGATCTGACAGGCATTGAGGACAGCCGGGCCTTGAAAACGGAAGTGGAGAACTTTGTTAATTCCGCAATGGTTAAAACGCAGCGCATGGGCGGGGCGATCCGGCAGGTTTTTGCCGGTGTTCCCGGACTTTTTGAGCCGAAAAGCAGCATAATCAAAAATGCCGCTAACTTTCCCGCATTGAACGGTATCGATTTCCGGGAATGGATGCTGGAACATTATAACTTGCCGTGTGTTTGCGGTTCTCTCGGCCTTGCCTTCTATTATGGAGAAGCCCTTCACCTGCCCGCTGATACACGCACAATGGTTGTATTCTGGGATCTTGGCGTCGGAGCTGTTGCCGGGGTAGGCGAGCGTATTCTTTCGCATACCGGCGAATCGCTGCTTTCCGAAATCGGACACATCCGGATCCGCCCTAATGGACGGCTATGTCATTGCGGACGGCACGGCTGTCTTGAAACCTATTCCGGCGGATGGGCGATGATCGAAGCACTGAACGATAAAAAAATTAAAAGCCTCGAAGATCTGCGGATTGCTGTTCTGTCGGGTCATCCGGCGGCGGTGAAAACGGCCTGTGACGCCGCCCGTTTGCTGGGTAGCAGCCTCTGCTGGCCTTTGCAGATTGTGCAGAGCGAACGACTCGTGATCAGCGGTCCGCTTGCATCTATTTTTCCGGTGATCCGATCCGCCTTGATGGAAGGTCTCTCCTCTATATTCGAGGAAAAGGAAATTGCGATACTGAACCCGTCGGCCAGCGAAGACGCGCAACTCGCCATGCAGACCGGGGCATACCGGTTTGCACGCCGGCTTTTTTTCTATCCTGAAATCTAAAATTTCTTTTCAGAACCATCCAGGAGACATTTTTAAATAAATTATTTGACCGCTCAAATAAAATTGATATAAATACGCCGTAACCTGAATTTTTCCGGACAGTAAATATGATTGGCAGCACACAGTGGAAAAAAAGTGATTTGGCGGTGCCGGCACCGCTTGACCCGGCATTTTACCCAGCCAGCCTGTTTGAAGAGGATTACCTCCAACGCCTGGAAAAAACAGAGCGGCTGATCATCGCGGTGGAACGTGAGCACCGTTGTGTCTGTTGCAGGACGCTTGCAGTCGCTCCGGAATCGGCCGGCCTTCGAACCGAAACGCTGCGGTATGTTGACCGGATCGTAAAATTTATGCTGTGGGCCTGCGGCGGCTGGAAACTTTATATCGGCGGCGCGGAATGGATCGGTCGCCATATGGCGCAAACCTATTCCTCATCCGGTTCGCGTGCTTTTGACGTGACGCTAATGGAACGGGTCTATGCCCGCCCGTTTGAAGTGGTCTGCTGTACTCCCGAAGCAGTTCCTGCGGCAAAAGAAAACGAAACGGCAGTCGGCGGACATCTTGCCGGATGCCGGATCGGCTTCGATCTCGGCGCGAGCGACTATAAACTGGCCGCTGTCAAAGACGGTCAGCCGGTTTTCAGCACGGAGATTCCGTGGGATCCGGTTAAACAGACCGATCCTGACTATCATTATCAGGCCATTCAAAAGGGGCTGAAACTGGCGGCGGAACATCTGCCGCGTGTTGATGCGATCGGCGGCAGCTCTGCCGGTATTTATGTCGATGACTGTCCGATGGTTGCTTCTCTATTCCGGGCGGTTCCTGCCGGACTGTACGAAACCAGAATCAAAAATATGTTTCACCGGCTGCGCGAGAAATGGGGCGTTCCGCTCACAGTCATTAACGACGGCGATGTCACCGCGCTGGCCGGTGCCATGTCGTTGAAGCAAAACGGGATGTTCGGAATAGCGATGGGTTCCAGTGAGGCTGTTGGTTTTCTTGATATAAACGGGCATGTGACCGGGCGGCTTAACGAACTGGCTTTTGCTCCGGTCGATTTCAATCCGGATGCCGCCGCGGACGAATGGTCGGGCGACTGCGGCGTCGGGGCGCTTTATTTTTCTCAGCAGGCGGTCAATAAACTCGCGCCCGCTGCCGGTTTCAGTTTTGCGGCTGGAACCGGGCTGCCGGAAAGGTTAAAAACCGTGCAGGTTGCAGCAGACGCCGGAAACGGAGCCGCCTTGAAAATATTTGAAACCATCGGTGTATATCTGGGTTATTCTCTTCCCTGGTATGCGCAGTTCTATGACTTCGAAGATGTCCTGATTCTTGGACGTGTCACTTCCGGGCGCGGCGGCGAAAAAGTGATCGAAACCGCCCGTGAAGTACTCGCAAAAGAATTTCCCGGTTTTTCTGCGCGGCTGCATGTGCCGGATGAGCAGAGCCGGCGGGTGGGGCAGGCGGTAGCGGCGGCAAGTCTGCCTCTGATTTAAACGGAGATGAATATGAGCAATCCTTATCTGGAGTTTGTCCGGCAGATGGAAGCCCTGGTGAAAAAAGCCGGTACGCTGCCGTGCGGCGGAATGGCTCCCTGTCCGCGTGCGGAAATTTCTCCGGAGGCTCCAACCGTGCTGCTGTTTTCGCCGCACCCGGACGACGAATGCATTACCGGCGCTCTGCCGCTGCGTCTGATGCGCGAAGCAGGTCTGCGGATTATCAATGTGCCGGTGACGTTCGGAAGCAATCTTGCGCGGCAGGCTGAACGCGCGGAAGAACTGAAAAACGCCTGCGGATTCCTGGGCTGGGGGATTCATCAGCGGAACGGCTTTCTGAGCCTTGAAAAATCCGGCGTGGTTGAAATTCTCAGAACCGTTCAGCCGGCGGCGGTATTTATGCCGCACTCCAAAGACTGGAATTCCCGGCATATCGCCACGCATTTCCTTGTTATGGATGCATTGGCGGAAATGCCGCCGGATTTTTCCTGCACAGTGATCGAAACGGAATACTGGCAGGCGATGGAAAAGCCGAATCTGATGGTCGAAGCGGATGCGCAGACCGCGGCTGATCTGGTTGCAGCCATTTCGTTTCATGTCAAAGAAGTGGCGCGCAATCCCTATCACCTGCTGCTGCCGGCCTGGATGCAGGACAATGTCCGGCGCGGCGGCGAACTGGTCGGCGGGCAGGGCGGCGCGGTTCCGGATTTTTCTTTCGCCGCACTCTATCGTCTGTGCCGGTGGTGCGGCGGAGAGCTGAAAGATGTTTTGACGGAAGGCCGCATGATTTCAATGACGACGGATCTGAAAACTCTGTTGTAGGAGGCGGCGTGAACTGCGTGTACAGGAGACCCGATATGGAAATTATTATACAGAAAGATGCTCAGTCCGGAAGCCGTGCCGCGGCCAGAGTCGTTGCACGAACGATACGCGAAAAACCGGAAGCTGTTCTGGGGCTGGCGACCGGCAGTACGCCGCTGCTGCTTTATAAAGAGCTGATCCGGCTGCATCGCGAAGAGGGGCTGGATTTCAGCGGTATCACCACCTTCAACCTGGATGAATATGTGGGGCTGCCGGCGGATCATCCGCAGTCCTATCACCGCTTCATGCACGAAAATCTGTTCAGCCACATCAACATCAAACCAAAGAACATTCATATTCCGGACGGCATGACAAAAGATATTCCGGCGTACTGCGCCGCTTACGAGAAAGCGATTGTAAAGGCGGGCGGAATTGATATCCAGATTCTGGGAATCGGTTCGGACGGCCACGTCGGATTCAACGAACCGACCTCCTCGTTTGCATCGCGCACCCGCATTAAGACGCTGACGCGTCAGACGGTAACGGATAACGCCCGCTTTTTCGGCGGCGACGAATCGCACGTGCCGCACCACTGTATCACCATGGGCATTGGAACCATCATGGAAGCCCGGATGAATCTGCTTCTGGCGTTCGGTGAAAATAAAGCAGCAGCTGTGGCGGCGATGGCGGAAGGCCCGGTCGCGGCCGTAATGCCGGCCTCGATTCTGCAGCACCATGCCTGTGCCAAGATTTTCATTGATGAAGCGGCGGCGGCGGATTTGAAACTGAAAGAATATTACCGCTGGGTTTATGCCGGCAAGCCGGACTGGCAGAAGGATGCCTGATGGGTTCTGACGCAATAGAAAAACCTGCACTGATTCCTCTTCCGGCGGAAATGACGGTCGAAGCCGGACGGTTTTCGCTGACTCCGGAAACCGTCGTGCTTTATTCAGGTGCGGCGGCAAAACCGGTCGCGGAGCTTGCCGCCGGACAGTTGGGTCTTTCCTGTCTGCCTAAAGATTCAGGCTCAAATGCGATCGTCTTTGAAATGTCTGATGACGAAACACTGCATGAAGAAGGGTATGAGCTGCGCGTAACCGAAAAGAAGGTGACTGTTACCGCACAGACTGCGGCCGGACTTTTTTATGGAGCGCAGACGTTGCGTCAGCTTATGCCGGCTTCCGGCGATTTGAAAATTCCGTGTGTGCTGATCCGCGATTTTCCCCGGTTCGGCTGGCGCGGCATGCATCTGGATGTGAGCCGCCATTTCATGCCGAAGCAGGATGTTCTGCGCTTTATTGATACGATCGCTTCGCTGAAATTCAACCGGTTCCACTGGCATCTGACCGATGATCAGGGTTGGCGGATCGAAATTAAAAAATATCCGAAACTTACGGCGACCGGCGCGTGGCGCAAAGAGAGTTTAGCGGGACATGAACGGAACCGGCCCCGTATTTATGACGGAATTACGCACGGCGGATTTTATACGCAGGATGAAATCCGCGAAGTGGTGCGATATGCCGCCGAACGGTTCGTGACGGTTGTGCCGGAGATCGATATGCCCGGCCACATGCAGGCGGCGGTTGCCGCTTATCCGGAACTTGGCTCTGCGCCCGGGCCGGTCGAAGTGCGGCGCGAGTGGGGAATCAGTCCGGTTATTCTTAATCCCGAAAAATCGACAGTGCAGTTCTGTAAAAATGTTCTGTCGGAAGTGCTGGAGCTGTTTCCCGGCGAAGTGATTCATATCGGCGGCGATGAAGCGGAAAAAGGGGCGTGGGAAAAAAGCGCGCGTGTCCAGCAGCTGCGTCGCGAGCGCGGTCTGAAAGACATGGACGAAATGCAAAGCTGGTTTATCCGGCAGATCGGAGAATTCCTCACACAGCACGGACGCCGCATGATCGGCTGGGATGAAATTCTTGACGGCGGACTGACGGGCGATGCGGTCGTGATGGCCTGGCGCGGCGAAGAAAAAGGCGCGGTGACAGCCCGGGCCGGGCATTCGGTGGTGATGGCTCCATATGAATATC
>JBGAJP010000009.1:0-60132 GCA_044224855.1 Pontiellaceae bacterium
GCTGATGGATCTGGCCAGCCTGTTTCTTGCCGATCCTAAAGGGCATCTCGTCAAAATCGAAATTCTGCCCGGCTCCGGTGAATTCAAGCTCTATCAGGGCAAGCGTTCCAAAATGGTTGCCACCAGCCGCGACGCGCTGGTTCATCAGCTTCTGGATGACCATATGGACGATTTCTTTGTAAAAGAAGATATCGAAGTCGAACCGCCGACCGGCGTGTTCCCGTGCATTGCCAAAGTCGGCGACCTGCTGGTCGGCCCGCCCAACCACCACAGTTATCCGGCGCGTCTGCAGGAAATTTACAACTCACGCTTTTCCGGAATGCCGTTTGAGCGGTTCAAAGAAAAGATACAGACCGTTCGCGACGAAGAGCTGATTGCCAGATGGAAGCTGGAATGTTCCAAAAAAACAGTTTACCGGCTTAAAGACGCACCCGAAGGCGAAGTGAAGGATTTCACGCTGGCGCAGGCTGAGGAATATATCCGCACACAGATTGCCGAAGCGGAAATTGAAGAAGTTTCCCGCGCGGTGCTGCCTTCCTCGCTGGCGCGCAAAATCAAGGATTACAATCTGATCCGCATGGTGCGTGAAGCCTGGGAACGCGAAAGCCGTTTTCCGCTGTCTGTTTCTTTCGCACTGCGCGCGGCCTTCCGCCATCTGCACCTGCAAACCTTCAAGGCCGGCAAAAATATCAACTTTGTGACCTCTGTGAAGCCTGATCCGATCAAGCCCGAAAAGGCCGTCGAACATATCCGCCTTGTGCTGGAATATCTGGCAGATCATCCCGGTTCGACCCGCGACCAGCTGGTGGAAGGTCTGCGCCCCGGTGCAGAAAAAGATTCAGATGCCGCCCGCGAAATTCTCAATCCGCTGCGCTGGCTGATTGAAAAGGGGCACATCATTGAGTTCTTCAACGGCACGCTGGCTGTACCTTCGCACCGCAAACGCCGCTGACAGACCGTGCCTTACGGCAACGAGATGGGTATCGAATAACGTACAGCCGCCAGCTCGGTTCCCGGGTTGGTGTCGCTCAGTCCGCCGTTCGAAAGATGCCAGAAGCCGATTGAAATACGGCCGGCCTTGTTAAAGTCGTATCCGCACTCAATGCCCGAACGGAACTCGAGCGGATAACCAAGATCGGTGCCGTTGTGCTCTGCGTAAAGCCCCGCGCCGAAACTCGGTGTGATGAACAGGTGTTCCGTGACATACCAGTTATAGAGCAGTCCGCCGCCCAGATAGTAATCCTGATCGCTGGCCTGAACGGCAACCCATGTTCCGAACGGGCCGACGCGCAGCGCGGGCTGCAGCTCCACCATTCCGAAAATCGTTTTGTCCGGGTCGACGACTCCGGCTGCGCCGCCGCCGACCACAAGATAGGCGGGCGGTTCAGCAGGAGCAGATTGTGCCGGACAGGAGTTGGACAGAAGAACAGCTCCCAGAACAGTTAGTATGATACCTCGTGACGCAGACCTCATAGTGCACTCCTTTGAATACGCTCATTTCTGAACGGACATTTTTTGCCTTATGACCGGGCAGGAAATCAAGTCCGGGATTTTAATGCGCCGCGGCGATCATGGCGAAAACGCCTTTGCGCATCAGCATGATCGCGATTGCTGCCAACAGCATGCTGGCGACTTTTGAGATCGCTTTGGAGCCGGTGTGTCCGAGCCGGTTAGTAATCGGCCCGGCAAACCCGAAGATCAGTCCGGCGATCACTATATTTAAAATGACGGCTGCTGCGGTTAATGGTTTCCCATAGGTGTTTGCCAGCAGAATACAGGTGGTCAGCACGGCCGGGCCGGTGATGAGCGGAATACCGATTGGCACAGCGCCCAGACTGGACACATCAACTTCGTGCAGTTTTTTTTCGCCAAGCAGAGTATTCAGTGAAATCGCCAGCAGCAGCAATCCGCCCGCCAGCATAAAGTCCGGAACCGTGATACCCATGAAACGGAGCAGCACCGGTCCGGCGAGGACAAAAACAACCGCAACGGTTATGGCGGTCAGAACCGATTGGATAATCACCGTGCGCAACCGTTTGGAGTCGAGGTCTTCGGTCAGCGAGAGAAACATCGGCAGGACGCCGACGGCGTCCACCGCGACAAACAGCGGTACGAAGCAGAGCCAGAACGTATTCATAAACAAACTATTACTCATTCCGGAGTGCGGCGGCAAGCGCGGCGCGGTTTCGCTTTTAACAAGGCCGGCTGGAAGCCGGCGATACGGAAGATGCATCGCCGGCATCTTACCGGCCTTGTTTTAATTCTGTATCGCCGGCTTCCAGCCGGCCTTGTTCTAATTAGCGTTTCAGGATGCCGGCAATTTGCTGATTGCGTTCCGGCGTGCCGCGCTCTGCGGGAACAAGCAGCAGGTCGGCGAAAGCGCGGGTCGGCTCGACATATTTTCGGTACATCGGTTCGACCTGTGCCGCCCAGCGCTGGCGGATTGTTTCGGCGGTGCGACCGCGTTCAACGACGTCGCGGGCGACGCGTCGTTCCAGGCAGACTTCCAGCGGCACATCGATGAAGATTTTCAGATCGAAAACATCGCGCAGCGATTCGGGCAGGAAGAGAAAAAGCCCCTCAACGATAATGATCGGCGCAGGCTTGAGCGTTACGGTGTCCGGCGCGCGTTTGTGGGTTGAAAAAATATAGCGCGGGCCTTCAACCGTTTCACCGCGTTTGAGCGCGGCAAGATCGCGGGAAAGGTGTTCGAGATCAATTACCGCCGGATCGTCAAAGTTCCAGTTCTTGGCATCCACATCATCGGGCAGGCTGATGTAATAATTGTCCTGTGACATCAGGCTGGCATTTCCGGCCAGTTCAGCCAGTTCCTGCGCGACCGTGGTCTTTCCCGATCCCGATGCTCCGACAATTCCGATGATGCGTGGAAATTCAAACATCATATTCTATCCACTCTATACATGATTATTTTTTGTAGTTCTTCAACAGTTGGGTGTGCAAAAAATAAAAGGAATCGCAGTGGCGGCATAAACATGATCTTGCTCCCAAACACACAATCACTTTTGAGATATATCCATGCCGGGCGTGGACTGAAGAATCTGTTTTCTTTCACATCTTGCATTTCAGATAATGGGACACTAATGGTTTTGAAATAGTTGGATATGACCAGTTTATCGTTCTCAATGTAGACTTTTTTCAACCGCATGCATAACCACCATAACAATGCTGTTCCCATGGAAAAGGCGATTAGAAATGAACACCATTCCAGATCATTGTTTGTGGTGCGCGAAATGATTCCTGTTCCGAATCCGCCGATCCAAATCGAAGGGAATACGAACTTATAGAAAGGAGTGAGAGGGGAAGATATTTGTTTTCTGTGGTTTTTCATTTTTTATCCCGACAGTTTGTTAGACAGAACACTTCGCAGTATTAAAACCGAAAAATAGCTGAAAGGCCGGGGTTGGAAAAGAGTTTAAGCGGGTGATGTTTCGGGACAGGGCCGGCAGGATGCCGGCGGTACGGAAAGATGTATTGCCGGCATCCTGCCGGCCTTTAGCTCTTTTTTCTGGTCTGCCGTTCCATTCCTTTGGCTCCGGCGGACTGGCGTGCGAAATCCGCCTCAATGGCGTGGCGGACGGTTTTTGCGCTGAGTCCGCGCTGTCCTGCCAAAAATTCTTCCATCAACTGCGCGAGGCGCGCCGGAGTGAAGCCAAAGGTGGCATGAGTCTGCTGATAAATCCATTCGCTCCATTCCATGAAGGCGGCGAAGACCGACGGCCGGTTCTGCCAGATCAGTTTGGCCGTTTCCGGGAAACGTCCGTTGTTGACGATGATATCCCAGAAGCGGGCGAAGCGGCGGATCTGCTGGAGTTCGACAAAGCTGAGCGTCGCTGTTTGCAGGACGTCGTAAGGCGGCGATGTGTTGTAGGCCATCTGCCATTCGGCGTCGTGTTTTGCAATCGGCGCGCCGCGCAGTTTTTTCAGGATGCCGAGCTGGATTTCATTCGGGCCGCAGGCGTGCAGCCGGTCGAAACCTGCCGCGATGCTGGCAAACGTCTCGCCCGGCAGTCCGGCAATCAGGTCGGCGTGCAGATGAACGGACGGCAGGGCGGCCAGTGTGCGGATATGCGCTTCGACTTTTTCCGCATCGAGCCGCCGGTCGATACGCGCGGCGACTTCCGGATTAAAAGTCTGTACGCCGACTTCGAGCTGAAGGAATCCGGGCGGCGCTTCGGCAATCAATTTTTCGAGCGTCGGCGGCAGCAGTTCCGGTTCCCATTCGAGATGGAGCATCATTCCGTCGCGCCGGTTTTCGAGAAAGAAGCGCAGGACGGCGGCGGCGTGAGCGGTGTTAATGTTGAAACTGCGGTCGAGGAATTTAAAAATCCGTACGCCGCGTTCGATGAGCTTTTCGAACTCAGGGAATATCCGTTCGGGCGGGAAGAAGCGGACATCCGGTTCCAGCGCAGAGAGGCAGTATTCGCATTTGAACGGGCATCCGCGCGACGTTTCGATGTAGATGCGGCGGTGGGCGATGTCTTCGTCGGTGTATTCTCCGTAAGGCAGAACAATATGTTTCAGATCGGCGGGCGGAGCGGGGATGACTTTCGGACGCGGTTTCCCGTTCAGCAGATCATGGCACAGTTCTTCGATGACGCTTTCGCCTTCGCCGCAGACCAGGTGGTCGATCAGCGGGTAGACCAGCAGGTCGTCGTAGATATAGCTGACTTCGGGGCCGCCGATGACGATTTTAAGGCCGGGCCGGAGTGTGCGCAGAATGGCGACGGTTTCGTAGGTGACGATCAGGTTCCAGATGTAGATGCTGAAGAGGATAATCTTCGGGTCGTGCGCCAGCAGTTTTTCGGCGGCGGCCTGCGGAGAAAGGCGGTTGTCGAACTCAACGATAACCGAGCGGTCGTGAAGTCCGCCGAGGCTGGTCCGCAGACAGCGCAGGGCAAGCGCTGTGTGTGAATAGCGGGCGTTAAACGTTGAGAAAACGATGTCCATACGTTACAAATACGCGCTTTATTCAAGGTTGGGGAGAGAAAAATGGCGAGTCCCATTTGTGTCTATGGAAATCCGGTGCTGCGCAAAAAGTCAGAGCCGGTCAAAGAGGTTACGGCGGAAATCCGCGCGCTGGCCGACCGTATGCTTGGCGTCATGTACGCACAGGACGGCATCGGGCTGGCGGCGGGAACAGATCGGTCAGACTGAAGCGATTTTCGTGCTCGATGCCGGCCGACGCCGACAAAAACAAGCAGGGTCTGCCGAACAATCCAGGCGTCAACATGCCGCAGGCTTTTATTAATCCGGAGATCATCGGCGCTTCGGAAGAAACCGCTGTTGCCGAAGAAGGCTGCCTGAGTTTCCCGAAGCTTTATGTTCCGGTGGAACGTCCCGCCGAAGTGGTTCTACGCTATCTTGACCACGACGGAAACACGCAGGTGCTTAATGCCAAAGGACTGTTGGCGCGCGCCGTGCAGCACGAACTTGATCATCTCAACGGTGTACTGCTGATTGACCACATGTCGCCCGCCATGAAACTCAAGCACGCGCTCAAACTGCGCGGCATCCGGAAGTGGTATAAAAGCAGGGGATACTGAGCATGCGCGGAATGCTCTCACTGCTGGCGGGTATTGTCCTGTTCAGCACCATTGAGGTTTCTGCCAAACTGATGCAGATCGGCGGCGGAGTCGCCGGGCATTATCCGTTCTGGATGGCATCGCTTCGTTTTATAATTGCCGGGCTGGTACTGCTGGTTCCGGCTGTACTTCAGCTGCGCGGCAAATCGCTTAACCGGCGCGATGCGGCGGTGCTGGCCGGACTCGGACTATTGGGCGTGACGCTGATGTCGAGCCTCTACCATCTTGCCATCACCTTTCTGCCCGCCAACGTTGCGGCGCTCGTTTTCAGCTGCAATCCGGTTTTTGTCGTACTGTTCGCGCCGCTGGTTCTCTCCGAAAAGATTACGGCCCGCAAACTGGTTGCCGTCGCGATCTGCCTGTCCGGTGTTCTGGTTCTGGCCGGCGACCGGGCTGTCGGTGTGTCGCTGACCGGGTTAATGCTGATGCTCGCGGCGATCATCATTTTTGCGCTCTATACCGTGCTTTTCAAAAAGATGACGCCGCGCTACGGCGCACTGCCGATTACCGCATTTACGGGGCTGTTCGGCGGACTTTGTATTCTGCCGCTGGCTTTCGGCATCGAAGGGATGCCGCTGGCGGCATACGGCACCGTTGACTGGGTGAATATGGCCTATCTTTCGCTGGTCGGAACTGCGCTCGGTTACTTTCTCTTCATCTACGGTATCAACCATGTCGAAGCCGGCACTGGTTCAATGGCCTTCTTCCTGAAACCGTTTCTGGCGGCGCTTTTTGCGTGGATGGTGCTCGGCGAAGCGCTGACCGTTCCGATGCTCGTCGGCGGCGGATTCATTCTTGCCGGGATGGTTGTTGCGCTGGTTCGTTCACGAACGAGTTGATCGCTGCGAAATAGCCGGGATGTTCGTTAATATTCATGTGGCCCATCGGCAAGGTGATAATCTCTTTCGGTCCGCCCAGCGCCTCGCCGAGTTTTCGTCCGGTTTCAACCGGAATCACCTCGTCGAACTCCGCCAGCAGAACCAGCACAGGCATCTGAATTTCCGGCGCGAAGTTAACAGCGTGGAACGGATGGCGCATGATGCCTTTGGCCGGGAGCCACGGATAGCGGAAGCGCGCCATGGCCTCGATGCTTTCATACGGCGTCACCAGAATCAGCCCGGCCGCCTGCGGTCGCGCGGCGGCCACCTGTATGGCGACGCCGCTTCCGAGGCTGCGGCCCATCAGGAAGATATTTGACGGGGCGACGTTTTTCTCCGCGCAGAACAGATCGAAAATGGCAATCGCGTCGGCGACCATTTCCTTTTCGCCCGGCGTGCCTTCGCTCTGTCCGTAGCCGCGGTAATTAACCAGCAGGGCGTTGGCGTTGAGACCGTCCATCATGACTTCGCAGTGACCCGCGAGGTCTTCGGCGTTACCGCCGTGATAAATGACCGTCTTCGTTTTGCCTTTGTCGAGGAACCAGCCCTGATGCTGAACGCCGTTGACTTTCCGGTCCCAGCGGAAGCGCTCGAATTCCGGCAGCGGATCATAATGCTTCGGCAGAAACAGATAGCGTTCCTGCCGCAGCCACATCCAGAGGACAGCGCAGACGTACAACACGATAACCAGAAGACTAAGGCGCAGAATCATCCGTTTTTCCACGTTTCATGCCGGACCAGTTTATCCAGCGGCTGGCGGATTTTCGGACGGCCTTCTTCATTCGGATGGCCGAGCGTCAGCAGAATAAGCGGCTCGGCATTGCGCGGAACGCCGAGCACTTTACGGATAATCTTCGGATCAAATGCGCCGACCCAGCAGGTGCCGAGTCCGAGATCGGCGGCGGCCAGCGTCATATGGTCGGCGGCAATCGCGCCGTCTACATCGATCAGGCACCGGTCGTCGTGACGCGAACGCTTCCAGGCTTTGGAAGCCAGTGTGCAGATCGCGATTACAACCGGCGCTTCGGCAAACCACGAGGCGGGATACCCGGCGGCCAGCGCGGCGAGATTTTCTTTTTTGCGCACGACTATAAACTGGAACGGCTGAAGATTGCAGGCGGTCGGCGCGAGGCGTCCGGCTTCCAGCACTTCGTTGAGCTGTTCATCGGAAACCGGGTCCGGTTTATACGAGCGGATGCTGCATCGTTTCTCTGCCAACTCGAGGAATTTCATGGTAGGCTCCTGACGTTTTCCGGAAATGTAGGCCATGCACAGCGGTTTGAAAATACTATTTGTTTTTGTAGACGGACTGGGGCTGGGTTCCGACGATCCGGCGGTTAATCCGCTGGCTGACACGCAGAAATTTCCGAATCTCGGAAAACTGCTGGCGGACTCCATTCCGCTCGACGCGTCGCTGGGCGTACCGGGACTTCCGCAGAGCGCAACAGGGCAGGCGGCGCTGCTGACCGGCCTGAACGCGCCCGCCCTGATGGGCCGGCACATTGAAGGCTTTCCGCCGCCGCGTCTCAAGGATCTGGTACGGGAGAACAATATTTTTTCAGAACTCCGGAAAGCGGGTCGAACCTGCACCTTTGCCAACGCCTACTGGCTGGACGATGTCGCGCATATTCCTGCGCGCCGCGAGTCGGTCACGACGGTGGCGACGCTGGCCGCTTTCGGCGGCGTGCGCGGCAAGGCCGAACTGCTCGCCAACCGCGCTGTCGCTCACGACCTGACCCGCGAAAAACTGCGCGAACGCGGTTACGACGGGCCGCTTATCACACCCGAAGCGGCGGCTGAACATTTGATCGGCATCGCCGGAGAACACGACTTCACGCTGTTTGAGTTTTTCCAGACCGACCATGCCGGGCACAGCGGCGATCCGGAGAAGGTTTTCCGCGTCTTGGAAAAACTGGATCGCTTTTTCGGCGTACTGCTCCGGTTCGAAGGCTTACTGATTGTCACCAGCGACCACGGCAATATTGAAGACTCCACCGTCCACACGCATACGATGAATTCGGTTCCGCTTTTTGCCTCCCGGCCGGAGCTGTTTCAAGGGGTAGAAAACATCACGGAGCTGACCCCGAAACTGTTGAAACTTGCGGGGTTATGAAATAGGATGCGCCGCATGAGTAAACACAAACGTCCCTGCTGGGATGATTATTTTATGGATATCGCCCATGTGGTGTCGCGGCGGGGCAACTGCTCGCGGCGGCAGGTGGCGGCTGTGATTGTACGCGACCGGCGGATTGTTTCGACCGGCTATAACGGTACGCCGCGCGGAATCGCCAACTGTGACGAAGGCGGCTGCGCGCGCTGTAATTCGGACGCGCCGTCGGGTCATTCGCTGGGCGACTGTATCTGCTGTCATGCTGAAGAGAACGCCATTGTGCAGGCGGCCTATCACGGGATTTCTGTCAAGGACGGGATTCTCTACTGCACGATCAGTCCGTGCCTGATGTGCACGAAGATGATTATCAACGCCGGAATTTCCGAAGTGGTTTATGAGCACGAATATCACTTTAACGATCAGGCGCGGGCGCTGTTCAAGGAAGCCGGCGTGGTCTGCCGCCAGCTGGTACGGGAAGGTTGAACCGTTGAAACGCTTTTTCTGTATTCTTATATCGCTGTTTCTGCTGGGCGTTGCTGCGCCGGCGGCGGAACTGCCGTTTCCGCTGAATGAACGGCTGGATTACCATATTTCATGGAACGGGATTCGCGTGGCGTGGTCGGTGTCAACGACTGCTATGGCCGAAGAGGACGGGACGAATTATGTGGCGGTGCGGGTGGAGACGCAGACCTATCCGGTTTTTGATGTTTTCTACCGGGTGAGCGACCTGCACGAATGTCTGCTGGATCCGGAAACGTTGCGGCCGGTCCGTTTTACAAAAATCATGCGCGAAGGCCGGTCCCGCTACCACGATGTGACGACTTTCGATTACGCCAACGGCATCGCCCGCTTCGAAAATGTAGAGGCGGGAACGGTGACAAATATTCCGATCACCGCCGCGACCCGTGATTATCTCAGTTTCATGTACTTTATGCGCGGTCAGGAGCTGGCGCCGGGCACGACAACGAATTATCAGGTGCTGGCGGATGACAAGGTGTACGAGGTGCTGGTTCATGCAGAGAAAATCGAGGATATCGGGCTGCCGAAGTACCCGGATGTGCCGAGTCTGCGCATCGAGCCGGAGGCCGCATTTAACGGGTTGTTTGTCCGTTCCGGAAAGGCTACGCTCTGGGTGTCACGGGATTTAAGGCGGATTCTCACATGCCTTAAGGCCCGTGTTCCGTTCGGGCAGGTTACGGTGCGGCTTTATGATGTGTCCGGTGCGGGCGATGATTTCTGGATTTGGAAAAAAAAGGGCGGCGATGAAACTGACAATTAACCGTGCGCAGGAGATTTTTGCGAAGATGGCCGGCCAGCGTGTGCTGGTGGCCGGCGACCTGATTCTGGACCGTTTCATTTACGGCACCGTTTCGCGGGTTTCGCCGGAAGCGCCGATTCCGGTTGTCGAAGTCACCGGCGAAAAATATATGCCCGGCGGCGCAGGCAACGTCTGCGCCAATGTCGCCGCGCTCGGCGGACGCTGTCTGGCGGCGGGGATTCTCGGCCAGGATTCGCACGGCGCGGAACTGAAACGGGTTTTCGGCACGATGGGCATCGACTGCGGCGCGGTCTATGAACTGCCCGGCTCGCAGACGACGGTGAAAACCCGCGTAATCGCCGAGCGCCAGCAGGTCGTGCGCGTGGACCGCGAACGCTATCCGGACTGGACCGGCGCCGATAAAGAAAAATTCATCGCCAAAGTGTGCGCCGCCGTCAAAAATTCCACCGCTGTGATCGTTGAAGATTACGGCAAAGGCACGCTGGAACAGGACGTCGTCGACATCATCGTCAGCGCCGCGCACGAAGCGGGCATTCCGGTCGGTTATGATCCGAAAGACAATCATCCGCTCAACGTCGGCGGGATCACCTTTGCCAGCCCGAACCGCCGCGAAACATTTGCCGTTGCCGGTCTTCCGTATGTCCGCCCGGCGGCCAATCCGCTGGAAGATAAACCGCTGATTGAAGCGGGCCGCATTCTGCAGGAACGCTGGGACGCCGAAGTCCTGCTGGTGACGCTGAGCGAACACGGCATGCTTCTGCTGGAGCAGGGCGCCGCGCCGCAGCATATTCCGACCCGGGCGCGCGAAGTATTTGATGTCAGCGGCGCGGGCGACACCGTGATCGCCGCCTACATGCTGGCGCTGGCCGCCGGAGCGAGCTTCCTCGAAGCCGCCGAACTGGCCAATTTCGCCGCCGGCGTCGTGGTCGGCAAGATCGGCACCGCATGCTGTACGCAGACCGAACTGCTGGCCTACATGAGCACCTTTACCTCCGGGAGCGCGGCATGAGCCGTGTGATCGGAGTCATACCGGCGCGCTGGGCTTCTACGCGTCTGCCCGGCAAACCGCTGGCGATGATCGCGGGCAAACCGATGATTCAGCGCGTGGCCGAGCAGGTGATCAAAGCGAAATCGCTCGATGCCGTTCTGGTGGCCACCGACGACCAGCGCATTGTCGATGCGGTTGCCTCCTTTAAAATTCCCGGCGTGAAAGCTGTCATGACGCGCGCCGACCATCCGTCGGGAACCGACCGGATTGCCGAAGCGGTCGCCGGTGAAGATTGCGACGTGCTGATTAACATTCAGGGCGACGAACCGCTGATGGATCCGGCGCTGATCGACCGGCTGGCCGCTGTGATGACTTCCGGCGACTGGGATATGGCAACCGCCGCCGCGCCGATCAAAAGCGAAGAGGATTTAAAAAATCCATCGATCGTCAAAGCCGTTTTCGCCCGCGACGGACAGGCACTCTATTTTTCCCGCTCTGTCATTCCGCACGTCCGCGACGCCGGAACGGACGCGACCGGCGCGCACTGGCGGCACATCGGCATTTACGCCTACCGCCGCGATTATCTGCTCAAACTGGTTGCTGAGCCGCCGTGCCGGCTGGAAAATTTTGAAAAACTCGAACAGCTCCGCGCGCTCTATATCGGCTGCCGGATGAATATTTTGCAGGTGGACGATGTCGGCATCGGTGTCGACACACCAGAAGATATTTTAAAAGTTGAAAAAATACTGAAGGAACTGGGCCATGACTAAAGTGGTGAATGTGAACGGGGTGAAGTTTGGCGGGAAGAATCCGCTGGCGCTGATTGCCGGGCCGTGCGTGATTGAGAGCCGGGAAGGGTGCATGGCGATTGCCGATAAGCTGGTGAAGATGGCCAAAAAGCTGAACATCCCGCTGGTGTTCAAAGCGTCTTATGACAAGGCAAACCGCACGTCGATCCATGCCTACCGCGGGCCGGGTATCGCTAAGGGACTCGAAATTCTGTCTGAAATCCGTGCCAAGTACAATGTGCCGGTGCTGACGGACGTTCACAGCATTGAGGAAATCCATATCGCCTCCAAGGTAGTCGATATCATCCAGCTTCCGGCGTTTCTGATCCGCCAGACCGATCTGGTGGTGGCGGCTGGCGAGAGCGGCGCGGTGGTGAATGTGAAGAAGGCGCAGTTTCTTGCACCGTGGGACATGAAGAATGTGGTGAAGAAGCTGGAGGAGACCGGCAATACGAAGATTATGCTGACAGAGCGCGGCGCGTCGTTCGGCTACAATACGCTGGTGGCCGATATGCGCAGTCTGGTGATCATGAGAGAAATGGGCTATCCGGTGATTTTTGACGCGACGCACAGCGTTCAGTCTCCCGGCGGTAAGGGCGATTCGTCGGGTGGGGACGGGCGGTTTGCGCCGTACCTTGCTAAAGCGGCGGCGGCAGTCGGTGTGGACGGTATGTTTATTGAAACGCATCCCGATCCGGCGAAGGCGCTGTCCGACGGTCCGAATATGATTCCGACGGGCGAGCTTGCCGGTCTTTGGAAAAAACTGAACGCGATTAATGAAGTAAAATGAAATTCTACTCTGGAATCTGGAGCCTGCTGGCGGCGGTCTGCCTGCTGTCTGTCTGTTCACCTGCGCAGGAGCAGGGCATGGAGCTGTCCGTCTTCCGCGTGCCGGAATATGACGATCAAGGAAACATGACGGCGCAGCTTTTCGGCCGGCATGCCGAGGTCGGCCTGTCCGGTGAAGTGAAGATTGATCAGCTGCGCCTTGAGTTTTACCAGGCCGGAGCGACGTTTGTAACGGTTGAGGCCCCGTCCTGTTTTTATAATCCGCAGAAGCGGTCCGCCCATTCCGACTCCGACGTTTCTGCCGTCGCCGATAAAATCAAGGCAACGGGCCGCGGGTTTGAATGGAATCCGGCAACGCACAGCATCCGGGTTTTTAATGATATTCATGTCGTTCTGCAAAATACCGCCGGGCTGAAGAGTTCTCTTCTTTCCAGCGGGCTGCCGGATTCCATCGTTTCCGGCTCTGCCGCTCCTGCTGCCACCGGCGGGGTGGTCACTGTTACATCGGGGGAGCTGCTTCTTGATTACACCGAGAAAATCGTGCAGTTTGAAAAAAACGTGAATGTAACGAGCAGCGACGGAACGGAAATGCATTGCGAAAAACTGAAAATTCCGCTGAACGAGGGTCGCAGTGCCGGTATTTTAAAACTGCCGGGAATGACGGAACCGGCTGCCGAGTAACCTTATGAGAAAAAACAGTACATACCGGAGTGCCGCCCGCTTTCTGCTGATCCTGTTTGCGCCGGCGGCGTATTCGCAGATGGCCGGTCTGGAGATTTCCTCGTTCCGCGTTCCCGAATATGATGCGAAGGGTGTAATGACTTCGCAGCTGTTCGGTGAACATGCCGTTATCGGGGATGACGGGGAAGTCAATATCACCGGACTGAGCATTGAGTTCTACAAAGACAGCAATACGGTGATGAAGGTGACTTCGCCTTACTGCTTTTATAACCAGAAAACGAAGGAAGCGCATTCGGATGCACCGGTCGCCGGCGATATGGAACGGATGCATGTGCGCGGGCAGGGCTATTTTCTGAAACCGGGTGAAAACACGGTACGGATTTTAAATCAGAGTCAGGTGACGATTGAAGGAGCGATGCAGAAGGTGACTACGAACGCGCCTTCATCCGGAAATCGCGCGACCAATGCGATTCCGGGTCTGAGCGCGCTGACCGGAAAACGCGGCAGCAACGATGTAACGGTCATTACTTCCAAGGAATTGTTCCTTAACTACAAAGCCAGAAATGTCCGGTTTGAGCAGAACGTTCACGTGCAGGATCCGAAGATGACGCTGGATTGCGGCACGCTGGAGGCGCGTTTTGGTGAAAAGAATGAAATTAACTGGATCGAGGCTTTGACCGGCGTTAAAATCGTCAGCGAAGGGCGGGAGGCAAATGCAGGTAAAGCCGTCTATGACGTTAAAACCGATGAGTTCGTGCTGCAGGACAACCCGAGTTTCCGCGATGGAAAGAATAAGCTGTATGGAGACCGTATCCGTTTCTGGCGCGCCAGCGGACGGATGGTGTGCGAGCCGCGGGCGCGGCTGGTAATTTATCCTGATAAAAATGTGAAGACTGACTTTTTTGGGAAGTGAAATGGACGAGACCTATTTAATCCGGACTGAAAAACTGGTGAAGAGTTACCGCGGGCGGACCGTGGTGAATGAAGTGGATGTCAACGTCCGTCCCGGCGAGATCGTCGGACTGCTCGGCCCGAACGGCGCGGGAAAGACGACGACTTTCTATATGGTTGTCGGACTGATCCGTCCGACGGCCGGTGAAGTCTGGTTCAAGGACCGGAATGTTTCCCAGGTTCCGATGTATAAGCGCGCCCGTATGGGACTGGGCTATCTGTCGCAGGAACCCTCGATTTTCCGCAAACTGACGGTTCAGGAAAACGTTATGGCAATTCTGGAAACCCTGCCGATTTCCGGCCGCGAACGCCGCGACCGGCTGGAGTTTCTGCTGAACGAACTGAAAATTTCCCATCTGGCGAAACAGCGCGCCTATACGCTTTCCGGCGGCGAGCGCCGCCGTCTGGAGATCACCCGCGCGCTGGTGACGAATCCGTCGCTGATCCTGCTCGATGAGCCGTTCAGCGGCGTTGATCCTCTGGCGGTTTATGAAGTGCAGGAGATCATTAAAGATCTGCGCGCCAAAGGACTCGGTGTGCTGATTACCGACCACAACGTTCGCGAAACGCTGGCGGTGGTGGACCGTGCCTATCTGATGTGCGAAGGCAAGGTGCTGCGCGAAGGCGCCAGTTCATTTTTGGTTAATGACGAGATGAGCCGCGAGCTGTATCTGGGCCCGCGGTTCAGTATGTAACAGAGAAAGGAGAAGCTCATGCAAGTACATATCACAGGACGGCATATTGAGATCTCGGATGGAATCCGGGAGCATATCTACGGCAAAATCGAGCGGACTCTGGTTGATTTCCCGCGCGTCGAAGACGTGCGTGTTGTATTGGATCAGCAGAAACTTCAGCATATGGCAGAGGTGCTGGTACAGGGTAAAAATATTCATGTGGAAGGCAAATCGTCTTCTGAAAACCTGTTCACCGCCATTGATGAAGCTCTTGAAAAAGCTGAGCATCAGCTGCGCAAACTGCGCCAGAAAATCCAGGATGTTCACCATCATCCTGAGCGTTAAACAGGAACCAGGACTGTGGCGATTACACTGAAAGAACTGCTGGATGCCGGGTCTTCCCGCCTTTCGCTCGAACTGCTGTGGGGCGAAGGGCGGCTGGATCGTGAGATTGAAGAAAAGGCCCTCAATCGTCCGGGACTCGCACTGACCGGCTTCTTTCAGTATTTCGCCCAGCGCCGGCTTCAGGTGTTCGGACTGGCCGAATTTACCTATCTTAAAAGTTTAACGTCCGAAGAGCGCGAAGCGCGGCTGCGCGAAATGTTTGATAAAAATGTTCCCGGCGTGATCATCTCCAGGAACCGTAATCCGCTTCCGGAGCTCCGGGCGCTGGCTGAAGAGTACGGAACGCCGCTGTTCCGTACGACGATGATCACCAGTCATTTTATCAATGAGTGCACCCTGATCCTGGAGGAGCTGACGGCTCCGCGCGACCGGATTCAAGGCACGATGCTTGAAATTATGGGCATCGGCGTGCTGCTTCAGGGGCAGGCGGGAATCGGTAAAAGCGAAACGGCTCTTTCTTTAATCGGGCGCGGGTACAGTTTGGTGGCTGATGATGTGACCGAGGTTGTGCGGGTTGGCGGAGGTGTGATGGCTTTTGCCCATGAACTGACGCGTTACCATATGGAAATCCGCGGTGTCGGCATCGTTCATGTGCCCAGTCTTTACGGTGTGTCGGCGATCCGGCGCGATGCCATGCTTGATCTAGTGATCAATCTGCATCCTTATAAAAACGACGCCGATGAAGAGCGTACCGGTATTCAGCCCGGCGAAATTGAAGTGCTTGGGATCAAATTTCCTTATTATGCGCTACCGGTCAGCCCTGGCCGCGACATGGCAAATATTGTTGAAGCAACCGCATTAAACTATAAACTGAAGATGCTTGGACATGATGCGGCTAAAGAGCTGGATGAAAAGATAATCGGACGTTTTCTTCGCAAGGCGGCAAAATAATGGCTGAACAAAAAACCATATCACGTGAGTTTGAGGTACTGAACAAATACGGTATTCATGCGCGGCCTGCCGCGCTGCTGGTTAAAGCCGCCGGTAAGTTTTCCTGCGATATTTCAATTGGACGGAAAGGTGCGGAGGTTTCGGCGAAGAGCATCATGGGGCTGCTCACCATAGAGGGGCATCAGGGCTCCCGGCTGGTTGTTCGTGCTGTCGGCCATGACGCCGAAGCAGCTCTGCTTGAAATCGCAGCACTCTTTGAGAATAAATTCTTCGAGGAGTAACGTGCCCGAAAAAACCACAGACTTCTCCGGCGAACTTGTCCTGCAAGGTATCGGAGTGTCGCCCGGTGTTGCGGTCGGCGAAGTTGTGGTGTTTGCGCAGGAAGGTGCGGCGGTTCCGGAACGCACCATCAGCGAGCGGGATGTGCCGCTTGAAATCGCCCGCTTTGAAGAAGCGCTCATTAAAACCCGCCATCAAATTGCCGAGATTCAGCGCAAAGTAAGTTCAGAGCTCGGCGAAGAACACGCTAGTATTTTTGATGCCCATCTGCTGGTTGTTGATGACCGGTATTTTGTCGAAGAAGTCATCCGTGATCTGCGCGCACGGCACCTTAATGTCGAAGTCGTTCTGAACGATGTTGCCGAACGTTACATCGGAATGCTTAACCGGGTTGAGGATGATTATCTGCGCGAACGGGCTGCCGATGTGCGCGATGTCACCCGACGTATTGTCAAAAATCTTGCCGGCGAACGGATGGACCGCATGGATCAGCTTGAACGCCCGTGCATTGCCGTTGCGCACGATTTTTCACCTTCCGATACGGCGGGCATGAACCGTACTATCGTTCAGGCGCTTATTGCTGATGTTGGCAGTTCTACTTCACACACCGCGATTATGGCTCGTGCGCTTGAAGTACCGGCGGTCGTCGGGTTACACGATATCAGCACCAAGGTGAGTTCTGGAGAGACCGTGCTTGTTGATGGCGGTAAAGGGCAGGTAGTTCTTCGTCCGTCCTCTGAACGCCTTCTTGCCTATGCGCAAAGAGCGGAAGATCAGAAACTGATTCTTTGTGAACTTGAAACACTGAAAGATAAGCCGTCCGAAACCAAAGACGGCTATTATGTGCCGATTGCCGCAAATATTGAACTGCCGTCTGAAATTCCAGGCATTACGAAATACGGAGCCAAAGGAGTCGGTCTTTTCCGGACGGAGTTTCTTTTTCTCGATAAAGTTAAGCCGCCGGATGAAGACGAGCAGACCCGCGTCTACAGCGAAGTAGCCGATCAATGCGCTCCCGACAACGTAGTTATCCGTACGCTTGATCTTGGCGGAGATAAATTTTTATCTACCCTGAAAATTGCGCCTGAGCTCAACCCGTTTCTCGGCTGTCGCGCCATTCGGTTTTGTCTGGCAAATCCTGTTTTTTTTAAAACACAGCTGCGGGCTGTTTTGCGCGCCGCCGCCGGACGTAATATATCAATGATGTATCCGATGGTCAGTTGTCTTGGCGAAGTGCTTGAGGCCAACCGGCTTCTGGAGGAATGCCGGCAGGAACTCAACAGAGAGGGACTTCCCTGTGCAGAAAAACTGCCGGTCGGGGTTATGATTGAAATACCGTCCGCTGCACTGACGGCCGATATTATTGCGCCGCATGTCGACTTTTTCAGTATCGGCACCAATGACCTGATTCAATACACGCTGGCGGTTGACCGGGTGAATGAAAATGTTGCCCATCTGTATATGCCGACCCATATTTCCATTCTTAAACTCATCCAGCAGACCGTTCTGGCTGGGCATACCTTCCGTATTCCTGTTGCTGTCTGCGGGCAGATGGCTGCGACTCCCGAATTGGTCCCGCTGCTTATCGGGCTTGGTGTGGATGAGCTCAGTATCAGTCCGCCTTCTGTACCAATGGTTAAAGAGGTGGTTCGCAACCTGCATTATTCCGAATGTCGTGAGCTGGCCGAGAATGCAATGAAGACCTGCACTGCAGAAGATATTCTGACCCAATGCCGCGAACTGCTGGCAAAAACGTCGCCGGAAATTCTTGAGTTGATCAGCTGAAGCAGGTACATTAAACCGAAATTCATCAATCCGGATAAACGAATTGATAGAGAGGAACCTGCGGTATGAGCAAAATCAATGTGGATCATGTTTTCACCTCTGAATCGGTCTCAGAAGGCCATCCTGATAAAGTGTGCGATCAGATTTCCGACGCCATTCTTGATGCCTGCCTTGCGCAGGATTCCAAAAGCCGCGTTGCCTGTGAAACACTGGTCAGCACAAATCTCGTGGTTAATGCCGGTGAAATCACCTGCTCAGGCTGGGATAAGATCAACCCGGAAGCTATCGCCCGCAAAGTCGTCCGTGAAATCGGCTACGACCGTACAGAACTTGAGTTCTGCGCTGATACCTTTGAGTACATCTGCCGTCTTCACAGCCAGTCTCCTGACATCGCACAAGGTGTGGACGAAGGCCGCGGACTCTTTCTGGAGCAGGGCGCAGGCGATCAGGGCATGATGTTCGGCTACGCCTCGGATGAAACCGCCGCCATGATGCCGGCACCGGTTTATTACAGCCATCTGCTCCTTGATGAACTGCAGAAAATCCGCAAGGCCGGAACCATTCCTTATCTGCGCCCGGATTCCAAGTCTCAGGTTTCCATCAAATACGTCAACGGTCAGCCGCATCACATCACGTCCGTAGTTATCTCGCATCAGACGGCCGACGTTCCGCTCGAACAAATCCGCAAAGACCTGGTTGAAGTCGTACAGCAGGTGCTGGGCCCGACCGGTCTGCTTAAAGACAATGTTGAATATTTCATCAATCCGACCGGCAAATTTGTCATTGGTGGCCCTCATGGCGATGCCGGACTGACCGGCCGCAAGATCATTGTTGATACATACGGCGGCGTCGGCAGCCATGGCGGCGGAGCCTTTTCCGGCAAAGATCCGTCTAAAGTTGATCGTTCCGCAGCCTATTATGCACGCTATGTCGCCAAGAACATTGTTGCGTCCGGACTGGCGAAAAAATGCGAAGTTCAGGTGGCGTATGCCATCGGCGTCGCCAAGCCGCTCAGCATCAATGTCGACACATACGGCACCGGCAAACTGGAAGACAACCGGCTCGAAGCCATCGTTTCTTCCGGGGAAATCTTCGATTTCCGCCCAGCCAGGCTCATTAAAGAACTGGGACTTCTGACGCCGAAGGGCTGGAGTTACCGAGAAACCGCCGCTTACGGGCACTTCGGACGGCCTCAGTTTCCGTGGGAAAAAACCGACAAAATCGACGCACTCAAGGCTGCTGCAAAATAGTTTGGTTTTTGCGGTTGATTCGCCGGAGTCCACAAAGTACATTCTGCGCTTCTTTGACGCACCCATAGCTCAATTGGATAGAGCATCTGACTACGAATCAGAAGGTTTCAGGTTCGACTCCTGATGGGTGCACCACTTCTTTTCGCCGTATTTTTCCTTATCCGGAAATCTGCGGCGGTTTCGTATAGCGGATAGGAAGCGGTCGTTTTTCCGGATACTGAAACTTTGCTTTCAGCGCATGTCTGCGTATGATGCCGCTCATTCATGAAACAGTCTTTTTCCTTATTTCTGGCGTTTAAGTATCTAAAGCCCAAACGGTCGTTTCTTTCGGTCGTTACGCTGCTTTCGCTGCTTGGGGTCACCCTCGGCGTGGCAGTGCTCATCATTGTTCTTTCGGTGATGACCGGGTTTGACGAAACATGGCGTGAGCGGATTCTCAGCTTCAACGCGCATGTCAAAGTTTCTGAATACGGCGGCGTAGTACGCCAGCCTGAAAAGGTTCTCAGCGCTCTGAAGAAGGTTAAAGGTGTGACCGGTGCTGCGCCTAATCTGGAAGGACTGGTTTTTGTGCAGGTCGGCGGCAATGCTCAGCCGGCGCAGTTGCGCGGGATTGATCCTGAATTGGAAAAAACCGTCAGTCAGGTACCGAATCACATGGTCGAAGGAGAGTTTTCCGTCGGCTACGGCCAGATTGTTGTCGGCCGCGATCTTGCACTGCGCTGCGGTTTGCGGATGGGCGACAAACTGCTGGTCTATTCACCGCAGAATTTTGTGTCGAAGGACGAGTTCCGTCTGCCGGAAGAGCTGACCGTCAGCGGCATCTTTGAAGTCGGCATGTATGAAATTGATTCCGGCTATGTGCTGACTTCACTCCAGACCGCACGAACAATTTATAATGTGGAACAGGGAGTCCATAGTGTTCAGGTGATGACAGCCGATCCCATGCAGGCGCCGGCTGTCGCCCGTGATATTCATAAGGCGCTTGGTCCGTACTTTGAAGCGCAGACCTGGATTGATCTGAACCGACAGCTGTTTACTGCGCTTCAGACCGAGAAGAACATGATGTTTTTCCTGTTGATCTTTATCACCATCGTCGCGGCGTTTGGAATCACCAATACGCTGATCACCCTGACAGTGCAGAAGACGCATGAAATCGGACTTCTGAAAGCCATCGGATTCTCCAACCGCCGGATTGTAGCCATATTCCTCTGGATCGGAATGGTTCAGGGTGTTATCGGCACGGGAATGGGATTGGGGCTTGGTCTGATGGCATTGAAGTACCGCAATGAGCTGCTCAACTTTATTTCTTCGCAGTTCCGTGTGGATCTGCTTCCGAAAGAGCTTTACCAGCTCAGCCAGATTCCGTCGCACACGACGGTGCAGGATGTCGTCACTGTCTGCGCTACCGTTTTGGTTATCTGCACGCTCGCCGGTCTTGTTCCCGCCTGGCGCGCCGCACGTCTTGAACCTGTGGAGGCTTTGCGCAATGAGTGAAATAATTCTGAGAGCCGAAGAGGTTCATAAAACCTACCACATCGGTAAGCGCGCGGTGGAAGTGCTGCATGGCGTGTCGCTGTCGATTAAACGAGGCGGGACGGTTTCGATTATGGGCGCGAGCGGCGCCGGCAAGAGTACGCTGATGCATATTCTCGGCGGACTCGACCGGCCGGATGCGGGCGACATTTTTTTCGAAGAGACCAGTCTTTGTAAAATGAACCCGGCGCGGCGCGCGGCCTTTCGTGCTAAACGGTGCGGCTTTATATTTCAAAGTTACCATCTGCTTCCGGAACTGGATGTTCGCCAGAACGTAATTCTGCCGTCGATGGCGGTTGGGAACGAGACCGATGTGAAGTCCCGGGCTGAATATCTGCTTGAACAGGTCGGGCTGGCCGGCCGGATGGATCACCGTCCGATGGAGCTTTCCGGCGGTGAACAGCAGCGGGTGGCGATTGCCCGGGCTCTGATGAATGATCCGGATCTGATCCTCGCGGACGAGCCGACCGGTAATCTGGATTCGCATACCGGCGAAAATATATTGAACAACCTCTTTGATTTAGCGCAATCTGCACAACGTACGCTGATTATGGTAACCCACAACGAGCAGGTAGCCGGGCGCTGTCAGCGCGAACTGGTTTTGAAAGACGGAAAACTGGAAGAATAGGGACGGATTATGAAAATTTTTTTAAATGGTAAACTGGTTGATGAAAAAGATGCGGTCGTTTCGGTTTTTGACCACGGTCTGCTGTACGGTGACGGCGTTTTTGAAGGTACTCGGGTTTATAACGGCCGTGTTGCGTTCCTCGATGAACACATGGATCGGCTGCTTGATTCTGCCAAGGTGATCAATCTGAATGTCGGCATGACCAAAGAGGAATTGAAAAAAGCGACGATCGAAACCTGCAAAGCCAACGGGCTGAAAAACGGTTATATGCGCCATGTCGTCACGCGCGGTGTCGGCAATCTGGGACTTAATCCGTACCAGTGCAAAACGGCACAGGTCATCATCATCGCCGCGGATATCCAGCTTTATCCGGCCGAGCTGTATGAAAAAGGAATGAAGATCATCACTGCCGCAACGATCCGGAATATGGCGGAAGCGGTCAACCCGCGCGTCAAAAGCCTGAACTACCTGAACAACATCATGGCCAAGATCGAAGCGATCAACGCCGGAGTGATGGAATGTCTTTTGCTTAACTCGCAGGGGTTTGTTGCGGAAGCTTCCGGTGATAACGTTTTCGCCATCAAAGGCAATAAGCTGATAACTCCGCCGACCTGGTGCGGCGCGCTGGAAGGCGTTACGCGCGACAAGGTGATGCAGCTGGCTCGCGAGCTGGGCATGGATGTTCAGGAAACGGTTATAACACGCTACGAGCTCTGGACGGCGGATGAAGTTTTTCTGACCGGCACCGCGGCAGAAGTCATTCCGGTGGTCGAACTCGACAAACGGATAATCGGTACCGGCCACCCCGGCCCGGCTACCAAAAAGCTGATTAAGGCTTATCGCGATTTCGTGAATAATAACGGCACACCGGTTGAATAAAGGGGTTCCTGTGAAGTGTGATCTCTGCGACAAAGAAGCGGTCGTTCACCTGACGCAGGTGGTCAACGGAGAGATGAAAGAGGTTCATCTCTGTGAGGAGCATGCTAGGGCGCAAGGTATTGACCTCAACAGCCCGATTTCTATCACGGACATCCTGATGGGATTAAGCGGGCCGCAAAAGAATATTGCCAGCGAACTGAGTCTGGCCTGTCCGCGCTGCGGCATGGCGCGCGAGGAATTCCGTAAAACCGGACGCCTCGGCTGCCCGGAATGCTATAAAACCTTTATGGCGGAGCTGACGATGGCGATTAAGGCGATGCACCACAGCGGCCAGCATTTCGGCAAGATTCCGGCGCGAGAAGGTGTGCAGACGCGGATGAAATCAAAAATCGCCCGGCTGCAGAAAGAACTCGAAGCGGCGATTGCCCACGAGGATTTTGAAAAGGCAGCCAAACTGCGCGATCAGATTAAAAAATGCCGCGACGAAGGCGTTGCTCAGGATGAAGGGGGTAAGAAATGACCCTTGACGGACTTTTACAGCGCCACGGCGGCTGGCTTGAAACCGGTCCGGACGAAGGACCGGTTATCAGCAGCCGCGTCCGGCTTGCCCGCAATCTGCGCGATACCACATTTCCCGGCTGGGCCTCGAAAGAGATTCGCAACCGTGTTTGGAACGAGGTTCTGCTGGCGTTCGACGGCGTACCGGACAGTAAAAGCTTTTTACGCTGGCGGATGGATGAGCTGAATGCTCTTGATCGCGAGCTGCTTTTTGAACGACATCTGATCAGTCGCGAACTGGCGGAACGTCAGACGGGCAGCGGCGTATTTGTTAATGAGGATGAATGCTGTGCGGTGATGGTGAACGAAGAAGACCATATTCGTTTACAGTCGCTTCAGTCGGGAATGAATCTTCAGAAAGCCTGGGAAGTGGCGGATGAACTGGACAATGCGTTGGAGCAGAGTCTTTCTTATGCCTTTTCCAGCAAGCTGGGCTATCTCACTGCCTGTCCTTCGAACGTCGGAACCGGCCTGCGCGCCAGCGTCATGCTTCATCTGCCGGGACTCGTTCTGACGGAAGAGATCAAGCCGGTGATCAACGCGGTTTCAAAAATCGGTCTGACTGTGCGCGGGTTGTGGGGTGAAGGTTCCGAAGCATCCGGGCATATGTTTCAGATTTCCAACCAGATCACACTCGGCCGTCCGGAACCGGAAATTATCTCCAACCTCGAACAGATTGTGCTCGAAGTGATTGAACACGAAAAAAATGCGCGCATCCGGCTGATGAGCACGCAGGAAATCCGTGTGCAAGATCACGTCGGCCGCGCCTACGGCATTCTTGCCAACGCCGCTTTGATGACCACCGGCGAAGCGCTCGACCTGCTTTCCGCGTTGCGGATGGGTGTGGACTTCGGTCTGCTGCCGAAGATGGCACGCCGTGAAATCGATCGCCTTTTCATTCAGATTCATCCAGCGCACCTGCAGAAAGAAGCCGGATCTGCTCTGAGTCCGGAAGAACGTGACATTAAACGTGCGCTGCTCATTCGCAAATTTCTGGAGGGGAAATGAACGAAAATCCGGTATCGGAAGCTGATCACAGTGCACTGATGGAGGAACTGGAACAGTTCCGCAAAGAAAAAGAACGCATTCGGCTTCTGGTCGGGCAGATCGGCGGCGTACAGTCTCAGCGGCGCGACCATGTTATCAATATACTTTTTATTTTCGCTCTGGTGCTTCTTTGTTCATTTGATTTTTTGCGGCATGTTTTTCACCTGCGAATCGCACTGCCGCAGACCTTTTTGCTGGAAGTAGCCGTGCTGCTGATTTCTGTAAAGATCATCTGGATGATCCATAAAGGCACCAAAGTGGAACACTTCCAGTTCTGGGTTCTCAATTCCATTGAATTCCGTCTGAATGATATCGCCCGTCATATCCGCGAAATAGAAAAAAAGCTTTCAGCAGATTGATCCATGAAAAAAACACGCGTTGACCAGAAATTCGCAGCCCTCAAAAAGCAGGGCAAAAAAGGATTTATCGCCTACATCGGCGCTGGAGATCCCACACTCGACGATACGGTAGATATCGTCCTGCGCCTTGAAGACGCCGGCGTGGATCTGGTCGAACTCGGTCTGCCGTTCTCCGATCCGCTGGCCGACGGACGCGTCAACCAGGACTCAGCCACTCGCGCACTGGCCGCCGGCGCAACGTTCGACGGGGTGATGAACATGGTCGCCCGAATCCGCGAGCGCTCACAGATCCCGATGATTTTCTACGCCTACCTCAACACGCTTTACGCCCGCGGATTTGAAAAAGCCATGAACGAAGCTTCGGCGGCAGGCATTGACGGCTTTTTGATTCTCGATATGCCGCGTGAAGAATCCGGCCCGTACAAAAAATTTATTTCCGGTGCCAACCTGAACAACATTTCGCTGATCACGCCGACGACGCCCGAAGAACGGATCAAACAGATCGTCAAGGATGCCAACGGATTTGTCTACTGCGTTTCCCGCGAAGGCGTCACCGGAGTGCGCGATTCCATCGCCGAGGGCGCGCGCGAACTGGTCGGAAAAATCAAAACACACACCAAACTTCCAGTTGCACTCGGCTTCGGTATAGGCACGCCTGCGCAGGCCGCCGAAGCCGCTTCATTCGCCGACGCCGTCGTTGTCGGCAGCGCCATCGTCAATAAATTCCACAACAACCCGCATACACCCGACGGTCGCGCCGATGCCGCCGCCTTCGTCGCCGAAATGGTCAAAGCAGTAAAGGAGATTTAAATGGCAGGACGATATGCAGTGATTATGGCGGGCGGGAAGGGCGAGCGGTTCTGGCCGCTGAGTACGTCGAAGCATCCGAAGCAGCTGCTGGCGCTGGTGGGCGATAAGGCGCTGATTGCGCAGGCGGTTGAACGGCTCGCCGGGTTGATTCCGCCGGAAAATGTTTTTGTGGTGACGAATGCCGACCTGGTTGAGGCGACGCGTGCGGCAGCGCCGATGCTTCCGCCAGAGAATATTGTCGGTGAGCCGATCGGTCGCGATACGGCGGCGGCTGTGGCCTGCGGCGGTGCGCTGGTCGGCGCGCGCGATCCGAATGCGGTGTTTGCTGTTCTGACCGCCGACCAGGTAATGGGCGATCTGGATGTTTTCAAAGCGACACTGCGTGGCGGAATGGATTTGGCTGAACAGAATGAGATTCTGGTGACGATCGGCATTCAGCCGACGTTTCCGAGTACCGGCTTCGGGTACATTGAGTCCGGCGCGGATTTCGCGAAGGCCGAAGGTGTCCAGTTTAAGAAGGCCGTCCGGTTTGTTGAGAAGCCGGCTTTGCCGAAGGCTCAGGAATATCTGGCGGGCGGAAAGTTTTTCTGGAACTCCGGTATGTTCATCTGGTCGGTTCCGACTCTCGGGAAAGCGTTTGCGGCGCACTGTCCGGAAATGAAAAGGTTGATGAATGAGCTGACCGCCCACGCGAAGTGTGGCGAAATTTCCGTCGGGCTGGAAAAAACCTATCCGGCACTTGGAAAAATTTCGGTGGACTACGCGCTGATGGAGAAGGCGGATAACATTGTGATGGCCTGCGGAACTTTTGCGTGGGACGATGTGGGTTCATGGCCTGCGCTGGAAAGTCACTTTCCGCAGGACGCGGGCGGTAATACGCTGATCGGCAACTGCCAGCAGATTGATTCGAAGAATAACATTATTTATTCCAAAGACCGGCTGACGGCGGTGATCGGAGCGGAAAATCTTATTGTTGTGCAGGCGGAGGGCGTGACGCTGGTCTGTCCGAAGGAAAAGGCTCAGGAGATTAAGCAAATGCTGGCGCAACTGCGAAAGCAGGGATCTTACGATCAGTTGCTTTAACAGGGGGTCAAATCATGGAGATATGGCTGCGGGAATTTTACGGGTTGCTGCTGCATTTTTTCGGCAGGTCGACTCCGAATGAAACCTATCTGGTGGTTGCGCTCTGTGTGCTGCTTGGTGCACTGGCGTTAAGCCGGGTCAGTACCAGTCTGGGTGCCATCGGAGCTTTTTATACGACCGGTGTTCTGCTGACTTCGGCCGGTCTTGTGATCAGTATAGCATCACTGGCACTCTTGCCGTTCTTTCGATTTCAAGCGTGGTGGCTTCCGCTGGCAGTGCCGGCCATAGCAGTTTTAATTGTAGTGTTGCCGTTAACGGTTCTTTTTCAAAAAGGAAGTTATGTCACGGCATTGATCGGCTGGACGGTCACGCTGCTGGTTGTGGCGGCGGTTTTGAGGCTGGAACCAATGGGCCGGCACGCGATCGAGAAAGGTATCGAGAAAACCAAGCCGCTTGAAAGACACCGCATTGAAACGGAGCGCTATAGATAATGGGGCGCGTACTTGGCATCGATCACGGGGATGTGCGGATCGGCGTTGCGCTGAGCGATCCGACGGGATTTCTGGCCTCATCGCTTTGCGTTCTCGACAGTACAAATGCGGGTCTGGATCAGATCGTCGCTCTAATTGCCGAACACCAGATCGAAAAAATTGTCGTTGGCTTACCGCGCAATATGGACGGTTCGTACGGCTCCGCAACGGAGAAGGTCCGGAATTTTATTGAGAAGCTAAAGACCCGAACCAATGTGCCGGTTTTTGAATGGGATGAGCGGATGAGCACAGTGAGTGCACATAACGCTTTGCGCGAGGCGGGGCTCAACGGAAAACGGCGCAAGGGCGTGGTGGATAAAGTGGCCGCGCAGATTATCCTGCAGAATTATCTCGATGCTCAGTAAACAGGGTTGACATTCCAAGGGGTTGAAGTAACTATTTCTCGCATTCCGGTGTCTTATCCCGTTTTCTGATTTTCACCGAACATTTTTCAGTCGACCGGGTTCCAGTTTGTCCTCCACAATTTATGAATTCACCTCAATCGATTATTCTAGGCATTACCGGTGGTATTGCCTGCGGGAAAACCGAAACAGGTCGCATTTTATCCTCAGAAGGCTTCAAGGTGCTGGATAGTGATTTTCTGGCGCATGAGCTGATGGGAAAGGGACGTCCTGTTTACATGGCGGTAGTTGAACATTTCGGCGATGCGATTCTGGCGGCGGATGGAGAGATTGACCGGGCAAAGCTCGGCAAAAAAGTTTTTGATGATCCTTCGGCGCGCGAAGAACTCAACCATCTGGTTCATCCGGCGGTGATTGCGGTTGCGCAGGAATGGATCGCGGAGTGCCGTGAGGCTCAGGAGGATGCCGCTGTGCTGGTACCGCTTCTGGTTGAAGCGGGCTGGACGAAAGGCTGGGATGCCGTGATCTGTGTGACGGCTCCGGAAGAACAGGTTTTTCAAAGGCTGGAAAAGCGCGGGATGCTGAAAGAAGCGGCGCAAAAACGGATTGCGGCGCAGATGCCGCAGCCGGAAAAAGCGGCCAGGGCGGATTTTGTGATCGAAAACGGTGGAACGCCGGAGATGCTGCGTAACCGGATAATGAGTGTTGTTGAGAAGATCAGGTGTGAGAAGAGGAATATCTATGAGTGAAGAACAGGAACATGTCGCGAAACCGGTAAAAACTCCACGGGCTCCACGGGCCGCCAAGGTTGCAGCGCCGAAACCACCAATTGAGGCTCCTATGGTTGAGCCAGTACCGGCAACAGAAGTCGAACGATTTATTCCTCAGGCAGAAAACACAGATGATCTTGGCTGCCGGCAAAATGACGAACAGCTACCGGATGACCGCGATCGCCGGCAGGACGAGGATCGCCGGCAGGATGATCGAGGACAGCGACAGGACGACCGGGGGCTGCGGCAGGATTATGGTCGCCGGCAGGACGATCGCGGGCCGAGGCAGAACAGCGGACAACGTCCGGACAATAATCGTCGGCAGAATAATCGCAATAATCCCCGCCATCATGGACGTAATATGAATGACGGTAACGGAAACCGTGGCGGCTACGGCAATGGGAACGGCTGCGGTAACGGTGACGAGCAGGAACGCGTATCAGACGTACCGGCAAAAAAAATGCCGACTTTAAAACTTTTCGAACTTCAGGTTACGGAAATTCCGGAACTTAAGAAACTTGCCGAAAGCTATTCGATTGAAGATCCGGCCGGCCTGCGCAAGCACGAACTGATTTTTGAAATTCTGAAAACCCAGATTCGCTGGGGTAACGAAGCCCTCTGCCGCGGTATTCTCGAAGTTCTTCCGGATAAGTTCGGATTCCTGCGTTCGTCGGAAAACAATTACCTGCCGAATCCCGAAGATATTTATGTGTCTCCCTCACAGATCCGCCGTTTCGGTCTGCGTACCGGCGACCTGATTGAAGGGCCGATCCGTTCGCCGCGTCCGAAGGAACGGTTCTTTGCGTTGCTGTCGGTGGACAAGGTTAACAACAATGCTCCGGAGAAAAACCTTACCCGCATACCGTTCGAAAATCTCACGCCGGTTTTCCCGGATGAACGCCTTGGCCTCGAAACCACCGCCGACGAAATTTCGATGCGTGTGATGGATTTGGCAACACCGATCGGTAAAGGACAGCGCGGACTGATCGTTGCGCCGCCGCGCACCGGCAAGACGGTGCTTTTGCAGAAAATCGCCAACAGCATTTCAGCGAATAATCCGGATGCCAAGCTGATCATTCTGCTGATTGATGAGCGTCCGGAAGAAGTGACGGATATGCAGCGTACGACGAAGGCTGAAGTTCTTTCTTCAACCTTCGATGAGCATCCGGAGCGCCATGTTCAGGTTGCTGAGATCGTGATTGAAATGGCTAAACGCCGCGTTGAGAACGGCGAAGACGTTATCATTCTGCTCGACAGTATTACCCGCCTGGCGCGTGCTTATAATACGATTCAGCCGCACAGCGGAAAGATTCTTTCCGGCGGTGTGGACGCTAATGCGCTGCATAAACCGAAACGCTTTTTCGGTGCAGCCCGCAATATCGAAGGCGGCGGCAGTCTGACGATTATTTCGACCGCACTGGTCGATACCGGCAGTCGCATGGATGAAGTTATCTTTGAGGAATTCAAAGGTACCGGCAACATGGAGCTGGCGCTGGACCGCGACCTGGTCGGGAAACGCATTTTCCCGGCGATTAATATCGAGAAGAGCGGTACGCGCAAGGAAGAGCTTCTGCTTCATAAAGAAGAGCTGGCCCGGATTTGGACGTTGCGCAAGGCACTTAAAGATGTTCCGGCTGTCGAGGCCATGGAGTTGCTTATTAACCGGCTGAAGAAAACCAAGAGCAATGCCGAGTTTTTGATGGCTTTGCAGGTGTAACTCAGGCTACCAGATATCAAAAATTGATAACCGCTCCGGGTTCCGGAGCGGTTTTTTTGTATCTAAAAAGTGATTTTTAGTATAATTTTCCGGATGTTTTGCAATTTTGCGGTGACAGGCGTTATATACGAATGGATTGTAACCAGAGGGACTGTATGAAACATATGGCGGGTCATTTTACTGATCGCTGCATTTTTAGTGCCGTTCGGCTCGCAAGCCGTTTCTGCCGCAAAACCAGATTGATAAGCTGGTTTCTGCAAACAATCTGAAACCGGCTTTCCACCTTCCGAACTTTGTTCGATGCCGTATTCATTCGCCGCGTTTATTTTGATGTACTCGGTACGTTGCCTACGTCTGATGAAGTCCGCAAGTTTCTGTCCAGTCGCAGCCCGAATAAGCGTTCAGAACTGATTGATAAAGCTGTTTGAGCGTCCGGAGTTTGCTGATTACTGGACACTGGAAGTGGTGCGATCTGTTACGGTGAAATCTGAGTTTACGAGCAACCTGTGGATGAATGCGGTACAGGCCTATCAGATTTGGCTTCGTGACGCGTTCCGCCGTAATATGCCGTATGATCAATTCGCCCGGGCTTTACTCACAGCAAACGGAAGCAACTTCCGTGATGTCTGCTAACTTACCGGCTGTTTCAGGAGCGGACGCCGCGTAAGATTTTTGATGCCGTAGCTTTGTTTTATGGGCGTCCGGCTTGAAAATCCGGATGGACTGATGATCAAACGCTGGGCATGGATCGCTTTTTTTCCAAGGTGGCTTATAAGAAGACGGATGAATGGAAAGAGGAAATTGTTTTTTCCGATCCGGGAAAGCAGTTTCTTAATCCAGCCACAAAAGCACCTGTCCTGCCGACACCGATCGGTGGCAGTCCGTTAAAGATGGACAATTCGACGATCCCCGCATTGCATTTGCCGACTGGCTGACCCGCCGGATAATCCTTGGTTTTCCAAAGCCATTGTTAACCGTATCTGGTTTGACGATGGGACGGGGCATTATTCACGAAGCGGATGATATTCGTCCTGACAATCCGGCCTGGAGTCCGGAATTGCTGGCTTATCTCGGAAAAGAACTGGTTGAGAGTAAGTATGATCTTCGGCACATTTACCGGTTACTCCTATCTGGTCTACCTATCAGTTTTCTTTCAAGGCCAACGCCCGAAAACTTAGCTGATGAAGCCGGATTCTCTCATTACCGTGCCCGCCGGCTGGATGCCGAAGTGCTGATCGATGCGATTGGTCAGATTACCGGTACCGGCGAGGAGTACTCCAGTGCCATTCCGGAGCCGTTTACTTTTGTTCCTTCGACTCAACGGACGATTACGTTGGCGGACGGCAGTATCAAATCCTCGTTTCTGGAAATGTTCGGGAGGCCGGGGCGGGACTCTTCGCTTGAGTCAGACCGTAACAATAACGTGTCCGTTTTTCAGACGTTGCATCTGCTGAATTCTTCGCATATTCAGAATAAAATTATGAAAGGACCGCGGCTCCGCAAGCTGATGACTTCGGCACCTGAAAGTAAAGATCGCGTAAACCTGCTTTATCTGGAAATCCTGTCCCGGGTGCCTTCGCCGGAAGAACAGAAAATTGCGATGGATTATATTTCTTCGTCTGACCGGGCCGAAAACGGTTTTTATGATTTAGCGTGGGCGTTGATCAATACCAGTGAGTTTATTCTTAAGCACTGACAACAGGGGAAGGCTATGAATACAAAAACAAATCCATCTCTGGCCATTACACGACGCAACGCCTTACGGCTGGGTATGTTCGGCGCAGCCGGGCTGATGCTTTCCGACTGGTGCATTCTCAAAGCCGCCGGGGCGATCAATCCGGTTAAGGCAAAAGCCAAGTCGGTAATTCAGGTGTGGCTGTGGGGAGGCCCCAGTCATCTGGACTCGTTTGACCCGAAACCTGACGCCGGCTACGATTATTTCGGAAAATTTGATAAGCCGATTGATACAAACGTAAGCGGTATCCGGATCGGGCAGACTCTTCCGCTGCTGGCGAAGATGGCAGATAAGTATTCCTTGCTCCGCAGCATGACGCATGGAAGCAATGCGCACGAAATTGCTTCGTATATGGTTATGACCGGCACCAAACCGGTTGACGGGGTTGTCAACCCGGCGGTCGGGGCTGTTCTTTCATATAAAAAAGGCTACGGCGCTGGTTATGAGGGATTGATTCCTCCTTACGTTGCTCTTACCAAGCCGCAGGGACGTTTTTCAGAAGCCGGGTTCCTCGGGTCAAAATATCAGCCGTTTGCGACCGGCGGCGATCCGGCAAAAACACCGTTTGCAGTTGAAGGCGTCGTTGCGGAAGGCATCACGGATATCCGGCAGCAGGGACGTCGCACACTGCTTAAAGATCTTGATACGTTTGCCCTTGCCATGGAAGGAAGTCCGCTTATTGGTCAGATGGCAAAAAATAAACAGGACGCTTATTCTCTGATTCTCGGCGAAGCCAGAAACACGTTCGATTTGTCCAAAGAGCCGGAAGCACTCCGAACGGCTTATGGCAGGAACAGCACGTTCGGTCAGTCCTGTCTTCAGGCCCGTAAGCTGGTGGAGGCCGGGGTGCCGTTTGTTACCATCAATTCTCCCGGATGGGACACCCATAAGAAGGGGTTTGAAGTCCTGTCGCAGAAACTTCCCGAGCTGGATAGGGGTCTTTCGACTCTTTTACAGGATCTTTCGGATCGCGGACTGTTGGATTCTACAATCGTATGGTGCGGCGGAGAATTCGGGCGTACGCCGAAAGTAGACTGGGATGCTCCGTGGAGCGGTGGACGCGGTCATTATGGGAAGGCATTTTCTCATCTTGTTGCGGGCGGAGGCTTCAGAGGCGGACATGTTATCGGGTCAACTGATTCGAGAGGGGAAGAGGTGGCGGATCGGCCGATTTATCCATGGGACCTGACTGCCAGCATTTATGAACTTCTGGGGATTGATTTTAACGGTAAGCTGCCTACACCGGACGGGAAAACAGCATTTTTCTCTCCGCTGGCTGACAGCAGCATCAAAGTTGAAAGCGGCGGGTTGCTGCGGGAGATTATGTAATGGAAAAAATAACCCGTCTTGTTTTTTTATTGCTGGGGGCATCCGTTGGTTCGCTTTCTGCCGCTGTCGCTCCCCATGTCGGGTTCGTTTATCCGTCCGGTGCAACTCCCGGGACAACTCTGACTGTTACGATCGGCGGTCAATACCTGCGGGATTTTGCAGGTATTCATCTTTCCGACATTCCGGTTAAAGCCCAGTTGACCGATTATCTGCGTATTTATGATTCCAAGGAAGGCGGCGGACTGCGCCGGAAAAAAGAAACACTTGAAGCCAAAATAGCTGAAGCAACGGATGACAAGGCGAAGTTGCAGATGCAGAAACAGATTGAAATGCTGGAACCGGAGCTGGCAATGGTTGCCGAAGTGCGCCGGCAGGATAAGATGAATCCGTCGATGGCAGCCAAAAAGCAGTTTAATCCGCAGATTTCCGAGCGGATTAAGCTGGAAATCACGTTGCCGGCGGACGTCAAACCCGGGGAATATGAGTTAAGGGTGATTACCACTAACGGACTTTCGAATCCGCTTCTATTTGAGGTCGGGCGATTATCTGAGATCAATGAAATCGAGCCGAATGATTCGGTTAAAACTGCAGAAGAATTGCCGGCCCTGCCGGTGCTGGTGAACGGTCAGATCCTGCCCGGCGATGTCGACTCTTTCCGTTTTCATGCCCTCAAAGGACAGGCACTGGTTTTCCGGACGGAAGCGCGTTCGCTGGTTCCCTACCTGGCCGATGCAGTTCCCGGCTGGTTCCAATCCGTCCTGACCCTTTATGATGCAAAAGGCAATGAAGTTGCCTACGACGATGATTACCTGTTTAACCCGGATCCGGTTCTGGTCTATCACGTGCCCGAAAGCGGTGACTATACTTTTTCAATCCGCGATTCGATTTACCGTGGCCGTGAGGATTTTGTGTACCGTGTTTCAATCGGCGAACTTCCGTTCATTGAGAGAATATTTCCTTTAGGCGGACCGGCCGGCAGCGAAGTGGATATTCATCTTTATGGCGTCAATCTGCCGTGTAAAAAAATTAAACTCAAAACGACTTCCGATGCACCGGAGACGCAATATATTCACGTCGAAAAAGGCGATCTTATCTCCAACAGACAGCCGTTCGGTGTGTCGCAACTGCCCGATTGTTCGGAAACCGAGCCGAACAATCAGTTTTCAGAAGCCATTGTCGTAACCAATAATACTGTAATAAACGGCCTGATCGGAAAACCCGGCGATCATGACTGGTTCTGTTTTAAAGGACGTAAAGGAGAACAGAAAACCATTGAAGTGATTGCACGCCGGCTCGGTTCACCGATGGATTCCTGTCTGACGCTTTTTAACACGAATCAGCAGGTGCTGGCGGTGAATGATGATGCAGAAGATAAAAGTGCCGGGCTGCTGACTCATTTAGCTGATTCCCGTATCGATTTCACACTGCCGGAAACCGGAACCTATTTCGTGCGGTTGGATGACCAGCAGAACAAGGGCGGTGATGAATACGCCTACCGGTTGATGATCGGCAAAGAACAGCCTGATTTTCAATTACGGGTTGTCCCGTCCAGCCTCCGTATTCCGCGTAACGGCACAGCGATTGCCACCGTTCATGCCATTCGGTATGGCGGGTTTACGGGCGAAATACAATTTTCAGTTCGTGACGCACCGTCAGGAATTGAGCTTCAAAGAGCTGTGATTCCTGAGGGTACGAATGTCGCTAAGATTGTGATTACTGCCAAGCCGAAGGCCGCAGAGCAGATGATGACTCTTGATATTGAAGGCGTTGCAGACTGCGGATCGAGAACCGTACGTCGTCACGCTGTTCCGGCCGAAGATATGATGCAGGCCTTCATCTATCGCCATTTGGTAACCGCTCAGCAGATGCTCGTTCAAGTGACCGAACCTGAACCGGTATCGGTTTCTCTGGCCATTCCAAAAGAAGGATTTTTTCGTGCCCATCCGGGAAAACAGCTTGTGATTAATGCATCCGCGCAGTGGGTGGCAAATGCTCAAAAGAGCATAAAACTGACATTGGCCGAGCCGCCGGAATGGCTGACTTTGAGAACCAGCACTTTTTCCGGGCAGACTGGTGCTATTATTCTGGATATCAGTCCGAATGCTGAACCTGGCGATACGGCAACGGTTCTTCTCAACGGAACGGTCCGGATGAACAAATCACCAAAAGATGCGGACTTCAATCCGATCATGAAATTTATGAACAGCAAAACGACCGATTTCACTATTGATGCAATTCCAATCCAAATTGTTGAATGAAAGGACGCGCCTTGACTGCACAGATCTCAAAAACAAATTACGATGCCGATGTCGCCACACTCACGCTGCCGTCGCATGCCGAGCATTGCATTACCGTTCAATCGGAACAGAATATGAACCGGGTACTGAGCCGTGCCGCTGAAGAGCGGGACGCCACCATTCTCAGCCAGTTCGTCTTTGCCGGTCGGCAGCATTACCCTGAATTTATTGCGGAAACCGGCGACACCGGCTGGCCCGTTGTCTGGCTGCAGGGCGACGCCTGCAAAGACGGTAATATGTACTCTATGCAGGCTGTCGCCATTTCCGGCATTAAGCCGCAACCGGTCAGGCTCGCCGGTCGCGATGTGGGCTTTACCTATGAAGATAAGCATGCCCGTTACTGCCGTCTTCGCGGAATCCTGCCCGCTGACCTTAAAGCCTCCCGTGCGGCGCAGACCCATTCCGCTTTCAAGATCATGGAAGCCGCTCTCAAAGAAAACGGCTTCCTCTTCACCGACACAGTTCGAACCTGGATATATCTCGACCAGCTGCTCGAATGGTACGGCGACTTCAACCGGGTTCGCACAGACTTCTTTAACGAAAAAGATATCTTTAGTCACATGGTTCCGGCCAGTACCGGAATTGGCGCAGCTAATCCTTTTGGTGCAGCCATCATGATGGATGTTCTCGCCGTTCAGCCGAAAACAAAACAGGTTGAAATTACCGAAGTTATTTCACCGCTTCAGAATCCTGCGCTTGATTATAAGAGCTCTTTCAGCCGTGCCGTCGAAATGAAATTCCCGACGCACCGCAGCCTGCTGATCTCCGGAACAGCCAGCATCGATCCGGACGGGAAGACGGTATATCTGGATGATCCTGAAAAACAGATCCGGCTAACAATGGATGTCGTCAGAGCCATTCTGAATTCGCGCGATATGGGCTGGAGCGACCTTTTTCGCGGAATCGCTTACTTCAAGGATATGGACTATCTGCCGATTTATCGGCGTATCGCGGCGGAACTTGGTATTCCTCGCTTCCCGCTGGCGGTCTCTCATGCCGATGTCTGCCGTGATGATCTTCTCTTTGAAATCGAAGTGGATGCCGTCAAAGTCCGCTGACATCGTATTGTATTAAAAAAAAATGTTTTAAACTCTTAATTAAATAAGGCAAGTTTCTCTTATGTTAGAGAAGCGTGTCAACGAAGAGGGCGGGGCCTATCAGGTGCGGGCGAATGATCTGCCTAAGGCGCTTCAACCGCGCGAAAAGTTCGACCGGCTCGGCTCTGAAAATCTTTCCGACGGTGATTTGCTTGCGCTGCTTCTGCGGACCGGAACTGCCGGGCGCAATGTCGTTGAACTAGCTGAAACACTGTTGATGCAATACGGCTCACTCAGTGCGCTTTCGCGAACCTCAGTTGCAGAGCTGCAGAGAATCCACGGAATCGGCAAAGAGAAGGCCAAAATTCTTAAAGCGGCACTCGAAATAGGGCGTCGGCTGGTGCAGGAAAATGTAGGTGAAAATCCGCGCATTGCTTCGCCGGAAGAAGCCGCTGCGGTCTTGCGCGAACGCGCCCGCAGTCTTGATCGCGAAGTTTTCTGGGTACTGCTGCTCGACACAAAAAACCGGTTGATGCGGCCGCCGTGCGAAGTATCAAAAGGAACCCTGAATTCCAGTCTGGTTCATCCGCGCGAAATTTTTAAACCGGCCATTCAAAATTCCGCCGCGAGTATTATCCTGGCACACAACCATCCGTCCGGCGATCCTACACCGTCGGCGCAGGATATTTGTATAACCAGAAAGCTGGTCGATGCCGGAAAAACCATGGAAATCAAAGTGCTGGATCATCTCATTATTGGTCGGAAAATCCGTGACGGTGCAAACGACTTCCTCAGTCTGCGCGAAACGGGGCTGGCGGAATTCGAAGAGCGGTAGAAAGAGCTTGAACGCATGCTCTAAATGGCAATAATCAGTGCCATCTTCAGGGCGGGGTGAAATTCCCGACCGGCGGTGATACATCCCGAGAAAACGCGGGGTAAAGTCCGCGAGCCGAAAGGCAGATGCAGTGCGATTCTGCAACCGACAGTAAAGTCTGGATGAAAGAAGATAAATAGAATGCAAAAACCTTTCTGCCCTGAAAGACCCGTGGTCTTCAGGGTTTTTGCATTTAACGGGGGAATTGAAATGAGTGAAAAGCTGTTTGATTCGATGGAAGAAATTCTTGAGGCATTCCGGAGCGGCGAGATGGTTCTGATTACGGATGACGAAAACCGCGAGAATGAAGGTGATGTGATTTGTGCGGCCGAATCCTGCACACCTGAGCAGATTAATTTTATGATCACCCATGCGCGCGGACTGGTCTGTGTACCGGTTACGGCAGAGCGGGCTGCACATCTGGGCCTGAAGCGGATGAACATCTCGCACGAAGGCGATAAGTTTCAAACGGCGTTTACGATCTCAGTTGATGCGGCAGACAGTACCACCGGAATCAGCGCGGCAGAACGGGCGCATACCGTTCGTATGCTGGTTAATCCCCAAACCCGGCCCGAAGAACTTGTTTGTCCCGGACATGTTTTCCCTCTGATTGCGATGAATGGCGGTGTACTGGAACGGGCCGGGCATACGGAGGCTACCATTGACCTGACCCGCATGGCAGGTCTTCAGCCGGCCGGTGTGATCTGTGAAGTGACAAATGACGACGGTTCAATGGCCCGTCTGCCCGATCTGATAAAATTTGCGAAGAAGCACCGGCTGAAAATGACCTCGGTTGCTGAAATTGCCAAATATCGCTATGTACATGAAAATCTGGTACAAATGGAACGGCAGGTGAAAATGCCGACGGACTGGGGCGATTTTGACTTGAGGATTTACAGCTCAATGGTGGATGACAATAAAGAGCATCTGGCGTTGTTTCTTGGCGCACCGACGCCGGAAAAACCTTATCCGCTGGTGCGTGTTCACAGCGAATGTCTGACCGGAGATGTCTTCGGGTCTCAGCGCTGCGACTGCGGTGCCCAGCTCCAGCTTTCGATGCAGATGATCAGCGACTACGGCTACGGAGCCCTTGTTTACATGCGGCAGGAAGGCCGTGGAATCGGTTTAACCAAGAAAATCCATGCATACGAACTGCAGGATCAGGGCTTGGATACGGTTGAAGCGAACGTTCAGCTCGGTTTTGCCGCCGATTTGCGCGACTACGGTATCGGTGCACAAATTCTTAAAGACCTCAAAATGACAACAATCCGGCTGATCACCAACAATCCGGCCAAGATTGAAGGACTGGATAAATACGGTATTGAAGTTGTCGAGCGGGTGCCGATTGTGCTTCCCTCAACACCGCACAATGTGCGCTATCTGAACACCAAGCGTGAAAAAATGAAACACCTTCTCTGAAACAGGATTGAATATCGGAGTGTCCAAAAAATGGGAAAAGGTATTTCAAAAAAAGAACTGAATGCAAGCGGACTGAAGTTTGCAATTGTCGTCAGCCGGTTCAATGAAGAACTGACGCAGCAGCTGGCAGACGATGCCTTCCGCTGCTTGAAAGAAAACGGCGCAAAAGTTCCGGATGTCGGAATTTTTCAGGTGCCGGGTGCATATGAAATTCCGGTGGTGATCAACGAATTGGCCAGAAGCGGAAAATACGACGCGCTGATTGCTCTAGGTGTAGTGGTGGAAGGCGAAACGCCGCATGCACAGATGATTGGTGAATCGACCGGTATTGCTCTGCTTGACATTGCCCGGGAGCACGGCGTTCCGGTCATTAATGAAATTGTCGGTACGCGAAACTGGAATCAGGCTGTAGCGCGCTGCACCAGCAGCCGGACGAGCCGCGGCTGGTATGCCGCCGAGGCTGCGATTGAAACCGCTAATGTTTTGAAAACAATCAAAGGATCTAAATGAGTAAAGTGATGGGGCGCCGCCAGGCGCGCGAGTGGGCGGTTCAATTTTTATTTCAGACGGAGTTCAATCCCGGCGATTTGGAGCCGGCGTTGGATCTTTTCTGGAACGATGAGGAAAAGAAACCGTCGGATCGCGACCGGACATATGTGAATGACGTCGTGCGCGGTGTGATTGAAAAGCAACGTGAAATTGACCGGACGATTTCAAAATATACCGACAACTGGGACGTTGACCGCCTTGGCGTGCTCGACCGCATTGTGCTGCGCGTTGCGACGTTCGAAATGCTTTTTCGCGGCGATATTCCGCCGGTGGTTTCAATCAATGAAGCGGTGGAAATTGCCAAAGCTTACAGCGGCAAAGATTCCGGACGCTTTGTAAACGGCGTGCTCGACCGGATACAGAAGGAACTGGACCGGCCGTCGCGCAGCACCTATACGACGCAATGAGTTCTCACGAGCCATTTATGCAGCGGGCGCTCACGCTGGCAAGGCGCGGGGAAGGGCTGACGCGGCCTAATCCGCCGGTCGGCGCGGTGCTGGTGCAGGATGGGAAAATCATTTCCGAAGGTTTTCATAAAAAAGCCGGCGGTCCGCATGCTGAGGTCAACTGCCTGAAACCGGTATCCGGTAATCTCGAATCTGCAATTCTCTATGTGACGCTTGAACCCTGTTCAACATACGGACGGACACCACCCTGTACCGATCTGATTTTGGCTCGCGGCATCCGTTGTGTAGTGATCGGTGCAAAAGATCCCAATCCGGCTCATGCCGGCCGGGGAATCCGGATTCTGCGCCGCGCCGGCGTTGAGGTGATTACCGGAATATGCCGGGTTGAAGCCGAAGCACTGATTGCTCCTTTTGCCAAACGGATTTTGACGGGTTTGCCTTATGTAACGCTCAAGCTGGCATCAACCCTCGATGGGAAGATTGCTGATGCCTCCGGAAAATCAAAATGGATCACAGGCCCGCAGGCTCGCGCCAAAGTACAGGAACTGCGCCGTTCCGCCGACGCAATTATGGTCGGCGCAGGAACTGTGCGTGCGGATAATCCGTCGCTTCTGCCGCGCCCGGCCAAAGGCCGTGCGCCGTGGAGGTTGATCGTTGGGTCGGATATTCCGAAAACATCCAAAGTACTTACGGACGAAGCGGCCGACCGCACGCTGATAATGAACGGTTCACTGAAAAAGATTTTGAGTGAACTCGGGAAACGCGGCGGGATGCATGTTTTGTGTGAAGGCGGCGGCGAGCTGGCCGGAGCGCTGGTTCGCGCCGGACTGGTGGATGAATTCGCACTGTTTGTCGCGCCGTCGCTGCTCGGCGGCGACGGGATTCCGATGTTCGGAAAAAAAGGGTGGCCGTTGATAAAAATGCCGCTTTTAAATTTCAAAGCCTTGGAAAAATGCGGAAAAGATGTTTTTATACGAGCCTTACCGGTCTGGGGGATATGATGTTTACAGGGATTATTCAGCGTCTCGGAACAGTTGTTGATGTGAAAATGCATGGTGCGGCGGGCCGGATTACGTTGAAGCCGAACCGTCCGTTTGATTTCCCTATTAATCTGGGCGACAGCATCGCTGTAAACGGAACCTGCCTGACCGTTGCCGCGATCGAAGGCGAAAAATTCTGTTTCGACGTGCTCACGGAAACGTTCAGTAAAACCAATCTCGGTGAAAAAGGCCCCGGCGCGATTGTGAATCTGGAGCGCGCTCTTGCGCTGGGCGATACGCTGGGCGGACATATTGTAACCGGCCATGTTGACGGCACCGGCAAAGTACGGCGGATCGATCAGGTTGACCGCGACTGGAAATTTGAAATCGAATGTGCACAAGACCTGCTTATGCTGATGGTGTACAAAGGTTCGATTGCTTTGAACGGAATTTCCCTGACGGTTGCGGAATTAAAAGACGACGCATTCGTGGTTCATATTATTCCTCATACGCTGGAAGAAACCGATATGTCGCAATTTAAGCCCGGTACAAAGGTCAATCTGGAAGCCGATATTCTCGGAAAGCACGTGCAGCGCATTCTCGAGTTTGGCGGCGGACAGAACTATCGTGTCAGTTTTGAGAATAAGCAGTAAGGGGACTTCATGAACCGGAAAAAAATTCTGCTGGTTGATGACGAAGACGCCATACGCAAAATGGTTCGCGCTGTTCTGGGTGGCGAGCTCTATGAATTTGATGAAGCATCCAACGGTATCGCTGCACAGGTGATACTGGAAAAGCAGAAGTTCGATCTGGTTATTTCCGACGTAATCATGCCCGATTGCGACGGCATTGAGCTGGTCATGGCCATCCGCCGCAAACTGCCCGACATTAAGATTATTGTCATGTCCGGCGGCGGTCGCGTTCGTGCCGGGCACTACCTTGATCTGGCCGGAAAACTCGGCGCAACCCGGGTTTTTGAAAAACCGTTTGATACAGCAGCGCTTCGCCAGACTGTTAACGAATTGCTCAGCTAATAGGAGAATTATGAAAGAAACCGATCTGCTCAAACTCTTCGAAGACACACAGGCGCTTCTCAACGGCCATTTTGAACTTCGTTCAGGACTCCATTCCAACCGTTTTTTCCAGTGCGCGCTTCTGCTGCAGTATCCCCGGATTGCCGAGCAGGTTTGTACGGCTTTAGTTGAAAAGATGAAAACCGTCCTCGGTGAACTGGAAGTGGATACCGTGATTTCGCCCGCGCTGGGCGGCATTCCCGTCGGACACGAAGTTGCCCGCGCTCTGGGTAAACGCTTTATTTTTGCTGAGAAAAATGCGGACAAAATGCTGACCATGCGTCGGTTTAAAATCGCGCAGGGCGAGCGGTTTCTGGTGGCGGAAGACGTCATTACCCGCGGCGGTCGTGTACAGGAAACAATCGACATCGTCAAACAGCATGGCGGCATCGTTCATTCGGTCGGAGTTCTTGTCAACCGCAGCGGCGGAAAGGCAAAGTTTAACTATCCGACGGTCAGCCTGCTCGATATCGAACCGGTGACCTGGGATCCCGCAGAATGCCCGCTTTGCAAGCAGGGGCTGCCTCTGGTACACCCCGGAAGTTAGACTGTATTTTCGGTTGTCGAATCGATTTTTGGGTCGTATGCTCTCCGCTCAATTTTGTTCTGCTGAATGGAGATCATAACTATGGCGCACCCGCTTGAAGCACTTCTGGTATTGCAGGAAAAAGACCGTAAAATCGCAAAACTCCAGCGCGAAATCCGCGACATCCCCGCCCGTAAGGCCGACATCGAAAAACAGCTTGAAGGCGCAAAAAAACGGCTTGCCGAAGCCCGTGAACTGCTGAAGAAAGCCACTGCCGATCTCAAGCAGCTGGAAGTCGAATCAGGAACCCATCGCGACAAGATCACCAAATATAAACAGCAGCAGATGGAGGCCAAAACCAACGACCAGTATCGTGCGTTCCTCCAGGAAATCGCCTCTGCCGAAAAAGCTATCTCCGGTCTCGAAGACCGCGAGCTTGTAATCATGGATCAGGTCGAAGCGGCGAAAAAAGTAATCGCGGAACGCGAAGCCGAACTGAAGGAAGAAGAAGGCGGCGTGAGCGAAGAAAAAGAAATGCTCGAAGACCGCCTGAGCGAAGTTCAGGAAGACCTCAATGCGCTCCTCGCAGACCGTGGACGGATCACTTCAGCGGTTAATCATTCTCTGCTGACGAAATATGACCGGCTCTTTAAAAACAAAGGCGACTTTGCCGTTGTTGAAGTGGAGAAAGACCACTGCTCCGGCTGCCACATGAAACTGCCGCCGCAGGTCATCAACGACGCTCTTAACCCGGCTAAACTGGTCATCTGCAACTTCTGCGGCCGCATGCTCATCAACCAGCGCTGAGGGGCATTTGGAGGGTTGCCGGCCTCGGCGACCATGGACAGCGAGGTCGCTGTCCCTCCATATCCTTAAACATCAGGAAACTTCTCGCCTTGGCGGGTGCCGATGCGTACCTTCCTTCTCCGCAGGCAGAGTGTATCGGCCGCTCTTTGGTTCGCCAAGGGGAGGAAAGTCCGGACTCCGCAGGGCAGGACGTTCCGTGGTTAACGCGGAAACTCCGGTGCGAGATCGCCGGGGATGGAAAGTGCCACAGAAATTATACCGCCCTGAGGGCGCTTCGGCGCATCGAAGGGTAAGGGTGAAATGGTGGGGTAAAAGCCCACCGCTCCAAGGGTAACCGCGGAGGCAGGGTAAACCCCGTCCGGAGCAAGATCAAATAGGGAACGAGGAGCTGCCCGCTCCGTTTGAGTTCCGGGTTGATCGCATTAGATAAATGGTCGACTCCTTCGGGAGAACAGAATCCGGCTTACAGCTCTGCCTGCACTTTTTTATTGTGACGCCATCCTGCTGAACACAGGAGATACGATCAGGATGATCGTGGAGCCAATGATCGGGATCGAACCGATGACCTGCTCATTACGAATGAGCTGCTCTACCAACTGAGCTACATTGGCCGGAAAAGAGCGCGTATTAAGCCAGAGGCGGAACGGCGGGTCAAGTTTCCTGCGGGTTGAAATTAATTACTTCGCGGCGGCGGGTGAAGCTCCGGCTTCTTCCGCAGCTTTGGCGGCTTCTTTTTTCGCCTTCTCCGCATCCTTTTTCTTCTGCTTGGCGTCTTTTTCTTTTTCCGGCTCGTCGTTGGCGAGCGGACTTTGCGACCAGCCGCGCGGCCAGAGGGTATTCTTGGCATCAGAAGCTTCGTAGATACGTTTTGCTTCTTTTTGCGCCTGTTCCGGAGTGGTCAGTACATAAGGCGTCAGCAGAACGACCAGTTCGCTGCGGTCGTCTGAATTGTTGTGCGTACTGAACAGCCAGCCGATCAGGGGAATGTCGCCCAGCAACGGAATTTTAGTGGCGCTTTTGGTCTCGGATTTCCGGACCAGTCCACCTAACACGATAGTTGAACGATCCTGCACCGCAACCGTCGCTGTGATTTCACGCTTGGAGACAATCGGTACGCTGTTGCCGTCGATGGTGACTTCGCCACCGACATCATCGGCGGTCTGAGTAATTTCCATGACCACAAAGCCCTGCGGGTTGATGTTGGGGGTGACAGTCAACGTGATCCCGATGTTGCGGTATTCATAGGTGGAGCGTGCGCTGTAACCGTCGCTGTAACTGCCGCTGCCGCTGTTGATCGAAGATGAAATGACCGGACGCTCTTCGCCGACTGTAATTTTTGCTTCGGTGTTGTCCGTCGTTAGCACTACGGGTGTGGAAAGAATGCGCGCGTTGCTATCTTTTTTGGCTGCGCTGACAATCGCTTTCACATTTAAATTTGGGAATGAACCGTAGTAACTCAAGGCTCCGCTAACCATGTTGCTTGCGAGTCCAGCAGCATCTGATCCAACACGACTAAGATTCTCATTTTGGGGATAAGGAATTCGCATGACTGTTGGAGTTGTTGTCGTAACCCCATTATTTACAGTTGTAATATCACGAACCTCTTCTTTGTATATCACACCGTTATCTTCTGCGACGTTCTGATAAACCCATTGAACGCCAGTCTGAATACTGTCGCCGAGGCCAACGCTAAGAATGACGGCCTCAATCATGACCTGTTCGAGCATGACGTCGAGGCTGGCGACGACCTGCTTAAGGGCTTCAATGTCCGATTTCCGGCCCATCAGAAGCAGGGCGTTAGAACGTTCATCGGAAAGAATCTTGGTGTCAGCGGAAAGGCGTCCGATGGCGCTCTTGGTAGCAGGGCTGAGTTCCGCGCCGGTTGTTTCGACGGCCCGCTGAATCACTTCATCAACGGTTTTGCTGCCTTCCGCTTTGCCGGTTCCGCCGCCCGGAGCTTTGGTTTTTTCGGTGGCTTTGGCCGCGCCGACAAATTCGTTCAGGACGCCGGCAATCTCTTTGGCTTTGGCAAATTCCAGATTGATGACTTCGACGACGACCGCCGGGTCGACGGGTACATCGAGTACTTTGATGATGTTGTCGAAGAAGCCGAAGTTGGCGGCTTTGGAGAAGATGATGAGAATGTTCGTGCGGTCATCGGCGACCAGTTTAACTTCGCCGACGATCATTTCAGTCTGTTCGGCAGCCTGCTCCGTATCGGGTTCAGCGCCGGCTTCGGCGCGCGGTGCGCGGATAACGCCGGGAATTGTCCGTACGTTGCCGGCGACGACGGTCTGTTCGCCTTTTTTGGTTTTAGCGGCTTCGACCAGTTCTTTGAGTTTTCCGGCGACGGTGGCGGCTTCGGCATATTTAAGCTGGTAGATGCGCGGTTCGATTTTTTCCGCAGGCTGGTCTACCATGCTGACGAGTTCGACGATACGGGCAACGTTGGCAGAGGTGTCGGTGATGAGTACGCTGTTGATCCGCGCCATTTCGATGATTTTTCCGTAGCCGTGGACGAGGTGCTGAATGAGCGGCTGGACGTCAGCGAAAACGACAAAGCGGAGCGGGATGACCTGCGTGATGAGCTGGTCGGCCGCGGCATATTTCTGGTCCGGATCAAACGGTTTGATTTCCATGCCTTCCTGCCGGGCGTTGGCGATCGGAACAACCTTCAGGAATTTGTCGCCCATCGGCACAAGGGCGACGCCGTTCATCGAAAGAACGGTTTCAATGGCCTGCTTGGCCTCGTTCTGCGTGAGCTGGCGGCCCTTGAGGGTGATTCTGGCGCTGAGGTCGGCCTGTTTGATGATTGTGCGGCCGGTCCATTCGCGGTACAGCTCAACGGCCTGTTCCAGCGGGGCGTCTTCAAAGCTGAGCGATATGAGGTTTTCCTGAGCCTGTACAGGAAGTACAGCGGCGAGCAGGGCGGCGAACAGGATTAGAGCGGTCTGGTTAGTTGTCAGAGGTCATCTCTCATCATTCATTATTCACTGTTTCCGGTAGGCGCACTGGATAAGCATTGAGCCTTTCAGGATGCGTTCGCGCTGGGCGTCGGGCTGGGCGGTGAGCTGAAGAACATCATAACGGAGGCCCTGACTGCGGAGGCTGTACAGAAAATGAACCAGCGCATCCAGCGAGCCTTCCCAGTTGCAGCTGACAGCCAGTTCATACAGTGAGCCGACCTGCCTTTCCTGTTCGGTCTGTGTCCGTACAAGATCAAGTCCGCGCTCGTCCGCCATGCGTTTGATCAGTTTCGGCAGTTCGGCGCTGACCGCTGTCTTATCGTCGTATACCGGGAGCTGGGCCTGCAGCTCTTCGAGGCGGCTGTACCAGCTGCCTTTTTCATCCAGGATGCGCTTGTGCAGTTCAATCTGGCGCAGCAGGCGGACTTTATCCTCCTTGATTCGGCGCTGTTCGGCGATTTTAGAACCGGCCAGCCAGTAGGTGAATCCGGCAAGAATTGCAGTGAGTGCGACGAGGCACAGGATCAGTTCCCGTTTTGATATTTTCATGGCCGGGCCTCCTTGGCGCTCTTCGGGAGTTCAGCCGTGACGGAAAAGGTGGAAACTTTCCGGTCTTTTACAGTGCGGGTGCTGACCGGCTGGTCTTTGACGCCTTCAAAAATATCCGAGGCGCCGAGTTTCTGGAAAAAGTCATACACATTGTCGGCCAGTTCGCTGGACCCGCGCAGACTGACGGCTTCGCCTTTTTTATATGTGAAAGAGGTGATTTCGACGTTCACAGGCAGGGCGACGGTGACTTCCCTTAGACATTCAAGAGCGGAGTGGGAACGGTCGGCATATTTTTCGAGCGAGAGCATTTCTTCGCGCGCGGACTGCGCGGCGCGGGCAGGGCCTTCATATTTGGCAGCCTCTTTGCGGACACGGTTATAGGCCGCCTGCTGGAACGAGAATATTGTGCCTGCGACGGTGATGACCGCCAGCCAGATGCTGAGCACCGCGATGGAGGCAATGGTGGAGATTTTCATCAGCCGCTTGCGGCGCTGCAACTCAATCCATTCTCGCGGTACCAGTTCAACGTGGTGCAGCCGCCGTTCTGCGGTACGCAACGCCAGTCCTTCGGAGACCGGCGGAATGGAGCGGAGGTCGTGCAGCACAACATCAGCGCGGCATTCTTCGCGCAGCAGGTCGCAAAGCCGCGGAGGAATTTCTGATTCACTCCAAAAGAGCACGCCGGTTATTTCCCGGCGGCCGTATTCGGCTTCAAGCGAGAGCAGCGTATAGCTCACTTCTTCGACGATTTCGCGCATGACGGTCTCGTCGGTGAAGTTATGAAAAAGCTCCAGTGAGCGGAAACAGACCGGCACGCCTTCATCCACCACGATCATGGAAAACTCGGTATGCTCTTCGAGGATGAGTACCACGCGGCCCTGGCAGAGCACTTCGCCGTGAGCAATCAGCAGACTCCACCACGCCAGCACTTCGGCGTCGAGACTGCGGATGTAGACATTCTGCGCTTTAAAGAGATCGCCGAGAGCATCGACCGTTTTGCGCTGAGCGGCGACCGCCAGAACGCGCGAGTGGTTTTCGGTCTGGCGGAGCACTTCGTAGGAAACGGTCAGCTGATCAACCGGAAAGGGCGATATCTGATCCATCTGCAGTTCGACCATTCCTTTAAGTTCTTCAGGATTGATCGAAGGCAGTTCAAGCATCCGCATCAAAAGCTGAGAGGAGGGAAGCGAAACGGTTACGACGCCGCGGAAGTTTTTGTGGATATGCTCAAGGACATCAGCCGGGAAAAGCGGCGCGTTTTCCTGCCGGGAAAACCCCTCCGGAACCGGCAGGGAACCTTCCCGCAGTTTTTCGATGCCTTTGCGGCTTCGGCGCAGCACCGCCCACTCGACGATTTCGTCGGTGTAGTGAATGCCGGTTGTATGGCTGAACAGCATCATTCGGACGTTTTTCCTTCGAGCCAGAATAATGGAACGGCCTCCTTTTCGCCCAGCTTAAAGATACAGGAGATTTTGCTCTGAACGCTGCCAACGGTGCCGATGGCAGTGACCGCGGCGTATTCCGGTGTGAGGGTGAAAATATCCGGACTCAGTCCCATCGCCGTAAAATCAGCCGGGCTGATCCCGTCATCCTTTGTTCCGGCTTCTCCGTCGGGGCCGAGGCGCATTTCCAGAACGGCGTCAATTGTGCTGTCGGGAAGATTGCGGCCGTTAAGGACTTCTCGGCTGGCGCTGTTTGGGTTGATTTTACCGGAGCCCCACGTTGTAAGCTGTTTGGCAATTCCGGTAATCGGAGCGTCGGTTTCCTCGTCCGGCGGGGTTCCGTAGAGCACTTCTTCGCCCCAGTTTTTGATCAGCAGCAATTCATCTACGGTATCAATCTGTGCATTTTTGCACTCATAACCTCGTTTTTTATAAAAGGGGTCATCCGATTCAGCGCCGTTGATCTGGTGGAGATCGTTTTCATCCTGCCAGTCCGTTAAGCAATCAATCATGGCGTCCCAGCGGGTATTCGGAATGCCGGCCTGCTCGAACAGCAGTTTCCATTCGTCGGAGCTCATCTTGGTGACGTTGACCCGGCTTTCCTCATAATCGATTTTAACCGTAACTTCGCCGTCGCCGAACGCTTCGCGGTATTCGATCGGCAGAGCCTCAGCGAGCTTGGTTGATTCATTCAGGTAAGGATCATCGGAAATGATTTCTTCATCCGGTTTGTTTTCCTCTTTCTTAACCGAAAGCATCGCTTTGGCCATTTCGATGCCCGCCAGCGCCAGCTGATCGGCCTTAAAGCGCTTGCGCTGCGCAGAGATAATACGCGACTCCAGCTGCATTTCGAACGCGAACGAACTCACAATCATGGCAACGATCACCAGTACCCACATCACCACAATCAGCGCCGAACCGGATTTCATTTCAGATTTATGATTGCCGATTGCCGACTGACCTTCCGCGCCGTTCCGGCATTCTTCCGCAGGAGATGAATCAAACCCACCCTGGCCTCCGGCCACCCCTCCAAAGGAGGGGATTTTCCCGGCTGCAGTTTTTGAAATTTTATGATCCTCTCCACGGGAGAGATTGCTGCATGCCGAGGCGGTTTGTTTTCTGATCCCCTCCTTTGGAGGGGTGGCCGGAGGCCGGGGTGGGTTGTTCTTTATCCATGCCTTGATTCGCTCAATCACGGCTCCAATATCATTTTTAACCTCGCAATCCCAAAACCGCAGAAAGCGAATACCCAATGATTCCAATTGTCGCTGGCGCTCATCATCATCCGCTTTTCTAAAGTTGTGGCTGCTGCCGTCGACTTCGATAGCCAGCTGAAGTTCTTTGCAGTAAAAATCTATGATCCACTTTCCGGCCGGTTTTTGCCTGCCGAACTGAACACCAAGTTGCCGCCTGTTCAGCTTTTTCCAAAGCAGAACTTCCGCCAGTGTCATATTCGATCGAAGCTGTCGCGCAAATGGTTTCAGGTTCGAGTTGTACTTTGGAATATTCATTTTACTTCGCTTTAGAAACAACATTGGTGACGGCCGGGCCGAGCGGGATTTCGATGATCTGCCGGAACTTGACCGGCTCGTCATTTTTTTCGACCGGTTCGGCGTAGAGGGTGATTTCGATCAGTCCCGGAATCGCGTTGCTGTATTCCCACGTATCTTTCCAGCCTTCTTCACCTTCTTTTGTGTCATACACTTTGCAGCTCAGGCCTTTGATATTTTCGCTGACCAGCCAGCTCTGTTTTTCCACCTTTTCTTCGTCAGCCAGATAGGGCCAGACGGTGACGAGGAGTCCTTCATTTCCATCCTCATCTTCGCCGCCGCCGACTTCGATACGGTGCAGGCCGTGCGAAACCGCTTCGCCGGGCGGAATGAACGCGCTGCTGCCCGTTACCCAGCTGATCGTGTGTTCGCCGTCACCGGCCCGGTTGTTTTCAATCCGGAACGCATACTTCTCCGGCTTGGACTCAAAAAACGCCATAGAGCGGAGTGCGGACGCCATCTGGCCGATGACAAAATCGCCGTGATGAACCTTATCCAGCGTTTCGCGTCCGCCTTTCCATGCACGCGTTGCTGTCGAAAACGTCTGCCATGCCACAGTCATGGCGATCAGCAGAATCACCATTGAGATCAGTATTTCCAGTAAGGTAAAACCTCGCTTCACGGTTCCACCTCCGGCGGAATGTAATGCCAGGTGACGACTTCTTCGGAGCTCTTCCGCCCGCGGTCGGACCAGCTCACCTTCGTGCGCACCGTATAAAGTCCTTTGCGGTTTTCGTCCTCGGGTTCGGTTATTTGGCGCTCCCAGATGTAGTCGGGATCGTCGTCGAAACGGCCCGAATCATTTTCGGCTTCGATTGTACTCCGCGTCAGCGGATGTTCCGCGCCGACCTGTAGGATAAGGCGCTGAGCGGTGCTGTAATGCCGCGACTGGGAAATAACGGCCAGACAGCGCGCAGTGGCCATCATCAGTACGCCCGCGCCGACGCCGAGAATTGCCACGGCCAGCAGCACTTCGATCAGCGTCATGCCGTTTTTCAACTGTTTCGAACTGGCACTCACCGGCCATCCTCCACGGTGGTTTTTCCGGAAATCGGATTGCAGCGGATTGTTTTCCTGCGATCACCTTCGCTGCTGAGCGTCAGCTCGAAGCCGTCGTTCATGCCGGACGGATAGTAACGCACGACGCGGTCATCATCGCGGCGTTTAGTTGATTCAGCCAGATTTTCAAATGCGCTGACTTTAATGTCGCCCGGCAGCCGGCGGGAAATTTCCGGTTCCGTACTGTTGGTTCCGCTGCCGCAGGAAATGGTCACCAGACCTTCTTTGAACCGAAGCGTGCATTCTTCCTGTTTGATGACGGATATACTGCGCGCGTAGCGGGCAATCCGGACCGTTGTGCGGACCGCATCGGTCATCTGTGTGGACTGAAATGTTCCTCTGAACAGCGGAACAGAAACAGAGGTGGCGATCAGAATGATGACCACCACCAGCAGAATCTCAATCAGCGTAAAGCCGTTTGAGATTGCCGATTGCCGATTGCCGATTGCCGGGATGTCTTTCATGTTTTCCAGCCGATCTTCAATCTCAAATCGTCAATCGGAAATCAGAAATGTTCCTAGTCCCAGTTGTTGAACTCTTTGCCTTCGGGTGACTTGGTATAAAGGTCGTAACCGCGGTTGTGGCTGCCGGGTTTGGAATACTGGAATTTTTGCTTCCACGGATCGATAATTTCACTGGGTTTCAGGTACGGTCCTTTGCCGTCTTTAACCACGGTCAGGTCGTCGAGACTGTCCGGCAGACGCAGGTTTTCCATTTCATAGTTCTGCACGGCGGTTTCAAGACTCTTGAGGCTGGCGCGCGCCGCCACATCCAGCGACATACCGATCTTTCCGGACATTTTCGGAACGGCGATGCCGACAATGATGCCGATGATGACCACCACCAGCAGAATTTCAATCAGGGTAAAGCCGCTTTTGGATTTGCGTTTTTTTTCATTTTTCATAATTCATCCCTCATCTTTCTGTTAGACGCCCAGTCCGCTGGTCAGATCAAATACCGCGGTCAGCATACTGATCGCCACAAAGCCTACGATTACCGCGACACCCAGAATCAAAACCGGCTCCAGTACGGTCGTCAGCACTTTGATGTTCTGGTCGAGTTCGGCGTCATAGCGCCGCGCGATGTGTTTTAAAGCGCCGGGCAGGTCGCCGGTTTCCTCGCCGACGGCCAGCATATCCGTCAGTAGAGGCGGAAACACTTTGCCTGCCGCCAGCGGGCCGGAAACGCTCGATCCGTCGGTTACGCGGTCACGCGCAGCGGCAATTTCCTTTGCAATCACTTCATTGCCGACTGTTTCCTGGACGATCACCAGCGCCTTGAGAATCGGTACGCCGTTGCGGATCAGGGTTTCAAGGGTGCGCGCAAAGTGGGCGAACGCATTGGCGGTGGTGATCTTGCGGATAATCGGCAGTTTGAGCTGCTTTTCGTTCCACCAGAGTTTTCCGGCCGGCGTAAGCATCCAGCGGCGAAGCGCTGTGCCGCCGACTGCCAGCAGCAGCAACATCAGCCAGCCGTAGTGAATCATGCCGTTGCTCATCGCCATCAGAATGCGCGTGGGCAGGGGCAATGTGCCGCCGAGTTCATCAAAGATGCTGGCGAAGCGCGGTATGATGAACACCATCAACCCGATCAGCGAAATCATGCCGACGCCGAGCACAATCGCCGGGTAGATCATGGCGGTGATGACTTTTCCGCGCGCTTCCTGCACGCGTTCGTAGTGGCTGCACAGCCCGGCAAGCGAATCCGCCAGCGCTCCGGAGGCCTCACCGGCGCGCACCATGCTGATATACAGCTGCTGGAACGTATCGGGATAAATTCGGAGCGCGTCGGAAAGTGAGCTTCCCTGAACGACTTCGTCGCGCAGCCGTTTAACAATCTGAGATTGAACCGACTCGTCTTTGCGCTGAGCCAGTGTATGAAGAGCCCGGCCCAGCGTCATGCCGGAAGAAAGCAGGTCGGCCATTTCACGGGTGAACAGCAGGGTGTCGCGAGCGCCCATTTGGGTCTTATGGTGGAAACCGGATTCGAACTTAAAGCGTTTTTTAACCGATGTTGTGCTAAGTTTTTCAGCAGTCTGATCAATGGAAAGAGGAGTGTGGCCTGCCTGCTGGAGCATTTGCAGTGCCGTACGCCGGTCGGCGGCAATCAGTGAGCCATCCACCCGTTTGCCATCTGCTCCGCGCGCTATGTATTTGAAAGTGGGCATAAAACAGATTTGAAATCAGCGTTCAGAAAACGGCAGAATACTAATCGTAATTCGGGGATAAAAGGAGTTTTTTATGCGTCTTATAACACTTTTAACAATCGGTCTGCTGCTGACATCCGCCGGATGCTCCAAAGCGCCGAAAGAGAAAGCCATCACAATCGTTAACGCCGCCGCTGTTGATGCTCCGCTGCTGGAGCGTGTGCGGGCCTTTGCGGAACGCGAACTGCATGTTCCGGTGCGCGCGGTTGAAAATCCGAAGCTGGCCGGCAAGGCGGATTTTGAGGCACTTGGAAAAGCGGCCCGACGTATAAAAACGAATGCCGACGTCTCCCTGATTATACTGGCCGGTTTCAACGGCGAGTCGCGCCATCTGGCTGTCTATTCGGCGGACGGCATTGCGCTGGTCAATGCGCAGCCGCTTTATACCGCTGATGCGGAGGTTTTTGCCCGCCGTATTGAACGGCAGGTAATGCGTGCGGCGGCCTTCACGTTCGGTTTGTCGCCCACGCCCGATCCGTTCTGTGTCACCCGTGACTACAGCTCACTCGAAGAACTTGATGCAATGGGTCTCAACTTTTCCCCGCCATGGCAGGGGCGCTATGCCGAAGAGGCTGCAAAACGCGGGCTTGCTGAGGTCGACATTTCGATCGGCCAATAGATTTGCAGATACTCAGGAATTCACTTCCTGGTTTTGGCCGGTTTGATCCGATCCGGAAAGAGCGTCCGGCAGATTTCACATTGAGTGCCGTCGCACCCGCGCGCAGTGCAATGTTCCCGTCCATAGAAGATCAGCTGAATGTGCAGCTTGTTCCAGCGTTCGGGAGAAAACAGCTTTTTCAGGTCAGCTTCAGTCTGCTCGACGCTTTTACCGCTCGTCAGCTTCCAGCGCTGCGCGAGGCGGTGAATGTGCGTATCAACCGGAAACGCCGGAATACCGAACGCCTGCGCCATGAGTACCGATGCGGTTTTATGTCCGACTCCGGGCAGTTTTTCTAATGCCTGAAAAGTGTCCGGCACCTTGCCGCCATGTTCGGCGACGAGGATTTTTGACATTTCATAAATCGACTTTGACTTGGTATTGGCCAGCCCGCAGGTGGCAATCAGCCGGCGGATTTGTTCCTGTCCGAGTTTTACCATTTTCTCCGGCGTGCCGGCTTTGGAGAACAGTGCGGGCGTCACTTCATTAACCCGCTTGTCGGTGCACTGTGCGGAAAGTATCACGGCGACCAGCAGCGTAAAGGCGTCTTTATGCTTCAGCGGCACTTCGACTTCCGGATAAAGTTCATCCAGCCGTCTGCCGATATATTCCGCCCGTTCCTTTTTAGTTTTCATTTGCGCGGCATTCTACGGTATCTTCGCGGCATGAAGCGCCAGAAATTCGTCAAATTAATGCTGAAGCGGGCTGAGGGGAAACCGGGTACACGCGGAGAGGCCTTTGCATCTGCCAACATCGCGCTCTGTAAATACTGGGGCAAGCGCGACGCCGACCTCAACCTGCCGGTCAATTCGAGCCTGTCGATTTCGCTGGGAAAGCTCGGCACGCACACGGTGGTGAAGTTCACCGCAAACTCCGACCGTATTTTCCTGAATGGAAAACCGGCGCCGGCGGACTTCGCCGCGCGGATTTCAAAGTTTCTGGATCTGTTCCGCGCGGAAGGACAGTTCTTTGAAGTTCGTACCAAAAACAATATTCCGACGGCGGCAGGACTTGCATCTTCCGCTTCCGGTTTCGCCGCGCTGGTCAAGGCGCTTGATCAGCTTTTCGGCTGGGGGTTTAATCCGCGTGAACTTTCCATGCTGGCACGGCTCGGCAGCGGCAGCGCGGCGCGCTCGCTTTATGAAGGTTTCGCCGTCTGGCACGCCGGCGTCCGCGCCGACGGTATGGACAGTTATGCCGAAGGTTTTTCAAAACCGTGGAAAAATCTACGCATCGGAATTCTTGAAGTTTCCGGCGCGCGCAAGAAGACCGGTTCAACCGACGGAATGAACCGGACGGTTGAAACCTCGGAGCTTTACGCGTCGTGGCCGGCGCAGGCCGATTGCGATTTTGACGAACTGCGTACCGCTATCGCTGCGCAGGATTTTTCGATGCTTGGAAAAACGGCCGAAAACAATGCGCTGGCCATGCATGCAACCATGCTGGCGGCGTGGCCGCCGCTCTGCTACTGGAAGCCGCAGACTGTTGCGCTGATGCAAAAAGTCTGGCAGGCGCGCGACGAAGGACTGGAACTCTATTTCACCATAGATGCCGGCCCGAACTTGAAACTGCTTTTTCTCGAAAAAGACGCCCGCGCGATTCGAAAAATGTTTCCGAAAGCGCAGATCGTCAGTCCATTTGCATGAGGGAGGCTGCGTATGAAGCACGGAATGGTTCATGGACTGTTGCTTACTGCCGGCTTTATGGCGGTATGCGGATGTGTTCCTCGACAGAATAGCGCCGCACCGGCGGAGGATCGTATCCGTGAAACGGCTTATACCTTGAATTTGCCCGATCCCGTTCAGCCGAAAACCGGGTTGCAGCCTGTCGAAGTCATTCAGACAACAGACAAAAACGGATTTATTTTGAACTACCGCATGCATCTGCGTGCCGATGTCTGCCCTGACGGACAAAATTGCCGGAAACTGGATGTAACGGCTTATTGGGATGCGCTGGGGCACTTTCAGAAAATCGAGGTTCCTCCGGATACGCCTCTCACTAAAATGAACGGCCAAGCCTTTACGCCGGACGATTACGCCCGGCTGGATGCCATTTTGAAAGACACCGGCTCGCTTTTAGGGGAACTGCCGCTCAGCACTTTTTCCGGAACGAAAAAATATAAAGATGTCGATGGCGTCAGCGGTGCAACCGCCGCGAGTATTGAAAATTCCGCAGTGAAAGGTGCTGCCTATACATCGTGGGTTCTGTGGAACAGAGTTAACGGCGAAACGTCTGCGCAGCTGCTGATGCTGACCCGCCAGACGTCATCTACTGGATTTCTGGTTCATTGTTTAACGGGCGGTGATCCTTTATTGGCTCAGTATGCACTGGAAATGCTCTCTTCCGGCACGGTTCCTGCGCAGGAACCGCTGACGGAGGCCGTATTAACTGCGCTGAAATCAATGGACCGTTCAAACAGCCGGACTGCGCTGGATTATCTCAAAAAAGCACTGCCGGATGCCGCTGTGCGGAACCTTCGGCTGGCGGAGCTTTCCGGCGCAGCGGATGAAGCTGCCGGTTACCAGATTATCGAAACATTGAATGCAGAACCGGATCTGGATGCACGGACGCTGGAAACGCTGGCTTCGCAGATGAACCGGATGTCTTATCTGGAAGTGCACCGGGTGCTGGCGCTGATCGAATCCCGGCATTTTAAATCTGAATCCGTGAGCCGCTCGGTTTCCGCGCTGGCCGCCGGTGATAACGCGTTTATCGCCCGCCGGGCAAAAGAACACCTGAGCCGGATGGAGTAACCCGTGCCTGAACTTCCCGAAGTTGAAACCATCCGCCGTCAGCTCTGCGCCGCAGGCGTGGAAGGGCGGACTATCGAAAAGGTTCATATCGAATGGCCGCGCACCGTCGAACCGCTGACGCCGTCCGCTTTCTGCAAACAGGTTCAGGGACGTAAACTGGAGCAGATCGACCGCCACGGTAAATGGCTGATTTTTGGACTAACTGGAAATAAAAACCTGCTGGTGCATCTGCGGATGACCGGCGGGTTTTATCTGACGCAGGGTGTGCTGAAAAAAGGTCCGCACGACCGTGCCGTTCTTCAGTTGAGCGGCGGGTTGAATTTGCATTTCCGCGATCCGCGCAAATTCGGACGTTGGAAGTTGGCCGTGTCGCATGAAGGTCTCGGGCCCGATGCACTAACGGTGACGCGGAAACAGTTTTTCCAGTCATTGGAAGGGCAGAACAAAGTTCTCAAGGCGCTTCTGCTCGACCAGTCGTTCGTGGCGGGCGTCGGCAATATTTATGCCGACGAAGCGCTGTTTGAAGCGCGGCTTGATCCACGCCGCAAGTCCGGGACGCTGAGCGATGCCGAAAAGCTGGCTCTTTGGAAAGCAGTGCGCAAGGTGATTGAATCCGGAGTACGGAATAAAGGCACGTCGCTCGGAAGCGGGCAGGGCAACTACGTTGATTTGAACGGTGAAGCGGGCAGCCACCGCGAAAAAGTCAAAGTCTATGGCCGAGCCGGTCAGCCGTGCGTTGTTTGCGGCCAGCCACTGCACAAAACCCAGATCGCTCAGCGCACCACCGTTTTTTGCGCGCGCTGTCAAAAATGAATTGGCTTTATCCTCTTTAGAAAAGCCGCTAACTTCGATTAGGTATTCGGAAGTTCGTTCGATAGCACTATTGAAAGAGGACTGTATGGGAGAAATTACCGAAACGACTAATGTGAACAAGACCAAGGATAAAAGATCCAAGGTTTATTGTGTTCAATGTAAGCAGGACACCAATCATGTTGTCCTCCAGTCTGTGGATTGTGACGGATATGAAGTAATCGGCCACAGTGGGTTTTCAGACGATCCTCAAGATGAAACCATTGATTGGGAGAATAATTACCAAATTATTCAGTGTCAGGGATGTGATGCCGTCTCGTTTCGACATATCCAGTATTTTTCTGAAAATGCACAGATGATAGGTCCAGACGAGTGGGATGATGGAAAAAGAACGTGGTTGTACCCCAAGCGTTCCGACAGGACGAGACTGATTAAGGATTACTACAATGTCCCAAATGCTCTACGTCGCATTTACCGTGAGACACTTGAGTGCTTCAATAACGACGCCTTGACTCTTTGTGCCGCTGGTCTTCGAGCTATCATCGAGGGAATTTGCGCAGATCAAAAGATAGTGAATGGTCCCGTTCAGACTACGAAACCCGACGGAAAGACATTGTCTGTAAGAAAAGATAATCTTGAAGGGAAAATTGGTGGACTTAGCGAAAAGGGCATCTTGACACCAAAGAATGCGGCAATTCTCCACGAACATCGGTTTTTGGGTAATGAGGCTGTTCATGAATTAGGGCAGCCATCTTCAGATGAGCTTACCCTCGCAATGGAGATAGTAGAACACATATTGGATGCTCTCTATGAAATGCCTGACAAAGCGGAAAAGCTTCAGCGAATCAGGGCAAGGCGACTCAAGAAGAAGGCCAAGTGATTCATTCATATTGGATTCGAAAATAATAAAAAAGCCGTTCCGGAGTCCGGAACGGCTTTCGTGCATCCAGGCGGTGAAGCTTAGGCTTCGCCGAGCTGCCAGCGGGTGTAGCGTTTGATTTCGACTTTGTCGCCGATTTCTTTGCTTTTCGCTTCGAGCAGCTGGGTGATGCTGATTTTGTCGTCTTTGACGAACATCTGTTCGAGCAGGCAGATCTGGGAGTAGAACTTGTTGAGTTTACCTTTCAGGATGCCTTCGACGATGTTGGCCGGTTTGCCTTCGACCTGTTTGGCGAAGAGGGCTTTTTCGTCTTCAACGAGCTGGGCCGGAACGCCGGAGCGATCCAGTGCCGCCGGACGGGCCGCCGCGATGTGCAGGCAGACGTCGAGCGCCAGTTCTTTGAAGGCCGCGCTGTTGACGGTTGCGGCGTTGGCGAAACCGAATTCAGCGAGTACGCCGACTTTACCGCCCATGTGGATGTAGCTGGCGACAGCGCCGGTGCCGGAGACGGTATATTTTTCGCTCTTGCGCAGAACGATGTTTTCACCGATTTCAGCCACTTTGGCGACGATGTCGGCTTTGAATACTTCTGCCGGATCGCCGTTGGCTCCCATCGCTTTGTCGGTCATTTCGACGACAAACTTCTGGAAGATTTCGTTACGGGTAACGAAGTCGGTTTCGCAGTTGATTTCAATCATGACGCCGGTTTTGCCGTCGCCGGAAACCTTGGCGGAGATTTTGCCGTCTTTGGCGACGCGGTCAGCCTTTTTGGCGGCCACGGCCATGCCGCGTTCGCGCAGCAGTTTGAAGGCTTTTTCTTTATCGCCGTTGGCTTCCTGAAGGGCGCGTTTGCACTCCATCATGCTGACGTTGGTAGCGTCGCGAAGTTCTTTAACCATGCTTGCTGTAATTTCAGCCATTGTTAGATCCTCTCAATTAAAATTACTCAGCCTTGGGTTCTTCGACCGGAGCAGCTTCAGCAGCCGGAGCGGCTTCTTCTGCTTTTACTTCAGCGGCTTTGGCTTCGGCCTTTTTCGCCTTTTCAGCGGCGGCTTTTTCTTTTTTCAGTTTATCGAGAACCTTGGCGCGCTTTTTCTTCTCTTCGTCTTCTTTGGCTTTGCGCTCTTCGCGGGCGGCGTCGGCAACTTTACGTTCCGCTTCCTGTTCGTCTTTGCGGCGCTTGTCTTCAGCGGCTTTGGCTTTGACGTAGGCGTCGTGTGCGTCGGCAATGGTGCCACCGAGAATGTCGGCGATCAGAGTGAGCGAGCGGATGGAGTCGTCGTTACCGGGGATCGGGTAAGCAACCAGATCCGGGTCGGCGTTGGTGTCAACCAGCGCGACAACCGGAATGCCCAGGCGCTGCGCTTCGGCAATGGCCAGTTTTTCGCGGCAGATGTCGATGACGAGCAGGGCGCCCGGCAGGGAGGTCATATCTTTAACGCCGGTCAGATTGCGTTCGAGTTTGGTGAGCTCACGGCGCAGAACGGACTGTTCCTGTTTCGGATACGCTTTGAGTTTGATTTCGTCGGCGAACAGAGCCTGGAGTTCTTCCATGCGTTTGACGCTCTGACGGATGGTCTGGTTATTGGTGAGCATACCGCCGAGCCAGCGGTAGATGACGTAGGGCTGTCCGGCTTTTTCAGCGGCTTCCTGAAACACGGTGCGGGCCTGTTTCTTGGTGCCGACAAAGAGTACGCGGCGGCCGTTGCCGATGACGCTGCTCAGAAATTCCTGCGCCAGCTTGAGCTGCACGACGGTTTTCTGAAGGTCGATGATGTAGATCCCGCCTTTAGCGCCGTGAATGAAGCGCTTCATTTTGGGGTTCCAGCGTTTGGTCTGGTGACCGAAGTGCAGACCTGCGTCCAGCAGTTCCTGAATCGTTACGTTTTTCTGAGACATGTGCAGCCCCTCCTATAGTTCTTTAGTTGAACAATCCGCTTTGGCTTTCCGGGGGCATCCGGAAAACACTCGCTTCAGCTCCGCTTCATACGGAGCTATTAAGGGGGCAGGTTATACGCACTCGAACTTGCTCTGGCAAGCGGTTTCAATGGCCAATATTCCACAAACAACATTCAATATGCAGTGAACATTGAGAATTGAATATTCCGCCGTTTGTGGGCGGCTATTTTTCTCCGGCGACCACTTCGGCAATGTTAAGGGTGTGGTCGTTGATGCGGCGGTAAAAGTTGAGCATGTCGGTGTACACCAGACTGCTGAGCGGAGAGACCTTACCTTCAGTCAGCCGGTTGATGTGAGCCTGGCCGTATTCTTTGATGGTGCATCTGATGTCTGCGCTGACCGGCAGAAGCCGCATTGCGGCGATCGGGTCTTCGTTCCGTACGGAGGCGGTAACCTGTCTGAGATAATCAAGTGCCAGACTGTTCAGTTTCTTGAATTCCTCCGCACCTTCCGGAGCCAGTTGCAGATTGTTCGTGCGGAGCTTGCGCAGGCCTTTCAATATGCTGGCAGCATAGTCGCTGACTGATTCGTATTCATCAGCCATGCGCATCTGGCCGCGCACCTTTTCCATTACATCATGCGGAACCTGTCCGCTGATCAGCTCGCCGAGGAACAGCATGACTTCCTTCTGCACATTGTC
>JBGAJP010000076.1:0-7901 GCA_044224855.1 Pontiellaceae bacterium
GAGGTAAAACAACCACCCATCGAAATCTGTTATATAATACTATATATCCGGTCATACGGAAATTTTATTCTTACGTCTCAGAAAAAGCATACGGGCGGACACTAAAAATCATATCCATCACAAACAACTGTCTGCTTATGTAACCCCGCTAAAGCCGCATTCTGAATAAGGGTTATCCGGTTTTGACATTGACTATATACGCGTGCATATGCGTATGTACGAAAGTATTGTCTAAACCTTAAAACGATTGGAGAAATATGTTGCGCTTAAACGTTATATCCATGCTGTTTATGTCATTCCTGCTCACCGCCGCGAGCGCTATGTCCGCCTCGGTGACTGAGTCCTCCCGGCAGATTCCATTAGCCTACGACGCAGATGTCGTTGTCGTGGGCGGTTCTTCCGGCGGTGTCGCAGCAGCGGTGGAAGCTGCAGAAAGCGGAGCGTCGGTTGTCCTCATCTCATCCCGTCCCTATCTGGGCGAAGATATCTGCGGCACATCCCGGCTCTGGCTGGAAACCAACGAAACGCCGGTAACCGCGCTCGGCCAGGCGCTCTTTTCCCTGACCGAAGTCACCGCGCCGTTCACCTATACTTCAAGCGTTGCAGCGGCTTCGGCCCACCCAGACACCAACTACACAAAGCTGAAAGACGGCGCATTTTCATCGGCCTCAAGTCAAAGCGTGCAGTACAACTCAAACGTTGTCATCACGCTCGATCTGGCTGCTGTGCAAAATGTAGCGGGAGTCAAACTGCTGGTCTATCAGCGGGACGATACCTTCGAGGTGGAAAGCGCCGCTGTTTCGGTCAGCACGAACGGCATTAATTGGACAGCTGTCACGACTGTACCGAACGATGAACTTGGAGAAGGCTCGTTTGAAACCACCCCCATTACCATGTCGGCGGCAATAAACAGCAACTGCCGCTGGATCAGGCTGGGCATTAATAAAACAGCAACAACCACCCGGATGCTGCTGGCGGAAATTATCGTCGAAAAAAACGCAGCTCCCGTCCTGATGTCCCCGGCGACGCCTTTACATGTTAAACAGACTCTGGATGCTGCACTGGTCAGCAATAATGTGGCCTTCCTGCTCGAAAGTTATCCGACGGATATCTTGCGCAATTCCAGCGGAAAACCCTGCGGAATTGTCATGGCCAACCGCGCCGGAAGGCAGGCCGTCCGGGCAAAAGTGATTATTGACGCAACCCCGCGGGCAACCGTGGCAAGAATGCTGGGCGCCGGGTTTACCGCCTATCCTTCCGGATCGCAGCAGTTCAAACGGATTGTGATCGGCGGAACTCCTCTCGGCAACACCACAAACCGTCAGGCGCGCACACTCTCGCCGAATATGACAGCGGACAACGCAACGTACACAGCCACCGAGTACACGCTTACGATCCCGATGACGAACGACAGCTTTGCATCGTTTGCCAAAGTCGAACAGATTGCCCGTGATATGACATGGCAGACAAATCAGGTCGGGGCATCCGAATTTTTATTCCAGGTCCCGCCGGACCACATGACAGGTATGGAAACCGTTTCCGGCAGCTGGCCGGGGGCTGCAAATATTGATCTGGACGTATTTCGGCCAAGCACGATCAGCAATGTATTTATTATCGGCGGATGTGCAGACATCTCCAGAACCGCCGCAGCCTCGTTGCTGAGGCCGCTGGAACTGATCCAGACCGGAAGCCGCATCGGCGCGGCGGCCGGAACAATGGCCGGCAGCCTTCCGGCTCCGGGCACTGTAACGGTTATCGGGGAAAATGACGGGGGTGCAATTAATGCCGGAAATATCATGGAATTTCTGGAAGGACCTCGCTCAACCGGCGAAAATATTCTCTCGTACGTTTCGAGTCCGGCGCGATCACTGCCCGTCATCGGACAGTATGACGTTGTGGTTGTCGGCGGCGGAACCGGCGGAGCCCCCGCCGGAATCAGCGCTGCCCGCCAGGGCGCCAAGACGCTGGTTATCGAATATCTCCACGGTCTCGGCGGCATCGGTACGCTTGGCATGATTGACAAATACTGGCATGGCAATCGCGTAGGGTTCACCGCGGAAATGGATGCGACTCTCACACGGGCATGGCAGCTCGAAAAGAAAATGGAATGGTACCGCAGCGAATTGAAAGACGCCGGCGGTGATCTGTGGCTGTGTTCTATGGGTATCGGAGCTCTGGTCGAAAGCAACCGTGTTAAAGGCGTTATTGTAACGACACCGCAGGGACGAGGCATTGTTCTCTGCAATGTCGTTGTTGACTCGACCGGTAATGCCGACATTGCCGTTGCCGCCGGAGCGCAGTACCGCTTCGCCGGAGATGATATTTTTGCCTTTCAGGGAACCGGCCTGTCGAAGCGCCCGCTGGGCGTAAATTACATCAACAGCGACTGGACCTATGTCAATGATTCCGATGCGACAGACCGCACAAGAACACACGTCCTCGGCCGGTCAAAATACAAAGGAACCAGCCATGACATCTCGCCGCTCATCGCATCGCGGGAACGGAAAAGTATCATCGGGGACTACACGCTGAATCCGCTGAATATCATTCTGGGACATACATTTGCAGACACCATTGCAAAGACGGAAAGCAACTGGGATGCGCACGGATATACCATTCATCCGCTCTTCCAGTTTTACTTCCCGGAACGTGATGAACTGTTCAGCGCTTACATTCCTTATCGCTGTCTGCTGCCGCAGGGCATAGATGGAATTCTGGTCACTGGCATAGGATCAAGTTTTCAGCGCGATGCGTCACCGATTGTCCGTATGCAGGCGGACGTTCAGAACCAGGGCTATGCAGCAGGCTTTGCCGCAGCGCGCGCGTCCAGTACCGGCAAAACTCCCAGAGCAATTAACGTCAATGTCGTCCAGCAGCACCTGGTTGACATCGGAAACCTTGATGCAGCCGTTCTTGCCCATACAAACTTCGCCCTGCCCTCTGCTGCACAGATTGATGCAGCGATCCTGAGTGTGACGTCCAGACAGGATTACGCGACCATTCTGGCGGCCGCTCCGGCAACCGCGATCCAGAAACTCCAGCAGAGTTACCAGAATACAACCAACCAGCTGATGAAGGTAAAGTATGCCCGTCTGCTGGCAGCACTGAATGATTCCACAGGCTACACAACACTTCTGACCGAAGTGCAGAACAGAAGCTGGGATGCAGGCTGGAAGCTTACCGGACTGGGCAATCACAGCTCAGGACTCAGCGAACTGGACAGCATTATTATTGAGCTCGGACAACTGCAGAATCCGGCCTCTGTGCCAGCCATTGTCGCGAAACTGAATCTTCTCCTCCCGAGTGATACTGCAAACTGGTCACACTTCCGCGCCTGCGCAGTTGCGCTGGGAACGATCGGCAGCAGTCAGGCCGCAGCATCACTGGCGACCGTGCTCAATAAGGACGGGATGGCGGGCAATGCCATCGTTTCACTGGAAGAGGCGATCATCGATACGCCAGCCAGCTCAAACGACGTAACAACCAGAGCAAGCTCTCTCAGGGAACTCCTGCTGGCCGCCGCACTTTTCCAGTGCGGAGATTACAATGGCATGGGAGAAATCATACTTGAGCAGTACGTCAACGACGTTCATGGCGTGTACAGCGCATACGCCAAACAGGTGCTCGGCCAGTAAAACGGCGCTTCTGAAAAGCGATACTGCCGTCCGGATACCGGCCGGCAGTATTTTTTTTGATCACCACCGGTAAAAAAATGCTTCAGTCGAAGTTCGACTGAAGCATTCGGTAAGCCGGTGAAGGCAATGACGCTAGAACTTGAGATCCGCTTTTTTGAGGCGGGCGGAAAGTTCGCTCAGCACACGTTCATCGTCCGCATCGCCGGTCGATTCAAAAACCGCTCCGAACCGGATGAACGGGCCGGTGTTATCCCATGGCACGGTGGAAATGCCGAAGTTTTCAATCAGATACAGCGACACCTCTTCGGCGTTTTTAAACTGCACACTGCCGGCCGCCTTGGGCGCTTTGACGTAGAGGTAAAAAGTTCCGCCGGGCATTTTTGCATCGAAGCCGACGCCGCGAAGCACTTCAACCATGCGGCGAAGGCGCTGTTCGTAGTGTTTGCAGATTCCTTCGGCAAGGCTCTGATCGGCAATGCCTTTGCAGGCGGCATGCTGGATGGCTTTAAACTGCCCGCTGTCGCAGTTGTCTTTAATCATCGCCAGTGCATCGACCGCCCAGGCAGCGCCGCAGAAGAAAGCCAGCCGCCAGCCGGTCATGTTGTAGGCTTTGCTCATGGAGTGCAGTTCAATGGCGCACTCTTTTGCGCCGGGGCGCTGGAGAATCGATTTGCGCGGGTTGTCGTAAACCAGCGTGGCGTACGGCGCGTCCTGCACAATCAGGATGTTGTGCTTCTGCGCAAAGGCGATCAGTTCGTCATAAAATTCATCCGTAGCGACCGCGCCGGTCGGATTGTTCGGATAGTTGATGTAGAAAAGTTTACAGCGGTCTGCCAGCGCCGGATCGTTTTTTTTGAGATCCGGAAGAAATCCGTTTTCCTCCAGCAGCGGAATATCAACGACCTTGCCGCCGAGATATTTGGTGTGCGTGGCCATCACCGGATAACCGGGAACCGTCTGGAAAATCACGTCGCCGGGATTCACAAAGGCCAGTGGCAGCATGGCGAGCGCCGGCTTGGTGCCGATGCTGTGATTAATTTCGGTTGCCGGATCGAGTTCGACGCCGAAAAACTTTTTCATGTATTCGGCGGCGGCCTGCTTGAATTCCGGAATGCCGTTGTCGGAATACCCGCGGTTGGCCGGCTTGTCGACTTCGACTTTCAGCGCTTCGCGGATGGGAGCCGGAGCAATGCCGTCGGGCTCGCCGACGCCGAAGTCGAGGATTTCGAGATCGGGGTGCTGTTTGCGGGCTTTGGCTTTGGCCCGTTTGATTTTTTCAAATTTATAGATTTCGGTCGATTTGCCGTACTGTTCACCACCGATACGTTCGGCAAAAAGTTTCTGTGCGTCCATCATTCCTGACATCCTTTATTTCTTCTTCAAAACGACTCGCCGCCATCCACTCCGGTCCGGAACGGACTGCCCTTGGGAATCAGCTTATCCAGCCGTTTCTCAAACTCTTCCAGTGAAAACTTCGCCAGCGGAATACAGACATCGGAACTTTCCATTATGCCGTTTTCGATCGACACATTTTCGCGGAAAAATCCGACGACCAGTTTCTCGCTGACCACATCAACCCCGAGAAAGATAATATCCACGATTTTTTCGTGATTCCTGTGAAACTCCTTGGAGAACGCATACTGGATATTCCGGGCATGGTTGCCGTGCCGTGTAAACTCATCATCACTTTTGCAATGACGATATCCCCGCGCAGCGAGAATCTTTTTCATGCTCGGCTGAAATATCATTTCGTTCTCCTCCCGGGTCTTCTCAAGGCGCAAAACGGTAAACAATCCGCTCCGGTTTTGTAAAGAAGCGATCCGCGATTAAAGCAGGTTAGCCGCCTTTTCGGCGATCTCGGAGCGCACCCCTTCTGTCAGCAGCATGTGGGCGGCCAGCGGCTCGCCGCGGAATTTATCCACAACAGCACTCAAGCCGTTCGACATGCTGTCTACATACGGATTATCAATCTGGTAAAGGTCGCCGGTCAGCACAATCTTTGTATCGTGTCCGACGCGGGTGATCACAGTCTTCACTTCCAGCGGCGTCAGGTTCTGCGCCTCGTCCACGATCATAAACTGGTTTGGAATGCTGCGTCCGCGAATATACGTGAGCGGCTCCACATCAATCAACGGATTGGAGGCCAGCAGGTCGCCGCCTCTCTTATTCGGTGACGCACCCGCGCGGCTGTGAACAATCAGCTCCAGCGCATCGTGAATCGGCTGCATCCACGGATCGAGCTTTTCTTCGATTGTGCCGGGCAGATAGCACAGATCGCTGCCCATCGGGAAAATCGGACGCGAAACCAGCAGGCGTTTATACTCTTTGGTATCCATCACCTGGTGATAACCGGCGGCAATCGCCAGCAGCGTCTTGCCGGTACCTGCCTTGCCCGACAGCGTCACCAGCTTAATCCGGTCGTTCAACAGTGCATCCATCGCAAAACGCTGCTCACGGTTGCGCGGCACCACCGGAGCGCCGTCGCCCATCGTCAGAAGCTTAACCAGCCGGTTGGTCTCGGCATCATACCGTGCCAGCATTGTCTGCCGCGGATCACTCAGATTGCGCAACGTCACATACTGATTGGCAAAAAGCTCTTCCATCCCGGGAATTACGGCATGGCCTTCGCGCGCGAAAAAGCTGATTGCTTCCGAATCAGTCTCCAGCACCGTTTGTCCGGTGTAGATTTCATCGGCTTCGCGGGTTTTATCCGTCTCGTAGTCCTCGGCTTCCAGTCCCAGCGCATCGGCCTTCAGCCGCATATTGATATCTTTACTGACTACCGTGCAGCGCTCGTCCGGCTGCGCTTTCTGCACATCCATCGCCATCTTCAAAATCAGATCGTCCGCCTGCAGACCGACCGAAAAAGGATTTTCCTTGTCGGAAAAAGTAACTTTGATCGTGCCGCCGTGTTCCAGCGTTACGCCGTCCGAAAGCCGCCCCTGCCTGCGCAGCTCATCCAGCGCCCGCGAGACCGTACGGGCATTGCGGCCGCGCTCGCTGAGTTCGCGTTTAAACTGGTCGATCTCTTCCAGCACCTTCAACGGAATAATCACGTTGCAGGCTTTGAAGTGACGGATGGCGGTTGGATCGTGAAGGAGGACGTTGGTATCCAGAATAAAATTTTGCATATCAGCTTATACGACACTTCTACCTGCCGGCAAAAGTCCGATTTTCCAAACCACGGCAAAAATGTTGTGGTGGGCGGTGAGGGACTCGAACCCCCGACCCTCTCGGTGTAAACGAGATGCTCTAACCAACTGAGCTAACCGCCCGAAGAAAGCGCAGAGAATAGCGGGATTCGAAAGGGAGTCAACTCCGCAAAACGGTTTTTCAAATGATTGAAAAGCCGGCCCCGCCGCCGGAGCCGGCCGGCTCCTTATTTTCCGCCGGTTTCAGCCAGAACCTGAGAGGCAAACCGGACATAAGGTCCGCGGAGATCCTTCATATAAGCGTTCAGAATCTGGTGACCAAGACCTTCTTTATCGCCGCTGCGGCAAAGGGCTGCTGCCAGCATCACTTCGCGGGGCGAAGCTTCGCGGAGCACCACTTCCTTGGGCAGGCTGTGTGTCGTCTGAAGCTCGAAATCACGCTTTATGCTGTCCGTCACCCAGCCGGTCATTCCGGGCATCTTCAGCAGAGAGTACAACGTATCCGCGCTTTCTTTTGACGGCATAAGCGCCAAAGCGTACGCCACGCTGTGGTAGTGGGAATAGGCGCCGTTTGCATCAAGCAATCCGGCTTTTTTAATAATCGCGGGCAGCGCCTTTTTATCTCCAAGAATCCCTAAAGCGCGAATAATTCCGTCCAATTCGCTGATAAATGTACCGGTCCGGTCGCCGCGTTTCCGGTAACCCCACCCGAGATCCCACTTCTCCGCTGCATCCAGACGGGCAATCAGTACATCCAATCCCGAATCATCGCCAAGCAGAGCCAGAGCAACCGCGCAACGTTCTTTCAATTTTCCGGAAGATTTCGCAAAGGTCGCCTTCAGCGGTTCCAAAGCCGTCGCTCCGGCACCTAAAACAATTCCGCAGGACTTCAGGCTGTTGGTCATCGTGTTCACAGCCCGGCTGAGATCATCCTCAGAAACAGGGAAACTGTCTTTGGCTGTCAGAACAGCCGGCGAGAGGTTTCCGATATCAACCAGCTGCTGCTGCAACTGGCGGACATCAATAGTACGAAGACTGGTTTTACCGCTCACCGCCATCGCTGAAGCCAGCCCTGCGGCATATCCCTGATTAATAAGATCCGGCATCATCCGGA
>JBGAJP010000077.1:0-7864 GCA_044224855.1 Pontiellaceae bacterium
ACCGGTTTTTCATCTCCTGCTTCTGTCCGGCAGTCGCTTCGGGTTTCATCGTCCAAACCACAATGTGTTTAACCATTGTACGTCAGCTCCATGTTTTTGGCGGCGGCAACTTCGTCGAGACGCCCAACCGAAGTGGTAACCGGCGCGTGATGCAGTGCATCCGGATCGGTTTTCGACAGCTCAAAAATTTCGATCATATCCTTACAGAACTGGTCGAGCGTTTCGCGCGTCTCGGTTTCGGTCGGCTCGATCATGATGGCTTCCGGCACATTGAGCGGGAAGTAAATCGTCGGCGCGTGGTAACCGCGGTCGAGCAGCGCTTTCGCGAGGTCGAGCGTATGAACACCGTCGCCCAGCGTTTTGCCGCTGAATACGCATTCGTGCATACAGCGGCCTTTGGTGACCGCCGCAAAGTACGGGCGCAGCTTTTCCTGCACATAGTTGGCGTTGAGCACCGCGCGGTCGCTGGTGGCGCGCAGGCCGTCGCGGCCGAGCATGAGCAGATAGGCGTAGGCGCGCACGAGAATGGCAAAGTTGCCGTAGAACGGCGCGATGTAGCCGATACTCTTCGGGAAGTCGTAGTCGAGCGTGCAGGTTCCGTCTTTGGTTTTGGCTACGCGAGAGATCGGCAGGAACGGCCGCAGTTTTTTACAGACGCCGACCGGGCCGGTGCCGGGGCCGCCGCCGCCGTGCGGAGTCGAAAACGATTTATGCAGATTCAGATGGCAGAGATCGAAACCGAGTTCGCCGGGCTTGATACGGCCCATGATGGCGTTGAAATTCGCGCCGTCGTAATACATCAGGCCGTCCACTTCATGCACGGCCTTGATGATTTCTTTAACGCGCGGATTGAAGACGCCCAGCGTGCTGGGAAGCGTCAGCATCACGCCGGCGGTTTCGTCGTTCAGCGCCGCTTTAAACAGATCAATGTCCATGTCGCCGCTGGCGTCGGACGGAATGGTAACGACGTCGAAACCGCCGAGCTTCGCGCTGGCCGGATTGGTTCCGTGCGCCGAGTCAGGAATAATGATATGCGTCTTCTTATTGCCGCGGTCGCGGTGATATGCCGCCATCATCATCACAGCGGTCAGCTCGCCGTGCGAACCGGCCATCGGCTGGAGCGTGAATTCGGCCAGACCGGTGATTTCAGAAAGCATGCGCTCCAGCGAATAGAGAATCTGGAGCGAACCTTGTGTCAGCAGACCGCCGTGGCGCAGCTGCGGCCAAAGCGGATGCGTGTCGCACAGATCGGGGAGCGATGCGGCGGCTTCGCAGGCGCGTGGATTATGCTTCATCGTGCAGGAACCGAGCGGATAAAAATTCGTATCCACCGAATAGTTCAGGCGCGACAGCTGAGTGTAATGACGCACCACTTCGCTCTCGGAAACTTCCGGCAGTTCGGCAGGCGCTGCGCGCAGCAGATTCTGGTTGATGATGTCGTGTTCAGAAATGCGGTCTTCCGGAATTCTCACTCCGCCGCGTCCGGGCGAACTTTTTTCAAATATTAACTGCATAGCGCTTCCCCAAAAATTTCAGGTTTCACATTTCAAGTTTCAGATTTCTAGAGCACTGACTCCAGTTTAGCGGCCAGAATATCAATTTCCTTCTTCGTGCGCTTTTCGGTGAAGGCACAGAGCAGAACGTTTTCCATGCCGGTGTAGTAGCGTCCGGCGGGGAAGCCGGCGGCGATTCCTTCACTGATGAGATCGCTGACGACTTCGCCGGCGTCTTTCGGAAGTTTCAGCGCGAATTCGTTAAAGAACGGCTGGTCGAAAAGCGGCTCGACACCTTTGATCGCTTTGAGGCGCATCCAGGCATACCCAGCACGATCCATACACTGACGGGCAACGTCGGCAAAGCCGTCCTTGCCGAGCAGCGAAAGATAAATGAGAGAACGAAGCGCGCAAAGCTGTGCGTTGGTGCAGATATTGGAAGCAGCCTTTTCGCGGCGGATATGCTGCTCGCGGGCCTGCAGCGTCAGCACATAACCGCGCCGCCCCTGCCCGTCTTTGGTCGCGCCGACGATACGGCCCGGCATGTTGCGGACATATTTTTTCTTCGTCGACATGAAGCCGAGGTACGGTCCTCCGAACGAAAGCGGCAGGCCGAGGCTCTGGCCGTCGCCGGTGACGATATCGGCATCCATCTCGCCGGGCGTTTTGACAACGCCGAGAGAAACCGGATACGCGGAAACCACAGCCACCGCACCGACGCGGTGCGCCTGATCAATCAGTCCGGTCAGGTCGTCGAGACAGCCGAAAAAGTTGGGGTTCTGCAGCAGCACTGCGCCGACTTTATCGTCGAGCTGCTTGGCGAAGGCATCGCGGTCGGCGATACCGCCGGACATGGCGACTTCGCGGTATTCGATTTTCAGGTTGCGGGTGTAACTGCGGAGCATGGTGCGGTAGATCGGGCTGACGCCCTCATCGACCAGCACCCGGTTGCGCTTGCTGATACGAAGCGCCATCATCATCCCCTCGAACAACGCGGTACCGCCGTCGTAGAGCGACGCGTTGGAAACTTCCATGTTGGTCAGGCGTGTGATGGCGGTCTGATATTCAAACATCGCCTGCAACGTGCCCTGCGCCGCTTCCGGCTGGTACGGCGTATAGGCGGTAAAAAACTCGCCGCGCGAAGTGAGCGAATTGACGGCGGCGGGAATAAAATGGTCGTAGAAACCGGCGCCGCAGAAGTTAGTCAGATCGGATGAATTCTTCCGGGCTGTTGCACGGATCTGCTGCATCATCTCCATTTCGGAGAGGCCTTCCGGCAGATTAAAATCGTTCGACTGGAATTCTGCGGGAATGTGGGCGAAAAGATCGTCAAAACTCTTTGCGCCGATTGAGGCGAGCATCGCCTTTTCGTCGTCGGGACTGGTACAGGCAAACGGTGAAATTGACATAACAGACTGCTTTCTCCTGATTCGGAACCCAAAATAATTTCGACAGACTAGGCCTGCTCCGTTAGGGTGTCAATCACTCAGCAATTCCACGGAGCAAAAAGATGATACGAGAAGCCATTCGAGCTCTTTTAGAAGGCCAAACCCTCGCCCTCGACGGGGCATATCTGTCCATCATGAACATCATGAGAGGCGAGGCAACGCCGGCTCAGATCGGCGCATTTATCACCGCCGTCCGGCTGCATGGCGCAACACCGGAAATCATCGCCGGAGCCGCGCAAGCCATGCGCGAAAACATGATTAAAATCCGCTGTGACGATCCGAATGCCGTGGACATTGTCGGTACCGGCGGTGACGGTGCGCATACGTTCAATATTTCCACCGCTGCGGCCTTTGTCACCGCCGGAGCAGGCGTCACCGTCGCCAAACACGGAAGCTACGGCGTCTCCAGCAAATGCGGCGCCGCCAATGTCCTTTCCGAACTCGGCATCAACCTTCAGTACAGCCCGCAGCAGATGGAGGAATGCCTCGAAAAGCTGGGCATCGTCTTCCTGTTTGCCCAGGCGCTGCATCCGGCAATGAAATATGCCGCCGGTCCGCGCAAGGAACTCGGCTTCTGGAGCCTCTTCAATATTCTCGGTCCGCTTTGCAATCCCGCCGGAGTCAAAAACGGCGTGCTCGGCGTCTTTTCAAAAGAACTGGTACCGGTCATCGCCGACGCCTGTGCCCAGCTTGGCGCCAGCTACCTGTTTGTCGTCCGCGGAAATGACGGGCTCGACGAAATCACGACAACCACAACGACACTTGTCACCGAAATCCGGCGCGGCAAACTCGAAACCTACGAAGTACAGCCCGCCGGATTCGGCCTGCCGCCCGCCCGCACCGCCGACATCACCGGCGGCGAACCGGCGGAAAACGCCAAAATCGTCCGGGCAATTCTCGCCGGCAAAGAAAAAGGGCCGAAGCGCGACATCGTTCTGCTCAATGCCGCCTTTGCGATTATGGCGGGCGGCAAAGCCAAGACTCCGCCGGAAGGAATTGCGCTGGCTTCCGAATCCATCGACTCCGGCGCCGCGCTCAAAAAACTCGAACAACTGGCGGAAAGCAGTCAGCAAGCTGACTGAAAATTCGAAATCCGAATACCGAAGCACGAAACAATTTTAAAATTTCTAATGTTTTAAAATTTCGGGATTTGAATTTGTTTCGGATTTCGAGTTTCGTGCTTCGAATTTAAAAACGGTACAACTTATGGCACAAACGAATACAGACTTGATAATAATCGGCGGCGGAGCGGCGGGCTTTATGGCCGGCGTCAACGCGGGCGAACGTAAAATCCGCACCGTCATTCTCGAACGCTGCCCGAAGCCGGGGCGCAAACTGCTGATGTGCGGCAACAACCGCTGCAACATCACATCCGCCCTGCCCGTCAAAGAAATGCTGACCGACTTCGGCGAGCCGGTCGCGCCGTTCCTCGAACCGGCGCTGACCGCCTTTCCGCCGTCCGCCCTGCGCGAGTGGTGCCATAAAAACGGACTCGTCACCAAAATGCAGCGCGACAAGCGGGTCTATCCGGCCAGCGAAAAAGCATCCGACGTCCACCACCTCTTCACCGACCTGCTGGCGAAATACAACATCGGCATCATGCTCAACAGCGCCGCGCATAAAATCATCCCGCTGCAAACCGGCGAATGGCTCGTCAAAACCGACAGCGTCGAACTCACCTCGCGCGCGCTCCTGCTCGCCACCGGCGGCGTCAGCTATCCGAAAACCGGCTCCGTCGGCGACGGACAGAAAATGGCCGCCGCGCTCGGCCACAAAGTCACGCCGTACCGCCCCGGCCTCGCCGGATTCGATATGCCGCCCGCGTGGATTCACGCCAACCCGATGCGCAGTATTCCGAACGTCACGCTGAAAATCATGGTCGGCGGAAAAGCGGTTGCGACCACCGAAGGATTTCTGGAGATCGAAAAATACGGCATCGGCGGGCCGGCGGTCACCAACGCCAGCCGGATCATCGCACGGCGCGACCTCAAAAACTACAGCTTCGAAGTCGATATGAATGGTAAAAAGTGGACGCTCAATCCGCTCCGCGTCCGTCCGCTTAAAGAAGCGATGGTCACCGTCGGCGGCATCGCGCTCAACGAAGTGGATTCGCGCACCATGGAATCGAAAAAAGTTCCGGGGCTTTTCTTCGCCGGTGAAATTCTCGACATCGACGGCCCGAGCGGCGGTTATAATTTACAGGCCGCCTTCTCCACCGCCCGCCTTGCCATGGACGCCATTTCCAAAAAACTCCGCCGGTAAATCAGCCACGAAAAACACAAGAAGTCACAAATAAGGATTATCGGGATTTCTGTTTTGTGCGTTTTCGTGTTTTTTGTGGCCAATCCTCCCGACTTTTGATTCGTGCAAATTCGCGGATTTCGTGGGTAAATCTCCCGCGATGAAACTGAAACTGATCAGCTGTGAAATTTTCTACCGCGAAATGTGCGCGGCGGTTGCAACCAGCCCGCACCGCATCGACATCACCTTTCTGCCGAAAGGACTCCACGACCTGCCGCCGGGCCAGATGCCGGTCAAAGTGCAGGAAGCTATTGACGCCGTGGACGGAGCCTACAACGCCGTCCTGCTCGGCTACGGACTCTGCAATAACGGACTGGTCGGCGTCCGCGCCCGCAACTGCCCGCTGATTCTGCCGAGAGCGCACGACTGCATCACGCTGTTCCTCGGCGGACGCGACCGCTACCGCGAATACTTCGACACGCACCCCGGCACCTATTTCCTCACCAGCGGCTGGCTGGAGCGCGGCACCACCTCCGGCGATCTGGCCGACCTTTCCGTACAGGCGCAGCTCGGCATGAACCTGACGATGGAAGAGATGGTTGAAAAGTACGGCGAGGATAACGCCGAATATCTCTACGAAACGCTCTGCCAGGGCACTCGCAACTACAGTCACTTCGCCTGGATACCGATGGGCGTCGAACCGCCCAGCATGGAACAGACCGCGCAGCAGAAGGCCGATGAAAAAGGCTGGAGCTTTGAAACCGTCAACGGCGACATGACCCTCATCCGCAAACTCGTCAACGGCGACTGGAACAGCGCAGAATTTCTCACCGCACCGCCCGGCTCCACCGTCAAAGCCGCCTACGACGGCTCCATCGTCGCCTGTAAATAAAGATTTTCACCACAGAGGACACAGAGGCACGGAGGGAAAGAAGATTTGCCCACAGATGGACGCAGATTAACGCAGACAGTGACTCTGACCGGAAATGGAGGGCGGTGCTCCGTCACCGCCAAGAACGGTTTCGACGGAGCGAAACCCTCCAATCCGGTGGAACATGCACGCTTGATTTCAAAACGCGCCCGGAGATCGCGTTCCACCCAACAGCCCGAATCAAAACTGTAGCCGCGTCCGGCTTGTCTCGCCATAGCCTTGGCGACGGCGGATGGACGCGGTTTTATTACCGTCCTCATCCTTCGACATTGCTCAGGTCGGGCCGCGGGCAGCTACAGAACTCTAAAAACTCTACACCTTTGTCTCTCTGTTCCTTTCCGCGTGAAACTCTTTGCCGCCCGCCCGACATCTTGCTAGAAACACCTTGTTTATCGTTGAGGTACTTTGGCTACAGATGATTTCATGAAATACTGGTCGATCTCGTTCTAAGTCACACTGGAGGAAAATATGGCTAATGCTCACCAAAAAACCTGTTTTATAATAATGCCGATCAGTACCCCGGAAATGTACATTGATAAATATCGGGATCGTGAGGATCACTTCAAACATGTTCTGGAATGTCTTTTCATTCCGAGCATAAAAGAGGCTGGATATGAACCTATTCCTCCTGTAGCCAAAGGCTCAGATCTTATTCACGCGGAAATCATCAAGAACCTAGAACAGGCTGATCTTGTTCTTTGCGATATGTCGTGTCTGAACCCAAATGTTTTTTTTGAATGGGGTATTAGAACTGCACTTAACAAACCTGTTTGTATATTAAGGGATGAAATTCCAATAAAAGTCCCATTTGATACGGGCATCCTAAATTTTGAACAATACAAGAGCACTTTGGAGCCATGGGAACTGCCAGGCGAAATCAAAAAGGTTTCGGAACACGCAAAAACATCACTCGAACGCAGCAAAGGTGAAAATACTCTTTGGAAATACTTTGGGATAAAATCTGAAGCACGTCCGATTACAGGAAAAACAGGGTCGGATGATAAAATCGACATGCTCATGATGCAATTTGAGGCACTTCAACGACAATTAAAAACTCAGCGGAGACCAATATCTAACATGATAAATCAACTGGGATCGCGGGTTATAAATGATGTTGGTGCATATGAGAATTTTCTGACGACCGGTGAGGAAGATTTAAAAAAGACAAATAGAGTTATTGAGATTTTATTGATGCGTGCATTAGGGGGAATGGGCGCAGGCTTGGGAAGACTAGAAATAAGACCTGCGGAAAGAATCGCATATGCGGAAATCAAGGGAATGCTTCCTCCGCAAAATAAACTAGAAGAGATTAAATCCGACATCCTTGCCCGCACTGGATTCACCGTGAAATTTATAAATATACCCATGCCCGGACACAGTAATAACAGCTAGGAAAAAGAAGAGGGGCCGGTCCTGTCTTTTTGGCGGTCTCTGCGTCTTTGAGAGGAAAAAATCCCCCTCACCCCAGCCAATCCATAACCGGAATATCGAAGCCGGCGCCGTGCTGGTAGTTGTAGGTGGCGGTGCGGAGCGCTTCGCCGGTGGCGGCGAGGTCATAATCAAACTGTCCGTCAAACGGAATTTCGTTACGGGCAAAGCCGCCGGACATCTCGGGTAGGGACGGCTGACCCAGCCGTCCGCGGCGGTCTGGGACAGACCGCCCTCCCTTTTTGGAAAATGTGTTTCTCTCCGAATGCAACACCCTGATTCCAAACCGTTCCGGTTCGCGGGCGATTTCGCTGTGGGCGGTC
>JBGAJP010000078.1:0-4872 GCA_044224855.1 Pontiellaceae bacterium
TAAGTTGTAAGGGCGTTGACCTCCCCCGATCCAGTGCTTGTCCAATAGCCTGAATCTTTTAGCCCAGCAAACGGGGTTTCGGCTCCATTCAACCACCAGACAGTTGAAGACTCATAGAACATGAGGCTTTCAAGCTCGACGGCATTCGGTAGCTTCCAGTCGGTATGTCCTGCAAAATTTAGTTGTTCGCAAAAATCAATAGCCGATGTCCATGTTTTGGTTGAGCTGTTCCCTATGAGACTATGCGGCTCCTTTATCCATTGTAACCCTGTTAAATTGTCGGTAACGGTTCCGTCATCATTATCAGTAAAGCGCGGAGAAGGCCACGCTACCCCCGCCCTATAAGTGCCGTCATCTCCCGCATAATAGCTAGTGGCTTGGCCGGTTCTTTGAATAGGAGCCGGATATTCCGTTGCACCTGAGCCGTGATCTGCGATGAGGTAATATGTAAGGGATTCCCAGTTTTGGTTCCAGTCTACTCCCATATCCCAGACAATCTTCTTCTCGGTTCCGGGGAATATTCCCGCCCCGACATCACCCGTTATGCTGGAGGCGGATAAAGCTTGTGTGTTGTCGGAAATGGAAACTGCAATGCTAACCGGATTGGTATTATCGCTCAAAAGATCATAGGCGATGTCTACCAGCTTGGTTCCCGGACGCTGGGAAGCCACTATGTTAGTTATTGAAACCTGACCGCACGCCATAAAGACGGCACCTGCCCAAACGATAGCCCCGAAGAATTTTTTCACTACTTTTCCTTTCTGCCGCCAAAAAAGGGGGCGTGACTCATGACGCCCCCGCTCAAGGTACCGCCAAGCACCCGCACAGAGAAACGAACACAAGCCACGCCCGAGCGGGCGCGTCCTGAGTAATTCGTCTCTGTGCTGAAAACTTGGCGGTTTTTGAGCAGAGCAACTTACTTCATTACACAAAATTAAAATGTCTGCGGGAACCGTACATCTTTTTTTAAAGAGTGCAAACGGGGAATCTGAAAAGAAAATGCCGAACAAATTACGTGTTCGCGCTTTCACCGGAGCCGAGTTTTGGGCGAAAAACAGGCACTGTACGGGGATGCGCCAAAAATGTTTGGCATTTGTTTGGAGGATTATCCCAAAACAAACCTAGTTATCCTGAAGCAAAGGCGCGCTAGAAAAGACCCGTTACATGAAAAAACCCCCGTCAATATGGATTGAAACGGGGGTTAAAAGTGGCTCCGGCGGCTGGGCTCGAACCAGCAACCAAGTGATTAACAGTCACCTACTCTACCATTGAGCTACGCCGGAATTAAGAGCCGCCTAAGGTATAGAAATCGTCCGCTAAGTCAAGACACTGAAATGTAAAATCACCGGGTTTCGGAATCTGAATGTTCAACTCAGCGTCTGGCGGCCCTGAATGGCGCGGGCGAGGGTGGTTGAATCGGTATATTCAATGGCGCTGCCGGACGGTATGCCGAAGGCAAGCCGTGATGCCTTTACGCCGCGGCTGGCGATGATTTCCGCCAGATAGCTGGCGGTCGCTTCGCTTTCGACGTCGGTGCCGAGTGCTACAATCACTTCCTGGATATTTTCAGGCTGGAGCCTCGCCAGCAGTTCATTTACGCGCAGATCGGCAACGCCTCTGCCGAGCGCCGGCGAGAGATGTCCGCCCAGTACATGATAACGCCCGTTGAAACCGCCGGAGGTTTCAATTTTCATGATGTCGCCGGGGCTTTCCACGACGCAGAGCAGGCCGTTGGCGCGTTTTCCTTCGGTGCAGAGTGCACAGGGATCTTCTTTGGTGACGGTGATGCCGCCGCACCGCGAACAGGTGCCAACCTGTTCGTCGGCGGCGAGCAGGGCGTCAGCCAGCTTCCGGGCCAGCCCGTCGCGGTTCTGCACCAGTGCAAACGCCATCCGCTCAGCGGAACGCTTGCCGATGCCTGGAAGTTTTTCCAGTGCCGCAACGAGGTTGTCCAATGGAAGGAGATGTTTCATTGCTAGAACGGCAGATTCAGTCCGGCGGTCAGACTCTTCATGTCTTTAGCGGCTTCCATCTGTGCGGCATTCAGCACGCCTTTGAAGGCATCCAGCAGGGCGGTTTCGATTTTTTTGACATTACCGGACTGAACCAGTTCGGGGGCAATCGTGATGCTGTGCGGCTTCATGTCGCAGGTCATTTTCACCGTCACCTGTCCGGCAGCGCTGGAAAATTCAACTTTTTTTGAAGCGAGCTGCTTCTGGATTTTTTTCATTTCCGCAACCTGCTTCATCATTTTCATCATATCCATAGGTCAGATCCTTTCTTACTCTCTGATTTCAATTATTTCGCCGCTGAAGGTCTCAAGGACGCTCCGGACGGACGGATTGCTGTAATATTTCTGTTTATCCTGAATGCTCTGCGCCGGAGCATCGGTCGGCAGAGGTTTGGTCTTGCCGGCCAGTACGCTGAAGCCGGCTGAGACCGGGCGCTTCAGAAAAGCCGACAGGGTTTTCTGGATCAACAAAAGGGTGCGCGGATTTTCCAGGTTTGAGCGCTCTGTCGCAAATTCAGGATCAATACCGATGGTGACATGAGTTTCGGAAGCGCTTAGCGGAACGGTGTCCGTCAGATAGTGTTTAGCCTGCGGGGCACCTTTCGAGATGTGTTCAATAAGCGCCGGCCACGCCGCTTTGAGCGGCTCTAAATCATCCGTGGGCTTTTTTTTTACGTCGTACTCGGCCGGAGATTCCTGCACAGCGGCTGGAGCGGCGGGCAACGATTTCAGCGCGGCGACCTGCTTCATCAGCTCGTCGACCGTGGCGACGGTGGCGGCGCGCGAGGCGCGGATAAGCGCGGTTTCAAGCATGGTGCGCTTGGAAAGGGCGTAGCGCATCCGGCCATCGGCATCGATCAGTAGCTCGATGATACGCAGCAGGCGTCCGTCGGAACTCTTGGCCGCCTGTTTTTTGAGCGTATCAATCTGCGTTTCCGGCAGATCAAAATCGGCGGCGTTTTTACCGGCATGCATGACGATCAGCAGATTGCGGAACTGGTCGAGCAGTTCGAGCACGACGCGCTGCATATCTTTGCCGCTGGCATCAATACCGGCGATGGTTCCGATGATGGCGGGAATATTGCCGTCCAGAATGGCGTCGGTCAGCTCTTCAAGCTGGGCCCGGCTGATCAGTCCGAAAACGGAGAGGACGTCGGCTTCTTCGATCGTTTTTCCGCGGAATGAGACGAGCTGGTCAAGTGCGCTTTCAGCGTCACGCAGTCCGCCTTCGGCCCCGCGGGCGATGGCGAGCAGGGCGTCGGCACTGATCGTGATGTCTTCGGCTTTTGAAATTTTCTGAAGCTGGGCGGTAATGTCAGCTACCGTGATGCGGCGCAGGTCAAAGCGCTGGCAGCGCGAAAGGATCGTGGTGAGAACTTTCTGCGGCTCGGTGGTGGCGAAGAAAAACTTAACGTGCGGCGGCGGCTCTTCGAGCGTTTTAAGAATCGCGTTGAAAGCTTCTCGGGTGAGCATGTGCACTTCGTCGATGATATAGATTTTGAACGGGCCGCGTACCGGCGCGTAGCGGACGTTGTCGCGCAGTTCCTGCACGTCGCCGATACCGCGGTTGGAAGCACCGTCGATTTCGATTACGTCAAGGCTGCTGCCTTTCATGATTTCTTTGCAGGAGTCACAGGTATTACACGGTTCAGAGCCCTGCCGGTTCTGGCAGTTCAGTGCTTTGGCCAAAATGCGTGCGGTGGTAGTTTTTCCGGTGCCGCGCGGGCCGACGAAAAGGTAGGCGTGCGCCAGCCGGTCGTTTTTAATCGCGTTGTGCAATGTCTGTGTGACGTGGTTCTGACCCACCACATCCGCAAAAACCTGCGGCCGCCATTTCCGTGCTAGAACTTCATATCCCATGAGCCGTAGAAGGTACCGACCCCTCTGACGAATGGCAAGATGCAAGGGCAGGATTGATAAAAATCTTGTCGCTTAGCGCGGGTTCAACTAGCCTCTGATCAATAATCACGAGGGGGCTTGTCATGCGTATTCCATTTATTCTGCTGCTTGTGCTGCTGACTTCTGCCGGGATGGTTCGGGGTGCGGCGACAGCCAATGAACTCACTCATACTGAGAATGTCGTACAGGACATGTCTTTCAAGCTGAACCGCGGCGTTGCGAATATCCTGACCGGCTGGGGCGAAATTCCGCGCCAGATGATCATATCCGGTCAAGACAAAGGCTGGTGGGCCGTTCTGCCGGTCGGTATTCCTGCCGGCGCTATTATGACAGTCGTCCGCACCGGAGTCGGCGTATTCGAAACGGCGCTTTTCTTTATACCCATTAATGATTCGTATGATTCGATCATTGATCCGGCCTTTGTCTGGCAGAAAAACAACTCATGAGGATTTTAATTTGTAACGATGACGGCATTCATGCGCCGGGTATTTCCGTGCTGCACGGTGCGGTCAAAGATTTCGGCGAGCGCTGTGTCATTGCGCCGGATGTGGAGCGCAGCGCGGCCGGACACGCCATTACGCTGGCCGATCCGATCAAAAGCACGCCGGTTGATAAAAACGGCGAATTTTTCGGCTATGGAATCGGCGGGACTCCTGCCGACTGCATCAAGCTGGCTGTCTGCGCAATTATGAAAGACGCCCCGCCCGGTCTGGTGTTGAGCGGCATCAATCTCGGCTCGAATACCGGTATCAGCGTCATCTATTCCGGAACGGTCTCGGCGGCGACCGAAGGCGTCGTGCTGGGTATTCCCGGCGTCGCTTTTTCGCTTTGCACCTACACGGACCCCGAATGGGAAATGGCCGGGCGCGTGGCCAAAGAGATTACGCAAAAAATCATCGAAACTCCTATGCCGCCCGGCGTGCTGCTTAACGTCAATATGCCCAATCTGCCGTACGAACAGC
>JBGAJP010000078.1:4911-7473 GCA_044224855.1 Pontiellaceae bacterium
AAAGGCATTAAAATCACCCGTATGGGCCGCTCGCGCTTTATCGAAAAATTTCACAAACGGCTTGATCCGCGCGGACGCACCTATTACTGGCTCGACGGTGAGCTTGAAGTGCACGATGACGGTGACGATATCGATATTCATGCCGTGCGCGACGGCTATGTATCCATAACACCGATCCATCTCGACCTGACCGCGTACGAGCACCTGAAAACATTCCGTCCGCTCGCAAAAGCATTCTGAAAGCAAGCGTGGGGCGCGCTTTATTTCCTAACGTAATTGTCGCGGAAAATTTCCACCCGGAGCGGGACTGCTGTCTAAGTTTTCTGCTTTGCGGATTGATAAAATATAGACGTATATATATAATGTCCTGTTAAAATTTCGCACGTAATTGACCCAAAGCCTGTTCAAATTTAAATCGAACCGGTTTTGAAATAGAGGAGACTGAAAATATGAAATGCCGGTTTGTTTATGCTGCCATGATGCTGATATCCGTTTTGTTTTCCGGGAAATCTCTATCTGCGGAATACATTCGTGAGTCCGCCAGAGACGTGCCGGTAGCGGCATCGGTGGATGTCGTAGTTGTTGGCGGGAGCAGCGGCGCTATTGCCGCCGCTTTGGCTGCTGCCGAAAAAGGCGCCAGCGTGTATCTGCTGGCTCCCCGGACTTATCTGGGCGAAGACCTCGGCGGTACTTTACGGCTGTATCTGGAGAAGGACGAGGTTCCTCAATCAAAACTGGCAAAAGCGATTTTCACCGGCCGTCCGGCGGATTCAAGTCCGTTCACCGTTACGCCGGTTGAATCAGCCAATGGAGTTACACGGGTGATTCCGTTGCACGCCAAGCAGGCAATGGATAAAGCGTTGCTGGATGCAGGAGTCCAGTTTGTTTACGGCGTACATCCCTCCGATATTCTGCGTGATTCTGATGGACGTATTGCCGGTGTGGTAATCGCCAACCGCGCAGGACGTCAGGCCATCAAGGCGCATACGGTTATTGATGCCACGCCGCGTGCCGCTGTTGCACGTCTGGCCGGAGCATCTTTTTCGAGCTACCCGTCCGGTACGCAGACCTTCACACGGATTGTAGTCGGCTCACCGGCGAAAGCCGCCGGAGGAGTAATTACCGGTTCCCGCGAAATAACCCCTGCGTATGACCCCACCTTCCGGCATGGCAAAGCCAAGGCCAAGATGAATGAAAAAGGGCAGAAATATCCGATTGTCGAATATACGCTGAGTATTCCGATGGCGGACGAAAGTTTCGCCGCATTTAATAATGCCGAACAGATGGCGCGGGATGCAACCAGCGCTTACAGCGATGAAAACGAAGCGGATTATCTGTTTCAGGTTCCTCCGGATCAGATAAAAGGGGTTGCCGGACAAACCGGTAGCTGGACAGGTGCGGATAAGGTTGCGCTGGATGCGTTTCGTCCGGCAGGTCTGGATGGACTTTATGTGCTGGGCGGTTGCGCCGATATTTCCCGTTCGCAGGCGGCGGCTCTGTTGCGGCCTTTGAATTTCATGGATGTCGGAGCCCGTATCGGTCTGGCCGCAGCGGAATCGGGCCGGAATGATCCCGCAAAATCTGTTGCTGTAGCTTCTGCTGCAACTGCTCCGGACGGAAAGGATGCCGGCGAGGTTCGTGAGTCCCTTAAAGGATTGCGCAGTGTTGCCTCCGGTCTGCCGGTGGTGCATCAGCCGCAGCGCGGTCTTCCGGTGCTAGGCAGATATGATGTGGTTGTAGTCGGCGGCGGAACAGCCGGCGCGCCGGCGGGTATTGCCGCGGCCCGCAAAGGTGCCCGTACATTGGTTCTGGAATATCAGAACGCTCTCGGCGGAGTCGGGACGATGGGAATGATCTTTGGATATCACGGCAGTGCCGGAAAAGGATTTGCCGACGAAATCAGTAAGGGATCTTCAAAGAAAAAGAGCGAGTTCGTGGGGACTCCGGCTGCCGAATGGAAAGGCAATGCCCGCATGGACTGGCTGCGCCGTGAAATCCGCAAAGCGGGTGGCGATGTGTGGTTCAGTGTCATCGGATGCGGCGCGATCGTTCAGAACGGCCGCGTTACCGGCGTTGTGGTTTCCACGCCTGAAGGCCGAGGCGTGGTGCTGGCGGATGCGGTTATTGATGCCACCGGAAACAGCGATATCGCAATTTGCGCCGGAGCTTCTTTCAAGTATGTGGACAATCTGGAATTTGCGATGCAGGACGCGGGAATATCTTTCCGTGAAATGCCGTGGCGGCATATTAACAGCGGCTATACGCTTACGGATGAAGCGGATATGCTGGATGTCACGCACATGTACATTTTTTCTCGGCAGGCCATCGAAGACTGTTTCGATTTGGGAACCTTTATCAATACACGGGAACGGCAGCGCATTGTCGGAGATTACACTCTGGATTTGACCGATGTGATGGCGTACCGGACGTTTCCGGATACCGTGCTGCAGTTTCAGTCCAATCTGGACTCGCACGGTTATGTGATTCATCCGTTCTTTGATCTGGCTGAACTGCCGCGAAGCGGTACGAGCTTTACCGGCAACATGCCGTACCGCTGCCTGC
>JBGAJP010000079.1:0-7431 GCA_044224855.1 Pontiellaceae bacterium
ACATTGGCCTGCAGATTATGATAGCCGTACTTGCCGAAGGCGGATTCGACCGCGAGAACAACTTCATCGCCGTTCTGTCCGGCCACTTTAACTTCCAGCGTCTCAGCGCCTTTAGCCGTTGGATCCAGTTCGCTCTGATATTGAATACGGGCATCACGGATTCCGGCCTGATCCAGAATAGACCTCACGGCATCCGGCGCCTGTTTTTCGTTAAAGGCAAAAGTGATCGACGTTCCGCCGGTGAAATCCACCCCGAAATTATCCTGCCCCTTCTTGAGGAAAACAACCCAGGTACCGATGATTACGGCAATGGAAATGCCGATAACCAAGGCGCGCTTTCCGAGGAAGTCGTAATTCGGATTCTTGAAAATCTGCATCATCTTGATGGTTTTCAGGTTGGTTCTGTCGGCCAGCAGATTGAGAAGCAGGCGGGTGAAAACAAGCACCACAAACATACTGACAATAATACCGGCGGTCAGGGTGACAGCAAAGCCGCGGATCGGACCGGAGCCCTGCCAGAAGAGGATAACCGCTGTCAGCAACGTGGTAAGGTTGGAGTCAAAGATGGCACTGAAGGCCTTATCGTAACCGGCTGAAATGGCGTTGCGCAGTGTTTTGCCGGCTTCCAGCTCTTCGCGCATACGTTCATAAATCAGCACGTTGGCATCCACCGCCATACCGATCGTGAGCGCAATACCGGCAATACCGGGCATCGTCAGAACGGGCAGTCCGGCCATTGCGCCGGCTCCGGATGTGAACAGGCTGAGTATACCGGAAGAAAACCACATGCCGAACGGCAGCAGAAGCATCACCACCACAAGCGAAACATTCGCGACTATCCCGGCCAGGAAATAGTAACCGGCCATAAAGACGAAAACGCCGATAGCTCCATAAATCGAGGCGCGCACGCCGCTATTGATCGAGTCTTTTCCAAGCGACGGATCCACGGTGCGCTCTTCGATGATGGTAACCGGAGCAGGCAGCGCGCCGGCGCGCAGTACATTGACCAGCCGGACGCATTCATCGACCGTAAACGACCCGGTAATCTGGGCATTGCCGCTGTAAATTGCATCCTGAATCGTCGGTGCAGAATAGAGTTTGCCGTCAAGAATGATGGCCAAACGACGACCGGTTTCGCTGTTCAGGTTGTTTTCTCCGCGCGGCGCATAGGCGGCAGTAACCTTGCCGAAACGTTCAGCGCCAGTTTTGTTGAAGGAAAGTGAAATGTAAGGCCGGTTATACTGGTCATACTCAACCCGGGAGTCTTTGAGCGCTGAACCGGTGAGCTGTTTGCGCACTTCGATGTAAGCCGGTCTATAAACGGTAGAACCGTCTTGCAAAGTTTCTTTTTCGAGCATGAATTCGGCACCGCGCTTGGATCCGAACCGTTTAAGATCTTCCCAGAACAAACGATCCATGGCTTTATCTTCGACCACTTTACGATCGCGAACATAGTACTGCTGATTACCAACCCGGACAGCGCTGAAGCCGCGCGGAGTCAGTCCGGATGCGAACAGTTCACTCACCCAGACGTCGCTTTCAGAATGCACCAGACGAAATTCCAGAAACGCCACGCTCATAATCGAGGCTTTGGCTTCGGCGCGTTTATTGGCATCTACGCCGGGCAGACGAATGACGATGCGGCTGTCGAGCTGCGGATAAATTTCCGGTTCGGCAATACCGAGACCGTCGACGCGGCTGCGGATAATTTCCAGCGCCACTCCCTGTGTCTGTTTGATTTCCGCTTTAACAGCCGACTCCAGTGCGGAGCCTTCCAGCGCGGCATCCTTTTCCAGCACATTCTTACGGACTTCGTTTTGATCCACTTCCACGGTAAAGCTCGTGCCGCCCTTGAGGTCGAGCCCCAGCTTTACCTTTTCCTTGAAAGGAGTCACCAAAGCCATAGACCATGCGGTGAGTGCAATGATCGTCAGCCATTTCCACATTGTACTTTTGTTCATAAATCAAATTCCCGGCGGGTTAAGCTTTTGCGTCAGAGGGAAGTTCCCCCTTTTCATCCAGAACCTGCGAAACGGCGCTCTTCAGCACTTCAATTTTCGTTTTTTCAGCGATCAGTACGATCAGGGTTTTATCCTTCACGCTGGCGATTTCGCCGATAATGCCGCTGGTGAGCAATACGCGGTCACCGCTTTTAACGGCGGCAATCAGAGTTCTACGTTCTTTTTCGCGCCGGCGCTGAGGGCGGATCATCACAAAATAGAAAATAGCGACCATGAAGACCATCCAGCCGATCGTAAAACCCGGCGAGGCTTGTCCTGGTTGACCGTTTGCGCCCGGAGGCGGAGCCATAGCGATTGTCTGTAAAAACATACTTTTCTCCCTTGGTTTGCCACAAAAAATACGAAGGCGGACATGCTAGAGTCCGCCTCCGTACTTGGCAAGCTTGAATCCCGCCGTTTACCCGTTCCTTGTCAAATCGTCGTAAAAAGCCGCCATCGCCGCCATGTAATACGGCCCCAGCCAGATAAATCCGATCCCCAGCGTCAGGACAGAGAGCAGAATCCAGCCGGTAAAACGAAGCCAGAAAAGGCCCAGGTGCCAGTAATTTCCCCGCATCAGTTCCACGCCGCTCCGGAAGCCTGGCGGGCGCGGACGGATGGATCGTCAGCCACCACATAAAGCGCCAGCCCGTAACGCATTTGAACCGGGATCATGACGGCCAACATAATCAAAAATAAAACCACCCACAAAGGCCACAGAGAACCGGCCGATACGGAATGAGTTAAAATAATCGTCACTGCCGTCAGAATGATAAAAGGAATCATCCAGGCCAGCGTGATCAACAAGACCAGCAGATAAGTGCAAAGCGCGGTACCGAAACGGTTGAATCCGGAGAACATCAAGCTAAAGCGGTTATCCTGCCGACGCACCGTTGCCAGGAAATAAATGGTTGTACCAACTACCAGCGGTGCGGAAAAAATCAACTGCAGCAGCTTTCCGGCAAAAGGCAACAGACTGATGCCGATGGACAACGCAAGATAAGTCATCGTTACCCCGATGGATTTTCCCCAGTTGCCGGAAAGCCCGGATCGGGCCGCAGCGGTAATGTCGCGAACAGGCGTTGTACTCTTCATGAGCGTCCTCCTCTGAATTTAAGCCAAGGCTTTATCAATATCCGGCACGGCAGAAAGCAGTTTTTGCGTGTAGGGGTGCTGTGGGTCGTCGCAAACCCGATCGGAGGTGCCGGTTTCGACGATCTCGCCTTTAAACATAACAGCGATGCGGTCGCTCATGTCACGCACCACCGCCAGATCGTGGCCGATAAACAGATAGGCCAGCCCGCGTTCGCGCTGAATCCGCTTCAAAAGCTGAATGATGTCCGCCTGGACGGAAACATCGAGCGCCGAAACCGGTTCGTCGGCTACCAGCAGCTTCGGCTCCAGCGCCAGGGCGCGGGCAATGCCGATGCGCTGACGCTGCCCGCCGCTGAATTCGTGCGGATAACGGCTCAGCCAGTCCGGATTAAGCCCGACATCTTCAAACAACGCTTCGACTTTCCGGCGGCGTTCGGCGCGATTTGCGCCGCGACCGTGAACATAAAGAACTTCTTCAATCGCCGTACCGACACTCATCCGCGGATTCAGCGATCCAAACGGATCCTGAAAAACCATCTGCGCCTGACAGCGGAAATTCTTGAGAGCCGCTCCTTTAAGAGCGTGAACGCTGCGATCCTCAAAGGCCACCCTGCCCGCCGAAACCGGCTCCAGCGCCAGAATGGCGCGGCCGAGCGAACTTTTGCCGCAGCCGCTTTCGCCGACCAGGCCGAGCGTTTCGCCCGCCGCCAGCGAAAGGCTGACGCCGCGCACCGCTTCGAACCCGCCGTAGCGGACATACACATTTTCGACTTGCAGCAGATTGCTCATGACACTTTATGAAGTCTGGGAACCGCTTTGAGCAGTTTTTGCGTGTATTCGTGCTGCGGAGTGCGCAGAACGGTTTTTGTTTCGCCGGACTCGACGATTTTCCCGCTGTTCATCACATAAACGCGGTCCGCCGTATTCGCGACGATGCCGAGGTTGTGGGTAATCAGCAGAATGGAAAGACCGCGCTTTTCGCGCAGTTCCATGAGCAGTTCGAGAATCTGTTTCTGAACGGTAACATCGAGCGCGGTCGTCGGCTCGTCGGCCACCAACAGGTCGGGATCGCAGGCAAGCGCCATGGCGATCATGGCGCGCTGCTGCATACCGCCGGAAAGTTCATGCGGGTAGGATTTGGCTGTGCGCGCCGGATCCGGCAGTCCGACCGAGGTAAGCAGTTTTTCGACTTCGGCTTTGACGTTGACGCCCTTACGGTGCAGGCGGATGGCTTCGCCGATCTGCCAGCCGACGGTGTAAACAGGATTAAGAGAAGTCGCCGGCTCCTGAAAGATGTAGGCGATCTTCGCGCCGCGAAGTTTCCGGAGTTCGGAATTTTTGAGCGTCAGCGTGTCCGATCCCTGAAAAATAATCCGGCCGCCGACAATCCGCGCGGCAGGTTCCGGAACCAGATTGGCCAGCGAAAGCGCGCTGATGCTTTTGCCGCTGCCGCTTTCGCCAACCAGGGCGACGATTTCGCCGGGAAAAATCCGGAAGTCCACCCCGTCCACTGCGCGGACAGGATTGGAGACAGAACCGAAGTACACTTGAAGGTTCTGTACATCCACAAGCGGGTTGTCGGTATGTGCGGCCATTTCAACGCATCCGATGAATAAAGAGCGGACTCGCCGCACCGAAAATCAGGATCGGCAGCCAGCCGCCGATCCATGCGGCAATGTGTTCCTGTTTGCCAAGCGCCTGACCTGTGAGCTGCAGGATGTAAAAACCGAAGAAAAGACACATGGCGACCATGATGCCGGCAAACGCTCCGCGCCGTCCGGTATGCGCACCGACCGGCACACCGATGAGGGTAACAATGAGACAGGTGAAAGGAGCCGCCAAACGGCTGTAGTAATCCACCAGCAACCGGGCGCGGGTGTTGCTGGAGATGTCTTTTTTAGAGCGGAGGTAATGGCGCATCTGGTGTGAAGAGAGATACTGCGGGTCTTTAATTTCCGCCATAAAAGTCTGCGGCGTTTCGCGCAGGTCGCGCATTTCTTTCTGGAGAACCATTTCAGGCGGACCGTTCAGGTCGCCGTTTTCTTTGTAGGCCTGAATGACGAGATCCATGAACCACCAGCGTCCGTCCAGCCAGAGCGCTTTTTCAGCATGGTATTTAACGGCGTCCGAGCCGTCGGGCCGCTGCTGAACCAGTTCGACGTTGTACATTGAGTAGTCGCGTGTATCGAGTTTCTGCACCATCCAGACATGGTCGCGGTTTTTGAGCGCCAGCGTGCGGGCAAAAAAGATCTCATTGTCGCGTCCGGCCCGCTGGTATTCGATAAATTTCTGGGCGCGCCAGGAAGAATCAGGAGAAATTTTTTCGTTGATAAAAGCCGTCAGCAGGCTGGCAAAAATGCCGACGCCGATGAAGGGCATAACGATACGGTAGATACTGACCCCTCCGGCACGCATGGCGATTATTTCGCTGTGCCGGGTGAGGTTCGAAAGGCTGTGAAGCATAGCCAACAGCAGGCAGGCAGGCAGAATAACGACGGTAACCGACGGCAGAATCTGGCTGTAATAATAGAGTATTTCCAGCGGACTGCTGCCGCTCTCCATGAACTCGCTGAAATTATCGAACAGGTCGCTGATGACAAAAATCAGAGTGAATCCGAGCAGGCAGTAAAGCAGCGGAGAAATCAGACTTTTCAGCAGATATTTAGTGAGAATTTTCATCTAAGGACTCAGACGGTACCGAGAAAGCCGCGGGCTCGCAAGTGCCGATGTATGCGACTTGAAGAAGAGGTGCGAATACCGGATACTGAGAGCAACCTGAACGGAGGCTCCATGTCCATATTGGAAGTCCAAATCGAAGAACCGGTAACATTTGTAATTTCCGGCGCATCGGGCGACCTGACCCGCCGCAAGCTGATTCCCGCGCTCTACACTCTTTTTAAAGAGGGTGCGCTAACGACGGATTTCGCCATCGTCGGTTTCGCACGCCGCGATTACGACAACCAGAGCTTCTGCAGGCAGATGGAAGAAGCTCTGCGCGAGTACAGCCGCATAGCGACGGATGAGCCTTCGCTGAAAGCTTTCTGCTCACATCTCAGCTATCACCGCGGTGACCTGTCCACCCCGGCGGCGTATGCCGGACTAAAAGCAAAGTTCGACGACGGCACCCTGCCCGCGAACCGGCTCTTTTATCTCTCCATCACGCCGGATCTGGTCGAGTCCGCCGTAACCGGACTCCGGCAGGCTGGACTGATTACGCCGCCGCACGCCAAACCATGGACACGGGTAGTGGTTGAAAAACCGTTCGGCCGAAGCCTGCAAAGCGCCAAAGCGCTGAACCGGATGCTGCTCGACCATCTGGACGAAACGCAAATTTACCGCATTGATCATTACCTTGGCAAAGAGACGGTGCAGAACATTCTTTCATTCCGCTTCGCTAACACCATTTTCGAACCGGTTTTCAACCGCACCTATGTGGATAACATCCAGATCACTGCAGCCGAAACCGTCGGCATGGAGAGCGGACGCGGCGCGTTTTACGACCAGACCGGCGCGCTGCGCGACATGGTCGTCAACCACCTCTTCCAGCTGCTCTGTCTGGTGACGATGGAACCGCCGGACGGGTTGGAAGCGCGCTCGATCCGCAATGAGAAGATGAAGGTGCTGCGTGCACTGCATCCGGCGACCGCGACAACTCACCATCCGGCGGTCTGTTTCGGACAGTATGGCGGCGACAGCAGCGCCAAAGCCTTCCGGGCGGAAGACCGCGTGAGCCCGCAGTCAAAAACTGAAACCTTCGCGGCGCTGCGCATGGAAATCAATAACTGGCGCTGGGCCGGCGTACCGATTTATCTGCGCACCGGCAAGCGGCTGGCAAAAAAGACGACGGAGATCGCAGTACAGTTCAAAACGCCTCCGCTCTCCCTCTTCCAGCACGTCGCCTGCAAAGGTGACGTCTGCGACCTGGCCGGAGTAAAACCCAACACCCTGATTTTCCGTATCCAGCCGGACGAAGGCATCTTTCTGCAGGTATCCGCCAAGCGCCCCAGCATGCAGATGGTGGTCGAGAGCGTGAATATGGACTTCTCCTACTCCGGCAAATGGGACAAAGATCTGCCGGAAGCCTATGAGCGGCTGCTGCTCGACGCCTTGCGCGGTGATTCCACTCTTTTCACCCGTTCCGATGAAGTTGAAGCCGAATGGGAAGTGATCGACAGTATCCTTGCCCGCGCCACCAAAAGTGAGCCGGCGATCTATGCACCCGGTTCGTGGGGCCCGGTTGAAGCGGACACCGTCCTTCTTTCCACCGGCTGGAAAAACGAATGAGCGTGAAACTGATTTATGTAACTGCGCCGTCGCACAAAGAAGCGGAACAGAT
>JBGAJP010000010.1:0-53089 GCA_044224855.1 Pontiellaceae bacterium
GGCAGCGACAGAAGGGCGGGTATTTGACCATTGGAGCGGGGATACGCAGGCGGTTGTGAGTGCGTACAGTTCATCCACGACATTGCGCATGCCGGCATCAAATATCACTGTAACCGCGGTATATCGCCTTGTTGACAGTGTAGGCGATGGCGTTGCCGACACGTGGCGTGCTTTCTACTTTGGCTGTTCGGGCTCGGCAACTAATGAGAGTTCCGCATCTGACGCCGACCCGGATGGTGATGGCGTCTGTAACAGCGGGGAATATCTGGCAGGAACATCGCCGGTTGATGCACAGTCGGTCTTCAAACTGAACAGCTCACTCAGTGGCGGAGAATTGGTCGTCGGTTTTCATGCATTGTCAGGTCGCCGTTACCGTCTGGAAACGACGTCGTCACTGACCACCCCGGCATGGGCACCGATCCTGTTCAATATTACCGGCGATGGCTCTGAGAAGAACTTCGTGCTGATGGCAGCGAGCACGAACGGCTTCTACCGGTTGCTTGCGGAATAAAAATCCGGCGGGTGTGATAAGATAATTTCCGCCGGATGTGACTTGCTTTGGATATCGCGATTATCCCTTTTTAATGATCAGGTTTGCATAACCGGCCTGTTCTCCAGTCATCACGCAGGCATAAGCTTTCTTTGCCCGTTCATAAAATGCGAACCGCTCGATGCGCTGAGGGGCTGGTGCTTTTGGCGAAAACTGATGGATTAAAGCCATATACCGGTCCTCAATGGCCGGATCCAGCTGGTGGCCGTTTCCGGGTGCCATCATAATCAACGGATGTTCATACGTGTCCAGATCGAAAAGAGGCATGATGCCTTCCAGCAACTGGGCAACGCTCAAACCATCCGCCCGGACAACCGTTTCGCAGCAGGAATGCCCCGGGAAACGGGCATCAGCGAGGATCAGTTCATCGCCGTGTCCCATTTCGGCCAGAATTTTGAGAAGTTTTGGACTGATGACGGGAGAGATACCTTTCAGCATATCAGCGTAATCCTTTCAAAACTTCTTCCAGCGAAATCTCAGCATAGGCAATGTGCGTATCGGCTGCGCCGTAATAGATTTTGATGATTCCGTCTTCGAACAGCACACCGTTGTTGAAGACCACATTTCCGAAAAATCCGTTCACTTCATAATCAGCTTCCGGCTGAATGATCGGATGTTCGCTGCGACCGATGATCTTCCACGGTTCATCCGCGTCCAGCAGCAGTGCGCCGAGACAGTAACGGTTGTTCTTGTCAGCGCCGTGGTAAATTTCCAGCCAGCCCTCCTTTATGCGGAAAGGGACGGCGCTTCCGCCGACGCGGCCGTCATCCCAGAAACCTTCGCGGGGGCTCAGGAAATGGCGGTGATTACCCCAGTTCATCAGATCCGTACTTTCAGCTATCCAGATATTACGATGCTTGTATTCAGCGGAAGTCGGACGGTGCAGAGCGTAGTATTTCCCGTTGATCTTCTCCGGGAAGATTTCCACATCTTTGTTGTCTGGGCCGAAAATCACACCGAGACGAGTATAAGTTTTAAAGTCTGACGTTGATGCGAGCAGGGTGGTGATCCCCAGATCGGCGGTTCCGCAGTAATTGATATAATAGGTATCACCGATCTGTGTAATACGGGCGTCTTCAATGCCGTATTCTTCGTACTGATTTTCCGGAAACATAGCCGGGATATCGCTGATTGAAAAACTGATACCGTCCTGGCTGCGCGCCAGCCGCAGATGCGAAATGGAGGTCAGGAACTGCCGCTCTTCGGTGCGTACAAACCGCGAATCTGAATAGTCGATTGATTTGTCCTTGCGGTCAAACTTCCGAATGATCAATCGACCTTCTTTTGCTGAATAAATCGGAACGAGCACAACGGCCGGATTGTTGTTTTTTGGAATTTCTGCAACGCGAACCAGTAGAATAACTTCGCCTTTATAGCGCGCAACACCTGCGTTAAATGTGCAGACCACTTCAAAATCAGGACGTGATGGTTTGACATCGCACGGACTGATCAACGGATTTTTTTCACTTCTTTTAATCATTTTGTAATTCCTGATATTGATTTACAGAGCTGTAGCGGTAACGCCCTCCCACGCTGCGATTTCTTTTGCCAGCACTGCAATTTGCTCCAGATCATTTGCTGTGAAACGGGTATGCGGCTGTGTGACAACCGGCTTGATCAGCTTGAAATGGCTGAGCACCAGCTTGCGCAAAGCCAGCCCAACTGTACTGCTGTATGGGGCACAGCTGTTCAGCCCGTTTACCTTAGTGATACGTTCCAGATACTGACAGACGTCGGCGGAAGTGACGCTTTCCCACATTTTTGAAATGGATGCAGGCAGAATATTGGCTGTTGAAGATATAACTCCGTCTGTTTTGCACAATAGCACCGGATCAAACAGTCCTTCATGTCCGCACAGCACACGAAATGACCCCGGATTGCGCATAGAGAGCATTTTTTCAAGATAGCAGCGGTCTCCGCTGCTGTCCTTGATGCCAATAATATTCGGATGACTTATCAGTCGTTCAACCGTTTCCACTTTTATCTGCGCAACAACAGTCCAGGGAATGTTGTACAGCAGAACTCCGCACGAAGCCGCGTCAGCAACTTTCAGAAAGAATTCAACCTGCTCTTCCGTGTCTTCAACCGGGAAATAATAGGGCAGTGTGACAACTGCAAAGTCGGCTCCGGCCTCTTCCGCACGTTTCAGATTTTTCAGCGTTTGCTGTGTTCCGGTCGGGGCGCTGACCCCTGCATAGACCGGCAAGCGATGGTCTACCGCTGTTACAACCGACTCAATTGTGTGCAGGCATTCATCCGGTGATAGCCGGGATACCTCGCCGGTTGTTCCCAGAGCAAAAATTCCATGGACTCCGCCACTGATCAGAAATTCAACCAACCGTTTGATTGCTGCTGTATCTACAGACTCATCTTCATTCAAAGGGGTCACCATCGGAACAATGACGCCTTTTTTAAATTTTGATAGGTAAACTTTCATACACATCCATTTCTTGGTTTTTCTGCCCTGCCGAATTTCGATTCTTGCAATCAACAACTGCAATCGCCTTTCAGCTAATATTTTTAAATTATCCTTAGATACTGAAAATAAGCAATCTTTTTTGGAATACCAGTTGTATTTTTTACGTATATGTCTGAATCTCACAATTGATTTTAATAAGCGCCGCCGGATTTCAGAGAATTTAAAAATTCGGTATGTAACTAAGTGGAGTTTTTGGCCTGACATTGCTGGAGCTGGCAGTGCGTTTTCTTGGGACTGCTGGCAGTCGCAAAGAGGAGGATTCTATGTCGAGCTTGTCCCGCTTCGCCAATCCGCAGGTTTTCCGTCGCTTTGCCCCCGTACTGCTCGCTGAGTTTCTTCGCCCCGCCGCAGACGCGTTGCTAAATCGGGAAATCACGCTTCCCTCTTTTCCAATATCGGGAAACATGCCTTATGGCCAGATTGCCAAATTGTTTCTCCAAGTTGATCAAAATCTGATGGAACTCTATGATGCAATTCATTTGGTCAGCCGCCTGACAATGAATAAGGACGCGGCGTTATTTTCGAAGTCGCAAAAGACCTTTCCATTTGGATCCCTGCCGAACTGTCATCACCCTATGACCTGGCACTTTGGGTTTGGCTGCATCACCCGGTAGTTGCGGAACGGGCTGGATTCAGACTGCAAATGCATAACGCCCGCTCGTTCCATTATTTTGCCTCTTTTCTGGAGACAAAACTCCAGCGTTGCAATATATCCCGGAAACCATTCAGCGGTTTGCCGGGATGATGAGTTCGTTCTACAGTGGAGTTTCCAAAGGCGGTGCTGTAACGGTCATTGATGTATGAAAACAACCCGGAGGCTGAAAGACGCAAGATTGATCCGGCGGACATTCAGATTTTCCAGCTTTGCCCATGTGCCTTTTCCATAAAGCTCTGCGATTGTTTCAGTGTGGAGCACAATTTTAATGCCGCAGATAAACGCATTGCGTTGTTATGTAACAAGGCGGGAAATCAAATCGGGCAAAGCCACACTTTTGCCACACTTCCCGCGAATCAGAGACAAACTAGAAAATAAAAAATCTTCAAGGCTTTGAATACCAATGAGATGGGTGGTGGGCGTTACAAGACTCGAACTTGTGACTTCTACCGTGTGAAGGTAGCGCTCTAACCAACTGAGCTAAACGCCCTCAAAAAAAGAGGTATATCTTTTACTTGCCGAAGAACTGTTCGTAAAGGATTTCTTTTACCTGTTCGAGGCCTTCGCCTAGTCCGGCGGAAATCTCGACCGGTTTCAGACGGGTTTTTCTCCGGAAAATTTTCAGATTCTCTGCCGCGGCGGGCATGTCCATTTTGTTGGCCAGCACCAGAGATGGACGGTTGGCCAGCTCCGGGTTGTAGGCTTTCAGTTCGCGGCGCAGACTGCGGTAATCCTCGACAGGGTCGCGTCCGTCCTCGGCGGCCATGTCGATGATGAAGAGCAGGAAGCGTGAGCGCTCAATGTGCCGCAGGAAGTAGTGGCCGAGGCCGATTCCTTCGCTGGCGCCGTCGATGAGCCCGGGAATGTCGGCGATCCGGATCTGGTTGAAGTTTTCGTAGATGAGTGTGCCGAGGATCGGGTTGAGTGTGGTGAAAGGATAGGATGCGACTTTAGGATGGGCGTCGGTGAGTTCGGTGAGGAGGGTGGATTTCCCTGCATTTGGATAGCCGACCAGACCGACGTCGGCCACGAGTTTCAGTTCAAGACGATACGCACGTTCTTCGCCGGGCGTTCCGAGTGTGCATTTGGTCGGAGCCTGATTAACGGATGATTTGAAATGGGGGTTGCCGAGACCTCCTCGTCCACCCCGTGCGATAACCAGCTCCTGTCCGTCTTCGAGAATTTCGCCGACGAATTCCTCTGTATCGGGATCGAGGACGACGGTTCCGCAAGGTACGATGAGAATTTTGTCTTCGCCGCATTTTCCGGTGCAGTCGCTGCCTTTACCGTGGCCGCCGTTTTCTGCATTCTGGTGGGGGTGGTAGTAGAGTGCGTTCAGAGAATCGAGATTGAAGTCGCCGCGCAGAATGACACTGCCGCCGTGGCCGCCATCGCCGCCGTTGGGTCCGCCGAACTGGGCGAATTTTTCGCGCCGGAAGGAAGCAATTCCGTTGCCGCCGTTGCCGGCCTGCACGAAAATTTTGACGCGGTCTCTAAATACGATGGTTTTCACGACGGGCACCTTAAATGAAGCAGGCGAGCTCTGAAAGCTCGCCTTCTCTTTTTCCAAGCAGTGGAAAACGGTTATGCAATCTGCATTTCGCGAATGTTAACACGGCGGCCGGCTTTGTCGAACTCGACGATGCCGTGCTTGAGCGCGAAAAGTGTGTAGTCGCGGCCTTGGCCGACGTTGGCTCCGGCGACGAACTTATTGCCAACCTGACGGACGATAATGCTGCCTGCGGTTACTTCCTGGCCGGCGTAGCGTTTAACGCCGCGGCGTTTCGGCTGGCTGTCGCGACCGTTAGTTGAAGCCCCTTGTCCTTTTTTATGTGCCATTGTTCTGCTCCTTCAAAATTAAGCGGTGATGGATTCAATTTTTATCTTGGTCAGTCCCTGACGGTGACCGATTTTCCGGCGGTAACCCTGGCGGCGTTTCTTTTTGAACGATACCACTTTGTCACCACGGTAGTTTTCGACCACGGTGGCAGTCACTTTAGCACCGGCCACAACGGGAGCGCCAATGGTGAGCTCGCTGCCGTTGGAAACGGCCAGCACCTGATCAAATTCGATCGCTTTACCGGCTTCAGCGGCGTCCAGCAGTTCGACGCTCAGAACGGTATCCTTTTCAACGCGGTACTGTTTACCGCCGGTTTCAATTACTGCGTATGCTTCCATAACAAATTCCTTTTTGGGTCAAAGACGGGAGAAGGTAGGCCAGAAGGCGGGGGCTGTCAACACCTTATAGATCATCTTTTGCGGGCTGTTTGACAGGTGGCGGCTCTTTGGCTTTTTTGGTGCCGTTTGTATAGAGTGACTCCGCTCCGATGGACGGTGCGCTGAGCTTCAGGCCGCCGCGCGCGGCTTCAGGAACCGGATTCGGCGGAGTGTAAAGATAAGCTCCCGCAGGATCGGTCACCGGCAGACTGAACGTCGGAAACTCAATACCGGGAGCCAGCTCAACCGGCAGTGTTTCGAATTTTTCGAGAGTTAAGGTTCGGGGGGTAAACGCTCGATAGGGAGAATAGGTCTGGCGCAGGGTGGCTTGCGGATAGATCGCGATCGAATAAAGGCGGCTCTGGGCGGACCGCGGTGCCGTGCCGCCGGTCCGTACAGGGCTTTCGGTAAGGGCGGCTTTCGGCTTTTCCGGCTCATCGGGACTGCTTGGCGTGTGTTTGCGTTGCTCGATCTGTGAAAGTTTTCCGGCCGGCGATGATTCCTGTCGCTGCCCTGTTGCGTCAATTATTCCGGTCTGCAGCGCCTTCTGTTCTTCGCGCTTTTCTTTAGTAAGCTGACGGAACGCAACATCTTCTTCCCGTTCCGGTTCAGGGCGGGCGGTGAATCCGCGTTTAGCCAGATAGCTGGCATCCATTTTGGAGGGGTCGAGCAGATTGAAGGTAAATGCCACAACGCCGAGATAAATCAGCATATTGGTAAGCATCACGAACGCGCACCCAGTCTGGAGCGGCGAAAACGGTCCCTGCTTTTCCGTATTCTGCTGTAGATTTTCTTCCATAAACCGCCCGCGGCAATGTCTGCTTCAAAACTAACGGTTGTATGGTAGCCGTTAAAAGGCCGAAAGGCAAACTTAGCGTTCAATCCGGTTTACGCGCAGTGGGTAGCGTATTTTCAGATCGCCGCCGAGCAGGATTTCGACCCAGTACGTGCCGGCTTCCGGAAAGGTGATGTTGATGAATACTTCAACACTGGTGGCGGCGGCTTCCGGCGAGGGAAGCTGCACCTGAACATCCTGTCCTTCCGCCAGCACGGTTTTCTGGTCGGGATGAATAATCCGCGAGCGCTGCGTAAATGTTCCCTCGCCGCTACACCAGCGGGTGACAAGGCACATTTTGGCGAAAGCAACCGGAAGGCGTTCGGCATGGATGGCGTCAAAAAGTCCGATCAGCATGAATTTACCGTTACGTTCCTGGCGGACGTCGTCGCAGATCAGGCTGGATTGAAGGTCGGGAATCATCATTTTTCTACCTTTTGGAGCTCTTCAGAGCGATCTTTTGATAAATCCAGCGTCCCGAACTGTTCCTGATCGGGAAGTACCATATAGAAGCGGTTGCAGGAATCGATCTTCAATTCCCCGCCGGTGGTGGTGAAGCTGAGAATATGGCCGCCTTTTGTCCGGTCGTCGGAAATAAAGTGCAGATGCCAGCCCGGAACATTGACGCCTTTAACAAACGAGGGACATCGGAAACCCAGCACGGTGCCGTTGACCCCCGCATATTCAGAGATGGTCTGGTGCTGCACAACTTCAGCGAGCGGCGGATACGGTTTTTCCTGTTTCGGTACCGAGCGGACTTTCATTAACGGAAAGTGACCGTCGAACCGGACGGCAACGAAGAGGTTTGAATTGGGCGCAAGTCCATCCGCGAATTCCTGAAACATCTTTTCGTCGAGCGCACCATCATAGTGACAGACTGAATCGGCTTTAAAATTCACCATGCTGGAAAACGGTGTAGTTGCATTGGTTGGCATCAAGCAGACGCTCCCGTCGGCGCGCGCCTGGTAAACCTGCCGGTCGATCACGATCATTTCGCCTTCGAGCCCATCGAACGTGCCGATGCCGAGGTTGCCGTACCGCAACAGATTTCCGGTTGTCATCTGTCCGTCGTAAGCGCTGGCCAGCAGAGCGTCGATCGTTGAAATCTGAGTCAGTGTATTTTTCGGAGCGGTAGCGCATCCGGTACTTAATGCCAGCAGAAGCAGCAGGATCTGTTTTTTCATTGGAATACCTCCGTTAAGGTTTCGCTGTTAGGAGTCATATCGGTTTTGAGCAGGGCGAGCAGTTTTTCAGCTATCGGGCCGGGCTTTCCGTCACCGACCGGACGGCCTTCCCATTCAATGACCGGCGTAACGTCAGTGGTTGTTCCGATGATGAAAATTTCTTTGGCCTGCACCGCCTGCGCCGGACTGATGTTCCGGTATTCAGCCGCTTTCAGTGTGCCGTCGGTCACCAGCGCTTGAGCCAGATCCAGCGTACGGCGCGCGGTGGTCCCGGACAGCACATAGTCGGGTTTCGGCATTAGCAGTTCATTGTCCGGCGTCAGAATACCGATGTTTTCCGTGGCGCCTTCACCGAGGTTGCCGTTCGGGTCAACGGAAATGACGAAATCCAACCCGCGCCGGTTGGCTTCGAGCTTCATCAGAACGTTGGGCAGATAGTTGCAGGTCTTAATTGTCGCAAATTCCGGCGGTTTGACCGGTACTTTACTTAGCGCGGCGCGTGCCGGTTTCAGGCTGCCGTTTTCGATGCGCGCAGTGTAGCGGTAAACAATCACGTAAAGTACCGGCCCTTTGCAGAGTTTCGGATCAATGCCCATATTTTCCGTGCCGCGCGAAACCAGTATGCGGATCAGGCAGTCGCGCTTTCCGCCGGCGCGAATCGTGTCGCAGATAATCTGAATCAGTTCCGTGTGCGGGCAGGGCAGCCCCATGCCGATTCCTTTGCAGGAAAGTTCAAGCCGCGCGAGGTGTGCATCCGCATTATAGAGCCGCCCGTTCAGGCATTTGAGTGATTCGAAAACGCCGTCGCCGCGCTGAGGCAGGTGGTCGTCTGCCGGAATGTTCATCAGTACCGGATCAACGGTGATGCCGCCGGTCAGTCCGGAGTACATCGCGTAGAGCGTATTTGAAGCACCGGCGCGTTCTTCGCCGAGTCGCGCGAGCCATTCGCTGTTCGTCAAGATCCGGAACTTTTTCATTGGAAAAACCATACGCTAAAGATTCCAAGGTTGGGAAGCTTATGTTATGTTCTGCGCGCTTAGTGAATGGAGGTTTGTCCGATGGTAATGGAAACGGCATTTGCACCGGCAGAACGAGCTTCGCAGGAGGAAATCCGCCGGCAGTATTTGAAACTTGCGCAACTTCCGTTTGTCCGCGACTTTCTCGATGCGATTCCGAATATGTCGGTGGTTCTGAATGAACACCGGCAGATTATTTTTGCCAACCGCGCGTTCGCGGAGTTTCTCAATATAAAGTGTTCCGATGAACTGCTGGGAAAAAACCATTGCGAAGCGTTCAGCTGTCTCTATGCCGATGTTCTTGGAAAACGTCCCGGCGAAGCCGTCGGCTGTGTTCGTTCCCGGCTGACCGACGGCGGCTGCGGTACGACGCGCTTCTGTCAAACCTGCGGCACAGTGATTGCCATTATGAACAGCCAGAAGCTGCGCACACTGGATATTCAGGAGTGCCGGATGATCTGCGGTGAAGAAGGCTTGAATGAAACCGCGCTGGATTTGCGGGTCTGGTCTCGTCCGATTGAAGTAAACGGCGAAGAGTTCACCGTTTTCTCAGTCGTGGATATCAGTAACGAAAAGCGGCGTAAGGTGCTGGAGCGGATTTTCTTCCACGATGTACTTAATACAGCGGGAGGAGTGAAAGGGTTAGCCGACCTGCTGATTCAGACGGAGCTGTCAGCGGTGGAAATCAAAGATATTTCCAGCATGATTTCTGAGTCGGCCGACCAGTTGGTCGAGGAGATCGGCGATCAGCGGATACTCTCAGCGGCGGAAAGCGGCGATCTGGAAGTGTCGGCGCAGGAAGTTCATTCGCTGGAAGTACTTTGCCGGATTATCCGCCAGTTCCATTCGTACAGCATTGCCAAAGGCAAAGTTCTTGAAGTGGATGCTGCGACAGAACATTTCGACTTTGTTACCGATCCGGTACTGCTGCGGCGGGTACTGATTAATCTGGTGAAAAACGCGCTGGAGGCGATTGATGAGGGTGGAACGGTTACGCTCGGTTCATACACGGACAGTGATTCGGTTTATTTCACCGTTCATGATGCGGCTGTAATCCCGCCGGAAGTCCAGTTGCAGGTTTTTTCGCGTTCGTTTACGACCAAAGGAAGCGGGCGCGGATTGGGCACCTACAGCATCAAGCTGATCAGCGAAAAATACCTGCGTGGACGCGTTTCTTTTGTTTCGAACGCCGAGAAGGGGACTCTGTTTACCATCCGTTACCCGAAAGTGATTCAATCGTCCGGAGAAACGGATGAAACCATCGGTTGAAATTATCTGCCCGCATTGCGGTACAGAAGCCTTTCTTACTCGCGAGCCGGTATATGAAGGCTTTACGAAAGCCGGCGAGGAGCTGAGTTGTTCCTCCTGCGGATTCATCTTTGCTTCAGAAGCTGAAGTTCCGTTTAAAGCCTGCTCCGCTGCCCCGAAGATTTTTACTGATGCTGACCGGTCGAAAACGGTGAAAGTTTTCAACGAGGATGAAAATAAGTGCATCTGCCGCTACTGCGCAAACTATGTGGTGAATCCGTTTGTGCAGTTCTGCGCACATCATAAGAAGGAAGTGCAGGCAACAGACAGTTGCTGTACGTTTTCCCCTGTCAGGGATAGAAATCCTGATTCTCCGCCCGCATTCTAAGTGTTTCTGCCGTCAAAAAACTGGAACACAGCCTGCTTTTCAAACATGAGAACTGGAGGTTGTGTCATGATCACAAAGCCATTATTTATCATTATTGCGACGCTAATTTTCGTATGGTCGCTTTGGACTGGGGTTTTAGGAGCTTGTTTTGAGAAAAATAGCGCCAGTCAGACACTGATTATTATCAAAATTGATAAAAATTCAAAAGGAGCTGAGGGCGTCCATCGTTTCTTTAGTGACACCTTTGCGTCGGCCGGGAAGCTGTCTGCTGCCGTTTTTTCGTCAGTCGGCGGACCTGACCTGGTTCGAAAATGCAGGGAACAGCCTGTTTTATTTGGCGGCCTGTTTATCTTTTTCGGGGTGTTTGCCTGTATAATTTTTGTTATTATACACCATCTTCGTGCTGCTGCCCGGTTCGATTAGAAAGAGCGGCGAATCATTTTCACGGACAGTTCATAAAGCCGAATCCCATTCGGCAGACTGTTTGCGGCGGTGCAGGCTTTGGCGCCCAGTTCTTCAGCTTTCGTTCGAGCTGCTTCAACGCCGTGAACTGCCTGCCAGGTCATTTTACCTTTTGCTTTATCGGAACCGATATCTTTGCCCAGTTCCTCGACTGTTGCGCTTTCATCAAGCAGATCGTCGATAATCTGGAAAGCCAGACCTGTATTTTCTCCGTACTGGGCCAGATATTTCAACATTGTTGCATCGGCTCCGGCGCAAATGCCGCCCATTACGCACGCGGCGCGGATCAAGGCGGCGGTTTTATTGCGGTGAATGTATTCTACAAGTGCGGCGTCGGGCGTTTTTCCTTCAGCATCAATATCTTCCGCCTGTCCGCCGATTACACCCCGGCTGCCTGCCGCACGGGCAAGTTCCAGTGCCAGTGCTCCGCCGAGAGGTTGACCGGCCAGCACTTCGAAGGCGAGCGTCAGCAGGGCGTCGCCAGCCAGAATGGCCGTCGCCTCATCGAACGCGATGTGACAGGTCGGGCGTCCGCGCCGCAGGGTGTCGTCGTCCATCGCCGGCAGATCATCATGGACTAATGTGTACGTATGGAGCAGTTCCAGTGCGCAGGCCGCCGCGACAGCCTGTTTTGCCGTTCCGCCGCATGCTTCACAGGCGGCGATGCAAAGGACAGGGCGCACCCGCTTCCCGCCTGCAAACATGCTGTACCGCATAGCTTTATGTAGTTTTACCGGACGTTTCGCCTCTGGTGGAAGCAAGGCGTCAAGCGCCGCATTAACGGTTTCGGCCTGCTGTTTCAGGTAATTTTGCAGATCACTCATTTCGCGGATGATAGCTCAAAGCCTTTATTAGTAAAGTAATAGCAGGGCAGAATGGTTTGACAGCGGCGGAGGGCAATTCTACTATCTCTGCTCATTTTGCAGATGGGAACTGTTAACCACCAAAACGGGGAAGCTTCGCTATGAAAGACAGAAAAGAGTTTTACAACCTGCTCGCAGAAATCGACGGAAAGCCCTTTGCTGAATACGAACGGCTGCTCGGCGACTTCGACTTCGCCCGCTACGTCATCAAATGCACGAAAATCGACACCACCAACGACGCTGAAAACCCGGTTTTCAACATCCGCATTCCGCAGTCCATCGCTGAATTGCCGGGTCACCTCTACGACTCGCCGGTCCGCCGTACCGCACTCGAAGACTTCCTGACACGTAATGTTGCTGAATCCGCCGGACGCATTGCCCGCTTCAACGAAAGCGGCTGGGCCCGCCGCAATATCATCGTTGCCGAACCCGGTCAGAAAATTCTGCCGCGCACGTCTGTACTGATTACCAAAGAATACATCGACGTCCGTATCCGCATCGCACTGCCCTACAAAGTGTACGCTGCCGGCGAACATCTCATAGATGGTGAAATGGCCCGCAAAGTATTTTTTGATGACCTCCCCGAAGTCATCAGCTCCAGCGTTTTCTTCTGCAATATCGACCTCGATCAGGCGGAAGAATTTGTCAACGGCATGGAAGATGCCGACCGCGTCCGCCAGACGCTCGCGACGCTCGGCTTCGTCAGCTTTGTCGGCGAAGGCTCGCTGCTGGCCCGCGAGCAGGACAGCGATCTGCCTGATTACGATCATATCGCTCCCTTCGAAGTTTCTGAAGCAGCTCAGACCGAAGTCGATGTGCCGAACGCCGGCAAAATCATCGGCCTTGGTATTCCTGCCGGACTGACAGTCGTTCTCGGCGATGCCGCCAACGGACGTAAAGATTTCATGTCCGCTATCGCCGCCGGTGTGTTTAATCACATTCCCGGCGATGGCCGCGAAACCGTTGTAACCGTTTCCGATGCCGTTCAGATTGCTGCCGACCGCGGCCGCAGTGTGCAGGAAGTTAATATCACACCGTTTCTTACAGAGTCCGAAAACGGCGACCCGGCATCCTACAGCACCCGTTCCGCTGACTCCTTTATCTCTCAGGCCGCCGCCACCATCGAAGCTCTCGAAGTCGGTGCCCGCGTACTGATTGTTGATGAAAATACTTCCTCTCCTGCCTTCCTGACTACGGATGCCCGCATCGCCGGCCTGCTCGGCAGCACGCCGCGCGTTTCGCTGGCACAGCGCGCCCGCCAGATGGTAGACGAACTGGGGATCTCGCTGGTCATCGGCGGTGAAAACCTGGTGGCGGAATATATCCCGTTTGCCAACACCGTTCTGAAAGTCGAAGACTTCCAGGTCACCAACATCACCGAAGAAGCAAAAGCACTTAATCTGGCGGTTCCGCCGGAAGCGCCGGCTGTAAACCTTGGTTCGATGCTCGGACGTTCGCGCTGGATCATGCCGAGCAGTATTGACGCTGCGGTCGGAAGCATTGATCAAGTCATCGAAGCCCTCGACCTTAGCGCCATTCAGTTCGGCCGCTCAGTGATCGAACTCGACAGCGTTCCGCAGATTGCCGACGTAAACCAGACCCTCACCATCGGTCTGCTGCTTTACTACGCTAAACTGCGCTACATGCAGGAAGGCTACCCGTTGCGCGAAATGCTCGACATGATCGACCGCGACCTCAGTAGCGAAGGCCTCGGCACTATTTCCCGCGACCTGCGCGGCGACCTCGCCCGTCCTCGCCGCTACGAACTGGCTGCCGCGCTCAACCGCCTGCCGACGTTTCGCGTCTCGCACGCCACCGAGTAAGCCGATGCGGCTGGTCGTCCAGCGCGTGAAGGCCGCGTCCGTAAAAGTTGACGGGAAAACCGTCGGCGAAACCGGAAGCGGCCTTCTCGTTTTAGTCGGCGTGTCGCACGGCGACACCGCCGCCGATGCCGCCTTCCTCGCGAAGAAAACCGTCAATCTGCGCATCTTCGACGACGCCGACGGTATCATGAACCGTTCTGTACTCGATACCGGCGGAGCGATTCTGGCCGTCAGCCAGTTCACGCTCTACGGCGACTGCAAAAAGGGAAACCGTCCCAGCTACATCGACGCCGCACCGCCGGAGAAAGGCTTGAAGCTCTACGAGGAATATGTCAAACAGCTCCGCGAATCCGGCCCGCGCGTTGAAACCGGCATCTTTCAGGCCGAAATGGAAGTCAGCCTCATCAACGACGGCCCGGTTACACTGATTCTGGAAAGCACGGGAAGGTGAACGGAATGGATCCTTCGTGATTTCTTTTTGGTTAGTCGTGGAGGGAGTCATGAAAACTAGCGTGGCAGATATAATAACATTTTTTAGAATGAACTCATGGGGGACAGAGTCTGGATGGTTCTGGACGATGGCTCAGACTATAGTAATTTTTGCATCTCTTTGGCTTATCCTTCGGCAATTACAGTCGCAACGTTGCGCAAATCTCCTGATCATTTTGAATGATATGAAGAGCGACTGGAATTCCTGCAAAATGATTGCTGCCCGAATGGAAGTTTGTCGACATTATGGTGACAAGGATAAGATGATCTCACACATTGAAGAACGCGTACTTAGTTTTTTTGAAGCTGTAGGTATTTGGGAGAAACGAAAGGTTTTTTCACGTCGGATCGTTTGGGAATACTACAGCTACTATATTGAACACTATTGGCCAATTTTGAAGCCTCGCATTGATGAGTTAAGAAAAAAGACGCGCGATGATTCATGGTATGAAAACTTTGAGAGACTATACAAACGAATGAAATTTCAGAGCTACCTTCGGCGGGCACCATATGGAGAGAAGAGCGATGAAGAGATGCGTAAATTTATTGAGAGTGAGCAATTGATTGATCAATAACAGCAGAGCCGATGGCGATTGTTCTGGGGATAAAGTGAGAGGTTCGAATTTATGAAAACACAGAAGACAACGGTTGGTTCAATTAACTCAGATGTGCTGGCGTTTACGGCGGGGCGCGATGTCGAACTCGACATAAATCTGATCGCCGCCGACTGCGTCGGAACGGCCGCGCATGTGACGATGCTCTCCAAGATGAAGCCGGCCATTATTACCGAAGCCGAACGTAAAAAAGTGATTCGGGAGCTCAGAGCGGTCATTACGCTGGCTGCCGAAGGTAAATTTAAAATCCGTCTCGCTGATCAGGACGTTCATCTGGCGGTTGAGCGGACGCTGACCGAAAAGCTGGGCGACCTCGGCAAGAAAGTTCACACCTGCCGCAGCCGGAACGATCAGGTCGCTGTTGATCTGCGCCTTTATGCCCGCGAGGAAATTCTCGGCACGCTCGACGAAGCCGCCGCGCTGATTTCCGCACTGCTGGCCTTCGCGAAGAAAAACGAAAAAGTTCCAATGGTCGGAAGAACCCATATGCAGCCGGGTATGCCGTCTTCGGTCGGCCTGTGGGCCGCCGCGCACGCCGAAAGCCTGCTCGACGACTGCGCGCTGCTGGTCAATGCATTCGAACTGAATGACCAGTGTCCGCTCGGTTCCGCCGCCAGTTACGGTGTACCGCTTCCGATCGACCGCGAACTGACCGCCGACCTGCTCGGCTTCAGCCGTCCGTCCCACACCGTGCTCTATGCCAACAACGGGCGCGGCAAACTGGAATCCATTGTGCTCGGCGCGATGAGTCAGGTGATGCTGTCGCTGTCGCGCATGGCGCAGGACTTGATGCTCTTTACCATGCCGGAGTTCGGCTATTTCACGCTTCCGGATGAACTGACGACCGGCAGCAGCATTATGCCGCAGAAGAAAAATCCGGATGTCATCGAGCTGGTCCGTGCCCGCGCCACGCGCGTCAAAGCGTGCGAACTGGCCGTATACGATCTGATTAAAGGTTCGCCGGGCGGCTATAACCGCGACTTGCAGGACGCCAAGGAACCGTTCATGGAAGGTATTGCGATGACCCGCGCCTGCCTGCGGGTTCTTGCGCCGTTCATTCAGGCGATCCGCGTGAATAAAGAAAAACTGCTGGCCGGTTTTACGCCGGATGTTTTTGCCACCGACCGCGCGCTGGAACTGGTCGGGCAGGGCATGCCGTTCCGCGACGCTTATCACTACATTAAAGAAAATCTCGGCGAACTGGCGAATATCGATCCGGTAAAAGCCATTATGCAAAAGACGCACCTCGGTGCGCCGCTCGGCATCGACTGGGAGCTACTCAAAGACCGTACATCCGCTGTTGCCGAAACCGTCCGCGAAGAGCGCCGCGTGATTGATACTGCCGTCAAAAAGCTGATGAAATGAAAACGATCATTTACTGGTTCTCGGGAACGGGGAATTCGCTGGCGGCGGCCAGGGCGCTGGCGAAACAATGCGACGCAGAATTGATTCCGATGGCGAAAGCTCTCAGGAATCCGCCACCATCCGTAGAACGTATCGGACTGGTATTTCCAGTTTATTCGTTCGGTCCGCCCGCGCTGGTTTCCCGGTTTGTCGAAAAGCTCAAGGCCTCTCCGGACTCCTATATTTTCTCTGTCGTCACTTATGCGGGCAGTCAGGGCGGAACGCTGTCTATTCTCCGCCGATTGCTCCAAAAACGCGGACTCGATCTGTCCGCTGGCTGGGGCGTGAAGATGCCGGAGAATTATCCTCCGCTTGGCGGCGCGCCCGCTCCGGGAAAACAGCAGGCGGTCAATGCCGTTGCGGCCGAACAGATTGGTAGAATTGCGGCAGAGCTTCTGCAGTTACCGCGCGGGCGGTATGAAAAATCTCCGATCATCTGGAGGATTTTAAGCCGGATGGCTTATCCATTGTTTAAGAAAAGCGTGCCGCGCGCTGACCGGTTTTTCCGTGCTGATGAAAAGTGTAACGGGTGCTGTCTTTGTGCAAGGATTTGTCCGGTGAACAACGTGGCGATGCTGGATGGCCGCCCGTCGTGGCTGGGGCATTGCGAACAGTGTTACGCCTGTTTCCACTGGTGTCCGCAGAAGGCCGTGCAATATGGACGTTCAGCTAAACAGCACCGGTACCACCATCCAGCCGTTGAGGCTGCCGATTTTCTTTGAGCTTATTTTTTCGGCGGAACCATGGCCATAATATCGGCGGCGGGACGGTTGCTGCGGATGAGCTGCGCCATAGTGCGCATGTACGGATCAATGTGGTGCAGAAACATTTTGTAGCCTTCGCACAGCCAGTTGAGCCCCGGCTCGCCGGTCGGGGTGGTGATGAAGCGGTGTTTCGGACATTCTCCGTGACAGACGAACATGACGTCACACTTACGGCACCACTCAGGAAGTTTATCGAATTTGTCGTTGCCAAATTTCTTCTGCTTTTCTGAGGCTGCCAGATCGGCCATTGGCGTCTGGAGAATGTTGCCGAGCAGGAAGTCGGGATAGACGAAGTGATCGCAGGCGTACATGTCGCCGTTGTGCTCGATAATCATGGCGCTGCCGCAGCGCTCGGCGAAGACGCAGAGCGGCGGCGGCATGTCCAGCCAGCCGTTGAGCATGACATCGAAAATCTGAACGAAGACGTTGCCGACGTCGCACCGGACCCACTCGTCAAAGATATCGATCAGGAACTGTCCGTACTGCTGCGGCTGAACCGTCCACGGCATTACGCGATCGTCGTTGTCGTCGGCGGCGAGGTCGGGCGGCAGGGCGAGTTTCAGCCCAAGACGCGCGGCGGTGTCGTCGGGCTTGCGTTCGATAATCGGAATAAACTGGAGGAAGGTGCTGCCGGTGCTTTTCAGGAAGTCGTAAATTTCCAGCGCGTACTGCGCGTTCTGGCGGGTGACGCAGGTGAGCGTATTGAAGTCCACCCGGTGTGCCTTCATCAGCTTGAGCGCTTTCATCACCCGGTCGTAGGTTGGCAGGCCGCCGCGATCGATGCGGAACTTGTCATGGATATGCCGCGGGCCGTCGAGGCTCAGGCCGATCAGGAATTTTTCTTTGGCCAGAAATTTGCACCACTCGTTGTCGATCAGCGTGCCGTTGGTCTGAAAAGCATTCTGGACGGGTCGCCCGGCGGAATATTTTTTCTGGAGCTGAACGGCTTTTTGGAAAAATTCGACGCCCATCAGGGTCGGTTCGCCGCCCTGCCAGGCAAAGCTGATCTCCGGCGTGTTCTGCGATTCGCAGTACTGTTTGATGTAGGCTTCCAGCACCTCGTCGTTCATCCGGTGGATTTTCTGTTCTTTGAAAAGAACTTCTTTTTCCAGATAGAAGCAGTATTTGCAGGCGAGGTTGCAATCCGGCCCCGCCGGTTTTGCCATCAGATGAAAGGGCTGTTTTTTGTTGACCATGACTGCGGGAAATTATGCCGCCCGCGAACCTTCTATTCAAGGTTGCACAGCGCAAATTACAGGCCGGACCGTTTGACCGGCAGATCGCGCATTTGCAGAGGACGCTCTTTCCGGCTGCGGATTCTTCCGCCCAGAAGAAGAAATATCTGCGCGGTCAGGAAGGCGTCGCCTTCGGCGGTGTGGCGCGCAACCACCGGTAAATCCAGCTGCGAACAGACTTCATCCAGTGACGGCGGATGCTGGTTTGCGTAGCCGGTGCGGTGAAATGGAATCAGCTCGTTCATCGCCATGGCCGCTGTGTCGACAATCCGGTTGCGGAATTTCGTTTTGAAGTGCCGGGTCATGGCTTCGTTAAGCATGCCCGCATCAAAGCTGATATGGTGGCCGACCACGACAGCGCCGGTCAGCAGAGGGATCAGTTCTTCCAGAACTTTTTTTTCGTCAGTTCCTGCCCGCGTTTCGCACGGCAGAATACCGTGAATGGCGGTGGCGGATGTCGGAGTGATGCCGGGCTGAAAGACGATCCATTTCCGGCTGAGAGCCATGTCGATCTGCCCGTTAATGATCTCAAAGAGTGCGATCGACAGGATGTGATCGATCCCGACTTCAAAGCCGCTGGTTTCTGTGTCGAGCACTACAAAACGCACTTCGTTGGCCGGCGTTTTTCGGGCCGGCTTGTTTTCAGCTGCCGCGAGGTAGCTCTGAATCAGCGGAGATCCGGGTTTGCGGAAGAACGGGATCATACGTTTCGTGCATCCAGATTAAATCTGACGCGGACAGAGTCCTGCACCATTCGCTGTACATTGAATACGTTCACCAGCTGTCCGCGCTGGAGCTGGGTCAGGGTTGCCGGATCAATGAACCGTCCGGCGTCGCCGCGCTGCAGGCCGGTGAGAGTCCGGATGCGCAGCAGCAGGTCGTAGCCTTCGCGGGCCAGACTGGCCAGTTCCGTCATTTCCGGTTTCGCCGAAGCCAGCTCCAGCCAGCGGCCGCCGGTGGAATGATGCTGGCGGAGGTCGAAGTGCAGGGCGAAAAGCCGGGCGGCGTCGCGCAGCGGTGTCAGCCCGCGTGCTTTAATATCGAATTCCCCTTCATTGCCGCCTTTTTTTTCCACCATGAATTTTCCGAAAAAGTTCAGCGGCGGCGGCGTGGCGACAATCAGTTCCGCCATATGCCGTTTGATCGCTGTATTGCTTCCGACCGCTTTAAAAACGGTCTGCCGGACCGACTCGCTGAGGGCTTGATCTCCGGCGACATACCGCAGGTCGTAGAGAATCAGCGCCCGGAGAAGCCGGGTGCCTTCCATCAGCATGTCGGTGTTTTTCAGCTCGGCGATCCATTCGGCATCGGTCTTGCACCAGTTCGGATTGGAAGCCATTACGCCGCCCTGGCAGCGGGCGAAGCCGGCGTCAACCAGCATGCTGATGACGCGGTTGGCCAGTTGCAGGAAGAACCGGCGGTTTTTCTCATCCTGTTCCGGATCGCCGGATGAGGCGAAGATCAGCGCGTTGTCCATGTCGGTACGGAGTACCTGCTCGCGCCGTCCGTCACTGCCGACGGCAATCCACGCCCACGGCACATGGAGAAGAGTGATGCCTTCATCCGTCATTTCCGCCAGCGAAATAGTAATCAGCTGGTTAATCAGTTCATCGTACAACTCGGCGCAGATTTCTCCGAGCAGCAGGCCGGAGATTCCGGCCTCCAGATAGGTCTGCGCCATTTTTCCGATATCGTCGCAGATTTCGCGGAACCGCGCCGGTGAGTGGGCCAGCCGGATTTCATGGATGAAACCTGCCGGATGGCGTCCGCTTTGCACCAGCAAATCCTTTTGTGTGCAGACATCCAGCGCCGCCGTATTGGCGGTGCCGTCTTCCGTCACGCAAACCTGTCCGATGCGCTTGCGCAGCATAATCAGCGCGGCGGCGGTCGTGCTGGAATTTATCGCCACCGTGACGACCGGCCCGGACATGACGCTCGAAACCGGAAGAGAGCTGTCTTTGCCGCGGACGATGACCTCTTTGACCAGGTCGCTGCCGGTGACAATACCGAGCGGACGGCGTTCGCTGTCGGCAATCAGGATGGACGGCACCCGTTTGGAGGCCATCATCGCGGCGGCTTCGCGGATCGGGGTTTCGGGCCCGCAGCAGAGCAGCCGTTCCGGCGGGCGCGGCGTAATCGTATGTGCGCCTTTCAGGTGCGCTTCCAGAATGTTGGCACCGCCGCCGGTCGCTTCCAGTCCGTAGTCGGGAAGTGAGCGTCCTATGCGGGTTCCCCAGAAAAGGTGGCGCCGGACATAATAGCGGGCCTGATCGTTGGCGCTAAGCAGTTCGCGAACCAGCGGCCAGGCCAGCGCGTAGAGAATTGAATCTTCCGCCGCCAGCGCGGTTACGCGGTACGGCTCGCCTTCGTGCAGCGCCGACAGCCCGAGAATGTCGCCGACGTCGCGCACGTCGATGAGTTCGCTGCGGTCGCCGGTCTGGCAGTAATATTCGACCCGTCCGCGGGCCAGAAACAGAACTTCATCGCCCGGCGGATCGCCCTGTTTCCAGACCGGATCGCCTTTCGTCAGAACCTGTACTTTCGCAACGCGGGCCAGTTCGAGAACTGTTGCCTCTTCGAGCATCGAGAAAGGCGGGAACTGCCTCAAGGCGCTTGCAATGCGGTCTGGAATAAGATTTTGAGCGTTCATAAACCGGGCGCATTATGAAGCGGCGGACAGAATTGCGTCCAGCCATTCTTCCTTCTTCTTCTGCAGCATCGGACTGGGATGTGCGGTTAGAACCGGATCATTGCCGGCGGGTACGGTGATGATCTTTTCTCCTGCGATCCGGCTCAGGCACTGCTTCGCCAGCGGAATCAGACCGGCATCCTGACCCCAGCCGATAATGAACGGCGCGCCGGGTTTACGGAGGAGCATGTTCGCCCTCTCGGCAGAGCGGGCCTCGGAAAACAGACTGTGTCTGTCGCCGCCGGGCAGGACGGCCAGTTTCTGAGTGCGGGCGATAAAGCTCGGACTTTTCGGATCGCGCAGGTCGGAGATGTTCAGTACGCGGACATGGCTCCACCCTTTGGAAACCATGATGCGCATAATCTGGTACTGCGTGTTGTCCGGCTGGGTCAGCACCAGCGGCTTCTGAAATCCGGCGGGCAGCGGCAGGGTCAGCAGACTGTCGGTGTCGCCGTCTTCGATTGGGCGCGACGAACCGGGGTTCATCATAATCACCACAGCATCGGGCAGGTTTTTTGCCGCGCCGGCATTACTGAAAAGATCGTCCGGATCGTTTCCTGCGCTGACGGCCTCGCGCGGCAGCGAGGTGATCTCCAGCACGCTACGGCAGAGCTGCGGTTCAGTGCCTTTGACATTCATGCGGTAAAAATGCCCGTAACAGCGGAAGTTTTTTTTCAGTTCGGCGGCGTAGGTAAATGCAGTCATGGGAGCCGATTAAAGCATTTCTTTTTGATAATCCTAATCCCAATTTAGCCGGACGATTTATTTTATAGGACATTGGATGGAGTTATTTTTTTCGTTAATCTGCCGCCTCAAAGAGGAGGTTCCATGGATGCAGAGGTGTCGGTCAGAGGATTTCGTACGATTCGCGTTCCGGTGCAGGATCCTCTTCCTGTTGCGGTTTCTGATTCCATAGAGAAAAAGTGGCAGGAAATTATAAATCTGCTTACCCGGATTGCCCGCGTTCCTGCCGGGCTGATCATGCGCATTACCCGCGAGCGGATGGAAGTTTACCTTTCCAGCACAGCGGACGGAACTCCGTATGCCGCCGGCAACAGTGAGTGTCTGGGAGCCGGGCTCTACTGCGAAACGGTTATCGGTAAAAACCAGCCGCTACTGGTTACCAATGCACTGACTGACCCGGTCTGGCGGGATAATCCGGATGTGAAGCTTGATATGATCTCCTACACCGGCTATCCGCTGCGCTGGCCGGACGGCTCCTTTTTCGGCACGATCTGCCTGCTGGACGCGAAAGAAAACGCTTTCGGGGATGAAATTCATGAGCTGATCCGGATGTTCGCGGGTATTGTTGAACACGATCTGCACGATCTTCTTCAGATGCAGTACCTCAAAGAACTGAATGTTGAAAAAGACCTGCTGCAGCGCGAAACGCACCATCAGTTCAAAAACAGCCTCAATATTCTTCTCAGTGTTATTCAGCTTGAAGCGGATCGAAACGTTCCGGCCGGGTTCCTTGAACAAATCGAAAGCCGCATCTTCTCGCTGGCCGATCTGCATAGCGTGCTGTGTTCGGGGAGCAGCGGCAATGTGGATGTCTATTTGAAGCGGATACTGGACGATGAAATCCGGGCGAAAGGGCTGGAGCACTATCAGTTCGAGCTGGATATTCAGCCTGTCGCGCTGCCGGTCGGCACGATGGGCTATATCGGGATTCTGTTTAACGAACTGATTACCAATTCCCGCAAGCACGCTTTTGGTACACAGCCTTCGCCGAGGATCGAATTTCATCTGGAGGTTCGGGATAACGAGCTGCATATCCGGTATGCGGACAATGGCAAAGGGCTCTCAGACGAGACGTTCAGAGCGGCGATCGAGGCTAACTCTCCCGGCGCGACGATTATCTATATGCTGGTTGAAATGCTGAACGGAACCTGTCGGATCATCTCCGGGAACGGAATGCAGATATCGGTTGTCTGCCGCCTGCCGTAATGGTTTTCTACCCGGTTCTGAATTTAATTTTCACTTTCGATTGCCGTGCAGAATTTTAAAAAGGAGAAACAGATGCAGATCAAAAAGGCAGTGATACTGGCCGGAATTTTAGTTCTGGCAGGATTGGCCGGAGCCGAAGAGAAAACCGTCAAGGTGCTGGCGGTTGGAAACAGCTTTTCCCGTAATGCGCTGCACTGGTTCAGCGACATTGTTGCGGCATCCGGAAACAAAACCGTTGCGACCAATGCGTATATCGGCGGTTGCGACTTTGAACGGCATATGCGCCATGCCGATGCTTTCGAAGCGAACCCAGCCGATCCGGAAGGCCGTCCGTATCCCGGCGGAAAAAGTCTCAAGGATCTGCTGACGGCAGAAAAATGGGATTATGTGACGATCCAGCAGTCCAGTCCCAAGAGTTTCCGTCCGGAGACGTTCCATCCGCATGTAGACCGCCTGGTTGCCTATATCCGGAAATATGCGCCGCAGGCGGAAATTGTGATTCACCAGACCTGGGCGTACCGCGAAGATCATCCGTTCTGGGGTCAGACGAATTTAAATACGGATGTGATGTATAAAGGACTGCGCGCAGCGTACGACGGACTGGCGAAAGAGACCGGTTTCCGCCTGATTCCCTGCGGCGATGCCATGGAAGCGGCGCGGCGCGATCCGGCATGGGGAAAATTTATGCCGGATGCAGCCGTTGATCCGAAGACTGCGGCATATCCCGTACAGACGAAGAACGAAAAAAGATCTCTGCATAATAAAGATGGCTATCATGCCAACGCCACAGGCGAGTATCTGCTCGGTTGCGTCTGGTTCGAGTTCTTCTTCGGGCAGAGCGTGATCGGCAACTCGTTTGTTCCTCCCGGAGTCGCGGCGGAAGATGCTGCGATCCTTCAATGCATCGCCCATCGCGTAGTCACAGAGAAGCAACGGCCGGATATCGCGCAGTAAATTTTAAACAAACGCGCTCAGAACATTTTCAATGGCGGCGCGTTTGGCGGCGAGAAGTTTTGCATCTTTGGCTTCGATGAGCAGGCGGAGCCACGGTTCGGTATTGGAGGCGCGGACGCTGAACCACCAGTCAGCGAATTCAATCCGGATGCCGTCGAAATCGTAAACCGCTGTCGGCTTTTCCTTCGCGGTGAACTCCGCCGCCAGCGCGGCAATGGCTCCCGCTTTATCCTGAATGCGGAAATTGATTTCGCCGGAGTTGGCGTAACGCATCAGACCGTCGATGCAACTGGAGAACGGTTTGCCTTCCGATTTCAGTTTGGCGGCGACGCTCAGGACGATCAGCGCGGTGAGGATGCCGGAGTCGCAGTTAAAGAAGTCGCGGAAGTAATAATGGCCTGCCAGCTCGCCGCCGACAATACAGCCGAGTTCGCGCATTTTCATTTTGGCGAAGGAGTGGCCGACTTTCCACATATGCGGCTCGCCGCCGAGTTCGGTGATCCGTTCGGTAACAGCTTTGGAGGTGCGGACGTCGTGCAGAACGCGGCCTTTTTCTTCAGCGAGGAAGTATTCAGCCAGTACGGCGGTGATGAGATCGGGCTGAACGTAGCGGCCGCGTTCGTCGATGAACATCACGCGGTCGGCATCGCCGTCAAAAATCAGTCCGATGTCCAGTTTTTTGCCCACTACCAGCTTTTTCAGGCCGGCGCAGTTTTTCTCCTCAAGCGGATTCGGCGGATGGTTGGGGAAGGTGCCGTCGATTTTGTCGAAGATGTATTTCGTCTTTTTGCCGAGCAGTTCTTTGATGAGCAGACCGGCCATGCCGTTGGAGCAGTCGACACCGATTTTCAGTCCGGAGAGATTCGGCAGATACTGTCGCAGAAAGTCGAGATAGTCACTGCGCACGTCGATCTCGTGAATGGTGCCGCGCTTTTTTGCCGGAACAATTGTATCGGTTGCGCACATCCGCTCAAGGTCCGCAAGGCCGTTGGCGTAGTCGACCGGCAGGGCGTCGGTCTTGCAGACCTTGAGCCCGTTGTATTCAGCCGGATTGTGCGAGGCGGTGATCTGCACAGCGGCGTCAAAGCCTTTGGTTGCCGTGGCGAAGTAAATGGTTGGCGTAGTAGCCTGTCCAATCGAGATAACGTCTGTGCCGCTCATTGTGATGCCGTCGCAGAGCGCGGCGAAAACTTCCGGCGAGCTGGCGCGGTCGTCGCGGCCGATCAGCACGGTATCGGCTTTGAGCAGCTTCGGCAGGAAGAAACCAATCTTCCGGACATCGGAAGCATCGAAATCGCGCCCGTAAACGCCGCGGATATCGTACGCCTTAAACGCTTTCATGAATTAAACAAAGGCGATGGCGTCGATTTCGACCAGTACATCTTTGGGAAGCCGGGCGACCTGCACGGTCGAGCGGGCGGGCGTCGCGCCGGTGAAAGCTTCGGCATAGATGGCGTTCATGGCCGGGAAGTCGTTCATGTCCTTGAGGAAGACGGTGGTTTTCACGACGTTTGAAAAATCAGTGCCGCCAGCCGTCAGGACGGCTTTCAGGTTTTCGAGCACCTGCCGCGTCTGCGCTTCAATTCCTTCGGGAATCGCACCGGTGGCGGGATTCAGCGGAATCTGGCCGGAGCAGTAGAGCATTCCGCCGGCTTTAACCGCCTGTGAGTAGGGGCCGACCGGCGCGGGGGCGTTGGGGGTGTAGACGATTTTGTTTTTCATGCAGTCTTTTTACCCGTCCCGGAGGAATCCGTCGAGCCGTTTGGCTAAACCCGACTAATCCGATTTCTTTTGTTGACACATACCGGAGGGGGGTATATTAAGCAGGCATGAAAAAGACAGGACAGGAAACCACCCACGAGGAAACGCTTAACCGGCTTTCACGTATTGCCGGGCAGGTGCAGGGTGTACGTAAAATGGTTGAGGAGAAAAAATACTGCATCGATATCATCACGCAGATTCAGGCGGTACGTTCCGCACTGCGGTCGGTGGAGATGCAGATTCTCAAGAAACACATGCATCATTGCGTCAGCGATGCCTTTGCGTCCGGTTCGCCGAAAGATGCGGATGAAAAAATGGAAGAACTGCTCAATGTGATGAAGAAACAATACTGAAAAGGGGAGTGCTATGAAGAAAAGTATACTGGTTGGAATTTTGGTGGGTGCAGCGGCGGCGGCGTTTGCCGGGCCGCAGGCGAACTGTCCAGTCATGGGCGGGCCGGTTAATCCGAAACTGTATGTGGATGCTAATGGTTATCGTATCTATGTCTGCTGCGGCGGGTGTGTTGCTGCGGTAAAAGCCGATCCGGCCAAATACATCGCGAAGCTGAAAGCCGACGGCGTGGAACCTGAAAAAGCGCCCGTAAAATGAAACGTGTCCTGACCAGTCTGTTCCTGCTGCTGACGGCATCGCTGCTGTATGCGGAGGTACCGCCGGCGGGCGGCGATTCCTTAGCACTGGATCAGGCTGTATCTCTGGCACTGCGCGACAACGCCCAGCTGCGGAGTCTGCGGGCAAAGACGCGGGCGATGCAGCAACGTCCGGCGCAGGCGGGCGCATTGCCCAATCCCATGTTTACCTACGGCGGAATGGATCTGGCAGATCGCGGCGACTGGCCGGACACCGCTGAAAAACGGTACATGCTGGCGCAGGAGTTTCCGTGGTTCGGTAAACGGGCGCTGCGCGAAGAAATTGCCGGTAAAGATGCCGGCACGATGCAGCGCGAGCTGGATGCCATGACGCTGGACGTGGTGATGATGGTCAAAGAGAACTACTGCGACCTTTACGCGATCCGGCGGGTTATCGCGATTACGCAGGATGAGCAGGCCGTTCTCAGCCGCATCCAGGAAAATGTCGAAACCCTGTATGCCGCCGGCAGCCGCTCGCAGGCCGATGCGATCATGGCGCGGACAGAGCTCACGATGCTTAAACAGAAGGTTCTGGAGCTGGAGGCTCAGGGGAACATGCTCAAGGCCAAACTGAACACGCTGCTCAATCGCAGAGCGGACAGTCCGCTGGAACTGACTGAGAAACCCCCGGAAGTCCCGCCGCTTGGTGATACGGAAGCTCTGTTTGCATCTGCGGCTCAAAACCGTCCGGAAGTTTTAGCTGCGCAGTCGCAGATCGAGCGCTACGAGCTGGAAAAGAAATTGATGCAGAAAGAATACCTGCCGGACTACAAGCTCGGTCTGGAATACCGCAGTTTCCGCAAGGACGAGGATATGCTGATGTTTACCGTCAGCGTGGAACTGCCGCTGTGGCAGTCGAAATACCGGGCGGGCGTCCGCGAAGCGATGGAAATGCAGATTTACAGCCAGGCTGCGCGCGAAGCCGCCCGGCAGCAGAGTTCATTCGATGTGCAGGACGCTTCGTTTAAGCTCCAAACGGCCATGCGTACCCTTGAACTTTACCGCACCGAACTCATTCCGCAGGCCGAAGCGCGGTTCAGCGCCAGTGAGGCCGGTTACCGCAACGGGAAAATAGATTTTATGGATTTGCTGGAAAGCGAACGGTTTCTGCTGAACGCACGGATCATGTTTGCCATGACAGAAGGTACGGTTGGTGTGCAGTCGGCCAGACTGGAGAGGGCGGCCGGAGTTGCTGCCGGCGGGAGATAGAAATGAAAAATTTCAGCATAAAGAAAAAAATCGCGCTGTTGGCGGTCGTCATTCTGCTGGCCGGGCTGTTCGTCGGAAGAGGATGCTCGCACTCATCCCGTCAAGAATCCGTCAGCGGTGTTCAGACTGCGGGCAAAGAAGAAGTCTGGACCTGTTCGATGCATCCGCAGATCCGTCTGCCCGGGCCAGGGAAGTGTCCGATCTGCGAGATGCCTCTCATTGTCGCCGCCGCTGCGCAGACCGGAGCGGGCGGACAACCGATGCTTCAGCTTTCCGACCACGCTCTGGCGATGGTAAGCGTGGAAACCGCTCCGGTAACCCGGCAGGAGCTTTTCCGGGAACTGCGGGCCGTCGGTAAAATTCAGTACAGCGAATCGTCGCTCGCTACGATCACGGCGCGCACCGATGGTTACGCCGAGCGTCTGTTCGTTGACTTCACCGGCGTCGAAATCAAAGCCGGCGACCACCTGGTCGAAGTTTACAGCCCCGATCTGCTCATTGCTCAGCAGGAACTGCTGATTGCGCTTCGCAGCGGCACGGAAGGACCGGCCGATCCGCTGGCAGAGATGGCCAAAGTCAAACTGCAGCGCTGGGGTCTCACCGGGGAACAGATCGCTGAATTGATTAAGAATAAAACGCTCACCGACCGCGTCACGCTGTATTCGCCCGTTCAGGGTACGGTCATCGAGAAGTCGATTGTGCAGAACAGCGCTTTCAAGGCCGGCGATGCGCTCTACCGCATCGCCAATCTCGACACCGTGTGGGTGTATCTCGATATCTACGAGGCCGACCTGCCGTGGGTTCGCTACGGACAGCAGGTCGAAATTACCGCCGAAGCTCTTCCCGGACGCATATTTAAGGGACAGGTCACGTTTGTGCAGCCTGTTGTGAACGAAGAGACCCGCACCGTCCGGGTGCCCGTTCATGTAGAAAATAAAGATCACGCGCTTAAACCGGGTATGTTTGTGAGCGCGGTGATCCGGTCGGCGCTGACCGGCGACGGCCGCGCCGCGCCTACGGGCATCGAGGGCAAATTTTCGTGCCCGATGCACCCGGAAGTGCTTCGCGATCAGACGGGCAAATGCCCGGTCTGTGAAATGCCTTTGGAGCAGATTCCCGGATCGGCGCAGGCGGTTCAGTCTTCCATTGCTGTGGCTGCCAACTATTTCTGCACCATGAAGTGCGAGGGTGAAAAGACCTATGACAAGCCGGGCAACTGTCCTGTCTGCGGCATGAAGCTGACGCAAGTTCTGGCGGCATCGACCGGAGCCGGACTGCTGGCCGTGCCGGTCAGTGCGGTACTCGACAGCGGGACGCGGCGGATTGTGTACGTCGAGAAGTCCCGCGGATTGTTCGAAGCGCGCGAAGTTGTTTTAGGACCGCGCACCGCCGGATTTTTTCAGGTGATCACCGGCGTAGCGGAAGGCGAGCGCGTGGTGACCCGCGGCGGATTCCTGATCGACAGCCAGTTCCAGATCACTGGGCATCCGAGTCTGTTTTATCCCGGCGGACTTGTGGACGACTCGGCCGGCCATCAGCACTAACGGAGAAGCTTCGATATGGTCAATAACGTCATACGATGGTGCCTTAAGAATCCGTTCCTGATGGTTCTGATCATCGTCGGGCTGTGCGTGAGCGGATATTTCGCCGTCGTGCGCACGCCGGTTGACGCGATTCCGGACATCGGCGAGAAGCAGGTCATCGTTTATGCCGACTGGGCGGGCCGCAGCCCACAGGACGTGGACGATCAGGTTACGTTTCCGCTCACGACGAGCCTGACGGGTACGCCGGGCGTGAAAGCGATCCGCTCGATGTCCGGCTTCGGCTTTTCGATGGTCTTCGTCATCTTCAAGGACGACGTGGATTACTACTGGGCCCGTTCGCGTGTGCTGGAGCGGATGAACGTCGCCCAGCAGCGTCTGCCGGCGGGTGTCACGCCGATACTCGGGCCGGATGCGATCGCGCTGGGCCAGATCTACTGGTACACGGTTGAAGGCGAGGGCTTCGACCTTGCCGAACTGCGCTCGATTCAGGACTGGTACGTGCGCTACCAGCTCAACGCCGTGGAAGGCGTGAGCGAAGTCGCGAGCATCGGCGGGTTTGTTAAGCAGTACCAGATCGACATTCATCCCGACAAACTCCGCGCTCACCGCGTGACGCTCATGGACGTGTACGAGGCGGTCAGCAAGAGCAACATCGACGTAGGCGCCAAGGTCGTCGAGAACAACGGCGTCGAGTTTTTCATCCGCGGCGTAGGCTTTATCAAAACGGTTGAAGATCTGGAACGGATTGTCATCCGCCAGGAGGGCGGCACGCCGATCACAGTCCGTAACGTCGCGACGGTGCAGATGGGGCCGGACTTCCGGCGCGGCGCGCTGGACAAGGCCGGCGTTGAAGCGGTCGGCGGCGTGGTACTCATGCGCTACGGCGAGAATCCGCGCGAAGTAATGCAGCGGGTAAAAGCCAAGATTGCTCAGATCGAAACCGGACTGCCGGGCAAAACGCTCGCCGACGGGCGCGTGTCGCGTGTCCGCATTGTTCCGTTCTACGACCGCACGACCATTGTCAACGAGACCATTGATACTTTGAAGCAGGCGCTGTCCGAGGAAGCGCTGCTCGCGAGCCTCGTGATTCTGATTTTCCTGCTGCACCTGCGAACAACGGTAACGGTGCTCGCCACGCTCCCGCTGGCCGTAGCGCTCACCTTTATCCTGATGTACCTCTTCGGCGTCGACAGCAACATTATGTCGCTGGCGGGGCTGGCCATCGCGATCGGCGATGTGGCCGACATGGGAATCATCATGTCGGAAAATATCTACCGCCGCATCGCTTCAGCAACCGATGAAGAAAAACGCGCGAAGGGACACTTCGGGATCGTCTACGAAGGTGCGACCGAAGTCGGCGGAGCGATCCTTACGGCAGTCTCCAATACCATCGTATCGTTTATTCCGGTTTTCTTTCTCACCGGTCAGGAAGGCAAACTGTTCGGGCCTCTGGCGTTCACGAAAACCTTCGCCATCGGTTCCTCCGTCGTACTCGCGATCACGGTAGTTCCCTTCCTGTGCTATCTGCTTTTCCGTCCGGTCAAATGGCGCAAGCAGATTACCGCCGCGCTCGCCGTCGGTATCGGTGTGCTGGCAACGCTCGCCATGCATGCGGCGTTTGTGTGGGGACTGGCCAAGGGGAACGGCGAAGGCTGGCTGATATCCGCGGCCGTCGGCGTGGGCGTTGCACTGTGTGTTATCCGTATGACCCGCGAACGGTTTCTGCCGCTGGAGGAAAACCGTGTCTCGCGGCTGATTGCCGGAATTTACGGCCCGGCACTGGGTTGGGTTCTCGGCCACAAAAAGACATTTCTTGCCGCTCCGCTGCTGATTCTTCTTATCGGCCTGAGCGTCTGGCTGGGTATCGGCAGTTATCCCGGTCTAGGGCGCGAATTCATGCCGCCGCTGGACGAAGGCTCATTTCTCTATATGCCTTCGCTGTTGCCGCAGGGATCGCTCTCGCAGGCAGTTCAGGTCAACAGTATGCAGGACCGGGCCATCGCCAGCGTCCCCGAAGTTGAATCGGTTGTGGGCAAGATCGGCCGCGCCGAGTCGGCACTCGATCCCGCGCCCGTCGGCATGATGGAAAGCATCATAATCCTCAAACCCGAAGACCAGTGGCGCATGAACAAAGTCGAACGGTTCTTTTCCGGCTGGCCCGGTTTCATCCGGAAGCCACTGGCGATGATCTGGCCCGAAGTGCGCCGCATTACCAAGGACGAGATCCTCACCGATCTACAGGAAAAGACGGCGATTCCCGGCGTGCTGCCCACGTTTCTACAGCCCATCCAGACGCGGCTGGTCATGCTCCAGACCGGCTTCCGCGCCATGATGGGAGTTAAAATCTTCGGGAGCGATCTCCGCGAGATTGAGCGTATCGGTCTTCAGATTGAGCAGCTTCTCCATGAGGTGCCCGGCGCGACGGACATCGTCGCCGACCGCATCGTCGGCAAGCCCTACATTCAGATTGAAATCGACCGCGACCGTATCGGGCGCTACGGCCATCCGTATCCGGCTGGCCCGTGACTTCCGCGAGGACTCCGAAGCGATTCAGCGCATCAGCGTGCCGACTTCTTCGGGAGCACAGGTTCCGCTGACTCAGCTCGCCACCATCACGACGGTACTGGGGCCGCAGGAAATCAAAGGCGAACGCGGACTTCTGGTCGGCTACGTCACCATGAACACCCGCGACCGCGACGAGGTATCGGTCGTAAACGATGCCGAAGCTTTGCTGCAGCAGGCGGTCAAAGACGGCCGGCTTAAAATTCCTGCCGGCTATTACTGGGAATGGTCCGGCCAGTTCGAGAATCAGGTTCGTGCCACCGCCCGCATGAGGATACTCATCCCGGTCACGCTGTTCATCATGTTCGTGATGCTGTACCTGGGTTTCAAACGCTGGTGGATCGCTCCGGTGATCTTCTTCGGTGTGCTGGTTTCCGCCAGCGGCGGCTTCATCATGCTCGCCCTGTGGGGCGTAAACCTTTCGGTTGCCGTATGGGTCGGCTTTCTGGTTCTCTTCGGCGTTGTTGACGACGACGGCGTAATCATCGCCACCTATCTGGAAGGGATTTTTAAGGATCGTGAGTTTGCGTCGATTGCCGAGATCCGCGCCGCAACCCTTGAGGCCGGTCTGAAACGCATCCGGCCCTGCCTCATGACAATCGCCACGACGGTCTTCGGCCTCATGCCCATCTTCTGGGCCACCGGCCGCGGATCGGATGTCATGCAGCCGATGGCGATTCCGTCGATTGGCGGGATGTCGGTGAGCCTGATTACGCTGTTCATTGTGCCGAGCGTCTTCTGCGCCGTAGAAGAGTGGAAGTGGAAACGGGCACAACGCCTCGTTGCGAAGGGATGAACCACCGAACAGCTTTTTTAAAACCTGGGAGATTTTCCTCGCGGAGCCGCGGAGGTACGCGGAGGTTTCAAGCATAGGGAAATTACCGGGTTACGAGACTTCTCTGACCGCTATAAACAGAATGCCGTCCCGATGGTCGGCGGATTCGCCACTTCGTTTGTCATGGAGCTGTTGGTCTGCATGGTAATCTGCCTGCCTTGGCGCAACCGTCAGTCAATGTCAGAGATCAGCCATGTGGGAGCTGGCGCGCCGCCTGCGTCTATGGCGGCGTGACAGATCCCGGAGTTGGCTGTAGCGACTTGTTCGGCCGATTTGGTTTCTGTGCACTCAAGCGCATAAGAAGCATTTCCATTATCGTCATTCCACGCATCCGTTCTCGAAACTTCGACCTCCGAGAACTGCGACTCGTCACGCACGAAATACTTCGGCTTCTCTTCAATAAGCGGTGTCGTCTCGCGGAAAATCCGATTGATGCGCCACTCGCTCTTGATCTGCGGGACGCCCGGCTGTCTCTCCCAACTCTCGAAATACATGAAAGGATCAACCCCTAAAAAGAGCTGTCCAGCGATCCACTGGTCCACGTCGGCAACAATCTTTTGCTCGGAATAAGCGCGACGGCCAAAATCGATCACGGTGAAGTCGCCTTCACGAAAGGTGATACGCCCACAAATGTCGTAGATGCAGCTCTTCCGGGGCGTGCACGCCACAACACCGACCTCCGATACCGAGAACGGCTGCGCGTAGAATTCGAGCGCAAAACTTCGCACGTCGCCGACAGCGAAATCCGGGTAATTCCCGTCTTGGATGATCCACGCTGCGAGTCCGATTCTCATTCTTCGCCTAACAGTGTTATTGAACGTACTTAATTTACTTTATGCAGTTTCATAAAGCGAACCAACGGGCTGAACTATATGGGAAGCGAATAGACGGTCAAGGTGAAAGGGGTTCATTGTCAGTTTGTTACGCTCTGGCTTTCTATCTTTTAAAACTCCGCGTCCTCTGCGGCTCCGCGAGGAATCTTTCTTCCCTGACTTCCGGTCTTTGACTCCTGACCCCTGATTTTCTTTCCGGGCACTTGTAACGGCGGGAGTTTTGCTCTAGAAAAAGCGGAACATTTTCAGACGGGACGGGAAAAACAATGGCCGATTTTCTTGTATTCGAAGGGGTTTCCAAAAGCTACGGCGATATCCGCGCGGTCGATTCCGTTTCTCTCTCGATCAATAAAGGCGAAATTTTCTCTCTGCTCGGTCCGTCCGGCTGCGGCAAAACGACACTGCTCCGCTGCTGCGCCGGGTTCGAAGACCCCGACGCGGGCCGCATTATTCTCGACGGACGCGACATTACCGGTCTGCCGCCGCACGAGCGCAAGGTGAACACAGTTTTCCAGAACTACGCGCTGTTTCCGCATCTGACCATCCGCGACAACATTGCTTTCGGTCCGCGCATGGCGCGCTGGACAAAAGCCGAGACCGATAAAGAGGTCGCGCGGATGCTCGAACTGATTCAGATGGAAGACTACGCCGACCGCAAAGTCACCGAAATCAGCGGCGGACAAAAACAGCGCGTCGCCATCGCCCGCGCGCTGATCAACCGTCCGCAGGTTCTGCTGCTCGACGAGCCGCTGGCGGCGCTTGACCTGAAGCTGCGCCAGCGGATGCTGGTTGAGCTCGACGCGATTCATGACGAGGTGGGCATCACGTTCGTTTATGTGACGCATGATCAGAGTGAGGCAATGGGGATCAGCGACCGTATTGCGGCGATGAATCGCGGCCGCATTGAGCAGATCGGCCGTCCGGTGGAAATCTACGAAGCGCCGCGCAGCAGTTTTGTCGCCGCCTTTATCGGCGATACCAACTTTTTCGACGGCGTTGTGACTGATGTGATGGACGGGCCGTACTGCCGGTTGAAGATCGATGGATTTCCGGATGTGCTGGCGTGGAATGACAAAGGTTTGCAGATCGGCAATGCGGTGCATCTGAGTCTGCGTCCGGAAAAGTTCAAAATCTGGCGCGAAATGCCGGAGCCGCTGCCCAACCGCAATCTAGTGCAGGGCACGGTGGAGGATGTTATCTATCTCGGCTCGCACACCAAATACTGGGTTCGCGTTGAAGATTACCGCCTCGGCATTCACCAGCAGCACAGCCGCTATCTGCTTGATACCCGTCCGATCACCTGGGGTGAGAAGGTGTTTCTCTCCTGGTTCGCCGACGACTCCTGCATGCTGGAGCGCTATAAAGCCGAGGACGAAAACCTGCTCGTTCTGCCGGACACCGAAGAGGAGCCGGCACGGGCATGAAGCGGCTCGCACAGAAAAAACTGCACGAGGTGCTGCTTTCTGCGCCGTCCTTTATCTGGCTGATGCTTTTTTTCATTATTCCGACGATGATTGTTTTCGCGATCACGTTCAAACCATCGACGCCGTTCGGCGGGATCGGGGAAGGCTGGACGCTCCACACGCTGTTCGACCTGCGCAATCCGAACTATCCGGCGATCATCTGGCGCACGGTCTGGCTGAGCCTTGTTTCCACCGCGATCTGTCTGCTGCTGGCGGTGCCGTGCGGTTACTGCATCGCCCGCGCCCCGAAGCGCAGCCGCGATGTGCTTTTGTTGCTGGTGATTATTCCGTTCTGGACCAACTTTCTGATCCGCATTTTCGCCTGGAAAGTGCTGCTGCATCCTGAAGGGTTGCTGAAACAGGCGCTGGTTTTTCTGCATCTTTGCACGCCTGATGCCACGTTGCTTTACAATCCCGTCACGGTTCTGCTCGTCATTATTTACACCTACCTGCCGTTCGCCATTCTGCCGGTCTATGCCGCCGCCGAAAAATTCGACTATTCGCTGATCGAAGCGGCGCGCGATCTCGGTGCTTCGCAGTTCCGCGCCTTCCGGCGTATTTTTCTGCCGGGCATCAGCCGCGGCGTCTGGACCGCCGTTCTGATGGTCTTCATTCCCGCGCTCGGTTCGTACGTCATTCCTGACATCGTCGGCGGGCCGGGCAGCGAAATGATCGGCAATAAAATCGCGCAGCGCACGTTTATGGACCGTAATCTGCCGCACGCCAGCGCGCTGGCCGCGCTGCTGACGCTGGCGGTGATGGTGCCGCTGATGATCACGCTGGTTCATCATTACCGGCAACCGGCTGCGCAGAAAAAAGGAAAGGGGGCTGCCCAATGAAACGCAGCCGTGTTCCTTTCTACACCACGCTGGCCGTGCTGATCTTTTTCTACCTGCCGCTGATCATTCTGTCGGTGAATTCCTTCAACGACTCTCGCTACGGCGGCCCGTGGAACGGTTTTACTTTCCGCTGGTACGTCCGGCTGTTTCATGATCGCCAGATATGGCATGCGTTGCAGAACACGCTGATTATCGCCGTCGGCGCGACGGTTGTCTCCATGGTGGTCGGCACGATGGCGGCCTTTGCGCTGAACCGCTACCGTACACGATTCCAGATGACTCATTACGGCATGATTTACGCGCCGCTGATTGTTCCCGACATTCTCATGGGGATGAGCCTGCTGCTGTTTTTCGTCGCGCTGAATATCAAGCTCGGCCTTTTCACCATCTTTCTGGCGCACGTTACGTTCTGCATCAGCTATGTCGCCATGGTCGTTCTCAGCCGGTTGCAGGATTTCGATTTTTCGCTGATGGAGGCGGCACAGGATCTGGGTGCGAGTCAGTTGACGGCTTTCCGCCGCGTTATGCTTCCTCTGCTCATGCCCGGGATCGCCGCAGGCGGGCTGCTGGCCTTTACGCTGTCGCTCGACGACTTTGTTGTCACCTTTTTTGTTGCCGGGCCCGGCTCGACAACACTGCCGATCCATATTTACAGTATGATGAAACACGGCGCGCCGGCTGTCATTAATGCACTTTCGGTGATCCTTTTGCTGGTCACGTTTGTGCTGGTGAGCGCCAGCCGCACCATAAGGGAGAAACTATCATGAAAAAAATGACGATGATTCTGTCCGGACTCCTCTGCGCGGTACTGTTCAGCGGCTGTTCCGATTCCCGTCCCGTCCTCAATATCTACAACTGGGCGGACTACATGAACCCCGACGTACTCAAGAAATTCGAGAAGCAGCACAACTGCCGTATCGTACTAGACACCTTTGACTCAAACGAAGCGATGTATGCCAAGCTCAAAGCCGGAGCGCAGGGTTACGATCTGATTTTCCCGACTTCCTACATGGTCGGCATCATGAAAAAGCAGGGGATGCTTCAGCCACTCAAGCACGATCTGATTCCGAATCTGAAGAATGTTGACGGGAAGTATCTCGCGCTGACTCAGGATCCGCAGATGGAATACGGCGTTCCGTATATGATCAGCATCACCGGTATCGGCTATAACAAGGCGCGGCTCGGCGAACTTCCGCCGACCTGGGAACTTTTCGGCAGGCCGGAAATCGCTCGCCGCTGTACTCTGCTCAACGACATGCGCGAATCCATCGGTGCGGCGCTCAAGGGTCTCGGCTACAGTCTGAACACAACCAGTGAAAAAGAGCTGGCAGAAGCGCAAAAAGTCCTGATCGCGTGGAAACAGAACATTGCCAAGTTTGAAGTTGAAGAAGCGTTACGGGGTCTTTCCTCGGCGGAATTCCTGCTGGCGCATGCCTATAACGGCGACATCCTGCAGGCCATGGACGAGAACAAAGACCTTGCCTTCCTCGTTCCGAAAGAAGGCACGTCGATCGCCAGCGACGACATGGTTATTCCGGCCAACGCCGATCAGGTTGAACTCGCCCACGCCTTCATCAACTTCATCCACGATCCGGCCAACTCCGCCGAAAACATGGAGTTTGTCTCTTATCTGTCGCCCAATGTCGAAGGGCAGAAACTGGTCAGTGAAGAATTCCGCAACAACCCGGCCATCTTCATTGACCCGGCGGTTCTCGCGAAGAGCGAAGTCATTCGCGACCTCGGTGTGGATAACGATAAATACACCCGCGTCTGGGATGCCGTAAAAGCGGCTGAATAAAGGCGCGAATCAGCTTGTACGCGCGGTGGCGCGGAGACCGCAGAGGAACAAATGAAAGAATTGGATGATATCACGGGGGCAATAGTGGATGCCTCCATGAAAATACACATGGAACTCGGGCCGGGCCTTTTAGAGTCCGTTTACGAGGTCGTTTTGGCTAGGGCGCTGGAACGGCGGGGATTTTGCGTCGAGCGGCAGAAGGTTATTTGTTTTGAATATGACGGGATTGTCTTTGATGAGGGATTCCGTACGGATCTGCTTGTGGACGGACGGGTGCTCGTCGAACTTAAGTCTGTGGAAAAGCTTGCTCCGGTTCACAGCAAACAGCTGCTCACCTATCTGCGCCTGACGAACCTGTCCGTTGGACTGCTCATCAACTTTGGAGCCGCTACTCTCAAAGAAGGTCTGCACCGTATCGTTAATAATCTTCAACCCTCCGCTTCTCCGCGCCTTCGCGTGAATCAAACAGCCTGAGCAATGCGGTCATGCGGAGATGTGGACATTGCCGAGGTGGACGTGCTGCAGACCGTTACGTTCGGCTATGCTCTTTGCCTGAAGCAGACTTCCCAGCGGCGTCGGCGGAGCTTCGTGCCATTCGCGGGTAGGGCGGTAGGCGCTGAAGTGCCACGGGACATCCGGCCCGAGGTTTGCAGCCGCCCATTTGGTCATGGCATCAATTTCGGCGGGCGAGTCGTTCCAACCCGGAATCAACAGCGTGGTTACTTCCAGATGAACATTCGTTTCTCTTTTAATGTAAACCAGCGTGTCGAGCACCGGCTGAAGCGTGGCGTTACATAATTTCCGGTAAAAGCGATCCGTGAAGGCTTTCAAATCAACGTTTGCGGCATCCATGTGCGCATAAAATTCTTTGCGCGGCTCAGCTTCAAGCCAGCCGTTGGTGACGGCGACGGTTTTGATTCCGTGTTTATGGCAGACTTTGGCGGTATCGACGGCGAACTCCAGAAAGATGGTCGGCTCGTTGTAGGTGAAGGCCACGCTTTCACAGCCGTACCGGATCGCCGCCGCGGCAATTTCTTCCGGTGCAACGCGGGTTCCTTCCATCCGGGTGGCGCGGCTTAAATGGCAGTTTTGGCAGAATTGGCAAAACAGATTGCAGCCGACGGTTCCGAATGACAGCACGCTGGAGCCCGGCAGAAAATGATAGAGCGGTTTTTTTTCAATCGGATCAACCGCCAGTCCGCAGATGAGTCCGTAAGAAGCGGCGATCAGCTCATCACTGGTCCGCTGCCGGACGAAGCAGGCTCCGTATTTTCCCTCTGCGATGCGGCAGCGGCGCGGGCAGAGATCACATTCGATCAGCCCGTCGTCTCTCATGTGCCAGTAACGCGCCGTTTTCATGGCGGAATAATAACGCTGTTCACGCCGGAGCGCATCTATTAAAATTCAGACCATGAGAGGGATGATCAGAGAGCCCGCCGTGGCGGGAATGTTCTATCCGGCTGACTCCGGCGAACTGCGCCGGACGATTGAAGGGTTTCTTGCTGCGGCGAAGCCGGGGCCTCATCCGAAAGCGATTATCGCGCCGCACGCCGGTTACCTCTATTCCGGCCCGATTGCCGCCAGCGTTTATAAGCGCATCAATCCGGAAGGTATTTCACGCGTCGTACTGATCGGTCCGTCGCACCGCGTGGCGCTGCGCGGACTGGCGTCTTCCAGCGCTCCGTCATGGCGCACGCCGCTGGGCGAGGTATCAGTCGCGCGACCGAACTTTATTCAAATCAGCGACGCGGCGCACGCGCAGGAACACAGCCTCGAAGTTCAGGTTCCGTTTTTGCAGGTGATACTTGGCGATTTCACGCTTCTTCCGCTGGTCGCCGGCGAAGCTTCGGCTGAGGAAGTTGCCGAAGTGCTTGAGAAATGCTGGGGCGGGCCGGAAACGCTGATTGTTGTAAGCTCCGATCTCAGTCACTATGAAAGCTCTGAAACCGCCCAGGCCATGGATTCTGCCGCTGCCAAAGCGATTACGGCGCTCAATCCGCGCGGACTGGATTATGATAACGCCTGCGGATTGGTGCCGATCTCCGGCCTGCTGCATCTCGCAAAACAAAAGGGAATGCGTGCCGAGCTGGTTGATCTGCGTAATTCCGGCGATACCGCCGCGCCGCGCGACTCCGTTGTCGGTTACGGCGCTTTTGCGTTTTACGAATGATGCGAAACGATTACTGCTTCAGTAGGATCGCGGGCGTTTCAATCTGAATCATGTTGGTATGCTGCGCTTCGTTTTGATGTCCGCCGCCGATAAAGACGATGAGGTCGTCCGGTGTAATCTGTTTTTCTTCGATCATTTTAAGCAGGCAGACTTTAACCAGTTCGTCCGTGGTTGCAGGCATATCAATTTTCGAGGAATAAACTCCGTAGCTGAGTGAAAGCTGGCGAACGGTACTCATGTTTTCTGATAAGGCGAGAATAGGAATATTGCCGCGGTACGATGCGCAAATGCGGGCCGTTATGCCGGCCCGGGTGCTGGTGATGATGGCTTTGACCGGCAGCGCGGCTGCGCAGGCAACCGCCGCTTTGGCGAGGTGATTCCGGGGCATCACTTCAGCGCTTTGATGATGAACGGGCAGTGTCGCCAGCAGTGATTCTTTTTGTGATTCCACGGTGTGGGCGATTTTCGACATCAGTTGAACCGCTTCGACCGGGAATTTTCCGTAGGCGGTTTCGCCGCTGAGCATGATGGCATCGGTGCCGTCGTAGATGGCGTTGGCGACGTCGCTGACTTCCGCGCGGGTGGGGCGCGGATTATCAATCATGGATTGCAGCATTTGTGTGGCGGTGATGACGGGTTTGATCCGGCGGATGCAGGTTTTAATCATTTCTTTTTGAACGCCGGGGACTTCTTCGGCGGGAATTTCAATGCCGAGGTCGCCGCGAGCGACCATGATGCCGTGTGCGACATCCAGAATGGATTCCAGATTAGCCACGCCTTCCTGGTTTTCGATCTTGGCAATAATTTTGATCGGGCTGCGGCGCAGGTCAAGAATGCCTTGAATGGACAGGACGTCTTCGCGGCAACGGACGAAAGAGTGAGCGATGAAATCAATTTCGTTGCGCGTGGCCCAGTCGATGAATTCGGCATCCTTTTCGGTAAGTGCGGGCAGGTCGAGCTTAACACCGGGTACGTTGACGCCTTTTTTATTTTTAATCTCACCGTCATTAAGCGCTGTGCAAATCAGGGTGTCGGCGGTTTTCTTCTCGACGGAAAGAGCAATGAGGCCATCATCAATCAGTACCCTGCTGCCGAGCGGGACTTCATCTGCAAAGCCGCTGTAGGAAACCTGAAATCCATTTTCCGGCACGCGGGCCACGCCGATTTCCACCGTATCGCCGGTTTTGAGCAATATTGTCTTTTCTACATGGCAGGTGCGGACTTCCGGACCTTTTGTATCCAGCAGGATGCCGACGCGGTCAGATACGGCGCGGATATTGGCAACAATCTGTTCGGCTCCGGCAATATCCAGATGTGCCGAATTCAGGCGTACTACATCCATTCCATTATCGACGAGCTGTGCGATAAAATCAGGTTCACACCGGTTCAGAGCCAGCGTGCAGATTATCTTCGTCTGTTTGTTGCGCATAAAAAACCTTTTTTGATGGCCGTGGGTTGTAACAGATTCCGCAGGCGGAACTAGCTTTAAATGAAAAAAAACAGTAAAAGAACCGGTCATGAAAACCGAGTATCAGCGATTACTGCTTGAGATCGCACACAGTATGATTTCAAGAACTCTGGAAAGTTCAGGAAGGAAATTTCCGGACATCGGCAGTTTGCCTGAGGAATTAATGCAAAAACGGGCGACATTTGTGACGCTGACCATTGGGGGACAGTTGCGCGGTTGCATCGGTATGCTGGAAGCCTGCCGTCCGTTAGCAGAGGACGTTGCGAATAATGCTTACGCCGCCGCTTTTGAGGATCCGCGCTTTCCTCCGCTTACGAAAAAGGAATTTGAAAAACTGGAGATTCATATTTCCGTGCTTTCGCCGCCGGAAGAGATGTTGTTTTCGTCCGAAGAGGATTTGCTTCGGCAGATTCGGCCCGGTATTGACGGGTTGATTTTGCAGGAAGGGTTTCGCCGCGGAACATTTTTACCGAGCGTCTGGGGGGAATTGCCGGAGAAAGAACTTTTCTGGGCGCATCTTAAGCTGAAAGCAGGGCTGTCCGCCGCCTACTGGGCAGATACCGTGCGGGTTTTCCGCTATACAACTGAATACTTCCCTGCGTAGCATAACGCCGTGACAAAGAAACCGGTCATTCTGTTTGCGATCAACGGACTCGGCATGGGTAACAGCACGCGCTGCCACGTTGTTATTCAGCGTCTGTCCGCTGAAGCTGAGGTTCATGTTATCACTTCCGGCAACGGACTTTTCTTTTTAAATGACCGCCCTGAAATCGCCTCTCTTTCTGCAACCGTTCCGCTGGCTTATGCGTTTTCCGGAGACGGCGTGAATGCACTCGGCACGCTGGCAAGTATCCGTAACATGCGCGGTGCATTACACGAAAAAAAGGTGCGACTCGATGCATTGTTGGATGAGCTGAAGCCCGATCTGGTGGTGACGGATTCGGAATATGTCATTCGTCCGGTGCTGAGTCGCCGGATTCCGCTGGCGGGTATTAATAATTCCGATGTGGTGGTGTCGGAATACTTCCGTCACAAAAATCTGCCGGAGTCCATCCGCGCACATTTCTGGGGAATCGAATATTCCGACTATCTGCTGCATTGCATGAAATGGAAGTTGGCAGTCAGTCCGTCGCCGTTTGCGGACAAGCCGCGCAGTCATGTATTTAAGCGCATCGGCCTGATTGTGCGCGACGGTGCCCGTGAAACGGCGATAGAACGTTCCGGAAAACCAATGCCGCTTCCGAAAGAGATTGATCGCATCGTTGTCATGCTGAGCGGCTCGGCGTTCGCTTCGCAGATTTCTGAACTCCAAACGCTTCCGTGGAAGGTGGATGTCGTCGGTCGCGAAGGAGTCAGTACGGGTAATGTAATCTATCACGGGAAAATCCGCGAGAGCCTTGAGTTTGTCCGCAATGCCGGGGCGCTGGTGATAAACGGCGGTTTTTCATCAGTCAGCGAAGCCGTCGCTATGATGCGTCCAGTGTATGTTATTCCTGTTCCCAATCATGCAGAGCAGTTAATGAATGCATTGATGGTGAAAGAGATCGGGGCTGGGGACGTGGAGAATACGGCGACTATCATTCAGCGTCTCAAAGATGCGTACCGGCTGAACCGCTGGGATGGTATAAAAGAGAAGCGCTTGCCGGTTAATTTTAACGGTGGCGATGAAGCCGCTGCTCTACTGATGGGGCTGCTTCACGGAGTAAAAGCATGATTATTTGCGCTGATGATTTCGGAATGGCAGAAGCTGTCAACTGCGCGATTACCGAACTGGCGCGCGCCGGGAAAATTACTGCGGTTTCCTGTATGGTCAATATGCCGTTTTTCACGGCAGACCGAATCACCGCGCTCGGCAGCCATGTCCAGCTCGGCCTGCATTTTACGCTGGCGGAAACACCGCAGGAATTCAGACGTCTTGTACTGCGCGCTTATACGAGGCGTCTTGATTGGGGTGAGGTTTATAGCAAGCTGGCGGAGCAATATAGACGATTTGAAGAGATCACCGGGCGCAAGCCTGATTTTATTGACGGCCATTTACATGTTCAGCAGCTGCCGGTTGTTCGCGATGTGCTGATCGAGTTTATCCGCAACCGGTGCGGTGATACGCCGCCGCGCGTGCGCAATGCTGCTATGCCACTATGGCAATGGTCACCGAAAAGTTTTCTGATTTCCGTACCGGGCCGCGTACTGAAGCGTAAACTGCGCGAAGCCGGCATCCCGACCAATGACGGCTTTGGCGGAATTTATAACTACCTTGATTTTATGCGTTACCCAAAGCACCTCGAAAAATTCCTGCTCACTGTTCCGCAAAGCGGAATCATCATGGTACATCCGGGACTTGATGAGCCGTGGCGCCGTGCCGAGTATGATGCGTGGATGCAGTTGTCTACTCGGTCTTAGGATTTTTCAATAACTTCAGGGCGTACTTCCGGAACTCGCTGTCGGTCGGAAACCGCCCGTTATCGGATTGAAACTTCTGAACAAAGTTTTTGCTCTGGCGATAGTAGTTTTCCAGCGTGAAATAAAACGGCTGCTTTTTATTGTTCTCATCAATCAGCCAGAATCCTTTGTGGTGTCCGTCCGGGTTTTCGTTGCAATACAGTTCCCAGTAAAGGACGAACGGGCAACCCCAATCGATGGCGGTACGGCAGACATCCCGCGAATAGGCGTCCTGCAGTTCGGGGGTGGTTGTTCCGGTAAGAGGGAATCCGTATTCGCCGATGAAAACCCGTTTGCCGGTGATTCCCGGTTTCGGCTTCATTTTTGACTCGATGTAATCAAGTGCCTTTTTTAAAGGCTCGCTGGCGTTTCCTTTTGCCGGGCCGATCGTGTCGTAGCTTGAATACGAAACGTAATCGACGTCAGTGAAAGGAAGCACACTGTTGACTGCGCACTTTTCGCCCTTCAAGGCTTTTTGCACCAGATTTACTTCCGTGTAATGGAAAATATTTACGTTGTCGGTCCCAATGTCCCGTTTGGCGTCATCGATAGCTTTTTGGCGGATATTCAGCCAGTCAATCATGCCTTGGATTGCCTGCGGTGATGGATTTTTATCAGGTGAAGCCGGCGGCGTCAGCAGCCAGTCACCTTCCCAGTGTCCAAGCAGAAATGTTTTTCCTGAGCCTTTGTATTGTTTGAGCAGGTAAGCGGCGAATTCATACATTTCGTTGTACTCATTCGTTTTTTCCTTCTCTGAAAACCCGTCTCTCCAGCGGCCGGATGAAAAACAGGATGCCCATATGTGATAATAAGCGAACGGCATATCCAGTACGTGGCGGAAAGAAGGTTCCATTTTTGCCAAATCGGTCAGCGACCGGATATCATCCCTCTGCGGCAGACGATACTCTTCCCTGCAGTAATTCCAGCTCATACTGATTTTTAAAAGATTACTGCCCATTTCGCGAATTCGTTCGGCGGTTTCCACCAGCCCGGTCTCTTTGGTGAACCGATACTTTATGCCAATGGTCTGGGTGCCGAGGATGTAATTAAAGCTATCGACGGATTCGTTCATAACAGGCGCTCCGTATATAACTCCGGTGCAGAGCAGGGTAGCGCAAAGCGAACGGAGTATTTTGTTTAGAGGATATGACATTGAACCCTCTTAAAGTAGCGCGAATGATAAATCAAGAATCAACAGGATGGGGCGGTACAATAAAAACCCCGGCTTTCAAATATTTTGAAAGCCGGGATGGGATTTATTTCTGACCGGCTCTTATATCTTGCCGACGAGATCAAGGCCGGGGGTGAGTGTTTCATCACCGGGCTGCCAGGCGGCCGGGCAAACCTGATCGCCGTGTTCGCGAACAAATTTGGCGGCTTCCAATTTCCGCAGGGCTTCGACTGCGCTGCGACCGATACCGAGATCGTGCATTTCGACGGTTTTGAGTACGCCATCCGGATCAATAATGAAAGTTCCGCGCAGAGCGAGGCCTTCGGCTTCAATGTAAGTTCCAAATGCGCGGCTGATATTGCCGGTCGGATCCGCGCCCATCGGGTATTGAACGGTTCTTATAGCATCTGATTCATCGTGCCAGGCTTTATGAACAAAAGCTGTATCGGTGCTGATACTGATGACTTCCGCGCCTGCTTTCTGGAATTTCGGGTAAAGTTGTGCGGCCTCTTTTAGCTCGGTAGGGCAGACGAAAGTGAAGTCGGCAGGATAAAAAATCAGGACAACCCATTTGCCTGTATAGTCTGAGAGTTTTATTTTCCGGATTTCTTCGTTATGGAACACGTCCATTTGAAAATCGGGTACTTTTTGTCCTATCTTGAGCATAATATTTTCCTTATGTATGGGTTGTAGTAAATGTGACAAACATGATAAACATTAATTAATTGAAATCAAGGGCATTTTTTGTGTAACACACCGGTGAGTTAAGCGGCTTTATGAAGATCGTTTAAAAAATTGCCCCAAAATAGTTGACAGCATGTTCATTTTCGCTAAAGTCGCTCCCCTTTGTGTGACAGACCAAGCAGTTGTTGGTGTTTGCGCAGAGTAATTTAGGACTAAACAGGTATAGAAAAAGAATCTGTTTCTTGCGGTGAAAAAAACAGGAAGCGGGTCTTTTTATACTTTTTTATTTTTGAATGAGGATGGCGCGAGCACGAGGGAGAAACCGCCCACGTAGCTCAGTTGGTAGAGCACGTCCTTGGTAAGGACGAGGTCAGCGGTTCGATCCCGCTCGTGGGCTCCATAGAAGAAGAGTGGATTTTTAACTGGATTAAGTAGTAGTAAACGGATCAGGAGGATAAGTCATGGCTAAGGATAAATTCGAACGGACAAAACCGCACGTGAACGTGGGTACGATCGGCCACGTTGACCATGGTAAGACAACGCTGACAGCATCGATCACTTGTGTACAGGGTGCAAAAGGCTTGGCTAACTACATCGCGTACGACCAGGTTGCAAAAGCATCTGAGTCTCAGGGCCGCCGTGACCCGACCAAAATTCTGACGATTGCTACTTCGCACGTCGAATATTCAACCGCCAACCGCCACTATGCGCATGTTGACTGCCCCGGCCATGCCGACTACGTCAAAAACATGATCACTGGTGCTGCTCAGATGGACGGTGCAATTCTGGTTGTTAGCGCCTGCGACGGACCGATGCCGCAGACCCGCGAGCACATTCTGCTGGCCCGTCAGGTCGGCGTTCCTGCGATTGTTGTCTTTATGAACAAGTGCGACCTTGTTGATGACACCGAATTGCTCGACCTCGTTGAACTCGAAATTCGCGAACTTCTCAGCAAGTATGAATTCCCCGGCGACGATACCCCGATCATTCGCGGTTCCGCTACAGGCGCAATTAAAGACCCGACCGGTCCCGGCGCTGCCTGCATTCAGGAGCTGATGGATGCACTGGACAGCTACATCAAAGAACCTGTGCGTGTTACCGATCAGGCTTTCCTGCTTCCGATCGAAGACGTATTCTCGATCGAAGGTCGCGGTACTGTAGTAACGGGTCGTGTCGAACGTGGTATCATTCATACTGGCGACGACGTCGAAATCGTCGGTTTGAAACCGACCGTCAAGACGACTTGTACTGGTGTTGAAATGTTCCGCAAGATTCTGGACGAAGGCCGGGCCGGTGACAATGTCGGCTGTCTGCTTCGCAGCACGAAGAAGGAAGATGTTGAACGCGGTCAGGTTTTGGCCAAGCCGGGTTCAATTCTGCCTCACACCCAGTTTAAATCTGAAGTTTATGTTCTGAGCAAAGAAGAAGGCGGACGTCATACTCCTTTCTTCAAAGGCTATCGCCCGCAGTTCTACTTCCGCACAACAGACGTAACCGGCGACATCACTCTGCCGGAAGGCGTGGAAATGGTTATGCCGGGTGACAATGTGGCGATGGAAGTTACGCTGATCACCCCGATCGCAATGGAGCAGCATATGCGCTTCGCGATTCGTGAAGGCGGACGCACCGTTGGTGCCGGTCGTGTGACCGAGGTTCTTAAGTAAGTTAAGTGTCCGCGATGCTGACGGGGTGATGTGTCTGTTATAAGGCACATCACTTTATCAGCGATCTGATGGGAAAGAGTAAAATCATGCGAGATATTATTACATTGGCCTGTACAGAGTGTAAGCGCCGTAATTATACGACGACGAAGAACAAGAAGCTTTCGACGGGTCGGCTTGAAGTGAAAAAATTCTGCCCGCATGACCGCAGTCACACCGTTCATAAGGAAACAAAGTAACTTTACAGATTTCGGTGTAGGCCAGTAGCTCAATTGGCAGAGCGGCGGTCTCCAAAACCGCAGGTTGGGGGTTCAATTCCCTCCTGGCCTGCCAAGTTCTTCAGGGAAGCGAGATGAAAAAGATAATCGAGCTGTTTAAAGCACTGCAGACGTTCTTAGGCGAGGTGAAAACCGAGCTTAAGAAATGTACTTGGCCTACTCGTCAGGAGCTGCTCGGTTCAACGATGGTCGTTGTGATCTCTGTAGTTATTCTTGGTGTTTTCGTCGGGTTGAGCGATACAGTACTGATGGGCCTGCTGAGGGCGGTTCTTCGGTAAGCGGAGAGAAAGATAATAATGGAAAAACACTGGTTTGTTTTACATACGCTCTCCGGGCATGAATATAAGGTGCAGAACAGCATCGTCAGCCGGGTGAAGCAGGAAGAGATGGGGGAATACATCGGCGAAGTCCTGATTCCGACTGAAAAAGTTTCGGAAGTTAAACAGGGTAAGAAAAGCACGGTGTCACGCAAGTTTTTCCCCGGCTATGTGCTGGCAAATCTGGCGTTGTTTGACGAAAAGAAAAATTTAGTAGAAGAAACTTGGTATTTTATCCAGAACACTCCGGGGGTGATCGGTTTCGTCGGAGGTGAGGCTCCGGTGCCGCTGCGCGCTGATAAAGATGACCGGATTATTAACCAGGTGGAAGAGAAGAAAGAAACGGTTACGCCCAAAATTAATTTCGAACCGGGTGAAACCATCAAGATCACTGATGGTCCGTTCCTGAATTTTAACGGAGTGATTGAAGAAGTGGATCCGGGTCGCGGTAAACTGAAAGTATCGGTTTCGATTTTCGGTCGATCGGCTCCGGTGGAACTTGAATATTGGCAGGCAGATAAAGCGTAACCTGAGCGGAGTTTTGTTATGGCAAAAAAAGAAAAAGGCATGATCAAGTTGCAGATTCCGGCCGGACAGGCCAATCCGGCGCCGCCGGTGGGTCCTGCGCTGGGTCAGCACGGTGTGAACATTATGGAGTTCTGCAAGGCTTTCAATGCAGCTACGCAGAAAGAAGCGGGCATGATTATTCCGGTGGTCATCACCGTCTATCAGGATCGCTCGTTCAGTTTTATCACCAAGAGCCCGCCGGCCTCCGCCTTGCTCAAAAAAGCGGCAGCTGTTGCTAAAGGATCTGGCGTTCCGAACCGCGACAAAGTGGGCAAAGTGACCCTCGCGCAGGTTGAAGAAATTGCCAAAATTAAAGAGGCTGATTTAAACGCCAGTGACAGAGCGGCAGCCTGCCGTATCATCGCTGGCACAGCCCGCAGTATGGGAATTGAGGTAGAATAGCCATGGCTACACACGGAAAAAAATATACCGCAGTAAAGAAGAATGTTTCGGTCGAAAAACTGTATACCGTCGAAGAAGCAATACAGTTCATCAAAGACAACCCGACCGCTAAATTTGACGAAACCGTCGAAGTCGCCCTTCGTATGGGTGTCGATCCGACTAAATCGGATCAGGCAATCCGTTCCACGGTTGCTCTTCCGAACGGTACAGGTAAAGACGTTCGCGTAATCGTATTCGCCTCGGGTGCCGCTGCCGAAGCCGCCCGTGCTGCCGGTGCTGTTGAAGCCGGATTTGAAGACCTGCTGGCGAAAGTGACCGGCGGCTGGATGGATTTTGATATTGTTGTTTCCACTCCGGATGCAATGAAAGAAGTCCGCAAGCTCGGTAAAGTACTCGGCCCGCGCGGTTTGATGCCTAACCCGAAAACCGGTACGGTTACAGACGATACGGCAACTGCCGTTAAGCAGTTCAAAGCCGGCCGCGGTGAGTTCCGCATGGATAAAAACGGAAACGTCATTGTTCCTTTTGGTAAACGCTCCTTCACAGTCGAAGCGTTGGCTGAAAACTTCCGCGCAGTTTACGACGCAATTGTGGCCGCTAAACCGGCTTCGAGTAAAGGTATTTATATCAAACGGTGCACGGTTTCCAGCACGATGGGGCCAGGTCTGCATCTTGATGTGAAAGATAAGGCAGCAGCTTAAATTTGTAAGGACGGGCGAAAGTCATGAGCAAAGAAAATAGAAAAATCAGACCGGAAAAACAGGCGATGTACAAAGAGGTCCAGGAGAATGTCTCCGGAGCGCTTTACATGCTGCTGGCCGACTACAAGGGCATGAGTATGCCCGAAACCGATGAATTTAAAAAGCTTCTGCGCGGTGCCAATGCACGGGTGAAAGTGGTTAAGAACAGCATGTTCGGCCGGATCAGCAGCGAAATGGGCTGTGCCGGTTTTGAAAACCTGAGCGGTCCGACAGCGATGATTTTCGGTGCCGGTGATGTCGTTGAAGTTGCAAAAATTCTGAAGAAATTTTCTGCAGATAAAGACAGGCCGGCTGTTAAAGGTGGAGTGCTGGAAGGAGCTATTCTTTCTGCGAAAGATGTTATTTCGCTGGCGGGTATGCCGGGCAAAAAAGAGCTTCAGGCTAAACTGGTCGGCACTCTGGCCGCTCCGATGACTCAGGTCGTTGGTGTGATGAATCAGAAGGTTTGCAGTCTGCTGTATGTGCTGAATGCGGTTCGCGAGAAAAAAGAGCAGGCGGCATAAATAAAGTTTTTAATTAGGTTGGTTGGATTCAATTCATTGTAGGGAGGAAGATAAAATGGCTGAAGAAACTGTAGAAGTGAAACTTGAAGGCAAAATGGCAGAGTTCGTTGACTGGATCGAAGGCATTTCCGTGCTCGAACTTTCAAAACTCGTCAAAGCACTGGAAACCCGTCTGGGCGTTTCCGCAGCAGCTCCGGTCGCCGTAGCGGCAGCGGGCGGCGCGGCAGCAGCGGAAGCGGTTGCTGAAAAGACTGAATTCACGGTTGTTCTGGCGCAGGCTGGTTCGCAGAAGATTCAGGTGATTAAAGAGCTCCGCGGCGTAACGGCCTTGGGTCTCAAGGAAGCCAAAGATCTGGTGGACGGGGCTCCCAAGACGATCAAAGAAGGCGTCTCCAAAGAAGAAGCCGAATCGATCAAGAAGGTTCTTGAAGGCGTTGGCGCCACAATCGAAATCAAGTAATGATACGATATGCGTTCCGTACCGGCGGCCTTTTGTGCAGCCGGCACGGTCGCGTTTCGGATGGTGTTTGTATTTCGTGTGCCCGGATACTCCGCATGGAGTTCTCCGGGTGAAGCGTCCAATAAGAGCCTGAAGGTGATGGAATGGTCGAGAGAAAAAACTTTGGAAAACTGATAGACGTAATTGAAGCGCCGGATCTCATCGAGCTTCAGACCAATTCCTATGTGGAATTTCTCCAGCAGGGAGTCGCCCCGTCACGCCGAAAAAAAATCGGTTTGCAGGCGGTTCTGAGCGAGGCGTTTCCGGTTGAAAGCTATGACGGGCAGATTGCTCTTGATTTTGTAAGCTACGAAATCAAAGAGCCGAACATGTCATATGTCGAGTCCGTTAAAGAGGGTGAGACCTTTGCGGCTCCGCTCTATGTTACGTTCCGTCTGCGTGAAAATGAAGATGTTCGCGAAGACACCCTGTTCATGGGTGAAATTCCTTTGATGACAGATCGCGGAAGCTTTGTCATTAACGGTGCTGAGCGCGTTATCGTCAGTCAGTTGCACCGCTCACCGGGTATCTGTTTCGAACAGACCACCCATGCGAACGGTTCGCTTCTCTATTCGTTCCGTATTATTCCGGATCACGGCTCATGGGTCGAAACACAGTTCGACACTTCAGAGCTTCTGTATGTCTATCTGGACCGCAAGCGCCGTCGCAGAAAATTCCTTGCGTCGACCTTCCTTCGTGCTCTCGGTTACGGCACGGATGAAGAGATTATCAATTTGTATTACACGATCGAAAGTTTCCCGTTGAGCAAACGCATCGGCGACGAATCGGAACTTTCCAATCTGGTTCTTAAAGATGACGCAGTTGACAGCGACTCGCAGTCTGTCATCGGCCGCCGGTACGATGCGCTCACGCTGGATATGATTCAGCGCATGAAGCTCGCCGGTTACAAGAGCGTTGACGTGGTTAATGTCGCCTGGGACGAAGGTCTTTTCATGAAGACCATCCAAAAAGACACTACCCGCTCTGTTGATGAAGCGCTCAAAGATCTCTATCAAAAGCTTCGACCCGGCGATCCGCCGACCACAGCTTCCGCCCGACAGATGCTCAAACGGTTGTTTTTCGACGAAACCCGTTTCAGCCTGAGTCGTGTCGGCCGCTATAAGATTCAGCAGAAGCTGAAGACCAAGGCGACTTCGTTGACTTTGGATAAAGAAGATGTGGTGGAAGCTATCCGCTACCTCATCAACATCCGCATGGGCAACGGTACGCTTGACGACATCGATCATTTGGGCAGCCGCCGTATCCGTACGGTTGGCGAACTGCTCGAAGGACAGTGCCGCGTCGGTCTGGCCCGCATCCAGCGTCTGGTCAAAGAACGCATGACGATCTTTGATACAACCGTTGATCGTCTGACGTCTCAGAAGCTGATCAATCCCAAAGCGCTTTCTGCGGTGATCAAGGATTTCTTCGGCCGCTCGCAGCTCAGCCAGTTCATGGACCAGACCAATCCCCTGTCCGAACTGACCCACAAACGCCGTCTTTCCGCGCTCGGCCCAGGCGGTTTAAACCGTGACCGCGCCGGTTTCGAAGTGCGCGACGTTCACAGTTCGCATTACGGACGTATCTGCCCGATTGAGACGCCGGAAGGCCCGAATATCGGTCTGATCTCCTCGTTGAGTACGTTTGCGCGCATCAACGAATACGGATTCATCATCTCCCCTTACCGTAAAGTGGAAAAGGGTCGTGTGAGCGATAAAGTTGAATCGCTGACGGCGGATGAAGAAGAAAATTTCGTTATCGCTCAGGCGAATGCTCCGCTCAACGCGAACGGCACATTCCAGAATGATCGCGTAATGGTACGTGTTCGCGGCGACTTTAAAGAAGTTGCTCCTGCCGACGTGCAGTACATGGACGTTTCGCCGAAGCAGGTTGTTAGTATCGCTGCCGGACTGATTCCGTTCCTTGAACACGACGACGCCAACCGCGCCTTGATGGGCTCGAACATGCAGCGCCAGGCGGTTCCTTTGATGGTATCCGAGCGGCCTTTCGTGGCCACCGGTATCGAAGGCCGTATTGCCCGCGACTCGCGAGTTCTGATCGTGGCTGAAGAGGCCGGTAAAGTTGCCTACGTTTCTGCCGATAAGATCATTGTTTCTAAAGACGGCGAAGCGCCGGTCAAAAAGAAAACGCCCAAAGAAGACTATCAGGAATACGATCTGCGCAAGTTCATGCGTTCGAATGCAGGAACCTGTCTCAATCAGCGCCCGATCGTCAAACATGGCGACAAAGTCAAAAAAGGTCAGGTTCTGGCCGACGGTCCGGCCACCGATCAGGGCGAGCTCGCTCTCGGTCGTAACGTAACGGTCGCGTTTATGCCTTGGTGCGGATACAATTTTGAAGACGCTATTCTGATCAGTCAGAAGATCGTTAAAGAAGACGTCTATACCTCGATTCATATCGAAGAGTTCGAGTGCGGCGCCCGCGACACCAAGCTTGGCCCGGAAGAAATTACCCGTGATATTCCCAATGTCGGCGAAGAGGCTCTCAAGAACCTGACGCACGAAGGGATTATTCAGATCGGCGCTGAAGTAAAGCCCGGCGACATCCTTGTCGGCAAGATTACGCCCAAGGTTGAAACCGAACTGGCTCCTGAAGAACGCCTGCTGCGCGCTATTTTCGGCGAAAAAGCGGCCGATGTGCGTGACACATCACTGCGTGCACCTAGCGGAACCTACGGCATCGTAATGGATGTCAAAGTTTCTTCGAAAAACAAGAACGCTAAGGAAGCGCCTAAAGCCAAGCCGGCGGCGGATATGCGCAAACGCCAGAAGGATATTGAAGAACGCTACAAGAGTTCGGTGCATGAGTTGACCGAAGATCTGACTGAGGCGCTCAGCA
>JBGAJP010000080.1:0-7170 GCA_044224855.1 Pontiellaceae bacterium
CCTTAGATACTTTTCGTATCGCCTGCAGTTGCGGACCGAGAAGCCCATTTACATAAAGAGCAATCTTGCCAGGATTCTCATATCCGCTCAAATCGCCAAAAGGATAGATCGTTATTCCACTGGTTCCTCCCCACCAACTTGGAATAAATGGGGCATCGGTAATATTCGTTGAGGTATTCAGTGGCGGCGGAACCGGCATATAAAACTCGGTGTTAATTTCGTTACCGATTTCCCAAACCACTTGTTCTGCCGGAATCGGATCCGCAGAAGGATCCGGCTGATGTGCGGTTTTCACCATTACATAAGTACGATCTTTATCTGCCGGAATAAACTTCGTTATGGGTCCGTAAATCGTTTGCAATCGATACTGCTGATCGTAGCCATCCAACAGACCGAGAATATTGTTCTCCAGCGTTCCATTATTCCCGCCAATATCGTCAGAGCCTATTCGTAACGGAGTTGACCAGAACGGCCCCGTACTCTGAGGAGATGCCGGATTGGAATCATCCAGCAGATCCACTTTAGGCCCGCCAAACCAGCGAACAGTACTCCAATATGCAACCCGCGGAGTGGCGGACGGATACGGATCTTCCTGCGTATAGTGAACTCCAAAATATCGGTTCCAATCTTCCGGAAGCTTTTTCCAACCATTCGGAGCGGTGATATCGACGGTGTAATCTGCCGCAGAAGCAGATCCATTCAGAAAAACGATCAGTGCAGCTAGTCCCCTCCACATAGAAAACCACCCCAGCATTATCTGTTTTTGATAATTCATACCGCACCTTTTTTTATATTACAATTTCTTATACATACTCACCCTCACGGTAAACGCTTCGAGCCTCAGCAACAGCTTTTATGGTTCAATGATCAGAAAAATATAATCTTCTGTAAGCTGGAGATTAACTATTCCGCTCTGCGGGGTCAGTGCCGTCCGATTTCCATAAATATCAACTTTGATCGGGGTTCCTGTACCCACAAACACAGAGGTTGTCTTTGGAGTGAAGGCACTATAGGCCGTCAGAGTTTCTCCAGATCCCTTTGCAAAGCGGAAGGAAACAACGCTATTTGTTACCCCATAGGCGGCGAATGCGTAATCTTCAAATAGCGCAGTCATCGTGTGAAAAGCCATTGCGGTTTCTTTGGGTGAAAAATTATTGCCGTTAAATTCAAAGAGACCTAATGACTTCTGGCGTAGTCCATGACCGGTTCCGAAGTTTCCATCTACTAACTCATACCATGAGAACAGCTTGAGTCCCTCTTTTCTGGCAAACAGGTAGCGCTCAACCAAGGATTGAGCAACCGCATACCGCGACTCCCGGGCGGGAGCTCCACTATCACCATAAAGATTTATAGCAGTTTCTGTCAGCCAAATCCCTTTATTCGGATAGCCATAAGAAGCCATTAGTTCCTTGGAATACGGCCATTGCGTGCTTGAATATCCATAGGTGTGCAAACTCAAATCATCAATATATGTCCCGAGGCCCGAAGCAAACACGGTTTCAATCCATCCGTCGAAAAATACCCCATGATTCAAAGCACCATTAATCACCGTATGAGAAACATCATTAGACTTAAGCACTCCGTATCCGGTAGCAGTAAAAGCAACCCACTTCGCCTCATTAGTTGCCCACAGCGTAGACAGGTTCGGTTCATTGCCAAGCTCCCACACATGCAGGGTTGGATACCGGCCTGCGACAGCATTCACATACTGCTGATATTTCGCTGGATTTGCCACCAAAGTCTGGTTGTCAAAAGCCCAGTCGGGCGGATTCATCACAAAAACATAATCCATGCCGTTCGACACCGAATAGTCCATAATTAAATCAGATACAGTCCAGTCATATTGCCCCTCGCTGTCCGAGACAATGCCGAGTCCTCCGCGCAACCAGTACATCCCGAGTTTTTTAGCCAGATCCATCCTCAATTCAGGATCGCCCTCTTCGGCTACCGAAAGATGAATTGCCACGCCCATGCGGTTTGAGAGTGGCTGATCTGTTGCATCAAGCAACATATCGCTGGTTCCAAACGGAACCCGGTTATAGCCTACTTCTTTTCCATCAGCGGAAATCACCCTCAGTTCAGCATACGTCACACCATTCGCGGAAGGGAGAATGAATTCCAGTGGAACAGCCAAATTTCCGCGCAATTCCTGAGAAGTGAGTGTCGTTGAAAACTGATCGAACTGAACCCCAGATTCATCCTCTAACGTAACCTGCAATTGAGCCGGTTCTTGCGGACGCTCATATCGCAACCCTACAAACTCGATATTTCTTATATAGAACGTCCTGTTTACATTCCATCTCGTATCGAATTCAAAATCGATGATTTTGTCCCGCTCAAAATTCAGCGGAACGGTCACCGTATTCCAGCCCTGCACCAAGGTGCCGACAAATCCGGAGAAAAACTGGTTATCTGCGGCATCCTGAATGCATAACTTCAGATCGTTTCCGGCGGTTTCCGCATAGACCTGAAACCGCATTTTGCATGCATGAGATATATTCAGAAAAAACGGTTCATTAAACTGAAAACAGCGAATCGGTGAATTCAAATGCGGAGCTGTCCACTGCAGCTTCAGGCATGAGAACCCGTCTTTTGTCGCAACCGAAGCCTCACCACTGGAAGGATCTGCGACTACCCAAGGCCCCTTTATATTGACCTTGCAGAGGTCATACAACGGCTGTGACAAAACAGATAACGAAGCTGTCTCGCCCGGCTCGTAAAGATTGCCCAATCGGCTCCATGCCGGCTGGATCCATACCTCTTGACTGACAGCAACCGGAGGATAGACCTCCATCTCAGCAAAGCCGGTTCGGTATGTACCCAATATCGTGTTATAGCGCTTATTGGTAATATAAACTCGGACATACCGGGCGAGCTGTCCGCTAAAATCGAAACGCTGCATTTCCGCACCTGGCTGAGGTGCATTCGTAACTGAAGCCACCGTCACCCAGTCCGTTAAATTTGTCGAAGTCTGAATCGAAAAATCAACTGGATACAAAACGCCGTCCGGATAACTCGGATCCACATCGACCGGGTACAGGTCTACTCTTCCGACCAACTTATTAGACCCCATATCCACTCGAATCCATTCCGATGTATTCGCTGGATGATTGCACATCCAGCCACAGGATGTATTCGTTGATACGCGAATCCCGTCGTTCACCTTTTCCCGGCCCCAGCCAGTTGCAGAAGAATAACTGCTAGCCTGAATAGTAGTGCCTGCGGCATAATTTGTCTCCGTATATGGATGTAAAACATCGGTCAATTGCGTACCCGCAACAACCGAATCAATCTCAAAAGATCCGCTGCTGATATTGACATCCAGCCGATCAATCATCTTGCTATCCGGGTAGTCTATATAGGATGTCGTCCGAGTAAGTGTTGGGTTTCCTGAATTTTGCGGATCTACAGGATTAAACCACATATCAAGTTTAAGGCAGTCATTGGAGTAATAGACCCGACCGTAAATATCAACAAACCCCGAACCCGTATACGAGGGAACGTTAGTAGTATTAGTCCATCGAGTTAAACTATAGTTCCCCAGCTTACTCAATACACCGGAAATCATCTGGACCTGAGTAGCGGCGTACCGACCCGTTGTATTCGTGCTTTCCGTTGAACCGATACCCAACCAGCCAATCGTGTCAGCCACCGGTTTTACTGTGTATCTAAACCAGATTTCGGGCACGTTTTTCACAAAAAGCTCAGCCGGATTGACTGAATACGCCCGTTCAAACTCCAGTGTAAGAACTCCGCTAGCGCTTAGAACTCCGCCAGTAACCGTTCCACTGCCTGTCCCAGACCACAAGGAAACATTGGTAATATCTGATCCATCTGCATAATCGAACTGCTCATTGAGGATTACAGCGGCATTAGCCATCCTGGAAATAAGAAAAATAAATATCATTGCGGCAATCCAGCTTCTTCCACTCATTTTCTATCTCCTTTTTATGCCTATGCCATCACATTGCTACGCCTAATATTCCTTCCTTAATTTCAACTGTCTTTATAACGCATCAATCTAGAAACCCCGTTGTCATTGACCGACCTAGATCTGGTTGTTTACCGACCCGTTCAGAAGTTTTTTCAAAAATACTGGTTAAGTCTGTCTATTCAGTTCAAGAAAACCGTCAGCACCCGCTCGGACGGCGTTTTGAGGTTTACCGAGTTTTCGACAGTCAGACGGATACGGCCATTTCCGAGATCGGACACGGTAATATTTTTCACCGCCTGCCCGGTGGTTTGCCAGAGCCGCGCATCGACAACGATTGGCAGTCCGTTGCTGCGCGGATTGTCGATATCAAATGCACTCATCCAGGTGTCGGTTGCGGTTGTCGGACAGGAGCCGCAGGTGATGACCAACACCTGTTTATTGTCATACGGCGCTTCCGCCGCGAAGGCCTGACACTCCAGCCGGTTGGAGTTGCTGGTCGGGACAAAGTCCGGGTTCCACCGTTTCAGCACGGCACTGTCCGCCGGCAGAAAACTGTTCAGCGCAGCCATCGCATCGAGCGGTTTTGTTCCGTCCGGGGCGGGGCCGAGTTCTGGTTTGTACCACAGCTCCGTCGAGTTGTAGTTGTAGATTTCGAATCCGTTATCAGCATCATACGCTTTGCCGACCGGATCCAGCCAAAGACTGAATCCCCGGGCAATCGCCAACCATGCGTACACCGCGCCACGGCCATTCAGAGCCATTTCATCGCCAACCTCTTCCGTGTGCCAGATCCCGTTTGCCTTGTTTAACAGTCCGGATGTGAGGAGTTTTTCGGACGGGTTTTCAGCAGTGGGCATATCGGGAACTGCCGGAGCCGGGGCGCTATTATCAAAGGTATCGAACAGTCCGACGATGCGGTCGCGCAGTAGCGAAACCGTATTTCCATTCCGGACGCCCGTTTGAGGCATAACGTAATGAACCGACATCACATCACAGAGGTCGCGTAGCGACCGGCCACGGACATTGGCCGAGCTGAGATACGGCGCATTGGTATCCAGTCCGCCGCCGAGGCTGGACGGCCTGACCGGCAGACCGGTGATTTTATAATTCATCAGCACATCAATCCAATCGTTGTTGGCGCTGCCGGACAACTCCGCGCCGCGTCCACCGACATAACTGGGAGCCATTATGATTAAATCCCGCCCGACTTGTGCATTATTGGCTGCAATCAACGCATCAATCGCAGGGGCCAGTCGGTATTCCACGAGGTAGCCGATCATGCCGCGGTCTTCGCCACCATTTGGGGTGTAGCCGTCGCGATCTTCGTACTGCGTGCCGGGATGCGGGTACGGCAGGCCGCGCACATCTAGCCACTGATAGATATTGTTTGGAACGCCGGTTCCGTTCACTTCGTTTCCAATCTGGACATATATTTTCCGATCATTGGAAGCGGCATTCAGCACTGTCAGCAGTCCGTCAGCCAGTCGCTCAACACGGGTTCGCCATGCGGCGCAGTGATCAAAATGATTGTAGTCGTAAAAGCTGAAAATCTCTCCAATGTCAACGTCTTCCAGGTCGCTGCGCGAGCTGTATGCCGCTAGGCTGAATATCCATTTCTCCGCGTGTTCGAGCAGAAAGCCGGCGCGGGTTGAATCGAGCTTCACATCCGGCTTGGTTTTATCCAGAACCACAATGGTATTCCGGGAGACGGGATTTGGCTCATTGTATCCGGCACCGGTTGGAAACGTGAGATTTTCTGCCACGGACTGAGTCGGATCATCTGTCACATAGGGTGGACTGATCCGCACCGCGCCGACCCACGGGATATCGGACGTCCACTGCAGAGGGTCGCTGTTTTTCACAACCGGATCCCCGGAGATTCCGACATAGGTTCGCCACGGCTGATGCTCAATCCGGGCGCGAGATGTAAACATGAATGCTGCAGCCATAACCGCACCCATTCCCCACGCAATAAAAACCAGCGGTTGGACCGGAAACAGCCTGTTCATACGCGCTCTACTCAAAATCACAAAGTAACAAAAACGGGTCTTCGATATCGTGATTGACTGTGACCTCCAGCCGATCATCCTTGATATCGGAACGAACACTGATTTTCTTCGGAGCAACAACAGGGGAAAACTGAACAGCGTTTACCTGAACTGTTTTCCCGATCGTTGCCGGATAACGGATCGCCAGTTTGCCAATAGACACAGAGTGCGCCTCTTTGGGAATTACCAGTACGCAAAGCAGATCCTGCTCTTTAAAGAAATAGAAGGTTGCATCAGCGGTGTTTTCTTTAAAAAAACTCATTGGACGGTCGCCGAAAAATCCGGTCAGCTTCGCCATCCATTCCTTGATGTCGCCACCGGGCCGGGGCTGTCCATCCCCATACCAGATCATTTTGGTCTGGTCCGAAGACAGGTGATAGGCGGCGACCCAGTCCATAAACAGGGAGATCGACCGCAGCGTGCTGACCGGCCCCTCCCCGCGGTCCCCGTGCTCCTCTGTGACCCAGATTTTTTTAAGTTCGCCTGTCGCAAAATACTGTTTCGCCAACTCATCCATGGTCGCCTGCCGGCCAGTATTCTCGAACATGTAATGAACGGTCAGGTTCCCGCAAACATCCACGACCCGCTTCCCGTCCAGCGACGGGGCCTGACGTCCGGTAATGGTGCTCTTCAGCAATAGATCCATAAACTCGAGATTCTCTGCGTTGTAGGGATTGAGCGATCCGATCAGCATGTGGATTGCATTCGGATCGCCGTATACATCCTGCGATGCACGGCGAATGCTTTCCACTGCCGGAGCGAAGTAGTCATTCACATAATAATCGACCTTCCAGCCGATGTCATAGCCTCTGATTTTTCCATCCGGGGACTTATAAGGCGGCACCGGCTTCTTTTCCATATTGTGCAGCGGATCGAAATGCCCGCCCATCAGTTCGTTGCCGAGCTGCCAGTAGATCCGGTCTTTGGCGGCCGGAAAGCGTTCGTGAATCAGGCGGACCGTCCAGTAAAGCAGATCCTTGTTAAACGCCCCGGCTTCAGGCGGAACGATGGTCTTGATGGTGTAGACGATGTCGATTTGATTGCTGATGGCTTCTGGAATGATATCCACAGCTGAACGGTTGCGATTCGCATTCGCCGGACGCTGCGAACGAAAATCCTCAATGCAAAGCTTAACCGGTTTGCCAGTGAACGGTCCGACATGCGTTTCACCGGAAGGCCCGCCCCGCT
>JBGAJP010000081.1:0-7105 GCA_044224855.1 Pontiellaceae bacterium
GTAGCGACACTGATAAACCTTACGGAGGATCTATGGCCAGAAATGAAGAACTGTTTAATGCGATTATGAAGGGCAAGCGGAAAGACGTTGCCGCGCTGGTGCAGGCGGAAGTTGCCGCCGGAACAAATGTCGCATCCATTCTGATGGAATCCATGATTCCCGCGATGCGTGAAATCGGCGCGCGGTTTTCCCGCAACGAAGTTTATGTTCCGGAAATGCTGATCGCCGCCCGCGCCATGCAGGCCGGCCTCGACATCGTCGATCCGCTGCTGACCAAGAGCGGACACGAGCCGCTGGGTAAAGTGGCGATTGGCACGGTCAAAGGCGACCTGCACGACATCGGTAAGAATCTGGTTGCCATGATGGTGAAGGGTGCCGGTTATGAAGTAATGGATCTTGGTGTGGACTGTGATGTCGCCAAGTACGAAGAAGCCGTCAACAAAGGTGCGCAGGTTATCATGCTCAGCGCACTGCTGACGACCACCATGCCTTATATGAAAGAAGTGGTTTCCCACTTCAAAGCCAAAGGCTCCAAAGTGAAAATCCTGATCGGCGGCGCTCCGGTAACTCAGGAATACGCTGACGAAATCGGTGCCGACGGCTATTCCAGCGATGCCAACCAGGCGGTTGCATCGGTCGAAAAAGTTCTGGCACGATAATGAAAAAAAAGTTTTATCTCGATCTGGCTGAGCGCGGCCTGCGTCTGCCTATCGGAACCCATCTGGTTCTGCTCGAAAAGGCGAACCACGAAACCATCATCCATCACGGTGATCAGCTCGGAGCTGTGATGGTGGAAGCAGCGCATTACTATAAAAGTCCGCTGGCGATTCCGTTGATGGATCTGACGCTGGAAAAAGAAGCCATGCTGGCGATTCTCGGCGTACCGGCCGAGGAGCGTGAAAAATTCCATTTCGAAGAACTGCCGGCGGCGGATGCCGTTGAGAAAATCCGTACAGCTCCGTTTATGATTCCCCGTATGAAAGCCACCTGTGACGCCATCCGTTATGTAGCGGTACGCGAAAAACAGGAGAACCTTATTGCGCTGGGCATGGGCATCGGGCCGTTTTCGCTGATGACCAAAATGCTGAGCGATCCGATTACGCCGGTTTTCATGGCAGGCACCGGAATGACCGGCGACGACGATGAAGATGTCGCACTGGTGGAATGTGTAATGGAACTTTCGACGCAGATTATTCTGCGCTATCTGACCGAACAGGCCAAAGCCGGAGCGAAAGCCATCATCGTCTGTGAGCCGGCGGCCAATCTGGTTTTCTTTTCTCCCAATCAGCTAGCGGAAGGTTCCGACGTATTTGAGCGTTTTGTGATGAAGCCGAACCTGAAAATCAAAGCAAAGCTTGATGAACTGGGTGTGGATTTAATCTTCCACGACTGCGGTGAACTGACCGACGGCATGGTTTCGTCCTTCAACCGGCTGAAACCGGTCATGCTCAGTCTCGGCTGTTCGCGTACGTTGTGGAAAGATGCCGCGCTGGTGTCCAAAGACATTGTCCTCTACGGCAATCTGCCGTCCAAAAAATTCTATTCCGACGAAGCCGTCAGCGTCGCGGATGTTGAACGTATGACCCGCGAACTGCTCATCAATATGAAAGCCGCCGGGCATCCTTTCATCATGGGCACCGAATGCGATGTGCTGAGTGTACCGGGACACGAAGCGAGCATTAAGCGTAAGGTGGACGCCATGATGTCATGCAGTGTATAAGCTGTTGCCATGGCAGTCTGCTTCAAGTCAAACAGTCACAGTGCCGCAACGGAAAACCGCTGCGGTGTTCTGCTGTCTGATCTGGCCGCCGAAGCCGGGTTTCCGCTCAATATGCAGTGCGGCGGGCAGGGCGCCTGCAAAGGCTGTCTTGTAAAGCTGGGGCCGGGCCGCTACCGGATCGGTGAAACCGAAACGGCGGTTGTCGCCGGGCAGACGCTCGAAGCGCGCGCCTGCAAAACGGTGGTGCTGGGCGAACAGGCGGAGATTGAAATTCCGGAACGTTCGCTGCTCAAAATCGGCGAATGCGCCGCAGCGGATTTTTACGCCACGCGCCAAAACCTTTTTCAGCCGCACAAAAATTCCGCCGGGCAACTCGGCATTGCAGTGGATATCGGCACAACGACGGTTGCGGCGATTCTCGTTGAGCTTTCCACCGGAAAAATTCTGGCGCGGGAAACGGCCTATAACCGGCAAATTGAACTGGCGGATAATGTTGCTTCGCGCATTGCGCTTTGCACCGACGACACAAATCTGAAAAAACTCCAGCGGCTGATTATTCAAGGAACGCTTGTTCCGATGTTCGTCCGCCTTTGCCAAAGCTCCGGCGGACAAAAAAAACTTGGAGACGTTACAGAGATTGTTTTCTCGGGCAACACCGTCATGAGCCATCTGGTGCTAGGACTTTCCGCACTGAGTATCGGTACAATCCCGTTTGAACCGCTCACGAAAGTATTCAGCGAACATGCCGCGACGGAAATCGGACTTACGATTTGCCCGAACGCCCGTGTACGCACAGTACCCGCCATTGCCGGTTACGTCGGCGGCGACCTCGTTTCCGATCTCTATATTTCCGAACCCGATCCGGCCCGTCTGGAACTGATTGTCGACATCGGCACCAACGGCGAAATTATTCTGAATGACCACGGACGGCTGATGGCCACGGCGACCGCCGCCGGCCCGGCATTTGAAGGCGCTGGGCTTCTGCACGGCTGCCGCGCCGCGGCCGGAGTGATAGAAAAAATCATCTGCCGGCCCGATGACTCAATAGAATTTGAAACAATCAGTGGGAAACCGGCGACCGGGCTTTGCGGCAGCGCTGCGGTTGATTTCATCGCCTCGGCCTGGCGCACGGGTCTGCTGAACAGCATGGGCCGGTTTGATCTCGACCGGCTGCGCGCGGCGGGCCGCTTGGTACAGCTCGACTGCCATCACAGAACAATCGTCAACGCCTGCATTATTGTGACAAAGGAAAAGTCAGGACTGGATGAAGCCATACTGATTACGGAATTTGATATTTCGCAGATCATGAAAGCCAAAGCGGCGGTCTATTCCGGTATCCGCACACTGCTGGAACGCAGCGGACATGGCATTGGCGATGTGGAGCGGCTGGTGCTGGCCGGCGGTTTCGCCGCGCATCTGCGGATCGAAAACGCCATTACCATCGGCCTGCTGCCGGAAATTCCGCTCGAAAAATATGATGTGGTCGGCAACGGTTCATTGGCCGGAGCCTATGCGGCGCTCGGTGCCGGCGGAGTCTGGGAAGAACTTCACCGGATTGCCGCATTGCCGGAATCCTGTCATCTGGCGGAAACCGGTGAATTTGAAAACCGGTTTATTGATGCTTTGGCGATTCCTAATCTTGACCCCGACGAATTTCCCGTGACAATGTCGCCACCATGAAAATTACCGACGCGGTGAAAGACGGACGGATATTGGTTTCTGACGGCGCATGGGGAACCTTCCTGCAGCAGAAAGGGCTGAAACCCGGCGAATGTCCCGAACTGTGGAATATCGACCGGCCCACTGACGTACGGGCGATCGCCGCGAGTTATATTGCCGCCGGCGCGGATATGGTTGAAACCAACACCTTCGGCGGAAACCGCTTTAAGCTGGCGCACTACGGCCTGGCGGAGCGCGTCGCGGAAATCAACGAAGCGGGCGCACGGCTTTCGCGCGAAGCGGCCGGCGCTGACCGCCATGTTATCGCTTCAATCGGTCCGACCGGCGAAATGCTGGTGATGGAAGAAGTGACCGAAGAAGAGCTGTACGATGCGTTCAAAGAACAGGCGGTTGCGCTCGAAAAAGGCGGTGCGGATGCCATCTGCATCGAAACCATGAGTGCGCTCGACGAGGCGGAGCTGGCCGTAAAAGCCGTGAAGGAAAATACCGGGTGCGAAGTCATCTGTACGTTTACATTTGAGCGCACGGTCAACGGCGATTACCGCACGATGATGGGCGTCACGCCCGCGCAGTTTGCTGAAGCCATGCTGGCGGCCGGTGCGGATATTATCGGAGCCAACTGCGGCAACGGCGTGGAACGGATGATTGAAATTGTGCGCGAACTGCGCGCCGCTGCGCCGGGAACACCGATTCTGGTACACGCCAACGCCGGACTGCCGAAAACGGTCAATGGTGTCACCGTCTTTCCGGAAACGCCGGAACAGATGGCAGCACAGGTTCCGGCACTGGTTAAGGCCGGCGCCAATATTATTGGCGGATGCTGCGGCACGACACCGGCACACATCAGAGCGATAAAAGAAGCTGCCGGAATCTGACAGAAAATCAACCGCAGCAACCGCTTTCGCCGCAACAGGCTTCTTTGCCGCGCAGAATCCCGCTGAGGATGCCGCTGGCGCAGCCGACACCGGTTTTCACGCTGAGTGCTTCAACCGGACAGTTTTTCGCGCAGGCGCCGCACTCCATGCAGGCGTCAAGATCGGCGATGCGGGCTTTCTGTTCTTCAATAGAAAAAACTTCGTGCGGACAGACAGCCAGACATTGCCCGCATCCGGTACATTTTTCTACGTCCAGCTTGAGCGTTGCGACATTTTTCAGATAGTTCATTGCAGACCTCCAAGCACGATAAAGATTATTCCGCAAATCAGCGCCAGCAGTTGAAGCGGAATGGCTATTTTCATTTCTTTCTTCACGCCCGACATCGAAGTGTATGTAGAAGTGCCTGTGAAGTTGAGAGCCATGAACGAGACAACCGCGATGAATATCAAAAACCATCCGGTTCCTTCTGACGGTGAAATGCCGAGCAGTTTAAAACCGCACGTCCAGATGATCAGTGCCGCCCACAACCCTTTGATGGAAAATGCCCGGCCCGGCAGCCATGGCAGGAGAACCGGAACGAGCGCACCGCCGGTCAGCCAGCCGGTGAATACGATGCCAAAAGCACGCGGTGCGGAAGCAAAACTGAATCCGGAACGGTTGATACCGTCGGCCAGTGTAAGAAGTACCGCCAGTCCAAGCGCGTGCTTGAACCAAATGACCAGTTCAACCGGAATAACGACGATCCGGTCGCGGAGGCTAAAGCGAACATGGCGCATTTCCGGTGTGGTTTTGAAATTGGCAGACAAAAATTCCGGAATGTCCTTGGCACGCACCGGGCCGTAGATGACCTGAAAACCGCACTGTTTGCGAACCTCGTGCGCTGAAATGCCCGGTGCACCGAGCTGCGGAACGATCAGTTTGCGGTGCGCAACAACCCGGTCAAGTTGTGTCAGCCGGACGCGATTGACAATCTCCGCCGTGCCGAATGTTCCTTTGCCTGCCGCGCACCAGACGTTGATGCCTTTGGTATCAAGAATCAGTGCCCAGCTGTCTATTCCGGTCAACGCTTCGCGCAGAAAGTCGAAAGAAAGCTTATAGTTGGCGGTCACAAAAACCGGGGATTCCGGAGCCGGATTTCCGACTGCGTAGAGTCCGGGCGCAATGGTGTAGTTCATGCGGCCAAGGGCAAAGCGGACTCTGAGCGCGCCGATTTTATCACGCAACGTCAGTCGCGTTTCAACCTTTGGAATTTTCCCAGCGGCAGTTTCGACGCTTCCGGTGATCCAGTATTCCTGTCTTTTCCTACAGCAACATTCCATTTGTTATTCCGTTCATTTAAACCAGTGTTGTGTGCGCAGGCAGATTTTAACCAGCATGAGCATCACCGGCACTTCAATCAATACGCCGACGACAGTGGCGAGCGCTGCGCCGGAAGAAAGTCCGAACAGCATAACGGCTGTGGCGATGGCGACTTCAAAATGATTGGAGGCTCCGATCATGGCGGCAGGCGCGGCGTCGGCGTAGGGCAGTTTCAGCAGACGGGCCAGACCGTAGCCGAGCGCGAAGATCAGCATGGTTTGGAGGAAGAGCGGCACGGCGATCCAGAGGATAGTCAGCGGATTGGCCAGAATCACTTCGCCTTTAAAACTGAACAGCAGAACCAGAGTAATCAGCAGGGCAATAATCGTGACCGGTGTCAGTACGTGCAGAAACCTTTCTTTAAACCACGTTTCGCCTTTAGCCGCTAAAATCCATTTACGCGAGAAGTATCCGGCGAACAGCGGAAGGGCAACGTAAATGGCGATGGAAAGAAGCAGAGCCTGCCACGGAACCGGCAGACGACCGACACCGAGCAGGAAACCGCCGAGTAAGCCGTAAAGCAGAAGCATGGTGAGCGAGTTGATCGCCACCATCACCAGCGTCAGTCCGTCGTTACCGCGCGACAGATAACCCCAGACCAGCACCATGGCTGTACAGGGTGCAACGCCGAGAAGAATGCAACCTGCCAGATAACTGCGCCATAGCGGGATCTGAAGCATTTTTACACCTTCATTAAGCACAACGGTACCTGCGCCGTGAACCGCACCGACCGGCAGATCGAGCCCGAACGGCATTTTGACCAGATCGATGGCTTCGGTACCGATGAATCCGCGGAAGAAAACGCCGAGAAAGAGCAGGGCAATGCCGTACATGGTGAACGGCTTGATGGCCCAGTTTACAACCAAGGTCAGCCAGACAGGCTTGCCGCTTTTGCCGGCTTTGATGACCGAAGCGAAATCAATTTTCACCATGATCGGATACATCATGAAAAAAAGGCAAATGGCAATCGGGATGGAAACCACCGGCGCACCGGCAACGTAAAGAGACATACCGTCAAGCGCCTTGGAAAATTCCGGAGCGACTTTACCCAGAATGATGCCGCCTGCAATACAAAGCCCGACCCAGACAGTCAGGTAGCGCTCAAAAATACTGGTCATTTTACGGTCGGTTTTCATGATGGATTTTCCTCCAGATTCCCGGGTAGCTGTTCGGCGAAGGCTTTGATTTCATCCCGCACGCGGCGGTAGCAGTTCAGTTTTTCTTCTTCATCAGCGACCTGCGCGGCGAGCTTTGGCGGATCGTCGAAGCCGACGTAGATGATTTTTGCCTTGCCTGGAAAGAGCGGGCAGTGCTCATTGGCGTGGCCGCAGACGGTAATGACAACATCGAACGGAATGTGAAGAAGATCGGTGACGTTTTTCGACTTCTGTCCGGAAATATCCACGCCCGCTTCAGTCATCACCTTTACGGCATTCGGGTTGAGGCCGTGAGTTTCGATCCCTGCCGAGT
>JBGAJP010000082.1:0-7104 GCA_044224855.1 Pontiellaceae bacterium
ATGACGCGGGACGAGGTTGCAGCGGCCATCAAAAAGTCAAAGGACAGTGTGGACAACTATTGCCGGGCGGGGAGACTCGAAGCGACGAAAGTCGGCAGAGAGATCCGGATCACCAAAGCATCGGTACAGCGCTATCTGGAAAGGGGCTGACAAAATGGTGCGACAAGGAACCCGCAGCACAAAACCTGTCAAAGCGTCTTCCCGCAAGAAAATTGCCCTGCCCCGCGCGAAAGTCTCCACTGGAAAAGGATCGCTCAAACGTGCGGGCAGCAGCGCCCCGCGTTCCTTGGAATCTCCGTATCTGTCTGGACAGAAAATGGGACTCACCCGAATCAAAATCTCAACCGAGCCTCCTGAAAACCCTTATGCCGACCGGGCAGCTCCTTTGATCGAGCGCGGAAGAGCTGCGAAAAATGCGCAGAGAAAAGGCGTGGAGAACAACGCAAAAAATAAAACCTTGCGACAAGAGCGCTTCATCAAGATATATCGCGAGGAAGAAGAAGCTACAGGCAAACTGAACTCTAAAGATGCCGTGATCGAATCGGCACTTGTGAAGTTCCGGCAACGCTACGGCAACCTTTGCGTGCGCACAGCATGGAGTTATCTCAAAGATATTAACTGATTTTCTGGTAAAGCCTGAGGCTTTGTTGCAAAGCCTGAGCCCTTGCAGTTCAAACTGCTTTGCAACGGCTTTTTAATATGATTTCCTTTCCCCCGTTCTTCAGACGAGTATCGAGTTTTGTACCTGTCGAAGAAAAAAAAGAACGGTCCGTCCGTTATGAATCATTAACTTTTTGCGCGAGAAGCGCAGAAGGAGTTCATATGGACGAGTTATCGTTATCCCTGCTCACGGGATCTGTTGAGCAAAATCCAGACGCTCCGGTCATTGAGACCGCGTCATCCGAAGTCGTCATCGGGACGGCACCTGAATCCGATGGCACATCTGCCGTCATCACCCCGTGGCAGACGTTTGAAGCCGATGTTCAGGCGCGAGGCTGCGGTACGAGTCTCAAAGCGTATTACGACATTCCGAAAAAAGAATACCTCGTACGAATTTCGGCAGGGTGGATTCCCCAGACCGAAGCGCAGTTCAAGCGACGGCTGAAGAGCTCGGGAATTTCCACGAGACCGGCGGACGGTGAAATGCTCAGCCCGGCAGATGTGGAGATTCTGCGAATTCAGGATCACGAGTCGGTCTCCTATTCCGGCGCGCTGGCGGGTTACCGGGAAGGTCTCTACGCCCAGAACGGTCTATCGATTCTGGTCACCGACGGACCCCGGCTGATCGAGCCGATGCCCGGAGACTGGCCGGTCCTTCGTGCTGTATTCGATGCTGTCCTGAGAGACCCGGATCACGATCAGCTGGCGGTTTTTTACGGATGGCTCCATACGGCGGCGACCGCTCTGCGACAGGGCGACCTGATGCCCGGACAGGCGCTGGTGCTGGCCGGTCCGGCACGGTGCGGAAAAAGTCTGCTCCAGAATCTGATCACGGACATGCTGGGCGGACGTTCGGCGAAACCCTACTCGTTCATGACGGGCGGGACGCAGTTCAACTCCGAGCTTTTCAAGGCTGAGCACCTGATGATTGAGGACGAGGCTCCCTCGACCGACTTCCGGTCGCGACGAAATCTCGGCAACTTTTTCAAACAGCTGACGGTCAATGAGGATCAGCGGCTCCACGCGAAAGGCCGTGACGCCTTGATGCTGAAACCGTTCTGGCGGGTATCCATCTCGCTGAACGATGAGCCGGAGGATCTGCATGTACTGCCTCCGATCGATTCGAGTCTGGAGGACAAGATGATTCTGCTGCGTGCGTACCGGAGGGATCTGCCGATGCCCGCATCGACGGTTGCGGAGCGCAAGCGTTTCGGGGACACGCTCCGGGGAGAACTGCCGGCATTCCTTCACTGGCTGCTGACGTCGTACTCCATTCCGGAAGAACTGCGGTTTGAACGTTTCGGTGTGCGGCATTTTCACCATCCGGATCTGCTTGCGATGCTTCGTGAGATCAGCAACGAGGCGCGGCTGATGGAGCTCATCAACCGGTATCTTGACGGGCCGTTTGAAGGTTCGGCTTCCGATCTTGAAGCTACTCTGTTTGCACACGCTCCGCATCAGACCCGAACCTTGCTCAGCTTCAACGGCGCAGCCGGAGCCTATCTCGCGAAGTTAGCACGGGAGCCGAATGCGCGGGTCAGGAAGCACCGGACGGCGGAAGAAAACCGGTGGCAAATCTGGCCGGTCAACTTTCCGATGCCGGTTGAGCGGCCTGTACATCAACAGCTGATCCTGCTGCCCCGCAACGGAGCTAACGCATGACGACCCGCCTTGAAAAATATACTCATGCTCTCGGCGTGCTGCCCCCATCCGGGGGTGGCGGCTGTCACACCGCGTTGCTGGGTGTCGCGACACGGGGAGTTCTTGCGGGCATGACGGACGCGCAGATTTTTACTGATCTGCGTCGTCACGTCCGGGGCGAGCGACCGGTGACGGATCGTGAGATTATTGATGCGATTGCGCGGGCGAGAAAAGACTCGGATCCTTCCGGTGCGTCCCGTGCATTTGCTCCGACGCCGCGAGCCAAAGTAAAGCCGGATTATTTGCAGGCTTTGATTGCGGCGGGTCGGAACGTTGACGAGCGGGCACTCTGTGAGCGGTCCAGAATTATGCCGGACGGTGATGCGGTGAATGACGGACTGCTACTGCTGGATACGCTGTACGATCCGACCGATGTTCTTTTCATCGGCGAGCGCTATGACACGACGGTACGGACAGTTGCGGAATGGATCGGGTTCATCGGCAGGAACGGAAGCCGGGGCCTGCCGCACATCATTCCTAATCCGCTTACCGGCGATCAGCATACCCGGGCGGACGGAGGACTCTCGTACCGCTGCGACCAGGCGGTAAAGTCCTTCCGGTTCGCAATGGTTGAGTTCGATAATCTGAGCCGTGATGACCAACTCGCCTTCTGGGCGGCTGTCCCGCTGCCGGTTGCGGCACTGATCGACAGCGGAGGAAAATCGATTCACGGATGGATCAGATTACCCGCTCAGATTCTGACTGCTGCGGACTGGGAGAAGCATGTGGAAACCGACCTCTACCAGCGCCTGCTCATCCCGCTAGGCGTTGATCCGGCTTGCAGGAACGAGGCCCGGCTGAGCCGCTTTCCGGGGCATTACCGGGAGGAAAAAGGCTCATTCCAGCGGCTGCTGTATCTTGATCCGAATCCGCCACCCCGCCCGATTCTGTCGCGGTGAGTCCGATTCTGTCGCGGTGAGTCCGATTCTGCTCGGGTTCCCGCCCTCCGCACTTTAGTGGAGGGTGTGGAACCCTATTTCCAAGTTCAGGACAAAAAAAATATCCCGGGATGATTCCGTGAACTGATTTAGTGGAGGGCGTGGAGGGGTATTCCCGAGTTCAGGAAAAAAAAAGATAAAACAGGGATCCCGCGTCAGCCTCATTCTGTGGAAGGGTGGAACCCTCTAACCGAGTTCATAGAAAAAACCGGATAGAGATACCCATTATTGATCTACTCTCTTTTTCTTAAAACTTTATTAAATGTGGTTAGACCCCTCCACGGGTTCCACTGGCAGCATATGTATTTCTGAAAACTTCTGTGAATGTGGTTAGACCCCTCCACCCTTCCACTAAACCATCCGTGTTATCTTCCAATTTTGGAAGATGCACACGCAGTTCCTGTTACACCCTAACTGCTCTCCTGCCACAGCAACAACACCTCCGGACTTTTCCGAAAAGGAGGCATTCTGCAGAGGTTCAAAGTACTTGGTGCGGTTGTGCGGTCCGTACAGTCAAACCCACAGCACCCGCCTGATCCAATGCAGGACAAGGCGTTCATCCGGGACTATAGAAAAGCCGCATCCACAGGCACTCAAACAGCGAATCAGACTCGCCTTCATGCCGGAGGAACTGCCCTCTACCGGCATCGTCTGCGGGGCTTCCAGAGGCCTTCCCGCCCCGGTCTCCGACCAGTCTTCAAACCCCCGTCAAACTGGGAAGTCTGCCCGTCCAAACGCCCGACAAACCCAAACTCACAACCGGTCTCAAATGACTAACGCCAAACACCGGCAATTCTTCCGACTCCCAAAATAAGTTATCTGGACTTGGGTTTCTTCAACTCTTCGGCCACGGTCCTCTTGTTCATGGAACGAAGTTCCGCAAGCTTGATCCCGGTTTCTTTACGCCGGAAGGCAATCTTCCCTTCCGTGCCTTCCCAATTGACTACGGCCTGGTCACTGACCCCGACGAGACGGGCCAGCTGAACCTGAGTGATGCCGAGACGTTTGCGGAGCGCCTTGATGCCTTTGCCGGTGATCCAGAAACCGGACCGGGCATCTTGCTTGGCTTCAGCAGCTGCAGGAACCGCAGCTCCGGCTCTGCGCAGAGCGTGGACTTCCTTTTGCAGGGCGACAACTTCGCGTCTCAGATTGGCGATCAAACCTCGCTGGGCCGCGTTGACCCACCGGGTTCATATCTGGAAGCCAACGGGGAAAGCTTTCGCCATTTTGCTCATTCGCCCTCCGCTTTTAAACCGTGGAAGCCTTATTTGCCATTTTTTCCGGTCATTGGAAACAGGAAGATGGGGAGAATAGAAGGGGCGAACAGACCCGCTGCGAGAAAAAAGATAAACGATCCCGTAAAAAAACGGGCGCATCGTACAAAATGCGTTCGGAAATCTATTCTGCCCGTAGAAAGCGGACTAGAGAATGGAATTAAGCTCTGACCGCTTTTTTCCCGGCACGGAGTTTGATCATTCCAATACCGCCACTGATCAGCAGGCAGGATACAACGCCCGGAAGTGGCTGTCCGGCAGTGCTTCCGCCGGAACTTTCCAATCCGGTGAGGCCGAAAAAGATCGCGGTTCCACCGCTGAAACTTATCAGACCGGCAGTATTTCCAAGAATATCGGTTTCAGTTCCCCACGTTCTCCAGACTTCCTGATCGCCTACATAAGCGCTGCCACTTTGTCCAACTGTTGCGCCGGTTGCTCCCGTAGTGGTAGTAATCCAGATTGCAACCTCATCACCGGCGCTGAATGTCGTTCCGAGACTGTAGCCGGTCTGGGTGACCGTATCGTTCCACTGGCTCATGGCGTGCTCGTAAGTTGTGACCGTATCGCTGAAGCTCCCGGCACCACTGTCTGCTGTCGTCAGGTTGATGTAACCGAACGCAGAGACGTTGTTCAGAATGGATTCCGACTGGTTGGCGCTATACAGGTTATTGATATGATCAAGCAGGTAAAGCGATCCGGAACCTTCCGTCACACGGACGAAATACTCATTGCCGTAAACACTGACTCCCGGAGCCCAGGTTGTTGCCGGTCTGACAACGACTTCATACTGGAACGCGGCGTGTGCGGAAAGAGAAACCGCAACCAGTAAACCACCAATTATTTTTTTCATTTCCATTCCTTTTTCTACTGTCCCGGTAAGGTAACAGAAAGCCTCGCAAATGCAATTCAACAATTGTGCCGCGTTCTTTCAAATGCCGGATTTTGCCGCTGCGGCTTCGGCCTTCCGTCGGCTGATACAATCTTTGGTCTCCTGTGCATCAGGATAAAGACGGGCGGCCGTTTCGGCCTGCACCATGGCTTCCTGATGATTCCCTAACACGGCTTCGACCTCAGACAAATTCAACAGAACGATCATGCTGTTCGGCACTTTTTTCAGTAACTGACGATAAATGGATCCAGCTTTCGAGTCCTGTCCGGTCAATGCATAAAGATAGGCCTGCCGATAAAGGGTTTCATCGCTGGCCGGAAATGTTTTCAGCAGTTCCAACGCTTCAGAGTACAAACGAACAGATTCCTTTTTATCCCCCGCCTTGCCGGCGATTTTGGCTTTTATTGTGCTGATTGCATATTTCGCATCCGGCGAGTCCGGCATACCGGTGACGAGCGAATTAATTTCATTAAACCGCTGTCTGGCAAATAAGAAGTCCGCATAGGCCGAAAACAGGATGACGTCTCCGGGGAATTTCTCCCATGCGGTGCGATAGGCCAGCTCCGCATTATGATCATCCTTAAGGATGGTGTATGCTCGGGCCCGGTCATAAAACACCGAAAGAGAATCCGGCGCGGCTTTTAAATATGCAAGCGCCTTGTCAGGGCGCCTCGTCGCAATCAGGGCTTCTCCCATGGTCAGATTGGCGAGCGGCATTTGCGGATCGTAACGCAGCAGACAAGCAGAATAATCCATGGCCTTCTGGTAATCGTTCCGCTTCATTGCACTCAGCAACAGCATTTTGAATGTGGGAACCGCAGCGGAAAACCGGGCGTTATCCATCATCGGAAGAAGCACGGTGGCGATTGTATCTGCTTCTCCGTTTTTTTCCTGCTTCACCAGATCAACCAGCAGCAGATAGAGCCTGTCAGCAACATGCTGCCGGATCTGTGCGGAGTTTGAAAGACGTGTCAGCGCGGTAACATTCTCCGGTATCCGGTATACATCCTGAAGAGCAATGCGCGCTTCCAGACGCATCGACTGATAACCCAGACGATGGAGGATGTGCGGCGCGGCATCCAGAAGCGGAAGAACGTCCTTATAGCGCTTTTCATAGAGAGCAATGGCCGCTTTGAGATAGTTACTGCATTCCTGACCGTCCCGATTGCGCGGCGTATCGGATGCCAGCATCTCCCGGAGCTGTTCGACATCCTTATCGGAGGCGCAAATGTCGATCATATCCAGCTTCGCTCGGACATGCCCCGGATCGGCTTTCAGACATTCTTTCAACCACACCAGCGCTTCAGCCGGGTTGTTCCGGTTCAAATAAAACGTTGCAAGAGGAAACGCGCCCAAAACCGGCACCAGTTCTGCAGCGGCCTTCAGCTTTGCCTCTGATAACGGTTCGTTCTGCAACATAGCGGCAGCAATGGCACCAAGAGACAATGCTTTGTAGCGAACAGGGACGGGAATGCTGCCCGTTGAAATGCAGTCGAAACAACTGTAAACGCCGGTCGAAAAGTGCGGCGGGTGGCGGTCGAAAACCGCAGCACCTTTTTGGTATTTACCCCGCCGTCTGACGGGTGTCAATTTCTCCTATGATTTCTTATCGGCCGGCTGCCGTTTGCAGCGGCGTACCGAA
>JBGAJP010000011.1:0-49317 GCA_044224855.1 Pontiellaceae bacterium
GTTAAACTGTACTGGAGCAGCCTGAGTCAGGCGGAAGAAATCATTCCGCAGTCACGGCTGGCGCCGGCGCCGGATACAGCGGCGAAGATCAGCTCCTATACCGCCAGCCGGACGCCAAACGCTTCGCACCCCGATACCACCCCGCCCTCCAAGCTGATCGATGGACTGTGGGGCTCTGCCTCGGGCCAAAGCGTCCAGTATGACGGAGATGTGACCATCACCGCTACACTCAGTGTTCCTGCTAAAGTGGCAGAAGCCAAAGTCCGTTATTATCACAGCGGCACCTTTCTGGTGGATTCGATCAGCGTGGAAACCAGTACGAACGGAACAGCTTGGGTTGCCGTTCCGACACGGAAAAACATCGCCGACGTTCAAGCCTCGGCCTCGATCCCCGGGTATGAGATGTCATTCCCTGTGGGGCGGACGGCAACACAAGTCCGCTTTACCGTTAAAAAGACAGCCGCATCCACCCGGATACTGCTGGGCGAAATTCTCGTAGAGTAGACTTCGAAGGAGAGTTGGCAACCCGTCCTGAGCTTGATTGCGATATGCGGTCAATGCTCAGGCGCGGGGCTTCCGGCAGATCGCCGCTCCTTTTCCCGGGCAGGAGCGCGGTAAGTTTTTTGCCGGTCGTTTAAAAAAAACGGCGTAAAAATTAAACGCCGCACAGTCGGCTTTCTGTATACTGTAATTCATATGAAAAAACACCAGACTGCCAGACCCTGTGCCGAATTGCGCAATGAATTTAACCCGGAAACCGTTTTAGACAGCCGCATCCTCAAGTTTAACGGCTTTGAGGATCACGATATTTACAACCCGAGTGTTCCTTTTGTTTGCGAAGGTAAACGGATTATCGCCTGCCGCGTAGAGACACGGAGTTCTGAAGATTCGTTTGTCGCTTTTTTCGCTGAAACACCGGCCGGCGAATGGACGCTGATTGAAGACGCTCCCGTGCTTCGTTTGCAAGATCCCTGCGTCACCTTTATCGGAAACGAAATTGTTCTCGGCGGGGTTCGTCTCGTCTGGGAAAACGAACGGATTGTCAGCTGGGTAACCGATTTTTATCGCGGTGCGTCCATTTACGATCTCGTTAAATTCACCGAAGGTCCTTCTCACATGAAGGATATCCGTATGATCGCACTGCCGGATGGACGGATTGCGGTATTTTCCCGTCCGCAGGGTGAAAAAATGATGAACCGGTTCGGTTGCATAGCGCGCATCGGATTCGATATTGCTGATTCGCTGGAAGACGTTACTCCCGAATTTATTGAAAACGCACCGTTGCTTGCCGGACATTTTACGGATGATGAATGGGGCGGATGTAATTCACTGCACATTCTTGAGAACGGTTTGATTGGTGTTCTGGGGCATATTTCCCGCCGGCCCAACGGCGACGAGCATTTAGAATATAACGCCATGACCTTTGCGATCGATCCGGATACACGGCATATGACACGTTGTAAAATCATCGCCGTGCGTGAAAGTTTTCCGGCAGGGGAATATAAATGGCCGCGCATCAAAAATGTTCTGTTCTCATCAGGTCTGCACCGCCATTCGGACGGAACAGCCACGCTGTATTCCGGACTTAGCGACTGTCAGATCGGCATGGCCAGACTGAAAGATCCTTTTGTGGAATACGAACAGATTAAACGAGGAGGCTCCTGTGAAACGAAGAGCGTTCATGCAGAGTTCTGCACTGCTGCTGGCGGCGTCTGCCGCTAAAGGTGCGACGGCGCAATCTTTTCCGGCTAAGTCTGCAGCGCAGACTGAAGAAAACACCGAAGTACTGGTTGTCGGTGCCGGGCCTTCCGGTATACCCGCTGCCGTTGCCGCGGCCCGGACCGGAGCCAGAGTCATTCTGGCGGAAGAGGATTTTGTTCCCGGCGGCGCCCCCGTGGATATGTATGTTTCCATGATCTGTGGCGGACCGCAGGTGGGGATTTTCCGCGAAATGTGCGAACGGCTCAACCGGCAGTTTGATTTGAACGGAGAAGTCCGGCAGCCGCGTACGGACAATCACCGGCAGGCGTATTTCTTCCCTTCAGCGAATTACTGGTATCTGCCTTCGGCCTTCATCAATGTGAACTACGCGCTGATGAGTGCGGAAAAGAATCTCGACTTCAGACCCGGCATGCAGGCCGTCGGCGTTTTGACTGAAGACGGGAACCGCACGAAAGTCACCGGTGTGATTTTTCAGGGTGCCGGCAATGTGAAACACGTCATCAAAGCCAAGGTTGTGGTGGATGCCACCGGCACCGGTTTGATTGCCGCTCTCGCCGGATGCGAAACCATGTACGGGCGGACGGCCAAGGCGGATTTCGGGGAGGAGTGGGCGCTGGATAAAGCCGATGAGCGGGTTCAGCGGATTACCTGGATGTATATCAGTCAGCGCATCAAACCCGGCGCAGTGCTGGATGTCAAAAAACTTAAAGGCACCGGTCTGATTGAAAACAACATTAATAAATGGGTCAGCAAGGGCGAGCCGGACTATTACGAACGTAACACCGGCGTCTATCTCCACTGGGGTTCTACCGTAGAGTGTAAAGACACGCGCGATCCTGCGGCGATCGGAGAAGCTCAAAAACAAGCCTTTGAAGTCATCAGGCATGACATGGACTACATGGCCTCAGTCGGGTTTGCGATGCACCTCGCTCCGAAAATCGGTGTTCGCGAAGTGCGGCGTGTTACCGGCGATTACGTTCTGACCGTCGAAGATCTGCGCAAAGGATGGAAGCCGGACGATATCATTGCCTACAGCGATTACGGAGTGGACGCCTGGGGAACTACTCTTCCGAAAGACCGCCATATTCCGCGCTACGGCATTCCGTACCGCAGTCTTCTGCCGAAAAATACGGAAGGACTTTTGATTGCCGGGAAAGCGATCAGCACGACGCATCTGGCCATGAGTGCCATACGAGTACAGCCGATCGTCGCCAGCATAGGAACCGCCGCCGGCGTTGCTGCGGCTATGACGGCGCAGAACGGCACAACAACACGAAACGTAGATGTCGGGCAGTTGCAGAAGAGTCTGTTCGCGATTGGAACGCTGTTTAAATCTTAAAGCAGGCAAACCGGCAGGCCGCGTTTTTACCGGACGGACGATCCGGAAATGCGGCGTCGGGATTATATGAAATGCTGTATTGCAGGCGACGGTTCTGCCGGCAGCCGGTAAAAGGGAGAGCAAATGAACGGTCGTAAGCATATGAAACGTCTGGCTGTCTTATCCATATTCATTTTTATAACCGCAGTTCATCAGGGCCGGGGCGCGGAAGCCCAGGAAAGCGTAGCAAAACTCTGGGTGCCGTCTTTCTTTTCGGATCGCATGGTGCTTCAGCGCGGCAAACCGGTTCCTGTCTGGGGTAAAGCCTCTCCCGGCGAGAAGGTCTCCGTCAGATTCAATAATCAAACCGTATCCGCCGTAACCGCACCCGACGGTCGCTGGCAGGTCGCGCTGGAACCGCTGCAGGCTGACAAGTCGGGCAAAGATCTTGTGATTACAGCCGGATCGGGCGCCAGCCGGACGATTCATAACGTCGTGGTGGGAGAGGTCTGGTTGATGTCGGGGCAGTCGAACATGGCTTACGTGATGGCCGCCATGTCGCGGACGCCGGAGATTCTGGGCTCGGAAAAACGCGCCGAGGCCGCGAAGGCTCCCAAGGGCCCGTCCATCGTGAAGGCAGAAGCCGATATGGCGTCGGCCAATGATCCGTTGCTGCGCACGTATCGCGTGCACACCGTTTCGGCCGAGCGTCCGCGAGAAGATGCCGCGACCAAACAGGGCTGGATGGAGTGGAACAGGGCGAACGCCGGGCAGTTTGCGGCAATGACGGTTTATTTCGGCGGAAAGCTGCGTACGGCGCTTGATGTCCCGGTTGGCATCATCATGTGTGCATGGGGCGGATCATCCGCCTGCAGCTGGATCAGCGCGGAGACGCTGCGCTCGCCCGGTTTGAACGGACTGTGTCCGGAAGATGTGCCGGAGTGGGGTACGAACCTTTCGCCAAGCCGGCTCTATAACGGAATGCTCAGGCCGGTTGCACCCTATGCCCTTTCAGGATTCTGCTGGTATCAGGGTGAGACCGAAGCCACAGAACTCCAGAACGCCTTCATCTACCGGTACCTGCTGACCGGTCTCATTCAGGACTGGCGCAGAACCTGGCACGAAAACGACCTGCCGTTTTACATCGTGCAATTGCCGGCATTGAACAATTCAGAACGCTGGGAAGTTGTGCGCGAGTCGCAGGAGTTTGCGCTGGCTTTGTCTAAGACTGCCATGATGCCCACGCTGGATATCGTTCCTCCGGGCGATCTGCATTCCAAGAATAAATATGTCGTGGCCGGACGGCTCGCCGATCTCGTGTTAGATGACCACTATGGCAAAAACACCTGGCCGGGCCTCACACGTTTTGACCGGATAGAAGCCGGGCAGGAAGCTCTGCGTGTTTACTTCAAAGGCGCAGGAAAAGGACTGAAGACTTCGGACGGCAAAGCGCCCCGCGAATTTCAGGTGGCGGGGCAGGATCGCGTTTTCAAACCGGCGGACGCAGTTATTGACGGGCAGACCGTTGTCGTCAAGTCGGCAGAAATTCCCCGGCCCGTGGCGGTGCGTTATGCCTGGGCAGCTGCACCTGCGGTGAATCTTTTCAATGACGGAGGAATTCCTGTTGCACCGTTCCGCAGCGATGACTGGCCGGTTGCCGGCCAGGAAATGCTGCCGCAGGATCTGCCGGAAAAAGCGAATTTGGCCGTGTCGGTGAAAGGAAAAAATCTGCTCGGTGAAAATTCCGCCCCGTGGCGCGCATCGGCGCAGGTAAACGATGCAAAATTCGGCAAGATGTATCTCAGTGCAGGCGGTGATCAAATGAGGATTCAGGTGAAGGGTTTTCCGCCGCGGGCCGGATTCCCGGCCAGCCCGGAACTTTTCTGGACGGCGGAGCCCGAAATCGATTCCGGCCGGGGGCTGACCCTTGAAGTTGCGGTGCATATTTACGATGCAGGCAACGCTGCAGGCGGCTTTAACCTTGAGGCCTGTGTGAAGCGGGCGGACGGCACGTTCCGCCGGTATTTGCTGACTGCTTTTCCCAGCCGCATTTATACTTTTCAGAATTTTATCGGCGGAAGAGTTCCGGAGAATACTCATACACGCTTGTTGCGGTCCGACATGGATGATGTCGCCCATGTTTTCCGCATGGCGATCCGCCCCGATGGAATTGCCCAGCTTTACGACAGCGGAACGCTGATCGGTACGACGGCGGGAGAAATTGTGAAAGGCGGCGATGAGAAGCCTTATCTGCGAATCGGCAAGACTGTGCAGGGGGGCAGATGGTCGGCGAGCATTTATCAGGTCGGGTTCGATGCCGGCGGCGCATTTGCGCCGGGTGCAAGTACAGCCGTTCCTGCGGAAGAGAAATCGGAAACTGACGATTAGCTTTTTCTGATCTTCGATTGCACGGGACAGCAGGCTTCAACGCAGCCGGTTCAGTATAATTTTTCAGGACTGTCGGCTTTGCCGGCGCGTTACCTGTTCCAGATATTCGCTGGGGGACAGGCCGGCCCAGCGTTTGAATACGGTGGCGAAGTACTGGCTGGATGAAAAGCCGGTTGAGAATGCGACATCGGTCACACTGACGCCTTTTTTCAATTGCTCCTTGGCTTCCCGTACCCGCTGGATGTTGATGTAGTTATTCGGGGTGACGCCGGTTTCTTTTTCAAACAGTTTGCGGAAGGCTCCTTCACTCATGTGCACCTGCCGGGCGAGCTGCCGGACCGGAGGCGGCTCTTCGAGGCAGTTCTGAAGCGTTTTCAGCACGGTTTGAATTTTCGGTGAAAGGGATGAGGCGGATTGCCGGGGAAGTTCCCGGACAGAGTCCAGTATGATGTAGCAGAGAATGGTGTGAAAAGCTGACCGTGCGGCGGTTTCAGTGATCAGGCTGGGCGGCTGCCGGTGTGCATTGATGAGCTGTTTAAATCCTCTTTTAATCCATTCGGAGCAGGTGAAAAGCCGGGTGTCTAACCGGTCGAACGCTTTTTTCAGCTCCTGGGTCTGTTCTTCCGTAAGTCCGGGCAGCGCCCCGGTTTCAGGAAAGGCGAACCGGAACCAGTAGTGTTCGCAGGGTTGCAGGACGCCGCAGGATGCGCCGTGCAGTTCGTCCGGGCGGATGACCAGCACCTGTCCCGCATTAAATGCATACGAGGAATCTTCAACCCACCAGTCCACCAGGCCGTGCTCCATGTAGAGAAGCTCGTAGAATTTTTCATGGCGCGACGGATGCAGCGCGTTTTTCATGGCCTTTGAAAACAAAAGCCAGCCGACAATTTCAAGTTCTGGAAGCAGGCGGAGTTTTCCTTCGTACGTTTCATGCAGCCGGTTTTCGTCCGGAGTGAAATCCCGCCAGGCATCGTTAAAAAGAGCGTTTGTTTTCTTTTTCGTCATGAATGAAAGACCCCGGTCTTATCGTCAGCATGCGCCGCTATGACTGAGTTTTAACACGACAGATCGGGGCAGTAAAGCGGAGTCTGCCGCGGATGGAGAAATTCTGAACTGCGGCAGGGAAGAGTCCATGTTCATTTTTTTCTTTCGGTTTTTTGAATGCGTACTTGGAGCTCTGCAACGTACTATACAAACAGTCGGAGTCGCGGCGGGGTTGGGTCAGATGCGAATTACTGCATTATGAAAAAAAAAGTTTTAATATCATTCGTCAGTCTGCCGCTTTTTCTGTGGGCGCAGACTAAACAGCTCCATCTTCCGGTGATTGATCAAATGCCGGAGATCCCCCGTCCGGTTGTTTTGCGGGACTGGAAGAAAACCGCGCGTGATGTGGATGCTTTTGTATACGACTTTTCCCGCGCCGGGAAACACCTGCCGGTTCCCTGGTGGGACTCATCCCGGATCAATTATCCGCGGGATGTCATTGCGATTCCTTCCTATCTGGGCGACTTCCGTCAGCACAAAAAAAGCAATGCCTACGACTCGATTACCTGTTTCGGCGCTGTTCTCGGTGCGACGAAAGTCGGAATCAATAAAGCCGATCAGTCCGGAGCCAACTGGGTGGAGATGCTGAATGCGTATTTCCAGAAAGCCAACGGAACTGAACTCTATTTAAACAACGTCAGAGCGGTAACCGGGCATACGTTCTGGTATGAAATGCTTCCCAGTCTGCTCTTCTACCAGGTGTACGATCATTACCGGGATGCTCCGGAAATGAAGCGGAATTTTGTCCGCACCGCTGAACGCTGGTGTGAAGCGGTTCCGAATTTCGACTGCACCGCATACGATTTTAAAACGGGCAAACCGTTTGATAACGGCAAATGGAAAGAACCGGATGCCGCCGCCGGCGCGGCCTGGCTCGAATACATGGCGTTTTCTGAAACCGGAAATACGAAATTCCTGACAGCTGCCGAGGCCTCTCTCCGGTTTCTCGATCAGCGTGCGGCGAATCCCTATTACGAATGCATTCTTCCTTACGGCGCATACATTTCCGCCCGCATGAATGCCGAGCGCGGTACGGCGCATCAGACGGAGAAGCTGGTAAACTGGGTGTTCGACGGGAGCAATCCGCGCAAGTGGGGCGTAATCAGCGGCGGGTGGGGCAAACAGGATTGTGCCGGACTTACCGGCAGCGTCTATCCGGATCATGAATACGCTTTCACGATGAACACCTTTCTTACAGCCGGGGTCATGCTTCCGATTATCCGCTACGATGACCGGTTTGCCTGCGCATTTGGAAAATGGATGTTGAATGTAGCGGTTAATTCCAGGTTTTTTTATCCTGACGCATGGAGTCCGGAAGATCAAACCTGCTGGGACTGGGCGAAGCAGTATGATCCGGAATTCTGTCTGGCCTATGAGGGCGTTCGCAAGCAGGGCTGCACGCGGACTTATGCGGTGGAAGATGTAAGCACTGTGCGCGGGAAGTGTCAGGGAACCTGGGAAGCCGCCCGTTTTGATGATAACAAAAAGCAGATTCTGATTACCGATTCCAGCGGTCGGCTGGAGCATGTCTGGCGGTTGCAGCAAGTGTCCGGCACCGAAAAAATTCTGGTTGTGCAGATGGACAAGCCTGCCGAAAAATCAAAATACACGTTTTATATTTCCAACCGGCCGGATCGCGGCTGGCGCGAAGTGTTTACAAAATCATCAGCAACGGCTGAACGCCGTTGGATGAAAATGGATTCACCCGGTTCGGACGACGATCTGTACATCAAAGTTTCCGGAGAAGCTCCTGCCGGGACACGGCTGGCTGTCGGCGATCTGTATATTCAAACGAAACTCGATAAGGTGCCTTACGCATCGGGCGATCCGATGATGTTCGGCTGGGGCGAAACAGATATCGGGATGTACGGCTCTGTTTTTGCCGGGCTGCTTGGAGCGATTGTTGAGCCGACCGACGTCGAAGGTATTCTCCGGCTGGACTGTCGCGCGACCGAATCATTTGCTGCGCCTTCTTATCCAACGCATCTTTATTACAATCCGTATTCCGAGACAAAAGCCGTCACCGTTTCTTTGCCGGAAGTCCCGGTGGATTTGTACGATGCGGTTGCGAACGATTTTATCGCCAAAGAAAAATCCGGCAGTACTTCGATCCGCATTGAGCCGAAATCTGCCGTTCTGCTGGTGCAGTGCCCGTCCGGCGGAACGCTTTCTTATGAGGACTCTAAAACGCTGATCAACGGCGTGATAATCGATTATAACAACGGACAGCAGGTAAAGTGATTTATGGATATAGCGAAACGGTTTTCACAGAATCCTCTTCTGACTCCGGCAGATGTAGCTCCGAGTCAGGAAGGACTGAAAGTTGAATGTCTGCTCAACCCCGGAGTTTTCCGGTTTGATGGGAAAACGTATCTGCTGGTGCGCGTCGCGGAGCGTCCGGAACAGAAAGCAGATCGTGTCAGTTTTCCGGTTATGGAGGACGGGAAGATACGGATTCTTGAATTTGCCGCAGACGATCCGGATCTTGATACCTCTGATCCGCGCGAAATTAAATACAAAGGCGAAGGGTATCTTTCTACGCTGTCGCATCTGCGCTTATTGAGCAGCGACGACGGGATTCATTTTTTCGATACCGGGCGTTCTCTCTTCGGAGAAGGGGAGCTGGAGTCGTTCGGCATCGAAGACTGCCGGGTGGCCTCGATGAATGATGGACGGTTTGTACTGACCTACACCGCAGTTTCCAAAAACGGCTACGGCGTCGGCTTGAGGATGACCCGCGACTGGAGAACCTTCGCGCAGTTCGGAATGGCCATTCCTCCGGCGAACAAAGACTGTGCGGTTTTCGAAGAGAAGATTGACGGAAAATTTGTATGCCTGAACCGTCCTTCCGGCGTGATTGTGGGTGGAAATTATATGTGGCTGTCGGAATCTCCGGACTTGCGGCACTGGGGAAATTACCGGTGCCTTGCCCGCACACGTCCCGGCATGTGGGACAGCGAGCGCATCGGTTGCGGCGCCGCACCGGTTAAAACCGAACACGGCTGGCTGGAAATTTATCACGGATGCAATGAGAAGAAGCGGTATTGTCTCGGAGCGATGCTGCTTGATCTTGACGATCCGTCCATCGTTCTGGCGCGCTCCGATGAACCCATTATGGAACCGGTTGCGGACTATGAGCAGAACGGATTTTTCGGACAGGTGGTGTTTACAAACGGCCATGTGGTCGACGGCGATGAGCTGACGCTTTATTACGGCGCTTCGGACAGTGTGGTGTGCGGAGCCCGGCTTTCGATTAAACAAATCTTAAAAACGCTGGGAGTTAACGAAGTATGATCGAGTCACAACACGTGCATTGGGAACATAAGCACGCGACCCCGGCGAATGAAAAAGTTTCCGGCGTCCAGAAAATCTGTTACGGCCTGGGCGGCCTGACCGATTTCTTTTTCGTGAATATCGTTCAGGCCATGGCCATTCCGATCTTCGCCATCGCCATGAAGATGGATCCGTTTCTGCTGGGAATTGCTCTGGCTTTTACCAAGGTCATCAGCGCGCTGGCGGATCCGTTTGTCGGGATTCTTTCTGATAAAACCCGTACACGCTGGGGACGGCGAAAACCGTTCATTGTGGCCGGTTCTCTTGCCGGTGCCGTTATGCTGCCGTTTGTCTGGATCATCCCGTCCGTTTCGCCGCTGATGCAGTTTGTTTACATCAGCAGTATGCTTTCCCTGTTTTTCCTGTTTCACTCGCTTTTTTCAGCGCCCTACGGCGCGCTGGGATATGAGATGACCAATGATTACGACGAACGCACCCGGATTTTCGCCTGGAAAAATTATATCGGCATGATCGGTGCATACGCCGCCGCCTGGTTCTACTGGTTCAGCCTGCGTCCGGTATTCGGAAACGAAATCGTCGGCGTCCGCTGGCTGAGCGTGATCGGCGGGCTGTTAATGATTATCGGGGCGGTGGCTACGGCAAAAGGCACCCGCGAAATTGTGGAGCGCCGGGCTGTTGCGCCCGAAGATCATATTTCCGTCTTTAAAGCCCTGCGGACAACCTTCAGCAACCGGCCGTTTCTGCTGGTGCAGGGCGCGCTGCTGGTCGTTGCGCTGGGAACGGGTGTGAACGGAACCATCGGAATGTATCTGCATGTGCATTACTCCTGCCACGGCAACAAGGAATTCGCATCGCTGATCGGCGGAACCGGCGGAACGCTGGCCACACTGTCCACATTTATTGCTATACCGCTCGGCCTTTGGATATCCACGCATCTCGGCAAAAAAGAAGCGGCCATCGCCGGCGTTGCCATCATGCTGGTCGGCGCACTTTCGATTCCGTGGATGCTGAGTTCAGTGTACCCGTGGCTGGTTGTGGGCATCTGGATCCTTTCGACTATCGGTGCCCAGTGTTCCAATCTCATGTACGGCTCCATGGTAGCCGATATTTGCGACGAAGATGAGCTGGCCACCGGCCAGCGGCGCGAAGGCAGTTACGCGGCCGCAGGAAGCTTTCTGAATAAAATGGTGCAGGTCGTTGTGCTGATCCTGAGCGGGCTGATGCCCCGGCTGGCCGGATATACCGATTTTTCGGTTGATCCGACCTTTGAACAACTGGAGCGGATGAAGACCCTGCTGCTGATTGCCAACTTAGCGGGTGTCATTCCTGCGCTGATCTGTCTCTGGGTTTATCCGTTGACCCGTCAGCGCTGCGCCGAGATCCGCAGCCTGCTGGATAAGCGGAAAAAAGGTTAATCGGACAGCACGAACTCCACGGTGATATTGCGATCCACCAGGTCGGCAGGTGGCATGGGCAGCCGAGATGTGACATTCAGGGCGTTCTGGACGGACTGATCAAGTTGTGCATTGCCGGAGCGTCGGGAGATGAATTTCTCTGAAACTATTCCGTCCCGTTTTACCCGGATTGTGGCAATTGCTGTTGTGCCAATCGGTGCGCCGGCTGGTTGCTGCCAGACTGATTTCATCTGCCGGTTAATACTGTCATAGTAGGCGGCGTTCGGATCGTACATTCCGCCGCCGGAACCCGAACCCGTTCCTGATGCCGCCGTTCCTGCTCCGAAACTGGTTGCCGAGCTGTTCAGAGCGGATCTAATTCCGGTGAAATCAAGCTGCGGACGTTTCGGCGTACTTGGTTTGGCACCCTGCGGGGCAACCGGTTTGCCGCCTTGCCGTACTTCTTTCAGCCGTTCTTCGAGAGTTTTTGCTTTTGGGGGTGCATTGGTGACGGCTGCTTTTTTTGGTTCAGCTTTTTTAGGAGGAGCATTGGTCTCGACTTTTTTGGGCGGCGTATTGGTGGCCGCCGGTTTTAAAGGAAGTTTCTTTTCAGGTTTTTTTTCCGGCTTCGGCTTGGATTCCGGTTTGGGTTCCGGTTTTGCTTCGACCTCAGGCTCGGGAGCCGCTTCAGTCTCAGGCTCGTAAGCCGGTGCCGGGGCCCCGGCAAGGTCAACAAAGGTGATAACGTCCGGTTTCCTGGAGCACCGGGTAAGTGGCAGCAGAATAGTCAGCAGGAGCACGATTCCATGTGCAATGGAAACCCGTCCGAACATCTTTTTTGCCAGGGAGTTTTTCACGTTTTTAATACGGCTTTATTCAGCCTGTGTAACCAGTCCCATGGTTTCGATCCGGGCGGCCTTTAAAACCTGGATAACTTCCACAACCCGGCCGTAATCGATTTTTTCATCGGCTTTTACATAAACTGTGATTTTCGGGTCGGCTGCACTCATTTCTTTTATTTTTTCTTCCATCCGTTGCAGGGAAACCGGCGAGCCATCCAGCGTCAGCCCGTCTTTTATAGACAATTCGATGGTATGGTGTTTTTTTGTCAGATCCATCGGTCCTGCCTTTCCGCTGGGCAGGTTGATCGGAAGGCTTTGTTCGATGATGGGCATGGTGATGATGAAGGCGAACAGCAGGATAACGATGATGTCCATCAGGGATGTGATGTTGATTTCGTTACTCTCCCGGAGCGCGATCAGACTGGTTCTCCTTTTCCTTCTCACACGCGGCTCCTTATTTTGAATAATTCAGCATGAATTCCTGCTGAATGTGCCCTGTGAATTCCTGGGCGAAATTATCCATTTGCACTGCGAGATAACGGATGCGGGTTGTCAGCAGGGTGTATCCGATGGAGGAGGGCAGAGCCACCAGCAGGCCGACTACGGTTGTCAGCAGAGCGCCGGAGATACCGGGGGCCACGGCTGAAAGCGTAGCCGAGCCGGCACTTGCCATTCCGCTGAACGTTCCCATTACACCCCAGACCGTTCCCAGCAGGCCGAGAAACGGCCCGACACTGACGGCAGTCGCCAGCAGTCCCATATGGCTTTCCAGCTCAAGCGCGGTATCTGCAAGCGCACAGTCCACCGCAGCCTGTATGGTGTCCAGCTGGTGCGGATCGAGACGTCGCTGTCCTTGCGGATAGGCGGTTCCCAGCAGGACTTCATTGCGATCAACACCGATAAGATCCAGCTGCTTAACCAGAGCTTTGCACCCCGTTTCGTAGATTATATTGAGGGGAGCGTCCGGCATGCTCTGCTTCTTTACGAAAAGATTGGTCGGTCGGGCCTGTTCGTGAAACGCCTTTAAAAAACGGTTGTTGGACAGCCGGGCAAGGCGCAACTGGGCGAACTTTGTCAGCAGAACCGTCCATGCACCTACCGAGATCAGCACCAGTAAAATAGTAATGACCTTTCCGTTCAGCGCGCTTTGACGGAACGCCAGGCCGACATTGCCCAGCATCAGGGGAAACAAGAGTCCATTCATATTTATTATCTCCGTTTTCAACAGGTGTAAAAAGTTGACCCGCATTCTCCAATGTTTGGAAAAACAGTACAGTTTTTTTTCCAAACATCGTAAAAATCAACTATGCTCCGCCGCATGAAAAAAATCCTGCCGGCCTTATCGACCCTCCTTCCGCTGCTGATTTCACTGCTTTTAACCGGAGCCTCGCCGGCGCACCTGCCGGAGGTTCGGGCAATCTGGGTGACCCGTTTTGACTACAAAACGGCGTCTGACGTAGATGCAATTGTCGCCAACTGCGTCCGCTCTGGGTTTACCGACATCTTTTTCCAGATCCGCGGAAACGGCACCGTGTTTTATCCCAGCCGGACGGAACCCTGGGCGTTTGAGCTTACCGGTGAAAACGCCTCGTTTACCGGACGGAATCCCGGTTGGGATCCGCTGCTGATCGCGGCGACCAGCGCCAAAAAGCGCGGTATCCGCCTGCATGCGTATATGAACGTACTGCCCGGCTGGCGGGGCCTTCAGGAGCCGCCGCGCTCAGCCGGGCAGAACTGGACGGCACATCCGGAGTGGTTCATGGTTGATGCTCTCGGCCAGCGTATGCGTCCGACCAGCGGCTGGTATACGTTTTTAAACCCGGCGCTGCCGGAAGTCCGTCAGCATCTGAACCAGCTGGCTTCCGAACTGGCGCGCTATGACATCGCAGGACTGCACCTCGATTACATCCGCTTTCCGTACGATTACAAAGACGTGGCACCCCAGCTCTATCCGCGCGCTTCGGTGGCGGAAATCGCCAAACGTTCGGACTTTTCCTACGACCGGTTCTCCGCAGCACAGGTTCAGCAGCGCTATAAAGGCAACTGGGGCGCATTCCGTCGCGAGACTGTTTCACAGGTTGTTGCTGACCTCAATAAGACCTTTAAAACCCAGCGTGGCCCGCAATGCATCGTTTCTTCCAGCGTACTGGCGGACTTCGATAAAGGATACGGCTCTGCTTTTCAGGACAGCCGCCGCTGGTCCAAAGAGCAGATGGTGGACTGGCTGGTGCCGATGAATTACAACGCGCCGCTCTTTGATGAGCGGCTTAGTAAAATCCGCAAATCGCTGGGTCGCAGCGCCACAACTTCGCAACTGGTGGTCGGAATTGATTGCAAAGCGGCCCCGTCCGAAATCCGCCGTCAAATTGCCGCTGTGAAAAAGGCCGGCTGTCGCGGTTACGCGCTGTTTGCCTATTCCTACCTTTTCGAAAACCACCGTCCGACAGCAAAGGGAAGGGCGTTAACCGCCGCTTTGTAATCCGTCGTCGGCGAACCCGTTTTGCCAGGCTGATTTCATTTCATGAACCGACAGTCTGGTGATCGTTCCGGAACCGGTCAGTGTTATTCCGCAGGCCGAATTGTCGAATGTGTTTTCCGCCCGGCGGAAGCTGATTGCCTGCTGTCTATACCCGGTACGGTATTTTGCTGCTCATCGGATCCTCCGGTTTTTATGTATTCCTGCCAGCAGAATCATTTTCGTTTCCGGAATTGTGTAAAAAAAAGTCTCCCGCTGTCAGGCGGGAGACTTTTTCAAACGGCAAAGACTCAGTTTATTATTTCAGCTCAGACGGCATCTGAACGTCCAGTTCAGATTTCTGTTCCGGTTTCTCAACCGGTTTTTTCTGTTCCTTGAGAGCCTGTTGCTCAACAGTGGCTTTGTCCGCTTTGTAGAATTTATTCAGCTGGTCAGCGGCATCGCGCACTTTTTTCTCATCGCCTTTGATGCGATAGGCCTGAAAAAGTCCCATCCAGATGCGGCCGCTGCGCGGAGTGATATCGACTGCTTTTTCCATGTACTCAATGCCTTTGGAAAGCTGTTTCTGTAGAACGAGACTTTGTCCGAGACCCATCCAGGCCCCGGCCATCGACGGGCTGTTTTTAATCAACGCCGTGTAAACAGCATCCGCTTCCAGCGGGCGGTTGAGAGCCAGATAAATACCGCCGGCGCCGATCAGCTGCGAAGGATTGCCCGCTTTAACGAATCCTTTGCTTCGGCTGAGATATTCACGGCGTGATTTTTCAAGCACAGCCAGGCCGTCTTTCTGGACAGTCGTATCATGGATGAGTGCGGAGTATTCGGGAAGGTCACGTACGAGAATAACTGTCGCGCCGTCAAAATAAACCAGCTTCCAGGCTGTGGATGCAATCAGACGATTGGCCAGTGCCCCGGCATCCGGCCAGCACCCGTTCAAAACAATAGCGTGCGGGTTCCAGTTCGACAGAATGGTTTTCCAGGCTTCCGGCTGGCCGAGCAGTGCGCGGTTCAAGGTCTGGTTGAAACCGGTTCCGTAGAAGGACATGCGTGTGTCGCAGAAAATCTTACGCCCCGGACTTTTCAGGGCGATATAGCCGCCGTCATGCGCGATATTCATGATATTTTTCGGGAAATCACTGCGGGACAGGACTTCGGCTGCGGCGACCGGGAAAGCGCCTTTTTCAACACCAAGGCCGAACTGCGAAGCACTTCCGATGTTGATGTAGGCGCGGTTCGTGATCAGCGAAGCAGCTGAAGAAATTATCAGAATCAGGGCAATAGCCGAAAGCAGGTTATGAAGCATGCCCTCGCTGACTTTGAATACGGTAGTCAGTGTGCGGACGAGATAGTCGCTGACGGCATTAAAGCTCAGTACCATAAAGGGGAACGCGAGGAAGGCAAACAGGCCCAGCGAGCCGATCGATCGTACAGTCAGAAACGCGCCGACCAGTGCCAGCATGGTCAGCATCGCCGGCAGCCGCTTTTGCAGAGTAATCAGTCCTCCGGCTCCAAGGATCAGTGCGAAGACGGTCAGCTTGCTGATGTACCCCTGCGGGAAACTGCTGCTGAAAAGCGAAATCCATTCCAGTCCATCTGTACCGGTCAGCAGAATCCAGTTGGCGAAAATATGGCGGTGCAGATTGATCAGGTTCGGATTGATTAATGTCGCCGCCAGCGCCGCCACAGAAAGTGCGAAAAGTTTTGTAGTCAGCGGGGTCATCATGGTAGCGCGAGAAGCCTGCCGGGTTCCCTGCCAGTTTTCGAAGGCGAAAAACAGAATGAGCGCCGGACCGAAGAGAAAAGAAGGGTGCATGTTTGTCCATAGCACCTGAAGAATCAGCAGAATAGCAGCCAGCAGGTTAAAGTTTTTGACACGGTAAAGGAGTGTCAGGAACAGCGCCGTGAAAAGCATAAAAAACACGCTCGGATCCGGATTGAATACAGGGAGAATCAGTCGCGCGCAAAGCAGCAGTGCCAGCCCCTGACTGAGAGGTCCGCCCCATTCTTTGCTGAAGCGGAACATCATACTGAACGCTGCCAGCACTGCCAGAATGTGAACCAGTGTGACCAGTGTGGCGCCGCCCAGCGACCAGAGCAGATAAACCAGACTGTTATAGAGTGGATTCATATTAATCCACTGCTGGCCGGCCATGGTGTAGGAGATCGCATCGGCTTTAGCACTGCCGGCCTGCCCCAGCGCAATGTGGGTGAAGATTTCAGGACTGCTGATGGTGCGTACGCCGGTGAGGGTGAGAAGGGTGAATCCGAGAAGAACCAGAACAAGGCCGAGTGATTTTTTGTTACTCATAAAGCAAGAACTCCCTGTTTGAAATACGAGGTCGGATTTTAGGGGCTCAAGCTTTTTTTACAAGCAGGAATCCTTGGAGAGCCTAAAAGAGATTCATTTGCGAATCGTCGGCTTTTTTCCGGCGGATACGGTGCTGAGCCAGTTTAGGGGTGCCTTCGGCCTCAAACTCGCCTTCTTCAAGGTTGTGCAGAATCTCATTGGCCCGTTCCAGTACAGAGGCAGGCAGTCCCGCCAGCCGCGCGACGTGAATGCCGTAACTCTTATCCGCCGCGCCGGGAACAATTTTGCGCAGGAAAGTGATCTGATCGCCGTGCTCTTTAACCAGCACATTGGCGTTCTGTACGCCCGGCATGGTCAGGCTTAGATCGGTCAGCTCGTGGTAATGCGTCGCAAACAGCGTCTTGGCGCGTACTGCCGGGTTGGTGCAGAGAAACTCCGCCACCGACCACGCAATGCTGATACCGTCAAACGTGCTGGTTCCGCGGCCGATTTCATCGAGTACAATCAGGCTCTTCGGCGTCGCATTATTCAGAATGTTGGCCGTTTCCTGCATTTCCACCATGAAGGTTGAACGTCCGCGCGCGAGATCGTCACTGGCGCCGACCCGCGTGAAAACGCGATCCACCAGGCCGATACGCGCTTCCGCGGCCGGAACAAATGAACCGATGTGGGCCATAATCGTGATCAGCGCCACCTGCCGGATATAGGTGGATTTACCTGCCATGTTCGGACCGGTAATTACAATCAGTTGGTGGTCAGTACAGTTGAGCGTCGTATCGTTCGGAACAAACCGCTCGGCGTCCGGCATCTGTTCAACTACTGCGTGGCGTCCGTCGCGGATAATCAACTCATCGCCGGTGCTCATCGCGGGTCGCACATAGCGGCGGCTCAGCGCGTTTTCGGCAAAAGCGGCCAGCACGTCGGCTTCGGCGACGGCGCGCGCGTTGCGCTGGATTTCATCAATATACTTTACGACCTCAGCGCGGATCTGTGTGAACAGCTCAAACTCCAGCACTACGGCCCGTTCCTGTGCGCCGAGGATTTTGTTTTCGTACTCCTTCAGCTCCGGCGTGATGAACCGCTCGGCATTCGTCATCGTCTGTTTGCGGGTGTAGGTTTCCGGCACCATCGAAAGATTGCTGTTGGTGATCTCAATGAAATAGCCGAACACCTGATTGAAGCGTACTTTCAGCGACTTGATGCCGGTGCGTTCCTGTTCCGCCGTCTGAAATTCCGCCAGCCACTGTTTGCCTTTACCGGCCGCATCGCGCAGTTCGTCCAGCTCTGCCGAAAAGCCGCGCCGGATCATTCCGCCGTCTTTGGTCGAAACGGCGGGTTCGTCGTCAATCGCCTCATTAATCATCTTCCCGATACCCGGAAGTTCGGTCAGTGATTTTTCCAGTGCTTGAAAACTTCCGTCCACCGCCAGCAGTTCTTTAAGTTTCGGCAGCTGATCGAGCGATTCGCCGACGGCGCGCAGGTCGCGGGCGTTGCCGCCGCCCGAACCGAGCCGCGACATAATCCGTTCCAGGTCGCGCATTTCGCCGAGCAGTTCGCGCACTTCGGCCAGCAGCGTGCGATTTGTTGCAAATGCTTCAACGGCGTCGAGCCGCGCGTTGATTGCTGAAAGATCGCGCAATGGACGGACGATCCAGTCGCGCAGCATGCGCGCGCCCATCGCCGTGCGCGTCGTATCCAGTACGGAAAGCAGGGTGGACTTCGGCCCCTGCCGCGCCGGATTGAGCGGTGCGACCAGCTCCAGATTCATCACGGTCGTCTCGTCGAGCAGTAGATAGTCATCCGGATTTTTAACCTGAATGCGCCGGACGTGCGCGAGGTTGCGGCGCAGTCCGGTGTTCACGTAATAAAGAACTGCGCCTGCCGCACGCAGTCCAAGCGGCGAGTTTTCGCAACCGAAGCCTTTCAGCGAATGCACTTTGAAGTGGCGCAGCAGAACGTCTTCGGCGTTGGCGGGCTCAAAGGTCCAGTCTTCTCCGACGGTTTTGAGCGTACGGCCTACGACCGCCAGAATTTCCGGGTCGTTCGCCTCGGCGTCGGCGACGATGCACTCCTGCGGCGCATAGCGCGCCAGATTGCCGGTAAGCGCGCCCGCGCTGGCCGACTCTTCAATCCAGAACGCGCCGGTCGAAAGATCGAGCATCGCAAGGCCGAAGCGCGCGCCTTCGCGGACGAGACCTGCCAGATAATTGTTCCTGGTGCGGTCGAGCGATGTTTCGTCGAGAATGGTTCCGGGCGTCACCACGCGGGTGATTTCGCGCTTCACAATGCCTTTGGCCGCAGCGGGGTCTTCAACCTGTTCGCAGATCGCAACCTTCTTGCCCGCTTCGATCAATTGGGCCAGATACCCTTCGGCGGCGTGGTAAGGAATCCCGCACATCGGAATGTCGTGGCGCTTGGTCAGTGTAATATCGAGGATGCGCGCCGCCTCCTTGGCGTCCTCCATGAACATTTCATAGAAATCGCCGAGGCGGAAGAAAAGCAGGGTGTTTTCCGGCAGTTCCCGGCGGATGCGCCGGTACTGATCCATCATCGGTGTGCTTTTCTCTGCCATAGTCCGCACACGCTAACAAAGCACCTCTCCGATGTCTGGAATTTTCCGCCGCAAAGTTATGCGTGGTAATCCTGAATCGGCTTAACGTTCCACTCTTTTCCGCTGATCGCTTTGATGGCACCGAGCGTAGCGCGCGCGCCGGACTCGGTGGTGACGATTGGAATGTTACGCAGGATGCATTCGGAGCGGATTTTGATTTCGTCCATACGCGAGACGGGACCGCTGGGCGTGTTAATGACCATGGCGATTTTTCCGTCCTGCATGAAGTCGATGATGTTCGGGTGCTGTCCGCTGGCGAGTTTGCAGGTTTCTGTAACCTTCAGTCCGGCGGCGCAAAGCACCTTGGAGGTACCTTCGGTGGCGGTTAGCGTGAAACCGAGATCAGCCAGCGCTTTGCCTATTTCAACCATCCAGCCTTTGTCGCGATCCGTGGCACTCAGGAATACGCAACCGTTGGCCGGCAGCATCTGTCCTGCGGCGATCTGGGATTTCCAGTAGGCCATTTCGAAGGTCTGATCAATGCCCATGACTTCGCCGGTGGATTTCATTTCCGGGCCGAGGATCGGGTCGACGCCCGCGAAGCGGTTGAACGGGAAGACCGCTTCTTTAACTGCATACCAGTTCAGCTGCGGACGGAAACCGACAAGACCGAGATCCTTGAGTGTTTTGCCGACGGCGATTTCGGTGGCGATTTTCGCCAGAGGTACGCCGGTAGCTTTCGAAACATACGGTACGGTGCGCGAGGCGCGCGGATTGACTTCGATAACGTAGATATCGCTGCCTTTGACGGCCATTTGCGAGTTCATCAGCCCTTTAACATTCAGTTCGAGCGCCATGCGGGTGCAGGCCGCTTCGATTTCGCTGACGATCTTCGGGTCGAGCGAGTAGGGCGGAATTGAACAGGCGCTGTCGCCGGAATGGATGCCGGCCGCTTCGACGTGCTGCATGACGCCGCCGACGTAAACATCTTTTCCGTCGCAGACCAAATCCACGTCAATCTCGATCGCGTTTTCGAGGAAGCGGTCGATCAGTACCGGATGGCCCGGGCTGGCGTTGAAGGCGGCGTGGGTGAACGGAACAAATTCAGTTTCGTCGTAGGCGACCATCATCGCGCGACCGCCGAGTACGAACGACGGGCGGATCATGACGGGAAAGCCGATGCGGTGTGCAATTTTCAGCGCGTCGTCCATCGTCTTGGCGGTGCCGCTTTCCGGCTGCTTGAGTCCGAGCTTGATAATCATCTGGCGGAAAAGTTCGCGGTCTTCGGCCATGGCGATGCTCTTCGGCGATGTACCGAGAATCGGCACACCGGCGGCGAGCAGGCGGTCGGCGAGATTCAGCGGAGTCTGTCCGCCCATCTGGACAATCATGCCGATCGGCTTTTCCTGCTCGTAGATGTTCATCACATCTTCGAAGGTGAGCGGCTCGAAATAAAGTTTATCGGAGGTATCATAGTCGGTCGAAACCGTTTCCGGGTTCGAGTTGACCATGATGGCTTCATAGCACATTTCGCGCAGCGCCTTGACGGTATGCACGCAGGAATAGTCGAACTCAATCCCCTGGCCGATACGGTTCGGGCCGGAACCGAGCACGATAATGCTTTTCCGTCCGGTGTGGCGGATTTCGTTGAGATCGCCGTAGCTGGAATAAAAGTACGGCGTGGCTGCTTCGAACTCGCCGGCGCAGGTATCCACCAGACGGTAGACCGGAATAACGCCGGCTTTCTTGCGCTCTTCGCGGAATGCCAGCGGATCCTGTCCGCGCAGCACCGCGATCTGGGCGTCGGAGAAACCGTTGAGTTTGATTTTCCGGAGCAGATCAATGTCGAGCGGTTTATCCTTCGGCGCATCGAGAATTTCGCGCTCCATTTCGACGATCTGCAGAATGTTGTCGATGAACCACGGATCAATCTTGGTAATTTCGGCAATCTTCTGGACGGAGTAGCCCTGTTTGAGCGCAACTTTGATGGCGATACACCGTTCGGTCTTGGTGCGGGTCAGCCATTCATCCAGGCGGGCGAGAGGAACTTTAGCTTCGGCTTTCAGGTCGAGGCCGTCCACGCCGATCTCCAGCGAGCGGAATGCTTTCTGGAGAGCTTCTTTAAAGTTGCGTCCGATGGCCATGGTTTCGCCGACGGATTTCATGCTGACGCCGAGATGCGCGTCGGCCGACGGGAATTTTTCGAAGGCAAAACGCGGCATTTTGACGACGCAGTAGTCGATGGACGGTTCGAAGCAGGCCGGCGTTTCTTTGGTGATGTCGTTCGGCAGCTCGTCGAGCGTATAGCCGACAGCCAGCTTGGCGGCCAGTTTGGCGATCGGGAAGCCGGTCGCTTTGGAGGCCAGCGCGGAAGAGCGCGAAACGCGCGGATTCATTTCAATCACGGCCATGCGGCCGGTTTCAGGGTGGATGCAGAACTGGACGTTCGAGCCGCCGGTTTCTACACCGATGGCGCGCATGATCTTGATCGATGCGTCGCGCATCGCCTGATATTCGCGGTCGGTCAGCGTCTGGGTCGGCGCAACGGTAATGCTGTCGCCGGTATGAATACCCATCGGATCCATATTTTCGATGGCGCAGATAATAACCGCGTTATCTTTCCGGTCGCGCATGACTTCCATCTCGAATTCTTTCCAGCCATAGACGGATTCTTCGAGAAGTACTTCATGGCTGAGGCTGGCTTCCAGACCGCGTCCGGCGATCTGCATCAGTTCTTCCATGTTGTTGGCGATGCCGCCGCCGGTTCCGCCGAGCGTAAAGCTGGGGCGCACGATGATCGGAAAGGGCAGTTCTTTTTCGGCGACATGGATCGCTTCGTCGAGCGTATGAACGTGGAAGCTTTTGAGCGTTTCGATGCCGGCTTCCTTCATGACCGATTTGAAAAGGTCACGCTCTTCGCCGCGCATAATGGCGTCGTAGTTGGCGCCGATCATTTCAACGTTGTATTTCTGGAGTACACCGCTTCTGTAAAGCTTCATGGCGGTGTTGAGCGCGGTCTGTCCGCCGAGCGTCGGCAGCAGGGCATCGGGCCGTTCTTTGACGATGATCTTTTCAACTGTTTCGGGCGTGATCGGTTCGATATACGTTGCGTCCGCCGTGGCCGGGTCGGTCATGATCGTGGCCGGATTGGAATTGATCAGCGTGACGCGGTAGCCTTCTTCGCGGAGCGCTTTGCACGCCTGCGTTCCGGAATAGTCAAACTCGCAGGCCTGGCCGATTACGATCGGGCCGGAGCCGATGATCAGGATGTGGTGGATGTCAGTTCTTTTTGGCATGAGTTATTCCCATTCGATGGTGGAAGGCGGTTTGGAAGAAATATCGTAGACGACGCGGTTGACGCCTTTGACTTCGTTGATAATGCGGTTCGAAATGCTGTCGAGGACTTCGTAGGGCAGCTTGTACCAGTCGGCGGTCATGCCGTCGAGGCTTTGCACGGCGCGCACGGCGACGACGTTTTCATAGGTGCGGTCGTCACCCATGACGCCGACGGTCTGGATCGGAAGAAGCACTGCAAAGTACTGCCAGACGTCGAGGTGGTTCGGCATTTTCAGAATTTCTTCGCGGACGCGCAGGTCGGCGAGCTGAAGCAGGTCGATACGTTCTTTGGTGATGTCGCCAAGGATGCGTACGGCGAGCCCGGGGCCGGGGAAGGGCTGGCGGTCGACGACGTAACTCGGCAGGCCGAGTTCGCGTCCGACGGCGCGCACTTCGTCCTTAAAGAGTTCGCGGAGCGGCTCAATGAGATCGAACTTCAGGTCGGCGGGCAGTCCACCGACGTTATGATGGCTCTTGATTGTGGCCGACGGGCCGCCGATCGGCGAAACGCTTTCGATGACGTCGGGATAAAGTGTGCCCTGCGCGAGGTATTTGACTTTGCCGCTCAGGCTGCGCGCTTTTTCAGCGAAAACGTCGATAAAAGTTTTGCCGATGATTTTACGTTTCTTCTCAGGATCGGTGACCCCGGCGAGCTGGCTCAGAAAGGTATCCTGTGCATGCGCGGTGTGCAGGTCGATGCCGAAGGCGTTGCCGAAAAGTTCTTCGACTTCGCGGGCTTCGTTGTAGCGGAGCAGTCCGTTATCTACAAAAACGCAGTGGAGCTGCGGACCGATCGCCTTGTGAAGCAGGGCGGCGACAACAGAGGAGTCCACGCCGCCGCTCAGTCCGAGCAGGACGTGATCTTCGCCGACCTTGGCGCGGATAGCGGCAATGTTGTCTTCGATAAATTTGCTCATCTTCCAGTCACCCGAGCAGCCGCAGACATTATAGGCGAAGTTGCCAAGCATCTGCGCGCCCTGCGGCGTATGAACGACTTCCGGGTGGAACTGCACACCGTAGATTTTTTTCGCGGTGTTCTGCATGGCGGCGTACGGGCAGTTGTCGCTGACCGCCACGGCTTCAAATCCGGCGGGGAGCGTTTCCACTTTGTCGCCGTGGCTCATCCAGACCTGAAGATTTTTTTCGAGGCCCTGGAAAAGCGGACAGGTTTTGGTGACCTGCATCATCGCTTTGCCGTATTCGCGCTTGGTGCCGCGGTGTACTTTGCCGCCGAGCGTCTGCGAGGTCATCTGCATTCCGTAGCAGATTCCGAGGATCGGAATGTTCAGATCGAAAATTGCCGGGTCGCACAGCGGCGAGCCCTGGTCGGTGACGCTGGCGGGGCCGCCGGAAAGGATAATGCCTTTCGGTGCGCGCTTGGCGAGGTCGGCGGCTTTGGTGTCGAAGCGGATGATTTCGCAGTACACCTTCTGCTCGCGGATACGGCGGGCAATCAGCTGGGTGACCTGCGAGCCGTAATCTAAAATTGCAATCCATTCACTGTGTTTCATCTCAACCCCGTTTCCTGCGTGTAAGGCGTCCTGCGGCAAATCCGGTCAGCAACATAAGCGGAATCAGAATGACCGGCGACACGCGCACCGGCCAGAAAAGCATCTGGAGTGTAACGGCCTTGAGGTTCTGAAAGCTGACGATCAGCAACAGTGTGCCGAGCGTCAACAAGGTTATGTTTTTCCAGTTTTTCATTATTTCTTTTTATACTGATCCATCAGCGCCATGAATTCTTCAAAGAGGTAGTAGGGATCGTGCGGGCCGGGGCAGGCTTCCGGATGGTACTGCACGCAGAACACCGGCAGCGTTTTATGCCGCAGGCCGGCAACAGTGTTGTCGTTGAGGTTGATGTGGCTGACTTCGGCGATTGCTGGATCCAGGGTGGCGGGATCAACGCAGAAGCCGTGGTTGTGCGAAGCGATTTCCACTTTGCCGGTGCGCAGGTCCTGAATCGGCTGGTTGGCGCCGCGGTGGCCGAACTTCAGTTTATAGGTTTTCGCGCCGAACGCCTGACCGAGCATCTGGTGGCCGAAGCAGATTCCGAAGGTCGGAAGTTTGGATTCAATCAGTTCTTTAACGGTCGCGACAATCTGCGGAACGCCGGCCGGGTCGCCCGGTCCGTTCGAAAGGAAAAGGCCGTCGGGCTTGCTTGCCAGAATTTCCTTGGCCGAGGCGGTATTCGGGAATACGTGGCATTCGCAGCCGAGTTCATCAAAAATGCGCAACTGGTTGGTTTTAATACCACAGTCGATGACCGCCACGCGGAAACGGGCGTTTTTCTTTCCGCCTTCCGGGAAAAGATAGGTTTTCTGCGTGCTGACTTCGGTGGAAAGGTCGCGTCCGACGAGCCCGGCGGATTCCTTGGCCTTTTTTACAAGACTCTTGCAGTCAAGGTCTTCAGTCGAAATGATGCATTTCATCGCGCCCTTGTCGCGGATATGGATGGTGATAGCGCGCGTATCCACCTGATCGACGCCGACTACGCCGGCTTTTTCAAGGTATTCCGGCAGGCTCACGGTCGAGCGCCAGTTGCTGGCAACCCGGCTGCATTCGCTGATGACCAGTCCTTTCGCAAAAACTGCGCGCGATTCGACATCTTCGGGGTTCACGCCGTAATTGCCGATGAGCGGGTAGGTCATGGTGACGATCTGACCGTTATAGGAGGGGTCGGTCAGAATCTCCTGATAGCCGGTCATCGAGGTGTTGAACACCAGCTCACCGTAGAATTCGCCGGCGCCGGCAAAGGCCCGGCCGGTGAAACAGGTGCCGTCTTCGAGTGCGATGATTGCTTTTTTCATTTTATGTCCGCTGGAAAGTCCCGTTTTTTCGCCAAAATTCCGGACATAATCACAATCCGAACCGAGGCTTGCAATCCTTTTCCTGCGCCGGAGGGGAGGTATTTTTAGTACGCTTGACTTGTGCGGGTTCCGCCGCATACACTATCCCCCGTTTTTATAGAAAAATGTGTAATTAACCGGAGCAGACTGAATGAGCAAAGCCAAAACTGAAACCAAACCGGCCGCCGAAAAAAGCAAGGCGCGGGAAGTCCTTTTCTTCGAACTCGAATATGTCGCCGTTAACGGTCGCCAGATCATGTTTGACGCGCTCAAACAGGTGATGAAAAGCAAAGACATTGAAGTCACTCCGGCGCTGTTTGCCCGCTGCGGCCTCACTCCGCGCCCCGGCAAAGCCATTCAGGCCATGATTGAAGCCTCCGGCCGCAATCTGACCACCGGCGACCAGCTGACCGAACAGGCGGAAACCCTGCTGGTTAAAGCCTTTGCAGACAAAGCGGTGCTCAATAAGGATCTTCCGGCTCTCATCAAGGCGGCGCAGGAACGTAACATCCAGGTTGTTGCTCTTTCGGCCTGGCCGGAAACGGCCGCCAAGGAACTGATGAAAAAGACCGGACTCGACACAATGGGTGTAGATCTGGTGGCGATGGACAGCATCGATCCGATTTTCCCGCGCGCCGACCACTGGCTGCGTATTCTCAAACAGCGCGGACAGGAAAATATTCCGCTGATCGCTATTGTCGCTTCACGCGCCGCCTGCAAAGGCGCGCTGACAGCCGGTGCCACAGCGATTGCGCTTCCGGATGCCTACACCGCGTTTGAAGATTTCACCGGCGCCAAAGTCGTACTCGATACGCTGGGCGACCTGTCAGCCAAAGAACTGCTGGAGCTGGTCAGCCGCCGGTAACGCAGGCATCCTTTTTGCAGCGCAAAGGCTGAACCATCGTGTTCAGCCTTTTTTATTCGGGAGAAGTCATGAAAGAAACATCTATTGATCGTTTGCTGGGCATTATGCGCAAGTTGCGCGCACCGGACGGCTGTCCGTGGGATCGCGAGCAGACGCTGGATTCGCTCAAGTCTAATCTGATTGAAGAAACCTACGAAGTGATCGATGCCATTGAAAGCGGCGACCGCGCTGAACTTCGCGGCGAGCTGGGCGATCTGCTGCTTCAGGTCGTTTTCCAGGCGCAGATCTGCGAGGAGGCCGGAGAGTTTAATTTTGATGACGTCGTCAGCGGCATTGCCGATAAACTCGTCCGGCGGCATCCGCACGTTTTCGGTGATGTGAAGGCCGACACTTCCGGTGAGGTTCTGCGTAACTGGGAGAAAATCAAGAAAACCGAAAAGGATGCGGAAACGCCGCGTTCACTGGTGGAAGGTATTCCTCGCCATCTGCCGGCGCTGGCGAAAGCCCATCTGGTACAAAAGCGTGTTGCGCGCGCCGGCTTCGAGTGGGATGAAATCGGCGGCGTTATCGCCAAGCTCGAAGAAGAGCTGGCGGAAGTAAAAGAAGCGATGGCTCAGAAAGACGCATCCGCCATTCGCGAAGAGCTTGGCGATCTGCTTTTTTCAACCGTAAACCTCAGCCGCTATCTTGGACACGAATCCGAAGATCTTCTCAACGAAAACATTGTCAAGTTCATGCGCCGCTTCCGGAGTCTGGAAGACCGTCTGCATGCCGAGGGGCGCGAAATTGAAAAGTGCTCACTGGAAGAACTTGATGCCGTCTGGAATGCAGTCAAAGCGGACGAAAGAGAAAACCGCAGTAAACAGGAATTGTAATCAGTGGCGAATCTGGCAGTATGCGCCGCATGAGCGTTACAACCCCCCCCCGGCGCGAAGAAAAAAATCCTTATTGTCGACGACCATGCATTTATCCGCCAAGGTCTGCGCGACTTTATTGAACGTGAACCTGATCTGACAATTTGCGGCGAAGCCGCCAGCAGGGCGGAAGCTTTGCAGCTTTGTACGGCAGCAGCTCCTCATCTTGTTCTGATTGATCTGTCGCTGGGCGGTGAATCAGGTCTTGATCTGGTAAAAGATATTGCCGCACAGCTTCCGGATATAAAGACATTGGTTCTCTCCATGCAGGACGAGATGCTCTATGCAGAGCGGGTTCTGCGTGCCGGCGCCGCCGGCTATGTCAGTAAGAGTGCGCATCCCGACCGGCTGGTTGAGGCTGTCCGTTGCGTGCTCAGCGGCGGTGTTTATGCCAGTGAAGAGGTTAAGCAGAAAATTATGCAGACCGTCCGGCGGGTCGATGCCGGATGCGATCTGGTCACTAAACTCAGCGATCGCGAACTGGCGGTTTTTGAGCAGATTGGAAAAGGGCAGAGTACGGCGGAGATCGCCGAGGCTATGCACCTGAGTGTCAAAACTGTCGAAACCTATCGGGCCCGCATCAAGGCAAAACTTGGTGTGCATGGTTCAACCGAGCTGGTTCAGCGGGCGGTTCAGTGGATCCTCGACAAAAAGGTATGAACTTTTTTGCCGTTTCGTAAGACGATCCCCCACACTAATTTCAGGCTAATCCCTGACATGCGGCATTCCTTAAAAAGAGTAATCTCTCTGCCGTATAACAGGTTGCGGAGAAAGATACTTTGAAGGCGTTCTGGTTCTGGATTTCAGTTTTTACGGTTGCGTTGGTGATTTTTGGCGGGTTGTGCTGGCTGGATATGCGTCCGGGGCCGACTATTCATAATGCTGCGGCAACCGAAAACCTCAAACTGATCAAAAAACAGCTGGCTGCCGGAGCAAATATCAATGCGCTTGATAACACCGGTCTTTCTCCGCTGATGTACGCGGTTAAAAACGGAAATCCGGCTGCCATGGATTTACTGCTGACCTCCGGGGCTGATGTTAACCGGACGGGTCAGCAGGACAACACAGCAATTCATTTCGCCGCCATGCAGAGCAACCCTCGGCTGGTTGAGCGGCTGATTGCTGCCGGAGCGAATCTTCAGGCTCTCAACGCCGATAAAGCCTCGCCGCTTTATCTGGCTGTGCAGGCCAACAGCTTGTCGGTTGAGCCGCTGGTTGCTGCCGGAGCGCTTACAAACGGCCTTGCCTGCGCCGGCGAAAACTATCTTCTGTGCGCCGCCCGCTCCGGCAACCTGAAAATGATCAGTATTCTGATTGATCGCGGTGCCGATCTGAATGTTCGCGCCTCTACCGGTGCAAGCGCATTGCACTATGCCGTTAACCGCGGGCATGCAGACATGGTTCGTCTGCTGCTCGAGCACGGCGCAAATGTGGATGCAAAGGATCGGTACGAATGGACGCCTTTACATCATGCTGTTCGCAGCGATCAGATCGGGATAGCCCGGATGCTGCTTGAACATGGAGCGGATACGGAGCTTCGCGGCCATCGGGGACGCACTCCGCTGCTGATGGCTGCGCAACTCGGCCATACCGGTATTTTTGAAGTTCTGGTGCGGAGCGGTGCTGATATCAATGTGCAGTCGCCGGAAAAAGAAACGGCCGAACAGCTCGCCAGAGACAACCGTAATCCCGATATCCTGACCTTTCTGGCCGATTACCGCCGGGAACTCAAGGAACAACGCCGCCCGAACGCTCCGCTGCAATAGTGACCTGATCGCCGCGGGCGGAAAGCGTTTGACCTCGCATTTGAAACCTCGCACAATCCCCGCCCGATGACACAGGAAAAAACCACCGTAATTGAACATCGCGTCTTTCAGGGCGACTACCGCCTGCTCAGACTTTCCGCTCCCGCTGTCGGACCGCTTGTGCAGCCGGGGCAGTTTGTTCACCTGCGCGTACCGCGTCTGGCCGATGCCGTTTTGCGCCGTCCTTTCAGTGTATTCAAAGCCGATTCCGAAGGGATTTCGATACTCTATAAATCCGTCGGCAAAGGCACCACCGCCATGTGCTCTGTGCGCGAAGGTGAAGAGATTAATCTGATCGGTCCGCTCGGCACCGGTTTCCCGATGATCGGGGGAAACACAAAAACACCGGTGCTGGTCGCCGGCGGCTACGGCAATGCGGCGCTTTATCTGCAGGCCGCTAAGCTTCCTGTGAAAGGCGTCGCCTTCTTCGGCGGACGCAGTGCGATTGATATTCTCTGTGTCGATGAGTTCAAAGCGCTCGGCTGGGATGTGCGTGTTACCACCGACGACGGCTCGCTTGGACAAAAGGGGCTCGTCACCGCCGCGCTTGATCCGTGGATTGAAGAGCAGGGAGCAGGGGGCAGGGGGCAGGGAGTGGAGATGTTTGCCTGCGGACCGAACGCCATGCTTAAAGCCGTCGGCGACCGCGCCATTCGCAACGGCCTCACCGCATGGCTTTCCATGGATCGCAATATGGCCTGCGGCGTCGGGGCCTGTCTCACCTGCGTCATTAAACGCAAAACCGCCGAAGGCTGGGAATGGGCGCGCTGCTGCAAAGACGGCCCGGTTTTCGAAGCACGGGAGATTCTCTGGGAGGAGTAGCAGGGGGCGTGGAGCTGGGAGCAATAGAGGAAACCATGGCGCAGTTTAGATTTCAGAATCTTGAGATATGGAAACGGGCCATTGAGATCGCCGACTATTTACTCGATGTTGCCAGCGAAATGGATGAACGTAAATTTTATCGTTTTTCAGATCAGTTAAGAGGTGCGGCACTCAGTATTTCAAATAATATTGCTGAAGGTGCGGGTTCGGCCTCGAAAAAGGAATTTGCACAGTTTTTGAACTTCGCTAAACGCTCGTGTTTCGAGAATGCAAATATGCTGATCCTTTTTGCGCGAAAAGGGCTGATCAGTGAGGATTTGCGGGATCAGCAACTCGTTGCGCTTGAAGAGGAAAGTAAAATGATTGAGGCGTTCAGAAAAAGTTTATTGGGAAGGGACCTTTCATGAAGAACTCCCCGCTCCCGGCTCCCGGCTCCCGGCCTGAACAGCCGGATATGGCTGTTCGCATCGGTTCGCTGGAAATGAAAAATCCGGTGACGGTTGCCTCCGGAACCTTCGGTTACGGCCCCGAATATGCTAACCTTGTCGATCTCGACCGGCTCGGCGCAATCACCGTCAAAGGAATCTGCACGGAACCGCACGTCGGCAATTCCACACCGCGCACATTCGAAACTTCCGGCGGTATGCTTAACGCCATCGGCCTGCCGGGTCCGGGCGCGCAGGGTTTCATCAGAAAATATCTGCCGTTCTTTGATAACTACCGGGTGCCGCTGATCGTCAATATCTGGGGGAAAACCGTCGAAGACTACAGCCGCGTCGCCGAGATTTTCAACGAGCAGGCGCGGATCAGCGCGCTCGAAGTCAATGTTTCCTGCCCGAACGTCAAAGAGGGCGGGGCGCTCTACGGAACCGATGTGAATCTTTTCCGGTCGGTGGTTGATGCAGTCCGCGCGAAAACGCAGAAGCCGCTCATCATCAAACTGGCACCGAACGTAGCGGACATCAAAGTATTCGCCCGCGCCGCTGAAGAGTGCGGTGCCGACGCGGTCTCGATCATGAATTCCTATCCCGCCATGGCGATTAATATCGAAACCCGCAAGCCGCAGCTTGCCAACCGTACCGGCGGTCTTTCCGGCCCGGCCATTAAGCCGATCGCTATCAAACTGGTCTGGGAAGCCGCCAAGGCAATTAAAATTCCGATCATCGGAATGGGCGGAATTTACAGCCCTGAAGACGCGCTTGAGTTTGTCATTGCCGGTGCAAATGCCGTTGCTGTCGGCACCGCCAGTTTCACCGATCCTTCCACTGCTGTGCGCGTGATTGAAGGAATGGAAACATGGATGGCTGCCAAAGGCATCAGTTCGATTGCCGCGCTTAAAGGAACGGTTCAGGCATGATGCGCCGCAGGATCGTCTGTGCGTTGGCCTTGCTGCTTGTGCTTTCGGTGTTCGGCTGGATTTTTTATATACCGTCTAAAGCACTTTGCGCCCTTAAAGCGGTTCCTGTGCATGCTCAACTTGTTTACCGCGGCGAGACCCCCGGCCGGTTTCTTTCGTTTTTTTCGCTGCTGGGCAGAACCGGTGCCGATGATCCCGGACTCTGGCAGAAAAGCCTCCAAACGGTGAAAGACAGTCCGCTGACCGTGGCCACCGTTCCGCTCGGCGGACGCGACCGGCGCGATTCCTGGGTTGCTGTCAGCATGATCGGTCCACGCGCATTTCTGCTCCGCTGGCAGCTGACTCTTTTTCCGCCCGCAGGCATAAAACCGTCGCGTTCGTACGGCGCATGGCCTGTCTGGCAGTACAGCAATCCGTCGCTCCCCGCATGGATGAGCGTCCGTTTCTCAATTACGGAAGGGCTGCTGATTTGTTCGATCTCCGATGACAGTCATGATATCTACTACCTGCTGGATACGCTCGATGGGCGCCGCCCTTCGGCGGATAGAAAGGAACTCTGATGAAAATGGAAACCGGTCTTTTTGCTCTGAGTGCACTGATGCTTTTCTCTACGGGCTGTAAAACCACAGAGACAAAACCGGTTCCATGGAAGAAGCAGTCGGTCTATCTTGCCAGGGTGCGTGATCCGCGCATTTGCGGATTCGACATTTATCAGACTCCCAGCGGAGTCGAATATCGCGGCGGTACCCGGATGCATGCCAATCAGGGAGCTGCGCTTCCGATGAAAGCCGAAGAGCCGTTCCGGCCGGTGGTAATGCTGCGCGAAAACTACGGGATATCTTCGCCGGTACTGCTGGATCTTAGTACGTCGACCAGCTGGCTTGAATTTAATTTGGCGGAAAAACTTGGCGCGAAGCCGGTCGGTGAGCGTGACGCACAACTGACTAAGATCCCCGGCGATGAGTTCGCCGGTTGTCCGTCGACCGTGCCGTCAATGCGCTTTAAGCAGCTCTATATTGAACTTCCGCTGGTGTACGTGCGCATGGCGACCGGCCCTCTCGGCCCGCAGGCCCGCGGTATTGAAAAGCCGGAACTTAAAGGAGTGATTGGCTGGGAAATTCTCAGAAAGTTTGAGCAGATCCAGCTGGATTACAGTAAAAAGCAGGTTCTGCTTTCGACGGCCAAAACGGCCTACGCGCCGGATCCTTCTCAGGTCATTGCAAAAATTCCGCTTGTGAAGTATGCCGGTGCCTGTGCGGTGCGCGGCGCGGTGAACGGTAAAGAAAGCCTGATCCTGATCGACCCGGCCGGCGATTTTGAAGTTGCGACGGACGGTGCATCGCCGGTTGCTGCAATGCAGCTGGACGCCGATGTGCTTTTTTCTGCTCCGGCGGTTTTGAAATCGTCCGGCGGAACACGTATCGGTGCGCAACTGTTGCGGAATTACAGAGTGACGATTTGTCCGCAGGCCGGAATGGTTTATCTGGAAAAACCGGACGCCGGTAAAGCCGAATAGCGGAGGCTACTCGGTCGCCTTAGCTTCACTGAGCAGTTCCTGCACAGCCGCAAGCAGAGTCGTTAAAGGAATCGGCTTTTCGAAAACCCGGCAGGCACCGAATTTTTTGGCATGCGGCAGGAAGTTAATCGGCACGTCGCGCATTCCGCCGGAAATGGCGATAATGGGCGTGTCGGAATAGTGTTCCCTTACTTCCTGAATCACTTCAAGCCCGTCCATTTCCGGCATCATGATGTCGGTGATGATCAGATCGATCTTTTGCTGTTTCATCAAATCCATGCCTTGGCGTCCTTCAGAGGCGCAGCAAACCGTGAAGCCTTTACTCTCAAGATACTGTTTAAACATCTGCTGAACCGACAGATCATCTTCGATAATCAGAATGTTCGCCATATTTCTACTCTTTCAGTTAAAGCTGTAGTTTAAGAATCCCTTACTTCTCTGTTTCCGTCAAGATGTCGTGAACACAGGCCAGCAGGGCGGTGACGGTGAAAGGCTTCTGCAGGAAGTGATATCCTTTGGAATCCAGATTATCCCAGCGTTCCCGCGGGTTCTGATAGCCGCTGTAAAGCAGGACGGGGAGCCCGGGCTTTTTCATCCGGATGTCGTCGGCAAGTTCAATTCCGGTTCCGTCGGGCAGACTGATATCGCTGAAAAGCAGATCAAACCGGCCCTGTTCCTGTTCAAAGAGCTGCGATGCTTCGCTAAGGCTTCCTGCGGAAAAAGTCTGATAGTCTGCATTCTGCAGAAGCCGGAGAACCATATTCCGCGTATCGGGATCATCTTCGACCAGCAGGATACGCTGCCTGGCTGATCCGTCCGGCGACACAGTGCTGTCTGCTGACCGGGCTTCCGGTTCGCAGGCCGGCATATAAATTTTGAAAGCGGTTCCCCGGCCTTCTTCGCTGTCCACTTGAATCCAGCCTTTGCTCTGTTTGACGATACCGTAGATCACGGAAAGCCCCAGACCGGTTCCTTTACCGACGCCTTTGGTTGTAAAGAACGGCTCGAAGAGATGGTCTTTCACTTCGGGGCTCAACCCGGTACCTGTATCTGTGATGGACAGGCAGATGAATTTACCCTGCCGTGCATCGGGATTCGCCGGCATATTCTGTTCTGTGAAGAGAATATTTTCGGTGCCGATGGTCAGGAGCCCGCCGTCCGGCATGGCATCGCGCGCGTTGACGGCCAGATTTAAAATAATCTGAGTTACATGTCCGTGATCGGCATACACCGGGTACAGGTCTGGCGTCAGTTTTAAGGCGCATTTGACTTTCTCACCGAGCAGCAGCTGGAGCAGTACTTCCGTATCCTGAATGGTCGTGTTGAGATGCAGCAGCGTCCTTTCGGCAGGCTGTTTACGGCTGAAAGCCAGCAGCTGCCGGGTCAATTCAGCCGCCCGGTTCGCGGCTTTCTGGATTTCGGCGACATTCCGGTGTTCAACGGTGCCGGCGGCCAGCCGGGTTAAGAGAATTTCGCTGAACCCGAGAATAGCCTGAAGCAGATTGTTGAAATCGTGGGCAATTCCGCCGGCCAGCTGTCCAACCGCCTCCATCTTCTGCGCCTGCCGGTACTGTTCTTCTTTGCCGAGTTCTTCGGTGATGTCGCGTTTGACGGCGACATAGCCGGTGATGTTGCCTGAGGAATCGCGCACCGGGGACAGGGTCGCTTCTTCGGTGTAGAGTTTGCCGTTTTTCCGTTTGTTGATAACCCGGCCTTCCCAGTTTCTGCCGGACGTAATCGTTTTCCAGAGGTTGGAATAAAACGCGGCATCATGCTGTCCGCTTTTCAGAATACGCGGCGTTTGTCCGATCACTTCCTGGCGGGGGAAGCCGGAGATGGTTTCGAACGCCGGATTGACATGCTGAATAATCCCGGCGAGATCGGTAATCATGACCGCTTCCGGCGACTGTCCAATAGCCGTGGAGAGGCGTTGCAGTTCGGCTTCTCTGCGTTTTCGATCACTGATGTCATGAACAAACGCGCAAACATATTCCAGGCCGCTGTAGCAGATGAACCCGGCGTGGATTTCTGTTGGAAAGGTGCGCCCGTCTTTTGTCCGGTGGCGCGACTCGAAGACCAACGATCCTTTTTCTTTCAGTTTAGCCCAGAACGTAAGCCATTTTTCCTGCGGGAAGTTCGGGTCTATATCCTTCACGGAGAGCTGCAGCAGTTCTTCTTTGGTGTAACCCAGCGAGCGGCAGGCGGCTTCGTTGACGTAGAAAAACTTTTCGGCGGAATCCAGCCAGAATACAGCATCGCCGGAGTGATCGAGTGAAAACTGAGTTAATCTCAGCCGGACCTGACTCTCTTCCAGCTGGTTCTTTGCCTCGATGGCATCCTCCATCATGTTTAAGGCGGCGATGCGGGAATCTTTCAGCGTACGGTTTGCCAGTTTCAGTTCGGCAGTACGCCTTCTAACCCGACGGTTCAGGGCAAAAATAATTCCAACGCCCGTCACTGACAGTGTGAATAAAGCCAGCATGGCCGACAGAAATTTCTGTGTCTGCTCTGTACTGTCAACTTGTTTGCCGGAATGGCTGAAAGATAACTGCGCATCATTCGGTTTGGCTGCGGCACGGATATCCGGTTCCGCCCGGCAGAGCGGCGCGGCGCAAACAAGAAGCAGTGAAAGAAATCTGTTAATCTGCATGAGAGATAATCCTTTTATACAGCTGTTTGAAGAACCCGGTCCGGTTCGGACCGGTAACCTTTTAAACAGCTGTTTGAAGAACCCGGTCCGGTTCGGACCGGGCAAGGCGGATGGTTCCTGATTGGCTGAAGCAACCGGATAAGGGGGTTGAACTCCCAGTTGTTTGCTTAGGGTGTTAATTTCCTGTTTAAGCGCAACCATGCGCACTTCCCGGTCGATGGCGGCGCGGTTGAAACGTTCCAGTTCATTCAGGCGCTCATTCAAATCCGTTTCAGCGCGTTTCTGCTTTGTGATATCCGTGAACACAACGGCGAAACGGTCCGGGGCCGGGCAGAATGCTTTTACATCAAAAAACCGGTCCAGTTCTTTTGAGTAATCCTGAAATTCAACGGCTTCGCCTGTTTTTACAACTTGGCTGTATTGTTCAATCCAGCGCAGTTCCGTGCCGGGAAGAACCTCTTTAACCGTTCTTCCGATGATCCGGTCGGCGCTTAGCCCCGTCAGTTTTTCAAAGGCGGGGTTGACAGCCAGGAAACGGTAATCCAGCGGAGCGCCCTGCCTGTCATAGATCATCTCGTGCAGTGCGAAGCCGGTGGTCATATTTTCGAAAAGCTGCCGGTAGCGCCGCTCGCTTTCCTTGATTGCTTTCTGGACAGTCCGCTCCTGAGTCTGATCCCGGAAAACCAGTACGACGCCGGTGATCTCGCCTTCTTCATTTCTAATCGGCGCGCCGCTGTCGGCGATCGGAATTTCGCGGCCGTCTTTGCAGAGCAGCAGGGTATGGTTGGCCAGAGCGACAATTTTTCCTTCTGCCAGAACTTTGTCCGCCGGGCTCTTAACGGGGTCTCGGGTTTTTTCATTAATAATCCGGAAAACAGTCTCCAGCGGCTGACCGAGGGCATCTTTTTCTTTCCAGCCCGTCAGCGTTTCCGCCACGGAATTCATGCCGGCGATGCACTTGGTTATATCTGTGGAAATTACCGCATCTCCGATGGAGCTGAAAGTGGTGCGGTATTTTTCTTCACTGGCGCGTAATGCCTGCTCGTCCTGTTTGCGCCGGGAAATATCCAGAGCTGTAAAGGTGATGCCTTTATGCGGATCAGCGGGGTCGATCGGTGCAGACGTGAGCAGTATATCAATCACGGTTTCATCGCGGCGTTTCCACCGGGTTTCAATCGTACTGCTGCCGGTTTTCCTGATCTGTTCCAGCCGTTCGCGGTCGATCCGTTCGTATTCCTCCTGCGAGGTGTAAAGCAGCCGGGCGTCTTTTCCGAGCAGTGCGGAGCGGGGGTAGCCGGTCATAATGCAGACATGGTCATTCACTTCCATAAGAACGCGGTCGACGGCCAGTCCGATGCCGACCGGCGCAGAGCGGAAGAGGCTCGCGATTTTACGGCGGCTCCGGTCCAGTTCATCCGTTCGCTGCTGTACGAGCTGTTCGAGAAGAATGTGGCGGTTGGCGAGCATATGAACCAGCCCGCAAAGCAGCACCGTGAAAAGAAGTCCGGCCCCGGCCGCGTTTCTGCCGCTGTTTAAAGGGTGTGCTGCCAGCCATTTCTTCTCGGGGAGGATCAGCAGAGAATAGGTTTTGCCGAAAGCAAACAGCGGAACTTTTTCATAAAGATCATATTTTGCGGTTTCATGGCAGGTTTCGGCGCAATTTGGCCTCGAGCAGACCAGCCGCCGGGGTTTTTCGCCTGCTTGCAGTTGATACAGCGTAACGGTGAGTCCGGCGTGATCGCCGCCGGTTTTATAAAATCGGTTCCGGATCATCTGCTCAACATCTACAACCAGCGCCACCAGACCTTTTTGCCGTGCGGCAGAAACCGGCTGAAACATAACAATTCCTGCTGGCTGCTTCGGCAGTGCAATGAGTTTTCCGAGATCGGTGGCGGTTTCGAGGCCCGTTTTCAGCGTTTCCTGAATAGCCGCCCGGCAGACCGGATCCGATCCCAGATCGTAGCCGTATGCCTGCTTGTTGTCGCCGTCCGGTTCAATATAGAAAGCGGGGAAAAGCAGGGGTTGTCCGGTTACAGCGACGGCATTTCCTTGTGCGTCCTGCTGCCAGATCCGGAAATTTTCAAGTCCGGCTGTGCGGACTGCAGCTGTAAACCGCTCCACCTCGCCTGCCGGAACTTCGGGAGCCCATATGCAGGCCAGCGCAGGGGTGTCTGTTGTAAGCCGTTGTTCAAAAAGCTGAAACTCTTCACGTGTAACCATTTCACTCGATTCAAAGAACTGTGACACGGCATGCAGTTCGTTGTGAAAGCTGAGGAAGGTTTCGTTAAAAATGGCGGCCTGCGCCCGTGCCAGCGTGCGGAAGGTTTCTTCCCGCGCTTTTTTTTCCGCGTCATTCAGCAGGATCGAGACGGTCATCGTCAGCATGAGCATAAACACCGCGCACAGACTGGATTCGATATGCCGCAGATGCCCGGACGGGTTGGACGAACGATTTGTGCGCCATTTGATAAGCAGACGCCCGGCCAGCAGAACCGACAGGAGTCCGGCCGCAACCAGGATCGGAGTCCACTGGGCCCTGCGAATGGCAGAGCGCCATGCGGACGCTTCCGCATCAATTCCTGCCGCCATTAGTGTTTTGCCGGTCTGGGGATCGGTTACCGGAAAGGAGGCTGTTACAAATGTTCCGTATTCATCGTTGGCGGGACCTTGGATTTGCGGTTCACCCGTACGGAAAATCTCGAAATCCTTTTCACTTGGTTCCTGATATACGGTGCCGGGAGGTGAAGCATAACGGTCGTCCGGCGACAGGCTTTCCGGGCCGAAAACGATTTCTCCGTTGCGCAGCGCCATCGTATAGAGACTGCGCAGTCCGGAGGCTTCGGCCACGGCACGCAGGTGGGCTTGTAAACGCAAAAATTCAGGCTTGTTCAGGTCGGCGGCGGAAAAGGAAAGAGCCCGGACATCATCCGGGTCGATGGCGAGAGCAATCTCGGCTGCGCGGTTGACCAGATCCCGCCGCATTTGCAGGTCGGTTTTCTGTCCGGCGTACCGCGCCGCGCCGATACCGGCAATCAGGATCAGCAGTCCGGTTGCGTACAGCACATAATTACGTTTGCGTCCGGAGATGCTCTGTGAGGAGAAAACAATGTGACGCTTTCCGTTCATGATTTCAGCCTTTACTTGCCTGTCCGGATTTCAACGGCCGGCTGTCATAGGATATGACGGTGAAACCATAAAGTATTTGACGGACAGGCTCAACATGAAACGGCATGCAGAGGAATGACTTGGCGAAGCGGACATCCGGAGCTATCTTTCCGGCTCGGTTTCAGTTAACGAAGGAGATTTTTCATGAAGGTTTTGGTTGCCGGCGGTGCCGGATATATCGGAAGTGTAACAACAGAGATGCTTTGCGATGCCGGGCACGATGTGACGGTGTTCGACAATCTGGAGCGCGGCCACCGCGCCGCGGTCGATCCCCGCGCCGGATTTATTCAGGGCGACTTGCGCCAGCCGGAAACCATTGAAGCGGCACTGAAGTCGGTGAAGCCCGAAGCTGTCATTCACTTCGCCGCCTATATCGAAGTCGGTGAATCGATGGTCAACCCGCTTCCTTTTTTTGAAAATAACGTCAGCGGCTCGCTCAACCTGATGAAAGCCATGGTTGCGGCGGACTGCAAAAAGCTGATCTTCTCCTCCACCTGCGCCACCTACGGCACACCCGAACGGGTTCCGATGGACGAATCCCTTCCGCAGAAGCCGGAAAGCGTTTACGGCGAATCCAAACTGCTCTGCGAAAAAATCTTCTCGTGGGCGCAGCAGATTCATGGCGTCGAATGTGTCTTCCTGCGCTACTTCAACGCCTGCGGCGCCACCGTCCGCTATGGCGAAGACCACGCGCCGGAAAGCCACCTCATTCCGCTTGTCCTGCAGGTGCCGCTCGGCAAACGGCAGAAAATTTTCATCTTCGGCGACGACTACGAAACGCCGGACGGAACCTGCATCCGCGACTACATCCACATCCGCGACCTTGCGCAGGCGCACATTCTTGCGCTCAAGCCCGGCATCAGCGGTGCGTTCAATCTCGGTAACGGCGACGGTTACTCCGTCAAAGAAGTCATCGATGTCGCCCGCGAAGTTACCGGTCATCCGATTCCGGCGGAACTCCAGCCGCGCCGCGCCGGCGACTGCACCCGCCTGATTTCAAACTCCGCCAAAGCCAAAACCGTTCTCGGCTGGAAGCCGGAATATGCCGACCTGCGTTCCATCGTTGAAAGCGCCTGGAACTGGCACAAGGCTCATCCCAACGGCTATGAAAGCTGACATCGAACTGATTTCCATCGGCAGCGAACTGTTGAGCGGACGTACGCTCAACAGCCACGCGCAGACGCTGGGTGCGGCCCTCGCAAAAATCGGCCTGCGTCTTTCGCGCGACACCACCATTCCCGACGAAATCGAAACCATTCAGTCGGCCGTGCGCGAAGCCTTCCGGCGGGTTGATATCGCCATTGTCAGCGGCGGACTCGGCCCGACCTCCGACGACATCACCCGCGATGCGCTGGCCGGACTTTTTGACTGCCGGACCGTCATGTCGCCTGCCGGGCTGGATGCGCTGCATAAACGCTATGCCGAACGGGGCCGCGCTGTAACGCCTGCCGCTGAACGGCAGGCGCTGATTCTTGAAGGCGCGGAAACACTCATCAATTCCGCCGGGGCCGCGCCCGGCGAGCGGCTGGGTCTTCCGGAAAGTAAAACACTCTTTATTCTGCCCGGCCCGCCGAACGAATTCTCAGTCATTCTCGAAGAGCATATTATTCCGTGGCTGCGCGGGCAGTTCAGCGATGCCGTGCCTCTCGAAGTCCGTGTACTGACCACGGCGAATCTCAGTGAATCCGACATTGTGACCCGGTTGGAAGCGGATGGTTTCCAGAGTCCCGGAGTTTCGGTCGGATTTTATCCCGGCGGCGGAAAAGTGGAAATCCGCCTTAGTGCGGCATCTGGACACTTGGACGCGCTTCAGGCGGCGGAATGCACCCTGCGGAAGCTGCTTGGTGATAAACTCATCGCGGATTGATTCAGAAACTTATTTTCGCTTGGAGAAACGGTACAAACGTCTAAGCTGATTTGTAGAGAGCTCGAAGAGGAATATATGAAGCGGAAAATTAAAATTATGCCGAAGTATCTCAATGGCCTGCTGGGCGCTCTGCTTGTTGTGATGGTTGTACAGTATGCGCTGTTAACCGGTCTGGTGCGTCCGATTCATCTGGTTTTCCAGATGATGCAGATGTTCTGCTATCTGCTACTGTCTGTAGCGATATTCCGCGGTTTCATACAGCGCTCGCGGCTGGCCTGGCTGATCGCTCAGATGATGCTGGCGGCTCTGTTTTCCTTTTCGCTGCTGTTTACGGTCGTCAGCGCTGTGCTCTCGTTTCAGGCGCAAGGCCTCTGGTTTCTTTTCGGCGCGGCTTTGGTCGTGGCGGTTTTGAACGGCTTGCTGCTGGGCGTTCTTTTCTCACTGCCGGTCTGCGACTATTTCCGTCCGATGAAAGATGATCAGTAGGGCGTCCGGCCGGCTTTTGCTTTCCACCGTTCAAACGCTTTGCGCGCTTCATCCGGCAGTCCCTGTTCGGCGGGCAGCCTCCGCTTTTCCCGGGGTTTAGAAAGTTCTTCGTAAATAATCTCATCGGCGAAGCCCGCATCAGCGGCATCTTTGCGCGTGGCGGCAAAATACAGTTTATCCAGTCGCGCCCAGCAGATCGCAGCGAGACACATCGGGCAGGGCTCGCAGCTGGCATAGATTTCGCAGCCGGAAAGATCGAAGGTGCCCAGCTTCCGGCAGGCGTCGCGGATTGCCATCACTTCCGCATGCGCGGTTGGATCGTTGGTTGAAGTGACGCGGTTCCAGCCGCGCCCGATCACTTCGCCGTTTTTAACAACAAGCGCTCCGAACGGTCCGCCTTCACCCTCTTCCATTTTTTCAACGGAAAGCGCAATGGCTTCGCGCATAAATGCCTTGTTCATGAGCTTGATGCTACGCTTCGATCCTTTTACTATCAAGCCATGCAAGCGATCAGTCAGATTCTTATGGATGAGGCCGTCACCGCTGTCCGGACAGCGTGGCCGCAGGCGAAGCCTCGGCTCGGCATTATTCTCGGATCGGGCTGGGGCGAAGCCGTCAGCGGTTTCACGGTCAGGGACTCGCTGCCGTATGAAAAAATCCCGAACCTTGGGAAAACAGCTGTGATCAGCCACGCGGGAACTTTGCTCGTTGCGGAGTGCGGTGACGCGGAACTTTTTATTTTTCAAGGCCGCCGCCATGTTTATGAAGGCGGCGGCTGGACGCCGGTTGTGCTGCCGGTCTGGATTCTCAAACAGTTCAGTGTGCAAACGGTACTGCTCACCAACGCCTCCGGCGGCATTCGTGACGACCTGCGGCCCGGCACATTAATGGCGCTTGAAGATCATATCAACCTGCTTGGCGGCAGTCCGCTGACCGGCCCGTATAATCCGGCGTTCGGCGAGCGGTTTCCTGACCAGACCTCTGTCTACGATCACGACCTCCGTCAGGCACTGATCGCATCCGGCGCGGATGCTTCCGGCGTTTATGTCGCGACAGCCGGGCCGTCTTTCGAAACGCCCGCCGAAATCCGTGCGTTCCGCGCGCTCGGTGCCGATGCCGTCGGGATGTCCACCGTGCCGGAAGCGATTTTTGCCAATGCGCTTGGAATGAAAACGGCCGGGCTTTCCTGTGTCTGCAACTGGGCGGCCGGGCTTGGCGATGAAAAATTGAGCGGCGAGGATGTAATCCGTACAGCGAAAGAAACGATGCCGCGGATGCGGACTGTTATAAGGAGCTTTGTCGAAAAATGCGTACGTTAAACCATCTTTTTGAAAACAACCGGAACTGGGCGCGGGCGATCCTTGCAAAAGATCCGGACTTTTTTAAACGGCTGTCCGGCCAGCATGCACCGGAATATCTCTGGATCGGCTGTTCGGACAGCCGTGTGCCGGCAAATGAACTGATCGGGTTGCAGCCCGGCGAGGTGTTTGTTCACCGCAACATCGCCAATATGGTGATTCATACCGATATGAACTGTCTTTCTGTCATTCAGTACGCTGTGGATCTGCTTAAGGTGAAGCATATTATCGTCTGTGGACATTACGGCTGCGGCGGTGTAGAAGGCGCGATGGACAGCCGTCCGCAGGGACTGGTCGACAACTGGCTGCGGCACATTCGCGACATCTACCAGAAATACGAGTTCACGCTGGATCGGATCGCTGACCCGAAACGACGCAGTGATAAACTCTGTGAGCTGAATGTCATCGAGCAGGTGTCCAACGTCTGCCACACCACAATTGTTCAGGATGCATGGCGGCGCGGGCAGGGGCTGACTGTACATGGCTGGATTTACGGCCTTGAGCACGGGCTGCTGCGCGACCTGCATGTCTGCGTGAGCGGAGCCGATGAGCTTTCATCGATTTACCGCATGGCGGTCGATGAGGAGCTTGAGGAAAAAGAATGAAATTGAACAGCAGGGACGGCTCGCCGAGCCGTCCGCGGTGCTATCGGTGACAGCACTCTGCTTTTAAAGCCCCAGCACATTTTTCATGCTGTAAAGGCCGGGCTTTTGCTGAACCACCCACGCGGCGGCGTTGAGCGCGCCGATTGCGAACGTTTCGCGGCTGGTGGCGCGGTGTGAAAGTTCGATCATTTCGCCCGTTCCGGCCATCAGTACGGTGTGGTCGCCGACGATATCGCCGCCGCGTACCGCGTGGAAGCCGATTTCATCTTTTGTCCGCGCGCCGGGCAGACCGGTGCGTCCGTCGCGTTGCGACTTTTTCAAATCAAGGCCTGCGCCGTCGGCGGCGGCCTGGCCAAGCATCAGTGCTGTACCGCTCGGAGCATCCTTCTTCTGATTGTGGTGCCGTTCGATAATTTCAATATCGTAGCCGCGCGCATGCAGCACCTTCGCCGCTTCCTTGACGAGATTACAGAGCAGGTTGACGCCGAGGCTCATATTGCCGGCCATCATCACCGGAACGCTTTTCGCGGCTTTATGTACTTCCGCCAGCTCGGCATCGCCAAGGCCGGTCGTGCCGATCACCCAGGCGGTTTTCCATCCGGCAATACGTTCGGCGTTGCCCGCCGTGCCGAAGTGCGATGTGAAATCGATAATAACGTCCGCGCCTGGCGCGACGGCGGCGAGATCGGTGGTGAGCTTTACGCCCGCTTCTTTGGTTCCGGCGGCCAACCCGGCATCTTTGCCGATGTTCGGGACGTCCCATAGATCAATCGCGCCGGCCAGCTCGAGTCCGGCGACTTTCTGTTCCTGAATAAAGCGGATCAGCGTTTTGCCCATGCGGCCCGCCGCGCCCTGAATAACGACTTTAATGCTCATAAGTGGTTCTCCGTTGGCAGTTTTTACAGAAGCCCGCTCCGGAAAGAAAGTTGTTTTCTAAAAAGGCTGGAGGCCGAAGCTCAAAACAGGAAAGATGTGCGCTCCAATTTTAACTAATAACCGAGGTCTCCCATGTCTTTTGAAAGCGGCTCCATCAGTTTCCGGATGTTTTACGTGCCCGGCGAACTGCCGGTGGATATCTACGAAAAGTTTGCCGCTGACGTACTCGGCTCGGTTGATTACCTGCTCGATGAGGAAATTCACGGCTGGGTCGGCCCGCGCCATCTGCTTGACCGCGACATCAACGAAGGAACGGCCTGGCCGTCCGGCTTTCTGCGTCTGACGCTGACGCAGGCCCAGCGCAAAATTCCCGCTTCGCTCCTGCGCGCCGAGTGCCGCATGGAGGAACTGGCCCGTATGCAGGCCGAGCACCGCGACTTCGTCAACCGCGCCACCCGCAGCGAAATCAAAAAACAGGTGATCGAGCGGCTTCTGCCGCAAATGCCGCCGCAGCTTAAAGGCGTCGACTTCTGCTACGACCCGAAAGAAAAAACGCTTTACGCTACCGCTCTGTCCGAAACCCAGCTGGATGCATTCCTGATTAACTTCGGCAAAACTACCGGCGTCAAACTGATTCCGGTTGAGCCGGTTTCCGCCGCGTGGAGTGAAGCGCGCTGCCGCGCCGACCAGTGGTCGCCCTGGAGCTTTGCCGCCGAGCAGTGGGCCGACTGTATGCCCGGCCGCGAATTCCTGATGTGGCTCTGGTTTATGTCCGAAGCCAAAGGCGGCGAAGTCGATCTGCCCGAAGGCGGAAAATTCGCCGTACTGGTCGAAGGACCGCTTTTGTTCGACCAAGAAGAGCAGGGCGAAACCGCCATCCGCAAAGGCGAACCGATGCTTAGCGCCGAAACGCGCGCTGCGCTACTCAGCGGGAAGAAGCTGCGCCGCGCCAAGCTTACGCTGGCTCGCGGCGAAGAATGCTGGACCGTCACGCTCGACGCCGACTCATTCGCTTTCCGCAGCATCAAACTGCCGCCGACCGAAGCCATCGACGCCGAAGGCCGCTTTCAGGAACGGATGGAAATGCTCGAAACCTTCCGGCAGGCGTTTCTCGGTCTCTACTGCACCTTCGTCAAACTGCGCGACGACAAAGCAAAGTGCAAAGCTCTCGACGCCGAAATGAAAGCCTGGATGTCCGCCCGCCCGTCCCGCAAGCTGGTTGAATAGAGAATTTTAAATAGTGGAAGCGGCATCCCTGTCGCTGGCTTGAAGCTGGAAGCCTCATAAACAGTTGAGTTAAAAAAAAGATTAGTGCATACCGATTTGCGATACTGTTTTAGTCAGTAATGGCATGACGACCAGTAGGAAAAAGATTGCCGCGAGAATTGCCGCCGCAACTCCGATTCCGGCTTTTTTCAGCTCTTTGTTGAGAGCCTGTCCGAAAGACAGTGATTCTTTCCGTTTAGCCATTTTTACTCCTATTTAAAAAACCGAATTGAACACGGATAGGGCCAGACTTCGCCGTTACCGGCTTTGATAGCGCCGATGATCGGAAAGATGATGCCGAGTAAGGCCACTATGAACAGCAGCGGAAATCCGATCAGGATAAAGCAGAGCGGAACAACGATCAGCAGCAGGATGAATTCGGTAAGCAGCCAGTTCATGACGACTTTGCCGTGCCGGTCGATGATCGCGGATTCATCTTTGTTTAACCTGCCAGAGGATGAGCGGGATGATCACTCCGGCCAGCGGGAGCAGATAGGCGAAGAACTGCGAAAGGTGGATGAACAGTCCCCATGAGTTTGCATCCAGCGCAGGGCGCAGTTCGGGCTGGCCGGAGTTTTTCAGCAGCGTGTCTTTCGCCTGCTGATATTCCTGTTCTGAAATGGCTCCGGCCTGTTTGAGGTCGTTCAGTTTCTGAATCTCGTCGGCAAGGCTCATGGTGTCTCCTTTGAGTAGTGGCAGAACGACACGGTTCTAGCACTCCGCTGGCCGGGTAGCAAAATGTTTTGGAATCTTAGGTTGACACTCCGGCGGCATAAGCCTACAACCCACGGCTCAATTCGGTCTGCACATCGCGGGCCGCACGCTGCGGGTTACGCAGCATCTTCTTTCCTACACGTCCGGCAGGCAGAGATTTTTGAAATATTCCGGACGGAAAAGAAGGTTCATGAAATCACAGAATGTATTCGCGGCTCTGATCGAGCCGCTGCAGCGCGCTGTTGCCGAAGAAGGCTACACGACTCCTACACCGATTCAGCAGCAGGCGATTCCTCATCTGCTGGAAGGCCGCGACCTGCTCGGCTGCGCGCAGACCGGTACCGGCAAAACTGCCGCGTTCACACTGCCGCTCCTGCAGGAAATGACTCAGAATAAGAAAACTGCGCCCGGCGGAAAACCGCGCGCGCTGATTTTGACTCCGACTCGCGAACTGGCCGCCCAGATCGGCGACAGCATCAAAACATACGGTCGCCACCTGAATGTCACCCACACCGTAATTTTCGGCGGTGTCGGTCAGAACCCGCAGATTCAGGCCATGCGCCGCGGACTCGACGTTGTTGTCGCAACGCCGGGGCGTCTGCTCGACCTGATGGCGCAGGGTCACGTTAAGCTCGACCTGATTGAGCTGTTTATTCTCGATGAAGCCGACCGCATGCTCGACATGGGTTTTATTCCCTCCGTCCGCAAGGTGATTTCTAAACTGCCGGCCAAGCGCCACTCGCTCTTTTTCTCGGCGACGATGCCGCCGGTGGTCGCCAGTCTGGCGAAGGAACTGCTGCACGATCCGGTTCAGATCACCATTGATCCGGGCAAACCGACAGTTGAGCGCATTGCGCAGAAGCTGATGTTTGTCGATAAGGAGAACAAGGACAGGCTGCTGATCGATCTGATTGCCGACCACAATATGGACAAGGTGATCGTTTTCACCCGCACTAAGCACGGCGCGGATAAAGTGGTCCGGAGTCTCATCGGGGCGGGCATCACCGCCGCCGCGATTCACGGCAATAAATCGCAGAACGCCCGCACGACGGCGCTGCATAATTTCAAGACCGGCAAACTGCGCGCGATGGTCGCCACCGATATCGCCGCGCGCGGTCTCGATGTGGACGGCATCACGCATGTGGTGAATTACGATCTGCCGGAAGAGCCGGAAACCTACGTTCACCGCATCGGCCGCACGGCCCGCGCCGGAACCGACGGCGACGCCGTGGCGTTCTGCGCCGCCCGCGAACGCGACTTTCTGCGTGATATTGAAAAGATGATCCGCAAAACCATTTCCGTGGATAAGACGCACAAATATCATTCCGAAGAAGCGCGCAACGCCACCGGCGCTGCGGCACGGCCCGAACCGAAAGCTCAGCGCGGACAGCGCCGTTTTTCCGGCCCGTCCCGCGGACCGGGCCAGGGGCATGCGCCGCGTCCGGCACATCGCGGCGGATCGTTTTCGCCGCGCCGGTCGCCGGCCCGCTGACCCGATGCAGGGGTCACTGAGGTACTGAGCTTTTTTGATACAATGGAAATGATGGCAGGGCGAAGGGAGACGCAACGTCTCAGAAATGATTTTACCCTGTGTGTTTTGTAAAGCTTCTGTCTCTGTACCTCAGTGACCTCTGCAATTGAATTCCCGGTGCGGTTTATCGGTTTTCCCCGTTGCAATCGGGGGGCGGATTCGCATAATCGGCCTCCTTATGGATAAAAAACCGTTCAACAAGATCAATACAGGCATCAACCTCGAGGAGTTTATCAACGTGGCAGAACTGCGATACGATGGACGGCGACCGGACCAGCTGCGTCCGGTTAAATTCACCCGCGATTTCACCATCAACGCCAAAGCTTCGGTGCTGGTCGAGATGGGTAACACTAAAGTCATCTGCGCCGTCAGCGTGGACGAAAGCGTCCCCGGCTGGATGCGCCAGCAGAATGTCGAAGGCGGCTGGGTCACTTCCGAATACTCAATGCTTCCGAGCGCTACGCCCGACCGCGCGAAGCGCGAATCGACGGCCGGCAAGCTCGGCGGACGTACGATGGAAATTCAGCGGCTGATCGGCCGCGCGCTCCGTTCGGTGATTGATCTCAAGAAGCTGGGCCGCCGCCAGCTCTACATCGACTGCGACGTGATTCAGGCCGACGGCGGAACGCGCACGGCTTCGATCACCGGCGCGTATGTCGCTTTGCGTATGGCGGTTGACCGCCTGCTGGCCGAAAAGCTGATCAAAGAAGATCCGATCAAAGAAGCGATTGCCGCCATCAGCGTTGGAATCTATAAAGGCGTACCATTGCTCGACCTATGCTACTTTGAAGACTCCAAAGCGGAAGTGGACATGAACGTCGTCATGACCGCTTCCGGCAAACTCGTCGAAGTGCAGGGCACCGCCGAAGAAGAACCTTTCACCAAAGATCAAATGGCTCAAATGATGGATCTCGCCGAGAAGGGGATCTCTGAGCTTCTTGAAACGCAGAAAGCCTAAAGTCAAAGGTCTGAACGTCGAAGGTCGGGATCGGGAAGCTGGTTCCGGCCTTTTTCTTTTTCCAACTGTTTGAATGAAAATTTTCCAAGCTTTGGACGTTCTGTAGCCGCGCACGGTGGGCGCGGTCATCGCCAGCGCCTACAGTTTCCGAACTCTGGAAAACGCGACGGGGCGTCGCATCTACGTTTCGAGCCAGAACTCTGCGTCCTCGATAGCTCTGAGAGGAGTCTTCTCCTTCGGCGGACAAAAAGCGGGTGTACAAAATACCTCGGTGTGATAATCTTGAGCTGCGAAGCGGGGGCATGAGGAAGCACAGGAGAGCGTATGAAAATTCACGTCAAACTGATCGGGTTTGTTTCCGCGGCTTTGGTCGTACCGCTGCTCCTGGGTGTTTTCTACGTCCGGCATTTCGGCAGAGCGTATTATCAGAAGCAGCAGGGGATTATTCATCTGATGATTGCCGAAGAGCTTTCAGGCACGCTTCAGGACGGGATCCGGCAGAAATTTGAGCAGGTTTTAAACTGGGTTTCGCTAAGCCCGATTCCTTCGCTGGCGGCTGCGGTTCCGGTTTCTCAGCCCGATATGGCGGATATTCAGCGGGCGGAATCAATGTGGGCTGTTTCTGCCGGAATAACCGGCGGGGTGCAGCGGACGGTTTTGTCAGCGCCGGTTTCGGATTCCATTCATGCTTTCCAGCAACTGAATCCGGAGTTTGTAGAAATCCTGATGACGGACCGGTACGGACGGCTGATCGGAGCCAGTAATCCGACGACGGACTACTGGCAGGCGGATGAGGCGTGGTGGGTTGCCGCATCCGATCTTCCGGCGGGAGGAGGACGCATTCAGGGGCTTGTGTATGATGAGAGTTCCGGGGTGATGGCCATTGATATGGTCTTTCCGGTTTACAGCGCCGGGAATCCGGGGGCTTTCCTCGGCGTGTTGAAAGTCAGCCTGAACGCAACCCGATTTCTGCAGCGGGCCGCACCCCGGCCCTGGAATAAATCAATTGCCCGCGACCTCGTTTTTCCGGACGGACGGGTGTT